>NZ_BAJT01000011.1 GCF_000613845.1 Asaia astilbis JCM 15831
ACAGAAGGATGTCTTTTTTCACTCAGCAGGATCAGGCCTGCAAAGAAGTGTCATAAATCGTGTGTTGTCGGCGTGCACTGGAAGTGACCAATTCAGGCATCGCCTGCGCGTGTCACGGAGCCGTGACCACATTAATGCCTGAATGTTCCGTGAAAGTGGCGGCAGTCATCATTGTAGAACACTGCAGAAGTGGATTCGATTGCAAAAAATTTAGCCCACCATTCATCACGTTTCCGACGCGCTCCCTTGTATCTTCAAGGATAAAGCACAAAAAACGGCGCCAGGATTCGAGATTACTCAATTGCGTTGATCGCCCTACATAGTTCGATTGGGTGACACTGAGAGAGACGAGGCAAAGGACGTGAACACATTCCTGGTGACGCATTCCGTTACCACGCAGCAGACGGATGGCTGATCCTAGATCATGATGAAGATAGCTTTTCCTTACATCGCGCAGCCGCATCAGACCCTGCATTCATTGCCTATCGCCATGGAAATTGCTTCGCGTCACACCGATACGGAGGTTCATGTCGCCTGCACGACTGAAGCCCATCTCGATTACGCAAAGACTCTGAGCGCCCTCTACCCTCAGGCCAGAGCACGCTTCGATCTGCTCAAAATGCCAGAGATTCTACGTCGTCGTATCGAGCACTCGGGGCCGGGCGTTCTTGGTAAACTGGCAAGCCTGTTCTTCAATCGCGATTATTTCTCGCGCTTTGAAGCGATCGTCGTTCCGGAAAGAACGTCTCTTTATTTACGCCGCATGGGTATCCACAAGCCAAGACTGATCTGGACGCGCCATGGCGCAGGGGATCGTGCGATCGGCTTTGCTCGCGACGTCAAGGAATTCGATTTCGTCCTCCTCTCGGGCAAAAAGATCGAAGAGCGTCTTCTCTCTCAAGGGGCGATCAGTCCCGGCCGTTATTACCGGGGCTCCTATGCTAAATTCGACATTGTCAGGCGTATGACGCGTACACGGTCCGCACTCTTCGACAACGACCGACCCATCGTCCTCTATAATCCCCATTTTTCGTCCAAACTGTCATCCTGGCCTTTGATGGGCGAACAGGTTCTTCAGTATTTTGCTAATCAGGACAGATACAACCTCATCTTCGCTCCACATTATCGGCTCTTCGACAAGCACCGCGTTGAGGGCGAGCAACTTGTCAGGCGCTTTGCTCATCTCGACCACATCCTGATCGATCCGGGCAGCCCTCGCAGCATAGACATGACTTACACCATGGCTGCGGATCTCTATCTGGGAGATGTCAGCTCTCAGGTTGCCGAGTTCCTCGTGCGCCCCCGGCCTTGCGTGTTCCTCAATGCGCACCATGTTACGTGGGAATCAGACCGGAATTACCACTTCTGGAACCTCGGTCAGGTGATCGACAATCCCGACGCCTTGACGCAGGTGCTCGAGACCGCCGTAACAAAACATGACGATTTTCTTGAGGCGCAGCGCCAATATATACTAGAGACCTTCGAATTCAGCGATGACGGCCCGACTGCACCAGGAGCAGCCGATGCGATCGTCGATTATCTTCGTAGCGCCGCCTAAACCCATACGCAGGGATCAGCTCGGGATTGCTCCGGTTTCCCCACCCTGCCAGATCGAAAAGCAGAGCAGACTCATCACTATGACGCCTCACGAAACGCCTGTTCCAACAGCATCGAACCAGAAGCGCCGCCATGGCGACTTCCCGACGTTCAGTGCTGCCCTCGATTATGCGGCTGAGGGAACGGCGGGGTTCAACATCTATAACGGCCGCGGACAGCTTCTCGAGGCTCTTCCTTACGCCGTTCTGCGTACGCAGGCACTGGACACCGCACATCGCCTCCTCTCCGCCGGACTTAAAGTGGGGGATCGCGTTGCAATCGTCGCCGAAAGCGACGGAGACTTTGCGCGCATCTTTTTTGGATGCCAGTACGCGGGTCTAGTCCCAGCTCCCCTGCCCCTCCCGATCGCGTTCGGCGGACGTGAAGCTTACACCGGGACACTTCGCGGCATGATTGAGGCGTCTGGCGCCCGCGCCGTGATCGTTCCTGAGCTGATCGGTTCCTGGACGGCTGAAATCGTCGAAGGGCTGGATCTCGCATTCGGCGGCTCTCCAGCCGAGCTTCTGGCGATCTCCCCAGGCGATCAGACGCTTCCGGTTATCAGTCCTGACGATCTTTCCTATCTTCAGTTCTCGTCCGGAAGCACACGTTTCCCGATGGGTGTTGCCGTTACACAGGCGGCTGGCATGGCCAATGCCCGCGCGATCGCGCGAGATGGACTGAAGGTCAGAGAAACGGGAGATCGTTGTGTCTCCTGGCTGCCGCTCTATCATGACATGGGGCTTGTCGGGTTCTTCCTGACGCCGTTGACCTGCCAGTTGACGGTCGATCTGCTGCCGACCCGAGAATTTGCGCGACGTCCTCATGTCTGGCTTGACCTGATCAGCCGAAACCGCGGAACAATCGCTTACAGCCCCTCTTTCGGCTATGAGCTCTGCGCACGCCGTCCGATCGCTGGCGACCTCGACCTCTCTCATTGGCGCATCGCTGGTATCGGCGGAGATATGATCCGCCACCATATTCTCGAAGCCTTTTCTGAGCGCTTCGCGGCCAATGGGTTTGACCGACGCGCTTTTGTCGCGAGTTACGGCATGGCTGAAGCCACACTCGCCATCAGCTTTGCCCCTCTCGACACGGGAATCGTGACGGACACGATCGATCTACGGGCCCTCGAGAAGGAGGGGGTTGCCCACCCCTCCAACGATCCCTCGCAGGCTCTGCGCACATTCGTCCTCTGCGGCGTGGCCCTGCCAGAACACGACGTGCAGGTACGGGACGCCGAAGGCGCTTTGAAAGCCAACCGCCATGTCGGCATGGTTTATGTCCGCGGCCCCAGCCTGATGCGCGGGTATTTTGGGCGCGATAGCGAGACAGCAGAGGTACTCGACGAGCAGGGTTGGCTGAATACCGGCGACCTTGGCTACATGCTTGACGGTCAGGTCGTCATCACGGGCCGCGCGAAAGACCTCATCATCATCAACGGTCGCAACATCTGGCCCCAGGATCTCGAATGGTCCGCTGAGCACGAAATTGCCTCGCTTCGTTCACGTGACGTGGCTGTGTTTGCCGTTGAGGAAGAAGCGGGCGAACGCGTTGTGGCTCTGGTCCAGTGCCGTGCGACGAATGAGGACGACCGAGCCACGCTGCGCGACGAGACCATGGGTCTTTTCCGCCGTCAGCATGGCGTTGACGTCGATGTCATTCTGGTGCCGCCTCACACCTTGCCACAAACCTCTTCTGGCAAACTGACACGCGCGAGGGCGAAGGCCATGCTTCTTGCGGGTCAGTTTGAAGCTTCATCGGATCACAGGGCGGCCTGACCCGCTCCTGAAAAAGGAGTTGCCGGTTCGGAAAACCCCCGACAGCGCGGTCTGGTCATAAGGAACGCGCTGTCGCATAAGTCCCTATCAGATGGCGTTCTGCGCCTGAATACATTGTCTCGGAGACCCAGCAATGACCGATACGGTCGCCTCCATCACCTCGATGATTATCGAAAAGCTGCTCGCCAATCCGAAAGTCCCCCGCGACATCACGGGCGATAGCAAGATTGTGGAAGATCTGGCTTTCGACTCCCTGGCAGTCATGAATTTCGTGATGGAGATTGAAGACGAACTCGACGTCTCCGTGCCTCTCGACAGACTCGCCGATATCCGGACGATCAGTGACCTTGCTGTTTGTCTTGCCGCACTCAAGGCGGATGGTCACACCTCGTGACCGATATCTTTGCTAAATATGCGGGGCTCAAGACAGCGGCTGCTGGTCTGACCGCCCACTCGCCTCGCAACCCTTTCGGGGTCGTGATCGATTACCCCGTTTCGGCAACGGTCGGTCTTATCGAGGGACGCGAGACCCTGCTCTTCGGCACCAACAACTATCTCGGGTTGAGCCAGTCGACAGCCGCTGCTGAGGCTGCCATCGAGACCGTGCGTCGCGAGGGTGTCGGCACGACCGGTTCGCGTATCGCCAATGGCACCTATTCGCTTCATCGCCGTCTGGAAGCGCGCCTGGCTGAAGTCTTCCGCCGCCGCCACTGCATGATCTTCTCGACCGGGTATCAGGCCAATCTCGGCGCCATTTCTGCGCTAGCGGGCAAGGATGACGTCCTCCTTCTCGATGCAGACAGTCATGCCAGCATCTATGACGCGAGCCGTCTGGGCTACGCTCAGGTCATCCGCTTTCGTCATAACGACCCTGCCGATCTCGATCGCCGTCTTTCGCGGCTGAAGGATCATCAGGGTGCCAAGCTGGTTGTCGTCGAGGGGATCTATTCCATGACCGGCAACGTCGCTCCCATGCGCGAATTTGCTGAAGTCAAAAAAAAGCACGGCGCCTATCTCCTTGCGGACGAAGCACATTCCTTCGGTGTCCTCGGCGAGAATGGCCGCGGCGTTGCCGAGCGTGACGGCTGTGAAGAAGACGTCGATTTTGTCGTCGGCACGTTCTCGAAGAGCCTGGGGACAGTCGGCGGTTACTGCGTCTCCAATCTCGACGGGCTCGAACTGATCCGCCTGTGCTCGCGGCCCTATATGTTCACCGCCTCACTGCCGCCCGAGATTATCGCATCGACCCTTGCGGCGCTCGATGAGATGCAGGCCCGCCCTGAAC
The DNA here is from genome assembly GCF_000613845.1 of Asaia astilbis JCM 15831. GTDB lineage: Bacteria > Pseudomonadota > Alphaproteobacteria > Acetobacterales > Acetobacteraceae > Asaia > Asaia astilbis. The sequence goes on from NZ_BAJT01000011.1 coordinate 4,663, forward strand.
TGCGCAAGCAGCTCTACGCCAATGCCGAGCAGCTCAATCGTGGACTCCATGCCCTCGGCCTGAACACCAGTGCTCATGTGAGCCCTGTCGTGGCCGTCACGCTCGAAACCATCGAGCAGGCCCTCGCATTTTGGAACCGACTGCTCGATCTCGGGGTCTATGTAAACCTGTCTCTGCCCCCGGCGACGCCGGACCAGCGCCCCCTTTTGCGCTGCTCTGTAATGGCTGTGCATACATCAGAAGAAATAGACAAAACACTTGCAGTCTTCGCTCAGGCCAAACAGGAAATCCTCGGCTAAAGTCACCGAGGCAATCCAATAAAAAAGGCGACAGGTCTGCAAACCTGTCGCCTTTTTTGTTTCGTACCCTCTGATCCGTGACCCGTTAGCGTCGCATGCCGCGCAGGAAAATGACCCGTGCCCGCCAGAGGAGAACGGGCAGGCATATAAGCGGGTGACGCGCCTCAAAGGCGGAAAGATGGAGAGAAAAACCGCTATGACGCTCGATTTTCCAGGCAAGGTAGCGCGCGCCGTCGCGGAAGGTGAACGAGGCCTTGATGAGACGGGCAATATTACGCCACCGCCCCTGTCGCGCCATGCGATCCCAGCGTTTCTGCGCCCTTGAACGCTGTCTCTCGCTCAATCGCGGCGCAAGCAGTCCCTCGGTCTCGGTAAAGACAAGACCGGCACTCAGCCAGGCATCCGCCGTCAAGGCGGCATAGCGCGCCTCCTGACCTTGCATAATCACAGAACCACGCCCCGATCGCTCGACACGCAATTCGGCGCGATAGGTCCGCCGAAACAACGCCTGCCACCACTCGTCAGGCGTGTGGGCTCCGTTTTCCAGACGTGCAGCCCAGCCCGCTGCGGTCACGACACAACGCCGGATGACTTCCAGACAGGAATCAGCTGCGCCTGGGTCACGCACCCAGACAAGTCGCACCGGCTGGCAAAATCTTGCCCACAACGTTGTATCGTTCGAGCGAGGGGATGCAGCCGCTCTGAATTGCGCAAGTGTCAGCACGGCGATTTTGGCGCGCAGAGTTTGCCCTTCGACCTCTTCCTCAACGTAGTAAACATTCGGGGGAAGAAGACGATTGCCCAGCCTCAGCAAGGCCGGGCCGCGCCAGTCTGAGAGCGTGTCGAGAACAATGTAGAAATCGAAGAGACCTTCAGGGTCGAACTGCCGCAGCCCGGAACCGTAGAACAGCACCGCGAGAGGCTTTCCCCCCTCAATGATCTTCGCAACCAGCACATGGAGGCGATGATCGATCGGTGTGGTCAGTTCCGAGATCAGCAGGCCATCGAGCCGTTGCTCCGCCTCAATCATGAATGAACCCAAATTCCGGCCCTTCCGAAAGAAGAACACGATGGCTCGAACCAGGTGAAAAACACTCACCATCGAGTACGAAGTCGCCCTTGCATGTAAGCAAAATACTCTGCGCACGGCCACTCGTGTAAGTGGTGCTCTCTCGTATCCAGGCTGGAGCACGGCCACGGAGCAACGCCCATGTCGCCTGCAACAGACGCTCCGGATGATCGGCAACATGCAGATAATGCAATCCGACGTCTTTTGCCTTGCCCGTGTTCCAGAACGGCCAGCTACCAAGATTGAGCTTCAGCAAGGCCGTCGAGAGGAACATAAAGCTGCGGCCATCGACCACGGTTACGCCATCGGTCTCCAGCGTGAGTTCGTCGCCTGCCAGCCAGGTCTCTCGCTGACGACGCCAGAGCAGGCTCCCGAAAGCGCCGATCAATGTTGCCGCCACGGCAAGATTATGGGGTGCATAGCGCAAGACATGAGGAGAATGCGCTATGGCAATTGCCCGCGCATAGCCTGAGCTGCCTTGAAACATGCCCAGACGCGTCTCATGCCCACCATCTGGCCAGCTGACTTTCAGCGGCCGTCGGCGCGTACGTGGCAGGATCTCGCTATTACGCGCCAATTGCTGCAAAGCCTCGGTTCCACGGCGCGAGAAACCGAGATCCTGAGCAATCAGATTGGTATTTCCAGACGGGAAAATGGCGATATCGGGAAGCGCATCTGCCGGATAAGTACGGGCGATTGCCGTCATCACGTCACTTACCGTGCCATCCCCGCCATTGACGGCAATGACTCGCACGTCACGTCGCGCAAGCTCGGCCACCATCTCCTGCATTTCGTCATGCGACGAAGGGACCAGAAACCCGTCACCAAGCAGTTGGCTCGCCTGACGTGCGAATTTTTTACCATCCCGTCGGTTTCTGCGACTACGCGGGTTATGGATCAAGGCTAGGCGCACGGCAGTATCATTTATGTTACGGTTATCCCTTAAGCCCGACGGAACATCCGGGGTCCGCCTTGCGCGGCGCCATAGCATGACTTAGGCAGCGGGACCAGAAACCGATTGGTCATTTTTGGATTTTGCCCATGAGGTCTCCGAGTTTGCCGTAAGGAAGAGAGAGGTAAATGACCCTGACCGACACCGCGCCGGTGGTTCTCGCCCATCTTTCCGACGTGCATCTTGCTCTCCCTTCGCCCTTACCTTCGTGGCGGCATTTCCTGAACAAGCGAGCCTCAGCGTCGCTTCCTGGAAGCGTCACCGCGTTCATCATCATCTCCCTGCGCTTGCCGATGCGGTACGGGAGGATATTGCTCAGGACGGGCCGGATCTGATCCTCAATACCGGCGATCTCACCAATTTCGGTCTGCCCGCAGAATTTGCAAATGCAAAATCCTGGCTCGCAACCCTGACCCGCCCCTGTCTGGTCGTTCCGGGCAACCACGATGCCATGGTCCGCGAGTCCTGGGCTGAGACCGGTGCCCACTGGGCGCACTGGATGGAGGGCCGGAGAGACACGTCGTTCCCTTACTGTCGGACAGAGCGCGGTCTCGCATTTATCGGAGTCAACAGCGCCATCCCGACGCCGCCCTTCATGGCCTGTGGCCGCGTGGGGAAAGCCCAACGAGACTGTCTGGAAGAAATTCTCGACGCAACCCGCGACCACGCGCGGGTGATCATGATCCATCACCCTCCCCGGTCAGGACTCGTTCCCTGGCGAAAATCCCTCCTCGACCTGAAAGAAGTCGCCGCGATTATCGTTCGGCATGGCGCCGCATGGTGCTACACGGACACTCTCATGATGCCACGCTCTCGACTGTGCCGGGCAGTTCCATCCCGCTTATTGGCGTGCCATCAGCTTCCTTGCAGTCTTCCCGACCCTGGCGCCAGAGTGGCTGGAACCGGATCGCGATCACTCGTGAGAACTCGGGATGGGAGATCGACCTGAAAACGCGGCAGTTTACACAGGAACAGGGGTGGCGTTGCAGCCGCCATCGGCGTTGGCTTGTGCGCGACGGACAAAGCTGATGCGTCTTCCGCATTTTCCGACCCTCGATCGCTATCTACTCGCCCAGTTGCTTCCCCCGTTCTTCGTCTCTCTCGGCGCCGTGCTCGCCGCCCTGTTGCTGGAGCGCCTGCTCGTCCTGTTCGACGACCTTGCCGCGGAAGGCAGCTCGATTGCGACGCTCGTCTCCCTGTTGACGGATTTGCTGCCTCATTATCTCGGCCTTGCTCTACCCGCAGCCCTATGCGTCAGCGTGTTCCTGATCATCCGAAGAATGAGCGATAACAACGAAATCGACGCTCTCATGGCGAGCGGTGTCTCGCTCATGCGAATAGCACGGCCTTATATGTGGTCCGGCGTGCTCCTAGGCTTTGGCAGTATCCTCCTCTACGGCTACATCCAGCCCGTCGCGCGGTACGATTTCCGCTCCGGGTTCTATTATGCAGCGCATTCCGGCTGGGCTCCGCATCTTCAGGCGGGCATGTTCGCCACAACATCCGGAGACTCGATGCTTACCGCCGATCGGGTCAGCCGCAACGGCACGGTGCTCCATGAAGTTTTCATTCGGCAGCGCGAACCCAATGGGGCGGTCAGGATCATCACCGCACATCGCGGACTCGTCACATCCGTTCCCTCTCTGAAGCAGACGCGGCTCGATCTGTGGGACGGACTGATCGTGTATGATCCGCGTGACGACAGTCACAAGGCGACCCAGACGCGCTTTTCCCACAGCATGAGATCTTTCGATCAGAGCCACGACACTGCCGCCTTTCGAACGAGAGGGATCGATGAGCGCGAGCTGACCCTCGTCGAACTGGCGACCCGGCTCGATGCATCGCATCAGTCAGATACGGAGCATAACGACCATATGATCACCCGATCGAGTCTCAGGGCAGAGCTCGATTTTCGCCTGGCGCGCGCACTGGCCATCCCGTTTATCCCACCCCTGGCCGTTGCGCTCGCAATTGGTGCCAAGAGACGGCGGCCGATCATCGGACTGATCGCCCTCGCCATCATTCTGATCGGCTTCGATCACACACTTCAATTCGGCCATGGTCTCATCGCAACAGGACGCATGAAGGGATTTTACGCCATCTGGCTGCCTGAAATCCTCTTCTGCTCTCTCTGCCTCGGGTCAATTTTCAGACGCTCGCGTGGTTCCTGGCGGCGTCGCAAAGCGATCCCCCTCAACAGACCGGCACAAGCGTCATGACACAAGCCATGACGAGGCAGTCGGTCCTGCGAGGCTATCTCACACGATCCTTTCTGAGCCGTGCCCTGATATGCGGCGCAATACTTGTATCGATGCTCGAGATCCTCGGACTTCTGGAAATGACGACCCCGATCCTGGAGCGTCATCTTGGCGCTCTGGGTATCGTGCGATACGCGTGTCTGCGTCTTCCCAGCCTGATTGTTCAGACTCTTCCGCTCAGCACACTGATCGGCGCCCTCTTCCTGCTGATGCAGATGACACTCAGCAGCGAGATCGCCAGTCTGCGCGCAGCAGGTCTTTCAACACGGCGTCTGCTGGTCCTGTTGCTGCCCTCTATCGGGTTCATCAGTCTCGCCGGCATCGCGACCCAAGAGTTTGTGGCGCCACGCACCGAGCTCGCCCTGGCCAGATGGTGGAACGCCACCGATCCGCACTCGGCGGAAAAGGGTGACGGGTTCTGGTTCCATGCCGCTGGCAATGTCGTGCATATCGACAGCTTCAGCGATGGGGGACGACGCATTTCGAAATTGTCCCTGTATCATCGTGTTCCCGGAGGCGATCTCGTCGCAGCTGATACCGCACCCGAGCTGATCTACGACCCTGCGAAAGGATGGCAGGCTAAAGAAGTCCGTAGCCTCGCCCTCAAAAGCAACCGGGTCGAGATCGAGCATCTGGCAACGTCACGCTGCTCCCTGCAAGTGTGACGCCCGATACGCTCATTCAGCTCTCTCAAAGCTATCCCATGCTGTCATTTTGGTCTCTTCGGGCCATTTTGCATCACGGCGCCGCATCGAGCCTGCCAAAAGCGACTTATCGCATGGCGCTCTTTGCCCCGTTCACGCTTCCCATCTCGCTTTGTGCGATGCTGTTCCTTGCGCTGCCCGTCATCTATATTCCCCCCCGCACGGGTGCACGCAGTCTGCTACCTGTCGCGACGCTGGCTGCCGGTTTTGGTTTCATCATACTCCAAGGCCTGATACAGGCTCTGGGCAATGCTGGAACCTTGCCCGCATTAATTGCCGTCATGGCGCCCCCCGCTCTGGCATTCCTCCTCGGAGGGGCGTGGATAGTAAAAATGGAAGAGAGATGAGCGTGCCAGATTCTGATCAATCCGAAGGCTTCTGGAAAGCCTTCCGGAATGCCTGGAAGAACCAGGGCTCCCTCCGTACAGGTAGAAGCTTCGACCTCGGCAAGATGAGTCTTCCCCAACTCTGGATGGCTTTTCTTACCTACCCGACGATCCTGCTCTACTTTGCCCTGCTCATGATCGCCACCGGCTTTGCAATTGCCCTGAAGCCGGCCGTCGTCCCGACACTCATCACCATCGGCTCGTGGTCTTCGTCTACCCCTTCGCCTGGTACGCCATACACCGCTTCATTCTTCACGGACGCTGGCTGTACCGAAATCCGCTTACGGCTTCTCTCTGGAAGCGCGTCCATTTCGACCACCATCAGGACCCGCATCTCCTTGATGTGCTGTTCGGCTCCCCGCTCAATACGCTCCCGACGATCGCGATCATCGTCATGCCCATCGGCTGGGCGATCGGGGGCGCCAGCGCAGCCTTCACGGCGCTCTCGACCGGACTGGTCATGACGTGCATCTACGAGTTCTTTCACTGCATCCAGCATCTGGCCTACAAGCCGCGCTGGGCCTGGGTTGCCAAGATCAAGCAGCTGCATGTTCTGCATCACTTCCACGATGAAGACGGCAATTACGGCATCACCAACTACGCTGCCGACCGTCTTTTTGGCAGCTTCTACAAGGATGCGCGGGCACGCGTGCGAAGCGCGCATGTGTTCGATCTGGGTTACGATCTTGAAGAAGCAAAGCGCTATCCCTGGGTCATGAAATGCACGGGTGCGCCTCCGAAGCAGCGCCCTGATGGCGCAAGACCTGGCAGCCGCGCACGGTGAACCTTCCCGCTCTGGTTCTTGCCGGGTCGCGCGACGGCGCGCAGGATCCGCTTGCTGTGCTCGGTGGGGTCGCTCACAAGGCTCTACTTCCTGTCGCGGGACGCCCGATGATCGACCGCGTCCTCGAGACGCTCGCTCAGACATCCGGTATCGGTCCGGTCTATATCAGTATCGAAACTCCTGAAGCGCTCGATACTCTCGACCGGTCTTTCTCCTGCCTGCCAACAGCAAAAGGACCAAGTGGCAGCGTCGCCCTTGCTCTCGAGGCAGTTGGCACGCCTCTTCTGATCACAACCGCCGATCATCCGTTGCTGCAATCAGACTGGATCATCGACTTCGTGCGTGACGCCGAGGCAGCCGGTTGTGATCTTGCCGTCGGAATCGCCTCGCGCAGCGTGATCGAGCGCGACGTACCCGGCACAAAACGCACTTACATCCCGCTTGCCGATCTCGCTTTCTCGGGCTGCAATCTTTTCCTGCTTCGCTCACCCAGGGCGAAAGCAATCGTTACCCTTTGGCAGAACCTCGAGCGCGACCGCAAACACCCTCTCAGGATGGCGCGCACGCTGGGCTTTGGTATTCTTTTACGCGCGCTCTTCAAACGTCTGTCGAGCGAGGCCCTGACAGCTCGCATCCATAAATTGACCGGTGCCACCGTCAAACTGGTAGAGATCGAAAACGGACGTGCCGCCGTTGATGTGGACAAGCCAGCGGATCTGACCCTGGTAGAGACCCTTCTGGCGCAGCATCCATGAAAATTGCCTACGTCATCAACTCGGTGGAAGGTGGAGGGGCTGCCCTTCCTGTTCCTGCCATCACTCAGGTGATGCGGGAGAACGGTCATGAGGTGATCGTGCTCGCCCTCGCCCGACGCGACGGCCGGGCGATCAAGCCGATGATTCAGGCGGGGCTGACAGTGCATGTGCGCGAGGGAAACCGCAAAGATCATCTCTCGGCTCTCGCCTGGCTCAATCGCGAGATCGCCGAACAGAAACCGGACCTCATCTGGACGTCTCTGACGCGGGCCACGCTACTCGGACAGCTCGTCGGCCTTCGTCAGCGTCTTCCTGTCGTCAGCTGGCAACATTCCGCACGCCTCAAGCCAGCCAATGCCCGCCTGCTGCGTCTGATGCGGGGGAGGTCATGCCTCTGGATTGCTGACTCCAGCTGCGTCGAACTCGAAACGGAGCGCAAGCTCGGCCTGACACCGAAAAAACTGACCTGCTGGCCCATCTTTCGCGCCAGCGACAGCTTTCCTGTGGCCCTCCCCTGGTCAGAGGCCAGACCGATCCGCATCGGCAGCCTCGGCCGGCTTCACCCGGTCAAGGGCTATGACGTGCTTTGCGATGCCGTGCGTTTTCTGGGAAAAATTGACGGACTCCCGGAATACGAAATCCACATTGCTGGCGAGGGTGAGGAACGCGACCGCCTCGCAGCCATGATCACAAGGGATTCGCTACCGATCGTCCTTGATGGCTATAACGCCGACCCCAAGGAGTTTCTCTCCACTCTGCAGATCTATGTGCAGCCCTCGCATTGGGAGGGGCTCTGCCTTGCCGCCCATGAAGCGCTGCTTTGCGGGGTCCCCGTCATTGCGTCCGAGGCTGGAGAACTGCCCCATACGATCACGGATGCCTGTGGGAGGATTGTGCCCCCCAAGGACCCGGAAGCGCTGGCTCTGGCCCTGGCCGATCTGCTGCGCCAGCCTGAGCGTCTCGCTGCCATGGGAAATGTCGGGCGGGAACGGGTGCTGTCACGTTTCGACGCCGCGTCTTTCGATCGACGCGGCGCCGAGATTCTAGCGCGCCTCGAACGCATTCTCCGACCGCGCCTGCGTAAGATGGCCCGAAAGGCGAAAATCCATCTGGGCCAGAAAGACTGAGGCGACAAGCAGCAGGATCCAGACCATACGCGGCGCCGCATGTCGCTCAAGCAAGGCTGCTGCGCCAAAAGCAGCCAGCGTCAGAACATCGAGCCCGAACCGAAAACGTTCATCGAGATGACCGCAGATCACGCCCAGAATGAACAGTATTGCGCCCATTCCGGCGCAACTCAGGGCCTTCTCACGGCGCATCCAGATGAGGACACGCGTAACCCGGTCCGATGTATTGCGTTGAGCAGGCAAAAGGTTCTCCCGAATACAGAGGATAGTGTTTTGGCGATGAGTAACGGCAAGTGAGTGACCCGCAAAGTCCCGAACCGGTAAATCCTGACCTGGACACCGCAAAAACCGCCCTTTTAGGCCTTCCGGAAACGCAATTTGCCATCAGACGAGCCGTGCTCGGACTGGCCCGCAGCCTGAACTGGGCCTGTCTCAATGAGTTCTCCCTGCCTGCGGCAAGCCGGCGCGCGACATTATGGCTCTGACACCGGATGGACTGCTCCATTGCATCGAGATCAAGTCGGGCGTGCGCGATTTTCTGACTGACCGAAAATGGCCGGACTATCGCGCGTGGTGTGACCGCCTGTATTTTGCCGTCGATCAGAACTTTCCCCGAGACCTGATCCCCGAAGAATGCGGGCTCTTCATCGCACATGTGACAGAGGGACCCTCAACTATTGTGCCTGAATGTGCCATGATCCGTGAAAGCCCGCTTGCCAAACTGGCGGCGGCTCGTCGGAAGACCCTGGTGCAGCTTTTCGGGCATACTGCCGCTCTGCGCCTGATGGCACTCGAAGATCCCGCCATGACCGCATCCCTCCGAGCGGCTCGACGCGTCGAATAAGGAAGATCTCCATGACCGATCAACGCCTCATCGCCCAGCGCCTTGAAGTTGCCCGTGCCGTCGTCGCCGACGCTGCCGCCTTGGCCATGACCATGAGACCGCCGCCGGGGGGGCCTGTAGGAACCACCAAGGGCCTACAGGATTATGTGACCGAAGCGGACATGGCGGTTGAGACACTTGTCTCGAAACGCATCGAAGCCCTCTTTCCTGAAGATGGCTTCATGGGAGAGGAAGGCGGGCGTCAACGTGAGGGAGGCCTGACCTGGGTGATCGATCCAATCGATGGCACATCCAACTACGCGCGCGGCCGCGAACGCTGGTGCGTCTCCCTCGGATTGATGGATGGGGACGTCCCGGTTGCCGGCGTCATCAATGCCCCTGCCCTCGGTGAAATCTACACAGCTCAACGAGGCGTCGGTGCCTGGATGAACGGCAAAAAACTTACGGCCTCCCCCGTATCCGACCCGAAAAGTGCCATGGTCGAGATGGGCTGGAGTGCGAAGGTCTCGCCAGCTACCTATGCTCATTACGTCAAAGCCTTTCTGGAGCTCGGCATCGCTCCGCGCACAGGCGCTTGTGGTGCTCTAGCACTGGCTGATGTCGCGTCAGGACGCTCCGACGGGTATCTTGAGATCGCCATCAATCTCTGGGACGTTGCGGCCGCCCTGGTGATGATCGAAGAGAGCGGTGCCCGCGTCTCGCCCTTCCTCAAAGATGGGGGGCTCACTGGCGGTATCCGCATTCTGGCAGCAGCGCCCGGCGTGGCCGAGCAGATTGCCGAGGCATCCGGCATGTCTCTCACCTGACTTCGGCGACCAGCCTCTGTGAGGTAACGCCCTCATAACCATTGTCACGCCATAATCATCCATCAGAAGCGGAACGTCTTCCCTCCTGATGGTTCCAGCTACGAGGCCCTTAATCCATGGTTTCACTTTCGCGCCGACTTGCTGCCTCGACGCTCATCTCGACACTCTGTCTTGCGTCTGCACTGACGGTCTCCCCGGCTCAGGCTGGTTCAAAGCAGCAGACCCTCGTCGATAGGGCGACGCTCGCCGTGCAGGATATTTTTCAGGGCACAACACCGAGTTCCCGCGCGCAGCGCTATCTTGCCAACACGCGCGGTCATGGTCTGCCCCTCGGTCTTTCGCATGTCGATCGTCTTCGGCGGCGCTGGCGGAGGGTGTCTTCTTCTCTCGCGTGACGCCCGGGGATCGTGGTCCGATCCAGCATTCTACACGCTGAGCTCCGCCTCAATGGGATTGCAGCTCGGTGTCGAGAGCTCCGAACTGATGTTTTTCGTGATGTCGGATCGTGGCCTTCAGGCTCTGCTGGATAGCCAGTTCAAATTCGCTGCCGGCGCCTCTGCCTCGTTCGCCAATATGGGAAGCGGGATCGAAAGCGGTTCGGCAGGGGCGTCGAACACGGATATTCTTGCCCTGCAAAAATCCTCTGGTCTTTTTGCCGGAGCGGCTCTGGGCGGCTCCAAGCTCACAGTCGACAGCTCGGGCAATCGTGCTTTCTACAACCAGCCCGTCGGCCCAGAAGATATCGTCATCGCGATGCGGGTCAATAATACGGGCGCAGATCCACTTCGCCGCGTCCTGATGCAGGTCGTGCAGCAGCAGGGGAGCCCTTCGCAAGGCGTGACAACGGGAAGCACTGTCGGTGCGACATCAGGAGCTGCCGCACAAGGCGCCGATACTTCTGTCGGCAACAGCCCCTATCCCTCGAATTACGACAGCAGCAAGTCGTTCACAGGTCAGTCTCATGGCGCTGTGACAAGCGAGTCGCTCTCCGCACCCAGATAACCTCAGGCGCCGAATAGGGAGGCGACAGGTTTCCCTCTCTCTTAAGCGTATCAGTGGTTATGGTAGGCCGGGCCGCTTTTCTCTGAGCCAATAGGGGCGGCCTGAGCGGAATGAGAAGAGCGGAGAGCTCTGAGCGCAGCTACACTTCGATTATGCTCTCGAAGATCCTGCGTGAATTTGTGTCTGCCGGCGCCGTCAGCCACAAAATAGAGCATGTTCCCCGCAGCAGGATGGGCGACAGCCTTGAGCGAAGCCAGACCGGGCGAGCAGATCGGTCCCGGCGGCAAACCGTCAATCTCATAGGTATTATGCGGGCTGGACCTGTGCAGCTCGTCATGCGTCAGACTGTGATCCAGTATCCCCACCCCGTCGCTTAGATCGTAAATTGCTGTCGGATCGGATTGCAGCTTCATGCCTTGAGCGAGGCGATTGAGGAAGACACGAGCACTTCGGGCCGCTCCACATCATTGCCGGTTTCGCGCTCGACGATCGAAGCAAGGATCAGCATCTCTTTCGGGGATTTCAGAACTGAGTCCGGCTCCCGCTCTCCCCAAACCCTCGCAAGCGTCTCGTCCATGAGATGTTCAAGACGATGAACGATCTGGGCTCGAGGTGCTCCCCGTTCGAAAGAGAGGGTCTGAGGCAGCATGGCCCCCTCCTCTATTTTCGGTGTCGGGCCAGTCAGCAAAGGGTTCTGATTGAGGATCTCCGTCATCTGACGGGCGGTGAGACCCTCGGCAAGGGTCAAATGATGGCTGACGGGCACTCCATGACGCAGGATCGCCAGAACATCGAGAGGCGAACACTCCGCCGGAAAATGCAATTCCGCCGCATGGAGGAGGCCCTGAGAAGCCGTCAGTCTCGTTAGGAGCTGAAACTGCTTTTCTGCGAGAATTCCCTGAGGGAGGATCTTTGCAATGCCCAGATCATGCGAGATCCGAGCGGTACTGCCACGTGGCACGACATAATCGATGGAGGCGGCCAGCGGGCCGGGCCGGTGGGCAAACTGCCAGAAAGAGATACCGGCCCCAGCTGCAGCGAAGGCGCAAAGCAGAATCAGGGCAAGAATAAAGCGCTTCATGCCCCGATCCTGTCGATCAGATTCCCTTGACGATCAGGCTGGCATTAGTGCCACCGAAACCGAAGCTGTTCGACAGGGCGATATTGATCTTGCGCTGCTGGGCTTCATGAGCCACGCGATCGATAACGCTTTCGCGCGCGGGATTATCGAGATTGAGCGTCGGCGGGGCGACGTTATCGCGAATGGCAAGCATCGAGAACATTGCCTCGACCGAACCTGCGGCGCCGAGCAGATGACCCGTCGCCGATTTGGTGGACGACATCGCCACGCGTTTCGCGTCGTTCCCGAAGAAGCGCTCAACCGCATCGAGTTCGAGGTCATCGGCCATGGTCGACGTGCCATGCGCGTTGACGTAATCGATATCGGCGGGCGTGATCCCGGCTGAACGCAGGGCAGCGGTCATGGCCCGGAACGCACCTTCATGCCCCTCTGCAGGAGCCGTGATGTGATGCGCGTCTCCCGAAAGGCCATACCCGATGATTTCGCCGTAGATCTTGGCACCACGAGCCTTCGCATGCTCGTATTCCTCAAGAACGACAATGCCGGAGCCTTCGCCCATAACGAAGCCGTCACGGTCGCGATCCCAAGGCCGCGAGGCTTTCTCGGGTGTGTCGTTGAAGCTGGTGGAGAGCGCACGAGCCGAGGAGAACCCTGCGATACCCAGCGAGCAGACCGCTGCTTCGGCACCACCGGCAACCATCACATCGGCATCGCCGAGCATGATCAGGCGTGTCGCGTCACCGATCGCGTGCACACCGGTCGCACACGCCGTCACCGCAGAGTGGTTCGGGCCCTTGAAGCCGTAGCGAATGGAAACATGACCTGAGATCAGGTTGATCAGAGCCGAAGGAATGAAGAAGGGCGACAGGCGACGGGCCTTGCCGCTCGCAACCGTCAATGACGCTTCATAAATGGTCTGAAGACCGCCGATCCCGGATCCGATCATCACGCCGGTGGCGCAACGCTCTTCTTCGGTTTCAGGCTTCCAGCCCGAATCCTCGACGGCCTGAATGGCAGCCGCCATGCCGAGATGGATGAAACGATCCATCTTCTTCTGGTCCTTCGTCGGGACCCAGTCTGCAAGCGTCAGGCCGCCTTCTGCCGTCGGACCTTCCGGAACCTCACCCGCCACCTGGGCAGGGAGATCACTCGGATCGAAGCAGGAAATGCGACCGATGCCGGTCTGACCGGCGATCAAACGCTGCCAGGACTGTTCCACGCCCACCGCCAGTGGCGTGACAAGCCCCATACCGGTGACGACGACGCGTCTTTCTTTCATTGCCGATAGGTTTGCCATCATGGGCGGACGAAGCTCCAGTCATAAGGGCCAGCTCCCGGCGGGCTGCCATGAGGGAGCGGCTGTAAATCTCGTCGTAACTCCCGGCTCCGCCAACAGGGGAGCCGGAGAAAGATCAATGCATCGGGCCAGATTGCCCGATGCAGCCGGATCAGGCGGCCTTCTGCTTTTCGATGTAGTCGATAGCATCCTTGACGGTTGCGATCTTCTCAGCGGCGTCTTCAGGAATTTCAACGCTGAAAGCTTCTTCGAACGCCATGACCAGCTCAACGGTGTCGAGGCTGTCTGCGCCGAGGTCGTCGATGAAGGAAGCGTCAGGGGTTACCTTGCTCTCTTCAACGCCGAGATGCTCAACAACGATTTTCTTAACCTTATCGGCGATTTCGCTCATCTGTTCTGGCTTCCTGTCTGCCCGATATTCGGGCTGTTCGAATCTGTTTACCATCCGTCTGGTCGCCCATACGGTCCCCGTCTTTACTCCAGAGTCGACGATTGCCGCCAGATCTCTGAATCGCGGACCGAAGTTCGGGCCCCGGCGGGCCTAGACGCCCACGCTTCGGACGAAGCAGCGGGCGCTTAACATGATTTTACCCCACACGCCAAGCTTTGCGTTTTTCAGGGCAAAGCGCCCTTAGGGCATTGCCATGCCGCCATTGACGTTCATGGTCATCCCGGTCACCCATCCAGCCTCTTCAGAGGCAAGATAAACAACCGCTGAAGCGATGTCTTCCGGCTTGCCCATACGACCGAGCGGAATGGAGCCGAGAAGCTTTTCGCGCTGCGCGTCGGGCAGGACAGCGTCATGGCCGTCTCCACGAAACCGGGCGCAATGACGTTGACCGTCACACCGCGTGAGCCGACTTCCTGAGCGAGGGATTTGGTCATTCCGATCATTCCGGCCTTGGCGGCGGAGTAATTGGCCTGACCGCCATTTCCCGTCACACCGACGATCGAGGCGATATTGATCACGCGTCCGCTACGGCGGCGCAGCATGCCCTTCAGCGCGGCACGACAGAGACGGAAAGGCGATTCCAGATCCACCGTCATGACCTGTGACCAATCCTCATCCTTCATGCGGATAATCAGACCGTCGCGTGTCAGACCGGCGTTATTGACGAGAATATCCAGCGGCTTGCCCAGCAGGGCCTCGGCCTTGCCAACAAGAGCATCCGCTTCTTCAGCGCTCGACAGATTGGCGGCACAGACATGCACTCGTTCTCCAAGGGTCGCCGCCACCTCGACCAAAGCCGCTTCACGCGTGCCGGACAGAACGAGCTCGGCGCCCTGCGCATGGAGCGCGCGTGCAATCGCTGCCCCCAATCCGCCGGAAGCACCCGTTACCAGTGCCGTTTTGCCTTCAAGACTGAACATCGTTGTTTTCTCCACGCTTTCAGAGGTCACGCAGCAGCGCCTCAATTTCTTCGGGTGTGCCAGCATTGCGCGCCGTCATGTCAGGCACGATACGCCGCGCCAGCCCGGTCAGAACCTTGCCGGCACCCAGTTCGATCTGGGAGGTCACGCCCATGGCGGCCATGGCCTGCACACTCTCCCGCCAGCGGACCGACCCCGTCACCTGACGGACCAGCAAATCGGGAATACGCGTCGCGTCGGTATTCTTGGCTGCCGTGACATTGGCAATGACGGGGATCGCCGGTGTCGCGATCTCGGCCTTTGCAAGCGCTTCGGCCATGCGATCGGCTGCGGCCCCCATCAGAGACGAATGAAACGGTGCGGAAACGGGCAGCAGCACCGCGCGCTTGACGCCTTTTGTCTTGGCAAGAGCAATGGCGCGCTCAATCGCGGACAGGCGACCCGAAATCACGATCTGACCGCCACCGTTGTCATTGGCCAGCTCGATCGTCTCCTGGCGCTCGGCCTCACCCTCGATCGCGACGCGTGCCGCTTCGGTGCAGATTTCCTGAGCCAGATCGGCGTCGACACCCAAAAGCGCCGCCATGCCCCCCTCGCCTGCCGGGACAGCTTCCTGCATGGCAAGGCCGCGCAAACGCAACAGACGAGCCGTCTGAGCGATCCCAAGCGCACCCGCCGCCGCAAGTGCCGAATATTCGCCGAGCGAATGTCCCGCAACAACGGTCGCCTTGTCAGCGAGCTTGAACCCGCCTTCAGCTTCGAGCACACGCACCGTCGCCAGAGAGACGGCCATCAGCGCAGGCTGGGCGTTTTCGGTACGGGTCAGCTCTGCCGTGTCGCCGGTAAAGATCAGTTTCGACAGATGCTCTTCAAGCGCATCGTCGACCTCCTGAAACACCTCCCGCGCCACTGAAAACGCCTCGTAAAGGCCCAACCCCATGCCGACAGACTGGCTGCCCTGCCCTGGGAACACGAATGCATGCACTGACATCAGTTCTTTTCTCACCCCAACCTTGCGCAGATATGGGACGGGTGATGGCGGAGGCAACGCGCCGCTGTCAAATTGTTACTTGCGCCTGAGTGCCCCATGAAGCGGGAAAGGCAGATGCATCACGATCCGGACGAAAGGGGCACTGGCCCTGAAGACGGCATCCCGCCTGTAATCCTGAGGGCGAAACACAAAGCGGTATGGCGCTGTTCCCTGGTTATCGACCAGAAGATGCGACGCTCCATCCTGTACCACCTCGAAACGGCTACCCGGTGCGATATCCACAGCAAGCTTGTGCGTGTCTGGTAAAAGCAGGGCAATCAAATACCCGCCTTCATCCTCGATGCACCGGTCCAGCAACCCGAGCCAGTGACGCGCCTGCGCCTGCGTAAAAACCGCCTTGTCCTGAGGCGTCACCGAAAAGAAGAACCCGATACGGAGCGTTTCATCCGATTTCAGCCGCGCATAGAGCGTCGGATTTTCCATCCAGAGCCCCGCATCTCTCGGAAAAACGATATCGCTGCCCGGCTCCGGGATCAGACGGATGGTCTCATTCCCTCGCCGCATCATGAGCCCCGATCCAAAACCGGGGCGGTCGCCAGGCTCGATCTTTGCCGCCATGTGCAAAGTCAGCCCTTCCCGATCAGGGGCCGGGAACGAGTCAAAACGCCTAAAAACTCTCTCCAGCTGTTGATAACGGGCCGAGAGAGGCATCATCGCCTGACCCGCAACATCGATGGTTTCTGTCCTGGCCGTAAGAGAGGCTGAGCCCCAGCGCTGTCAGGCACGCCACTGACGAAGAACAGTAAAAGGCCAATCAGGTAACAGCTGCGCATCATCAATCCAGTTTTTGCAGAACGATGAAAACCTGCGGGACCCGCGATGGATCATCGAGAAATTCGATCATTCTGAAAAGATGCCCCCATTTCTGGGCGATATAGGCGCGCGGGATGATGGCTTCTCCGTAATGCGCCCCAGGATGAGGCCTTTTAACCGGCGTCGCATGCAGGAAACGCCCGGCATCGTAGCGGGCGTTGGCCCGAGCCTCATCGACAAAACTATCCGCGCAGATCTCGTGCCATCCATGATCGAGCCGGATGCCAGAAGCGCGACGCAGTCGCTGCTCGGCGCAAAAAGCAATAAAGCGACGACTTTGCGTCGTGATGATCGCCAATCCGCCCGGACGCAGCAGGCGATGAAACTCATGGATCCACAACCCGGCAATGAACTCATCGAGATGCGAGAAGACCGAAAAGGCGACAATCAGATCGAAATAGCCGGAGCCAACCACGACAGGAGGGGCCAGCCCGCCTGACAGAAACGTCAAGGCCGGATTACACCGCCGCGCCTCCATCAAAAAGCGGGACGTGGAATCGATGCCGAAAAGATGTTCGGGGCGAACGTCTTTCATGAAGAACCGCAGAATACGTCCCCAGCCGCATCCGAAATCCAGCACCTTCGTTTCGGCTGTGACGGGCCTGCCTGCATATCGGCAATAAGCCTTGATTTCACGAAAGAACATGAAGGCTTCGTGCAGCGAGACTTCACCAGAATGGCCGTGAATTTCGCTCTGGAGCGCAGGGTCAGGAAAACTCGGCATCCTGACCCGCTCGATCTCCGGCATCCGAAGGGACGCGACCAGTAACTGTAGCCACGCCTCGTCATCGAAGAGCTTGAACCTCTCATGGAGGTCAGAGGCATCTGGAAGAGAGGACATCACCCGCCTAATTCGAAACCGAAAAGGCGGTCTTTATAATATAGATGTCCTTATTTTGGAAATTTATAGACCTATACCAGAAATCCTTCAGAACTCATTCAGTCTATTCGAGAATCGAGTCGGTTTTTACATGATCTGAAGAGCAATTTCCGCATCATGCCCAAGCTGCGCTCAGCGAGAGACGAGACGCCCGCGCTGCCACGCTTCTGCGGCCTCCTCCGGATCCATGCCATCAACCTGAATGGCGTAGTCCAGTGCGCTCATCACCTTGTTGCCCAAAGTCATTTCGGACAGCTCATCGAGCATGTCCTGATCGGCACAGGCGGCGACCGCTTCACGGACCAGAAGAGAGGCTTCCATCTCTTCTGACAGACGCGGATCGATGACCGCCTGAAACGCGTCGTCATTAAAGAGCGCATGGGGCTGCGCCAGAAAAACAAGCGCGCGCTTTCCCACAGAACGGGCAGTCTGAACGGTTTCATAGAGCGCATCATCGTCGCACACGGTCTGGGCAAGACCAGAGATGCCCGGCAGATCGGCAAGCAAGGACTGTGCCTGCGCCGCATCGGAACGCCCGACAATCACTGTTTCAAGCCCATCGGCAGCCGAGATTTCCGCCAGAGGGGGAAGCGCGTCAAAACTCGCCCAGCCGTAGACGGGGCGATAAAGTGTACCCAGCACGCGCATGCCATGCTGCAGCAACTCTGCATCACGCGGAAGCCAGGCGGAAACCAGAAGGTCGATTGCGCCCTCTTCGAGCAGCCCGGTCACTTCGTCCGCATCGGCATCGACGAACTCTACCTCGACCTCATGCGCGTCAAGAACGCGGGCTACCGCGCTGGCACAGCCAGCATGCAGGGCGTTACGCAAATGGCCCAGAGAGATCGTGGTCATGGAGCATCCTTCAGAATACGAAGATCAGGCGAATGGCCTGTGTTCGATCACTTCAGCACCGGATTGGCAAGAGGATAGTCCGGGTTTCGCCGTTTCACCCTGCCAGACGGATCGGCCTGTCCGGCGATCAGTTATCCCGCGCCTGCTGCAAAGGAAGCGTAAAGACGGCATCACATCCCGTCTCGGGATAGCAGAGCGTGGCCGATCCCTGATGACCGAACCCGGCCTTGAGAAGACGCGTCCCAAATCCTGACTGATGCGGCGGTCCAATGACCGGCCCTCCCTTCTCCAGCCAGTGCAGGGAGAGCGTCTCACCCGCTCCATTGTCCACAATCCTCCAGACAAGACTGACCTCGCCGCCTTCGACGCTAAGCGCTCCATATTTGACCGCATTCGTGCCGAGCTCATGCAACATCAGACTCAGTGTCGTCGACGTGTTGGGCCCCAACGACACGCGAGGTCCCTCGAGACGACAGCGCCCGATCGGAGCGACACGCATCAGGACTTCCTGAGCCAGCGTCTCAAGGTCGCCACGTTGCCATTCCTGACGCATGAGCAGGTCATGAGCCGAAGCCAGCGCGATAAGTCGCTTTTCAAAAGCTTTTACGGCGTCACGGTTCTCGACCCCGCGCAAACTCTGATTGGCCAGAGCCTGAACAAGAGCCAATGTATTCTTGAGCCGATGGGCCAGCTCCTGATGCATCGTCTCCTGATGCGCCCGCGCCTCCAGCGACGCAGCGGCCGCCTGAGCGCGATCGGTTACGGCACGCAGAAATGCCAGTTCCTGGTCGGACCAGTCACGAGGCTTGCAGCACTGCACAAAAAGACAATGTGTCAGACGTCCCTGATGCAGGATCGGCATCAGGAGCTGTGCCCTGATCGCATCTGCCTCCGCACCCTCGTCCCTGACGCAATCGAGCCAGATGTTATCGCGCGCTGCACGCACAGCCAGCAATAACCCCTGCTCGAGTCCATTCAGCGCCGTCTTGTACTCTGCACGGTCATAAACACCCACCGAACTCGGCGTGACCGCTCCGTGCCAATCCTGCGAGACCCTGAATTGCGCCTCATCATTGCCTTCGAACTCGGCACGCCTGCACGATCAGCCCCCAGCGCGTCGCCCAAGGCACTCGCCGCTGCACGATAGGCGTCGAGTGGCGTTCCGACCTCACGCAGGGCGTCGCCGAGCATGACCATGGCTGACAGGCGGTTGGTGGCAATCCGATCCCGCGTCATGTCCTCCAATGTGCCGATCATCCGCCAGGCGTTACCCTGCTCATCAACCTCGACTTCCGCACGGCGCCGCACCCAGCGTCTCGTCCGGTCGGCAAGGTTTTCGACCGCGAAATCGGCCTCCTGCAATCGGATCTCGCTACTTGTACCTGCTGCGAAACGCATGAGGTCGGCGTCGGGCACGGGCATGCAGCGAAGAAAGGCGTCGATCGAGCACAGCTTACCCGAGGGTACGCCAGTCAGACGCACAAGCTCGGAGGAGAGGGAAATAAGATGACTGCCGTACCTGATCTCGAAAGTCCCGATACCGGCAGGTCATCGATCGACGGCAGAGCATCGGTGCCCGAAGCGCGTGACGGGGCCGCGCTATGTCTGGACGTCCCGGAACGCTCCAAAACCTGCCCGATCTGCCGGGTCAGCGCGTCCAGACCGTTTCTGAGAGACGGTGATCTCGGATCGAGACAATGGCAGGTCAGAATACAGAGCGTGCCGCGCTCTTCTTGTCCGGTCAGACTCAGGGGCAGGCGTATCTGAAAAGCGTAGCGCCAGGGTGCCTGCGCCAGCTCCCCCAGAGGAGGCAGCACCTCCATGAGGAACGGACGATCAGGCGGCGGCGCGGGAATAGCAAGGCGGTCTGGCAGCGGGCCGAAACGCGCCACTACTTCCAGCTCACCCCGATTGGGCCGGGCGATATAGGCAGCAGGGGCTCGCGCCATCGCCGCAGCAATGGACAGGAGGTCGGAGAGATCGCGCTGACGCATCATGATGCGCCAACACGGTCGGATGGAAGCGGATCGGTCGTCTCTTCTGCCGGAGACAATTCCCTTTCCGTTTTGTGAGCAACCATCGGGGAGTTATCACCTTCCCAAACTTCAACGCGCCACACCCCTCTCCTTTCACGAGATGAGAAGAAGAGGAGGCGACGCGACAGGATCACGATCTGGAAATCGTTTATTACCAGATCTTAACCCGATCCTGCGGGGAGAGATAGAGTTTCTCACCCGACTTCACACCGAAGGCCTCATACCATGCATCGATATTATGCATCGGGATGTTGACCCGAGCCTCCGGAGCCGAGTGAGGATCCGTTACGGCCCGGTTGCGGATCGAATCGTCGCGCAGCTTCTGACGCCAGACCTGCGCCCAGCCCAGAAACACGCGCTGATCACCTGTGAGACCATGGACGACCGGCGCCGGCTTGCCATGCAACGAGGCATGATAGGCGTCGAGTGCCAGAGTCAGACCGCCGAGATCGGCAATGTTCTCACCCATGGTCAGCTTGCCGTTGAGATGCACGCCAGGCAGCACTTCGAATGCGTCGTACTGTTTGCCGTATTTATCAGCCAGCGCCTGGAAGCGCTTGACGTCATCAGGCGTCCACCACTGATGGAGACGTCCATGCTCGTCATATTGGCGCCCTTCGTCATCGAAGGAATGGGTCATTTCATGACCGATCACCCCACCAATCGCACCATAATTGACCGCGGCATCACCTGTGGGATCGAAGAAGGGCGGTTGCAGAATGGCGGCCGGGAAAACGATCTCGACCTGGTTCGGGTCATTATAGGCATTGACCGTCTGCGGGGTCATGAACCACTCGTCGCGATCGACCTTCTTGTCGAGATGGCCGAGATTATACGCCCAGTCGAACGCAACTGCACGGGCCGCATTGCCGTATAGATCGCCCGGCTTGACGACCAGACCGGCATAATCGCGCCATTTATTGGGATAGCCGACCTGGATCTCGAAATTCTGCAGCTTGCGCCCTGCAGCCTCACGGGTCGCTGGTGCCATCCAGGCGTTATGCGCCAGACGATTGGCGAAAGCCGCCTTCACGTCACGCGTCAACTCGGTGATCCGCGCTTGGCAGCAGGCGGGAAATAGCGGGCGACATAAACCTTGCCGATTGCCCAGCCCATTGCATCTTCAGTATGGCTCACGGCCTGCTTCCAGCGGACGGGGAGCTGGGGCGAGCCTTCGAGTTCATGATCGTTGAAATCGAAAGAGGCCTGAACGAAAGGCTGGCTGAGATAGGGCGATGCGTTGCTGGCCAGATGGAAAGCAAGCCAGGACCGGATCGTCCCGTAATCGGTCGTCGTGAGAATCTTGGCCATCCCTGCGAGCGCCGTCGTCTCACCGACAACAAGACGACGCGCGTCCAGACCCTCAGCCGGGATTCCCGCCGACGTCAGAAACGCAGCCCAGTCGATCCCTGGCGCTTTTTTCGTCAGCTCGGCCACCGTCATGGGGTTGTACACCTTGACCGGATCGCGCTGCTCGATACGGGACCACTCAACCTTGGCCAGCTCTGTTTCAAGGGCCACGATCTTCGCTGCAGATCCCTGCGCCTCAGGCCAGTCGATCAGGCTCAGTGTCTTGGCAATATAAGCCTGATAAGCCTTCTTCTTCGAGGCGAAGTCGGACTTCAGATAATAGTCGCGATCAGGCAGACCCAGCCTGCCCTGACGCAGCAGCAGCGCATATTGGCCCGGGTCATTGTCATCCGCGTTGATCATAAGCCCGAACGGCGCGTACTGAAATCCGGATGCCGATTTGCCAAAGAGCACTGCGAGCGATTGAGGATCTTTGACAGCACGCACCGCGTCCAGATCCGCCTTTAGCGGGGTCGCTCCAAGCTTATCGACCTGAGCAGTGTCGAGAACAGCCGCGTAGAACGCGCCCAGTTTTTCTTCGGTCGTCTTGGGGTCAGCGGCCGGATGCTTGCCCGCCTCAGCCAGGATGGACTGAACACGCTCGCGCGCCGTGTCTGCAAGAATGACAAACGGCCCGAAAGACGAGCGATCCGCCGGGATCACGATATGCTTGAGGTAGGTCCCGTTCGCATATTGGAAGAAATTATCCCCGGGCCTGACGGCCTTGTCCATGCCGGACATATTGAAGCCCCAGCTCGGGTCATAGGGCTTGGCTTTGACAGGTTCAGAGGCGGCCTTGGACGCAGCCGTCTGTGCCTGAGCCGAAGAGAGGGTCGCAGAAGACACTGTCAGAGCAAGCATGCTGACAGCACCGAGCCAGAGCGAAGATGCGCGTTTCAATTTTCCGGTCACAAGTCAGCCTTTTCAACAAAACATCGTCATGTCCCTTCCCTCACGGGTCGGGACATCCTCAGCAACGTTATGACAGTTTTTGTTTAGCGGCGAGTCCGTGCAGCCGAGCTGTGCTGACAGAGCTTCTCCGCCGAACGATTGAGATCCGCCGAGGCCAGTACCCTGAAGTCGAACACAACAACCTTGTCGATCGCAGGCGCTGCAAAGCTCTTGAAAGCCTCATGCGCTGGATCGAACCAGGCGGGGTCTGTAATCACGGGCTTGCCCACATAAAAGTTGCGGTCGCCCTCGGAAGCGAAGGTCACGATGAAGGCCTGCTGCAAACCAGCATCGACCCCCTCACCACTATTTTGTAGACCCGTTTCGATCGTTTTTACGGGATGCGTTCCGTCAGGCCGACGTGAATCCTGTGCCAGTCTGAGGAAACGTGCCGTGATTTCGGCGCGCATCGCCGCGGTCACACCCGGCTTGTAGCGAAACATGACGACATGGCGCAGCAGACCAGGACGCCAGCTAGGCGACGTAAACGCAGGCAGACCGATTTGTGCGGCAAGCTGGCGGGCTGCAACTGTCCCGCTATCGACCACAGGAAGTGTGGCCATTGGCCCTGAAGAGGCAATCGGCAGGGAATAAGGGTCGGCTTTGGCTGGTGCTGCGGCGAGCATCAGAGCCGTGCCAGAGATAAAAACTCCCAGAAGGGAGAGGCGTCCAGAATGAAACATGACGGCTAACGCACTCCACGGTGATAGTCCTGTCTGATCCTAGAACAGGTTCTCACCGGGAGAGGGCTTAAATTCGCCGTAGGACAAAAAACGCTTTTGTTATGACGCCGTCAAAGACCGTCTGAAGCGTCGGGCCTTGATCTGGATGAGTTGGTACATCGCCTTTGCGACCAGAACCTGAATCCTCGAATGCGGCGTAAAGCCGATCGTCTTGAAAATCATGCTGGTGACACGATTGATGTGCTTGGGCTGATAGCAGTCCATCGCCCGGGCCATATAGGCAGCGATGCATTTCTTGTGGTCGTAAGGCGTGCTGGTCGACATGTTTGTCGTATAATAGGCCGTTGCAAGCTCATCGTCCTCGCTCTCGGTGACCCGCCCGAGAGCAATCTTCGTGCGTTGCCAGACACTCAGCTTCTCACGCTTGAGATAACGATTCATGTGATCGTAGAAGAGTTTGAAGTGACGATATTCATCTGCAGCGATCTGCTTGCAGATGGCCTTGAGCACCGGCTCTTCCGTTGCATCGGCCATCGCCGTGTAGAAAGACGACGTTCCCGTCTCGACCATACAGCGCGCAATCAGTTCGCCTGTGCGCGATCCGCGGATCGACGCATCGACATCCTGCTCGATATGATAGGTCGCGCGATAGCGCTCGAACGCCTTCATGTAATCCCAGCTCGGGTCCGCAAGCATCGCCCATTTACCGAGCGCATCGCCATGCTGAACCTCCTCGATGGCCCAGTTATCCGCCGCCTGACGGAAGTCCGGGTCGCCAACGAAGACGTTGCCGAGATAGACTGCGTAATCGAGCCCGTTGCGCTCGACGACCGCCGCAGCCTTGATGACCGGAATGATTTCCGGGTCCACACGGGATGCATCAAAAGCATCCCAGTCCATCTGATCGATGCGCCAATGTTTCATGACGCCCTGATGACATGCCCGGATCGTTTTGGGTAGACACTTCGCACAGGTGCGTGACAAGCGCACCCATACTGTGGCATCGCTGCCGGAAATTTCCGTTTTCAAATGCTTTGGAGCCATGCCCCGCATGTCCCTCGACACCCTGACCCGCGATCCGGTCCTTCCCCGCGAAACCCGAACCCAGGCGGTTGGCAGCCCGAGATCAGACATGACTGGACACGCGATGAAGTGGCGGCCCTCATCGACCTGCCCTTCCCCGAACTGATCTTCCGCGCCCAGCTGGCTCACCGCGCCTATTTCGACCCGACGCGCGTGCAGATCTCCACGCTGCTTTCGATCAAGACGGGCGGTTGCCCGGAAGATTGCGCCTATTGCCCGCAGAGCGCGCTGCACGAGAAGAGCGTCAAGGCCGAACGTCTGATGGCGCTCGAAAAGGTGCTGACCGAAGCGCGCGCCGCCAAGGCTGCCGGAGCCGGTCGTTTCTGCATGGGTGCCGCCTGGCGTTCGCCCAAGGAACGCGATCTCGATACCGTCTGCGCCATGATCAAAGGCGTGAAATCGCTCGGTCTTGAAACCTGCGTCACGCTCGGCATGCTCGATGGCGATCAGTCACGCCGCCTCAAGGAAGCGGGGCTCGACTATTACAATCACAATCTCGACACCTCACCTGAGTATTACGACAAGATCATCACCACCCGCACCTATCAGGACCGTCTCGACACGCTCTCGAACGTGCGCGATGCCGGGATCAATGTCTGCTGTGGCGGCATCGTCGGCATGGGTGAGGATGAGAGCGATCGAGCAGGGCTGATCGCGTCTCTGGCTTCCCTCCCCCAGCATCCCGAGAGCGTGCCGATCAACCTGCTCGTCCGCGTGGAAGGCACACCACTGGCAGAAGCCGAAGCGGTCGATCCGATCACCTTCGCGCGCGTCGTGGCCGCTGCACGGATCACCATGCCTGCCAGCCATGTGCGTCTCGCCGCCGGTCGTGAGCTCATGAGCGACGAAGCCCATGCTCTGGTCTTCCTTGCCGGTGCAAACTCGATTTTCTGCGGCGACAAACTATTGACCACGCCCAATCCTGCCGAACATCGTGACCGCAAGCTTTTGGCAAACCTCGGTATGAAGCCGATGACCGAAGGTCACTGAGGTTCAGCTCTCCTCGGGAGGGTTTCTGAAAACAAAAAGGCCAGTCCCTGTTACGGGGACTGGCCTTTTTGTTTGAACGGTTACCGGGGCTCTGCCCCACGCCCCGGAAAGGGGCAGAAGCCCCTTTCATCCCTGGATTTAGAAATCTGCTGTGATTGAGAACTTGAACGTACGCGGCAGACCCTGAAGCAAGTATCCCCCGAAGGCACTCTCCCAGTAACGGGAATTCGCAATGTTATCGACACCCAGACGGGTTGTGATCGCCTTGTGCTCGACCACAAAGCTATAGCGCGCCCCCAGATCGAAACGCGTCCAGTTCGGCACACGCAGCGTGTTAAGATTATCGACGTACTGATGTCCTGTGTGGATCACACGGCCTGTCACTGTCGCCCCACGGAGGAAAGGCAGATCGTATTCAAGGTTACCATTGATCGTATAGCCCGGCACCCCGATTGCACGATTGCCATTATAGAGACCACCCGACGTGCGACGCTGGTCTGCGTCGATAATCGACGTACCGCCATTGAAACGCAGCCCCTTGATGATTTCCCCGTTTACGGTGAATTCGATTCCACGGTTACGCTGCTGGCCATTCACCGCGTAGAGGAACTGTCCTGTATTGCCCAAAGGAACAGCGTACGCATTGGGTTTGTCGATCTGGAAAAGCGAGACCGTCGTGGAGAAACGGCCGATATCGTATTTCGCCCCGACCTCATACTGAACAGACTGATAGGGCGGGAACACCTGTCCAAGATTGACGACATTGCCACTCGCCGCCGGAACCTGAGAAAGCCCCTCGATCCGGTTGAAATAAATCGATGTCTGACGCGTCGGATGCACAACCAGCCCGACAACAGGGGTGAAAGCTCCCTTGTCATAGGACGTCGGATCGCCAACGCCGTAATTATATCCGACTGCCTTAATCGACTGATAGCGGAAGCCTGCAGTCAGTGCCACGCGATCATGGAACGCCGATACCGTGTCTGAGAAAAACAGGCTCCAGAGCCGGGTACGGCTGTTCAGTTTCGGATTATCGATGTTTCCGCCGATCCAGGTCTCTGGCTGCGCGGACCGGTAATAGGTCGGATGATACAGGTTCGTGCTCTGATTGGTCAGGGCAAAAGCATACGCCGTCGCCGCATCCTCCCACAGCCCCGATCCACCGGCATTGATCTCATGCTTCAGACCGACCGTATGGAAGTGGGCGCGCAGGCCTGCCTGCGTGCTCTTGTTTGTCTGGACGTAAGGGACGTACATCGCGCCATTATAGGCGGCGCCCGTCTGGCTGTTTGTAACGGTGACGCTTCCGTAATCGCCCTTTTCATTGCCTCCAAGACCACCGAATTGGGCGTAGCTTGTCAGGTAATCGGTAAAGTCATGCTCGATTTTGAGCTTACCGTAGATGTAGTTCAGCTCGGTATAGGTCCAGGGCTGCCCATAATTTGCGCCAGCACCCGGCACCTTGGGAACGCTTGTCACACCGCTCAGAAAGACGCCGCCACGTCCGCCGTTCACGCCCTGATTTTCATAGGCCATGTCGATCGTGACGCGTGTCCGCTTCGAACTGTCATGCCAATCGAACCCTCCACCAACTGCGACTTGGTGGCGCTTCTCGCGATCGATCGCGCTGACGCCACTGCGTCCGGCGACATTGATACGCACGCCGAACTGCTTGTCCCGTCCGAAGCGGCGTCCGACATCGATTGCCCCACCGCCCATTGAGGAGCTGGTGTAATCACCTGTGACACGCGTCAGCGGCGTGTCACCCGCATGCTTGAATTCGAGATTGACGTTACCGCCCTGAGCAGTACCGCCGGGAGCCGCGCCGTTCAGAAAGGCACTCGCGCCGTTCAGCACCTGCACCTGATCGTAGAGTTGGGGAGAGACGAGCTGGCGCGGCGTAATGCCATAAAGGCCATCGATGGAGACGTCATCGCCATAGACCGGAAAG
Source organism: Asaia astilbis JCM 15831 (assembly GCF_000613845.1). GTDB lineage: Bacteria > Pseudomonadota > Alphaproteobacteria > Acetobacterales > Acetobacteraceae > Asaia > Asaia astilbis. Next base: position 32,041 of record NZ_BAJT01000011.1, read on the forward strand.
CCGCGAATGACGAACTGCTCGGAGAAATTACCGTAGCCGTATGTGGTGCGCACGGTCGGGTCGTTCATCAGAACTTCACCCAGCGTCTGGGACTGCTGGTTCAGAATGAGGGCAGACGTATAACTGCGCACATTAAAGGGCACGTCGAGGCCCTTCTTGTTGCCCAATGCGCCGAGATTGCCGCCTGACTTGACCTCCATACGGTTCTGGCGCTGTGCCTTGACCTCGATCTGCTCATCATTCGTGAGGGCTTGCGCCTTCTCACTGCCACTCATGCGCGTGCCGGAGGCCGGAGCATCTTTACCTGATTTTGACTGAGGATGTGCTTGAACCTGCGTTTGAGCATGTCCCTGACCGTGACAAAGCACAGAGGTAGACAGCATGAGCAGGCTGGAGAGCGCGACATAACGTGAGCGCTGCCCAAGGAAATTGAGGTTAAGCAGGGTCTGGCTGTTCAACAGGGTGGTCTCATTGACAAGGGGTAAATGACGCGGTCAAATAGACGCGATTAAGAAACGCTCGCAACTAAACTTTGGCCCGGCTGGCGGTATGCTCGTCAGGATACAGGAGCCCTGTTGCACAGGAACCACATGAAAAAGAGTAGCACCAAGAAGGATGCGAGATGGCTTACTCGCGCCAGGACGCTCAGGCTCGTCTTTGGGCTCGCAGTTGTTTATCTTTCAGCCGTCGGCGCGATCTGGCTGTCTCGACATTTCGGTGGCGAATCGATGTTGATCATCGGGTTTCTCGGTGCTTTCATCCTGATGCCCGCACTGCTTTTGTTGATCTTCACGATCCCTATGCGCCGTCGCCGTGACGTCGTCCGGTGTCTCGCCTTTCTTACGCCCTGCCTCGGATGGTGCTTCTAATGCGTGATACACTTCGCGCCCGTATGGTCTGGCTCCACGGATGGGTCGGTTTTCTCGGCGGCCTGGTCTTGGTTGTTGTCTTTACCGGTGGATCTCTGGCTCTCTTCGACACCGAGCTGACACACTGGATGCAGCCGGAGCTCTCACGCAGTCTCGAACACCCTCTGAGCGATGACGCGCTCAATACGGTCGGCAAACTGGCGCAGGAGATGCGTCAACAGGGCGAAAATGCCTTCATCACCCTCCCCAGCGAACGTGATCCGATGCTTCGTATCTTGCATTTCACCGGCCACGCCTTTGTTGGCTCGGTCTATAACGCAGCAGATGGCTATCCCATTCTCACCCGCGAGACCGCAGGTGGGCAGCTTTTTTACGACCTGCATCACTCGCTCTATTACGGCCCTTTCTGGGGGAATATGGTCACCGAGATCGCCGCCGTGGGACTTCTGGTGGCTGTCGCCACAGGCATCATCATCCATTTCCGCAGCATTTTTGCCGATCTGCTGCTCTTTCGTCCTTTCGCCACCAAGGCGAGGGCCTGGATGGATGCGCATATCCTTGCTGGGCTGCTGTTTCTGCCTTTCATGGCCATGATGGCCTACACAGGCGCGGTCATTCATGCCCCGAGGCTTTTTCCCATGTTCGGTGGCGCCCATCATGGTCATGAGCGCCCGGCAAGACAGCATGCTGGTCAAGGCCAGGCCCTGACTCCTCCTTCGCTCGCCCCCCTGGCCCCGATGCTCCATAGGGCAGAAGACATCTTTGGCCCTGGCTCGATCGTTGATCCTTTTCGAGCGGGGCACAGTGTCAATGACAATGGCCGATTCAGCGACACTCGCCATGACGCGGGATCATGTGACGTTTTCCGAGCGCGACGGTAAGCAGATCAGCATCACACGCACACCGGACACACTGCACCGCATCACCGGAATCCTGCGTGGACTTCATTTCATCCGGTGGGCGCTCTCCCCTTGCGATGGCTCTATTTCATTTCAGGCCTTGTTGGCAGCGTCATGATGTCCGGTGGGCTGATTCTGTTTCTGATGAAGCACCGGGCCAAAAAGAGAAGAACATTCCTTTTTCGTCTGGCCGAAACGCTCACCATCGCCGTCACAACGGGACTGCCCCTCGCCTGCCTTGCCTATCTCTGGGCAAACCGGCTTTTCTGGTCCGACCTGCCTGATCGCAGTCTCTTCGAGATCAGATCCTTTTTCATCATCTGGGCTCTCTCGCTCATCCACGCGGCCGTCAGAAACTTCACGGGACGCCCGCAGAAGGGGTGGAACGAGCAATGCTGTGTCTTTGCGGCTTTTGCCCTCGCTCTCTGCCCGCTTGATTTCATCACCCGAAACGTCAACAGCTTTCTGAGCGGCTTTGATGTTTACAAAACGGTGGACCTCACCGCCTTGTGCCTCGGTGCAATCGCCCTCTTCATCCATCGCAGGCTTATCGCCTTATGATCATTATCGTTATTGCGATCTCATTCTGGTCCGTCGCCCTCTTCGCCCATGCCATGCTTCAGCCCAAGATGCTGCGCGTGCTGACGCTCACGCCGCCTCCCCGGCTGCCTCTGCAACTGAGCCGCATCGTCTTGCCTGTTCTGGCCGTGTTTCTATGTTGGCAGCTCCCGTTTCCTTACGGGGTTCTCGCATGGTTCGGGACAGCCTCTGTCGGAGGCATCCTTGCGAGCGGATTTCTGACCTATCTGTCGGCACGCAACATGAAGCGCCTTGGGCTTCTGGACAAACCCTCCCCCACCCCCTGAACGACAGTCATGCCGCGCACATGATGAAACCCACGGCTCAGGACTTGCTGTCAGCCTGAGCTCTGCTCTCCGAGGCCCGCCGGGCATATCCTGCCGCCCGTTCTGCCTGTCCCGCTCCTCGGGCGGCGCGAGCCGCGCAATCCAGCCCACGTGCCATTCCCCGATAATCGAGACTGTCACGCCGTGCCGTAACAGCCCTAAGTGCATCCGTTTCGGCTTTACCAAAAGCCCCCTGACTCATGGCCAAGCGTGAGTCGATTTCGGCACGATCCGCCTGTTCCAGCAAGGGCGGCTTTGCAGAATGCGGGAAGGCTTTCGCCACTGCCGCAAGGGTCGCAACATCCTTCAAACCATCGGCAGCCAGGCCCGTCAGAAAAAGATGTCGCTCTTTCAGCGCAGGATCGCTGGTCGTGATCTTACGGCCCGTTTCCAAGGCTTGCTGATACGCCTCAAGGCGACAATACGACGCCATGGCGACGAGCTCCAGCTCCACGCCCGGTTGATCGCCCCGCAGTGCCAGATCCCCTCGCACGCGGGCCACCGTTGCGAGGCTGCACGCGCATCGTTCATCCCGAGCTGGGCAACGCCTAGATTATACCTGCGTCACTGAGGGCTTTGGCATCGTCACGCAAGAGCGCCCGTCCATAGGCAGCCTCGAATTGCGTTTTCGCCTGACTGGCACGTGTCATGTCGAACGCTTCACGCCCGACATCCATGGCATTGGCATAATCCTGATCGGGACGCGCTGCATTCTGGTCGACAGCACCGGAACAAGCCGTCAGCGCCAATGCGAACATTGCACTCGAAGAGAGAAGCCTCTTCATGGCTTGATATCTCCTGCACGCAGTTTCTTCGGCGTGTCCTTGCTGCCACTCCCCCCCAAAATCCAGAGGCTGCGCAACTGATCGGTCAGTTGCTTGAGGCTGTTTGCTGTCGCCTGAGCCTGGGTCAGCAGAGCGGGCAGTTGAGCACTCGTTTCATCCAGATGGGACATCGTTTCCTTGAGCTGAGGCGTCGCCTTTTTAACATCAGCGCTGCTCGACCTCAGATTACTCATCGTCCCTTCGGTCTGTTTGAGAACGCCCGACACCTGTGCCTCGATCGGTTTCAGACGCTCGATCGAGTCCTGAAGTGACTTCACAACAGCATCCGCATGGCTGAGCAGCCCGTCATCCATGACCAGCCCGCCGATCGAGCCTTTTCCGGAGCGAATGGCTGCTGTCACCGCAGCAAGATCGGCCATGATCTTGTCCGCATTCTGCAGGCTCGGCATGATGCCAGCACGAATATCGCTGATGGTCTTGGTGATCATGTCAGCGGGGTTGGGTTCGACTGTCGCTTCGAGCTCGGCGAAGCCCCAATCCATTTCCGGCCCCTTACTCCGCTCAAGCTCGATATAGCTCGCGCCAGCGACGACAAAGCGGTGCCGAATGATCGCGCGGCTATCCTTGCGGATATAGGGTTCGAACTGGGGGTCGATATCCGCAATCGCATACATATTGCCATGGGGGTTGATCTTCACGGCGCGGATCGACCCGATACGGATGCCCATGAGCTCGATGTCATTACCGACGGCAAGACCTGCAATGCCGCTCTCTGGCAGATTGAAATGCAGCTTGCCCGAGGGGGTCAGCCAGTCACGCAGAACGCCCGCCTCGATGATCGCAAAAATGAAGAGGCCAAAGGTCGCGACCACGAGAATACCAACCCACTCATCGGCATAACGAACGCGCATGAGCGGGCGGGAAGATCCTGCGTTGCCTGAATTGGAGCGAACTCGAAACATCACATCACCTTCTTCATCGGGAGCAGCCCCTCGTCGAGCAGCCTGAATCGCTGCGTCCCTTCCGCATTATATCCGCGCCACATATCCGGCTCGCGCGAGAACCAGATCACACCACAGCCTCGCTCACGCGCTGCCGTAAGCTCAGCAAGAAAAGCGGTCATCATATCGGCGGTATCCTGTTCCACAGGGTCCTCGAGCAGGAGCAAGCGGGGCTCTCCCATGAAAGCGCGTACACAGGCAGCCTTGGCCCGATCGGCTGTGCTGAGCCGGCTCGGAGGCAGGCTCGGGAGCCCCGGCAACCCGAAACGACGCGACAGGGCAATGGCTTCGTCGACAAGGTCCTGAGTCGGCGTGCGGGTATGGTGCAGCTGCTGCAGGAGAATATTGAGATCGGCTCCGAAGAGATCGATCCAGGCTCCTTGCTGCATCACCCGTCCGATCCTGCCCCGTAACGCCCAGGCCCGTCTTTCGGCGAGAGCCTGCCAATCGAGCCCGAGACAGAGAGCCTGCCCTGAAGCCAAGGGCGTCAGGCCGGAGCAGAGATCAGCAAAGCGCGAAGCGCGTCGTGGATCCCGACAGGCAATCAACATGCAATCGCCCGGCATCAGACGCAGCGAATAAGGAATGGCTGTCAGGCCGCTTTCACCGAAAAACGGTTGGGCCTCGCGGAGTTCCAGAACGGCAGAGAGATCGTCGTTCATGCGACAGTCACCCCGAGAATAACATTGACGACCATGATGACGAGAATGCCGCGCGCAAACCCGCGTGGAAGCAGCGTCGCCAAGGTGTCCGACCGCGTGGCGTCGAGCGCTGTGAGCTGGGTCGCAAGGCTGAGAAGGAAACCGCTGATAATCAGTTTGAGAGGAATACCGAGATAATCGATCGGGCGCATGGCACCGACGATATTATAGAGGAAAGTCCAGAGCGGCATCGTCAGGATGGAGTTGAAACGACACACGCCATAACCGACTGACAGCGCGATCACGCTGAACACGACGCCGAGCGTGAACGAACTCAGCATCATGGCGAGCGTCCGCGGCACGACGAGGGTCATGAAGGGGTCGATCCCCTGAGCCTGAAGCGCCCGCAATTCTCCCCCAATGGTGAGCTGCCCGATCTGTGTCAGGCTCAACATCGCGCTTCTGCCCAGCAAAATAACGCCCACCAGCACAGGCGCAATCTCGCGCACCAGAACGGTCGCGAGCAGCGAGTCAGTGGTGTCCGCCATCCCCGCAATGCCAAGCCAGTAAATTGCCTGAGCCACGATTCCGAACCCTGTCAGGGCCGCGGTGAACAGGGTGCTGAACAATCCCCCACCGGCAGCCTGACGAAGGGTCGTCTTGAACTCGTGCAAAACGGTCCGCCGCCAGGATGTCGGACGACACGCCTCGCTGACGACGCCCCAGCTTGCGCCGATCAGCATCAAAGGAAAGCGGACCTGCCGTCTCGTTAGCCCGCCCAGACCACCGAGGAAGCGCCGGTATAAAGGAAGATCGTCGCTCACCGCCGGGCCGCCAGCACATAGGTGTTCGTGATCCCAAGAGCCGGGAGGAAGAACATTCCGCGCGGTCTGAAGAGATAATAGTCGCGCAACAGGGCCCAGGCGGACTCAGACACCTGTATCGTGCCGGAATCCGGTGCGCTGATCGCGAGCAGTTCGGACGTCTGCGCCGCCTCACCCCAGACATTGAACACGCCAGGATCATCACCCAGAACCGCCCCGAAGGCACGGCCGACATCGAGACCAATTCTGAAGCTCGGCGTCAGATCCGCATCGGCGAGCGTAATCAGCGCGAGCTCACGCAAGGCCAGCACGGCATCGGCCACATGGCGCGCGGCCTCGCGATCCGGCCGCTGGGAGCAGCCTCCAATCAGCACAAGTCTGTTCCCCAGGATCTGCGCGGAAAAAAGCGTTTCGCGCTGAATGACTTCCTGAAATTTCTGCATCAGATCCTGCACCACAGGAATCAGATCCACTTCAGAATGAGACGTGGTGTCCTGAAAAAGGATCGTGGCAATCGGCACCATGCCATATTCGCCTGCAACAAGCGCATTGGTGGCGTCCTGTCCCGGAGCCGCGATAAATCCTTCGCTGAGCCTCGTTGCAATGGCCGAGGCTTCGTCTCGGAACGCCTCTTGCGGTTTTTTCGACCTTGTCTCGTCCGTGCGCATTGCCGCAAAGCGGATGGCGGCAATTTCAGCGACGATAGCGATGATATGCGACACAGCATGAGGTCTCACCGCGTCTTCGAGCACCACCATCCCGATCACCACGCCTCGCGCGAGGATCGGTTGGATATAGACGGATTTCGATCCGATTTGCGTCATGACCATACGCTGGAAGGTCCTGAGTCCTTCCTGAGAGGCGGCGTGATCGCTTTCGATCACATCACCTTCCATCAGCAACGCGAAGAAATTTCTCAGATCGTCATGGGATAATTCCATCCCGGCACTGTGTGCATCGCTAGAGCGGTCATAACTGTCCTCGCAGAGAAGCCGTTCGTCTTCACCGACCGAACGCCACAAGCCGACACGTCTTGCCTTGGCAAGCTCAGCGAGACGTTGCGTGAGCAAAGGCGCGTCCTGCGCAGGGTTGAGCAGATTGGGAGTACCAGCCAGCGCATTGAGAGCCTGACTTTCGGCCTTGACCTGTGCCCGCTCGAATCCGATCTGCCTCTGTAACCGCTCTGTCCTGCGATTCTGGCGCACCAAAAAGCCCGCAAGCAAGGCGGCGAGCACAACGATCACCAGAGAGAAAAGCAGGCCCTGGCGCCCGGCAGCCGCCGCAAATGCGGCGAAATCGTCTTCGGGCGCATTAAGCATCAAAATCCAGCCGGGGCGCGTGCGGTTCAGCGAGGCTGTGATGGCGACATATTTCTTGTCACGTGCGTCGATGAGACGAACACCGGCACCGTAGATGTGAAACAGCGAAAGCGCTCTGGTGAAAACCGGCTGCGTCTTCGGGTCCAGAAGCATCTTGTCGAACTGCCAGTCGGCCTTTCTCGCAACGTCGAGCAGATGACTACCCGCCACCAGCCGACCCTGCTTATCGACCACAACAGCCAACCCGCTTTTGCCGATTTTGATGGCCTGCAAAAAATCGGTGAGGCGATTGAGCGAGATATTGATCGCAAACACCGCCTGATGTCCGTCCGATGTGTGGAGCATGCTCGCCGCTGTCACGATCAGCTGCTCGGTGGTGGCGGTCGGATAGGGGTCGGACCAGTTCAGATCCGGATGCTCGAACGCGCCCTTGTACCAGGCACGCTTTCTGGGATCGTAGTTTTTTGCAGGGGTATCGGTTGTACGAACGAGCTTGCCGCTTTTGTCGTAATACCAATGACGAAAGACATTCTGGTCGCGCTGCAAATGGACCCATTCCATCCCGTCCGAGATGTTTTCGGGCGCGCGGTCAATGAACCAGAAAGATCCCCGATCGTCAGCGAGATAGAAACTCTCGACCTGCGTCACGTTACGCAGCATTGATGCCCCATAGGCCAAGAAGACTTCAGGAGGCGCATCGGTCACGGGATCGGCCAGAAGATCGCGCGCGACGACCGCCGTGGCTGAAGCCGGCGCAAGATAGTCTGTCACCTGCTGCGTCAGGTTTTTCTGTTGTTCCCGCAGAAGATCCTGAGAAAGCGCGATCACACCGCTACGTGTGGTCCGGTAGGAGTGCAGCGTGATGATGACGATGACAATGATGACAAGCACGACACCAAGAATGGGGCCGAAAAGCTCGATCAACCGACGCTTTCTCGTCTCTGCTTCAGGGTCCGCCGGATCGATAATCTCGGAAACAGACAAAAATCACGCCCCCCAGGATGTCCCCTCCCGAGGGGAATAACTTGTGTTGACCAGATAACGCGCCAAAATCGTTCACGTCGCTCGAATATATTCTCTCTTGTTTCCCGAGCCCGCAACCCGCATCTCCTTTCAATACTGTCCGAATTGGAGAACGATAATGGCAAGAGCGTGGCTCACAGACCGCACGGTCCTCCGTGCAAGCGGGCAGGACAGGGTCACTTTCTTACAGGGTCTTGTATCCAACGATGTCGCCGCAGCATCACCCGACAGGCTGGTCTGGGCGGGTTTTCTGACGCCGCAGGGACGCTATCTGTCGGATTTCTTTATCCGGCATGACGCTGACAGCCTTCTTCTGGATGTGCCCGCAGAGCATGCCGATTTTCTTCGGACCCGGCTCTCCCGGTTCCGTCTGAGGGCGGATGTACAGATCGAAGCGACAGATCTCACGGTGGAAGCGCTTTGGGACGGTGAGACAGTGCCGGACGCCCTCCCCGACCCTCGGCTCGAAGAAGCGGGACTACGCCGCCTCGTGCCGCGCCCTTCCGTCACGCCTGAACCCTCGATCGAGTCCTATCACGCTCATCGCATCGGGCTGGGTCTGCCCGACCCCAGCGACTGCGAAAGCGAAAAGACGTTGTTGATCGAAGCCAATTTCGACTGGCTGAACGGCATTTCTTTTCAGAAGGGCTGCTATATGGGGCAGGAACTGACAGCCCGCACCCATTATCGTGGGCTGGTCAAAAAACGCCTCGTGCCCGTTCGTGGCGATGCTGGATTACCACCCTCGGGGACGATCCTGAAAATAGACGGGCGCGACATCGGACAGATGTGCAGCAGCGCGGGCACCCGGGGGCTCGCCTTTCTTCGCCGCGAGGTCTGGTCAACGACAATCTCTCACGAAGAGCTGACCCTCACTCCCCTTCTCCCCGACTGGTTCAGAGACGAGACATCATGAGCTACCTTCCCCCCGATCGCGAGACCATCGAAAAGCTTCTCGATACGGTCCATTTCAATGAGAGCGGCCTGATCACAGCCATGGCACAGGCTGCCGAAGCGCCTCATGACCTGCTGATGCTGGCCTGGATGAATCGCGAGGCACTCGCAGAAACCCTGACAACCGGTCGGGTCTGCTATTTTTCACGCAGCCGCAATCAGCTGTGGCGCAAGGGGGAGAGCTCAGGTCAGACGCAGGCTCTCGTTTCCGCTCGGCTGGACTGTGACCGCGACGCCGTGCTGCTGCTCGTCCATCAGGAGGGCGTTGCCTGCCATACGGGACGCCGCAGCTGCTTCTATCATGAGATAACCCCACAGGGATTGCGCGACACGACAGCCCCGGAGATCCCGGCTGACCAGCTTTATGGCACCCAACCCTGAACGGGCGTCCTTTTCTGCCTGAATCAGGTTTGGGTTTTCGGGCCTGACGTTTTCTCGTCGAGAATACGCAGCACGGCCTCTGCTGCGGCGTCAGAAGGCGTGCCGTTATGGGCGTCTGACGCTGCGGGCTTCAGCTGCGCCATGATGAGATCGAACTCAGCCCTCTGGGCCTGACAAAGATCAGAATCCGTCAACAAGGCATAGGCAGACTGGGCAAGCTGCTCGGGCGTGCATCGTTCCTGAAGTAATTCAGGCACGACTTCGCGCCCGGCGAGCAGATTGACCATGGCGACGTATTTCACCTTGATCATCCGACGCGCCATGAACGCCGTGACCGGATTGACCCGATAGGCAACCGCCATCGGAACCCGCGCCAGAGCCAGTTCGAGAGTCGATGTTCCCGACTTGGTCAAAGCCGCCCCAGCTGCGGCAAAGGCATCATGCTTGTCATGAAGCTCTGTCACAATGATCGGCTTGACCGGCCATTTTGCGACCGCAGCCCGCACGGTCTGCGCGACCAGCGGCGACAGAGGGAGAACCGGACAGATATCGGGCAAACGTTTTTTGAGGAGGCTCAGCATCTTGCCATAGACCGGCAACAGGCGGGGCACCTCGGATCGACGGCTCCCGGGCATCAGGATCAGGATCGGAGCCTCGTCACTCAGCCCATGACGCAGGCGAAAACGCTTTGCGTCACCTTGATCGGCACCCGACTGCAAAACCGGATGGCCGACGAAATCGACTGCCACCCCCCGCTTGGCAAACCACTCAACCTCAAAAGGCAACAAGCAAAGCAGTCTGTCCCACAGTTCGGGAAACGTATGAACGCGCTTCTCGTGCCAGGCCCAGACTTGAGGGCCGACATAATGGATTTTCGGGACGTTCTGGTCGCGCAGTCGCTTGAGAAAACGCAACGCAAAGCCCGGAGAGTCGATTGTCACAATCAGATCCGGCTGGCGCAGAACCACATCATTGATCGCTTCATTGAGCCGTTGGGAAAGCTGACGGATGCGTGGAAGCACCTCGACCAGCCCCATCACGGCAAGGTCGCTCATCGGAAACAGGCTGGTCAGGCCCAGCGCCTCCATGCGTGGTCCGCCAATTCCGACAAAAATCAGATGCGGATCGCGCGCATAGAGCGCCTGCATGAGATGCGCACCGAGCACATCACCGCTGGCCTCACCTGCGAGAAGCCAGATGACACGAGGGGTGATGGCTGAGTGGGGCATGAAAACTCAGCGTCTCAGCGTCGCGCCGGTTGCTTGCAACTGCCGCAATGATCTTTTCGGAGACGGCGTCGATCTCCTCATCGGTCAGGCTGGCCTTGATCGGCTGAAGCGTGACCTCGATCCCGAGAGAACGATGCCCGGCTTCGAGCGATGCCCCTTCATAGACGTCGAACAACCGGACATCGCTGATCAGTGCCCGTTCCGCACCCCGAGCTGCCTTGAGCACAGCCTGGGCCTCGACTTGCGGCGCGACGATGAACGCAAAATCGCGACTGACCGGCTGGAAGGCGGAGAGCGTCGGCACCTGACGGCGCTTGACCTTGGGCAGAGGCACTGCGTCGAGACAGATTTCAAAAACGACCAGCGTGCCATCGATCCCCATGGCGCGGGTCACTTTCGGATGCAGCTCCCCAAAATAGCCGAGCACTGTCTTGGGTCCCTGACGGACGACACCAGATCGACCAGGATGGTAGTGACCCGGCGCATCCGCAGTGACGCTCAGTGCCTCAGCGGGCAGCTTCAGCACATCGAGAGCCGCCACAAGATCGGCCTTGGCATCCCAGAGCGACATCGCGCGTGCGCGCTCGCCCGGACGTCGAGGCGTCTCGCCCCCTCGCAGCCCTGCCAGAACGAGCTTCTGACCGTCTGCATGGAAGGATGGCCCGATCTCAAACAATGCCGCGTCGGAAAGACCACGGGCGGCATTACGCTGCCAGGCACGTACCAGATTGATGAGCGGCGTCGGGCGCATCTGGTTCAGGTCGGACGCAATCGGATTCAACAAGCGCAGAGCTTCCGGCGCACCACCAAAGAGCGAGGCATCTTCATGCGAGACGAAGGAAAACCCGACTGTCTCGACGAGACCACGCAGCGCACAGAGGCGTCGCAGCTCCCCAAGTCTTTTTTGGGCCGGAGTCAACGCCGGGGCCGCAATAGCGGTCTTCTGAGGCAGCGCGACAGAAGGAATGGAGTCGAGCCCGTGGATGCGGAGTACTTCCTCGATCAGATCATTTTCATCTTCGATGGCCTGAACCGAAGCTGCCGCTTTCTGCGCCTGATCGGCATCGAGATGAGCGGCCTGATCGAGCAAAACCCCGGTCGCAATATCGTTGCGCCATGACGGCACTGCGAAACAGGCGCGGGTTTCGTCGGCTTCCTTCACCGCAAAGCCCAGATGCTCCAGGATACGGGTCGCCTCTTCCGAAGCGATCTGCGCGCCTCCAAGGCTGGAGAGACGCTCAAAGCGCAGCCAGGCATCCCGCTGCCAGGAAGGAATGGCACCCGCGCTCGTCACATCACTGGCCTCACCCCCACAAAGGGACAAAATGAGGCGGGTCGCCGCTTCGAGGCCCGACAGCACCAGCGCCGGATCGACACCGCGCTCGAAGCGCTGGCGCGCATCGGTATGGACGGCCAGACGACGCCCCGTCAGTGCGAGGCGTACCGGATCGAAAAGGGCCGCTTCGATAAAGACATCGCATGTCTCATCGGACACCCCGGTAGCCTCGCCGCCGATCAACCCGGCAAGAGACTGCACCCCAGCCTTATCGACGATGACAAGGTCATCGGTTCCGAGAATAAGATCGCGCCCATCGAGCGCCCGAAACGTCTCACGCGCTGCACGGGTCAGCGAAAGCGTCGAACCGCTAATCTTTTCTGCGTCGAAGACATGGAGAGGGCGACCAAGATCGAAAGTCAGGAAATTGGTGATATCGACCAGCGCACTGATTGGCTTGAGGCCGATCGACTCCAGACGCTGACGCAGCCACTCAGGACTTGGTCCGTTCTTGACGCCCCGAACAAGACGCCCGGCAACGAACGGGCATGCCGCCTCGTACTGGATATCCCATGAAATCGGTGACGGGAATTTTCCCTCAACCGTATCGACCAGCCAAGGCTTCAGATGGCCGATTCCGGCTGCTGCCAGATCACGGGCGATGCCACGGACGCTCAGCGCATCTCCGCGGTTGGGCGTGATCGAAATGTCGATGACCGGATCGTCGAGATGCGCATAATCGCTATAGGCCTGACCGAGCACGACCGTCTCGGGCAGCTCTGCAATTCCGTCGGATTCGGCGCCGAGTCCCAGTTCGCGCAGGGAGCACAGCATGCCGCCGCTCTCCTGCCCTCTGATCTTTCCGGCCTTGATGGTAATATCGCTACCGGGAACATAGGTGCCGGGCGGCGCGAAAATGACATAGAGACCAGCGCGGGCGTTGGGCGCCCCGCAAACCACCTGCACTTTTTCATACCCGCCACCCGCAGCCACGACACAGACCTGCAAACGATCCGCATCAGGGTGGCGGTGTGCCTCGACGATTTTCGCAACGCGGAACCCCCGCAGTGTCCGCAGGATTTTCGACGCTCTCGACCTCAAGACCAATCGTATTGAGCGTGCTCACAATCTCATCGAGTGACACCGTGAAATCGAGATGCTCGCGCAGCCAGGACAGAGTGAATTTCATGGTCTCAGACTCCTTCTGCGAGGCTGGCGGAGGAGAGGGCGGAGAAGCCGTAATGGCGCAACCATCTCAGATCGCTCTCATAGAAGGACCGTAGATCGGGAATGCCGTTCTTGAGCATCGTCAGACGCTCGACCCCCATGCCGAAAGCAAATCCCTGCCAGACGGCAGGATCGAGGCCGCAATTGGCGAGGACGCGCGGGTGAACCATCCCCGAGCCGAGCACTTCCAGCCAGTCCGTACCGCCACCGATTTCACCTGTCTGGCGCGACCAGCCGATATCGACCTCCATCGAAGGCTCGGTGAACGGGAAATAGGAGGCGCGAAACCGCACGGGCAGATCAGGCTTGTCGAAGAACACCCGCAGGAATTCAATCAGACAGCCTTTGAGATGCCCGAGTGTAATGCCCTTATCGATGACCAGCCTTCGCATTGATGAAACATCGGCGAATGGGTGGCATCATGATCGGCGCGATAGGTCCGACCCGGAGCGATCACGCGGATGGGAGGCTCTTCATTCAGCATGGTGCGAATCTGCACACCCGATGTCTGGGTGCGAAGCACACGTGCAGGCGAGTCTTCTTCCGCTGACGGCAGATAGAATGTGTCGTGTTCGGTACGGGCCGGGTGATGGTCGGGCGTGTTGAGCGCCGAGAAATTATGCCATTGCGACTCGATATCAGGGCCTTCGGCAACGCTGAAACCCATGGCACCGAAAATCGCCGTCATCTCTTCGATCGTCCGGCTGATCGGATGCACAAGACCGAACGAGGTCGCTGGTGCCGGCATAGTCACATCGACCTGCTCAGACTTCAGACGCGCTTCCAGAGCGGCTTCTGCAATTTCCTGACCGCGTGTCTCGACGGCGCTGTTCAACGCATCGCGCAGACGATTCAGAGCCTGACCACGCTCCTTGCGCTCTTCCGGGCTCATCTTGCCCAGCTCCTTGAGCAGGCGCGTGAGACGACCGGACTTGCCCAGCACGCCAACACGGATGGCGTCCCATGCAGCGTGATCCTGCGCTTGCGCCAACGCTTCGAGAGTTTCGCTTCTCAGCGTTTCAAGATCATCGCCCATTATCGCCTGTCCCATCGTTCGTCCGGTACCGTTAAAAAAGAAAACGGGCCGTCCTGATACAGGACGACCCGTTTTCTATCAAATCCGAAAAGGGACAGATCAGGCCTGAGCCGTCTGCTCCTGAGCGGGCAGATCGAGAGCCATCTGCGCCAGCTTCACGATTTCGGCGAAGGTGGCTGCGTCATCGAATGCGATGGCGGCCAGAACCTTACGATCGATTTCGATACCAGCCTTGGCAAGTCCGTTGATGAACTTGCTGTAGGTCAGACCCTGCTCACGAACCGCAGCGTTGATACGCTGGATCCAGAGTGCGCGGAAATCGCGCTTCTTGTTGCGACGGTCGCGATAGGCATAACGAAGAGCCTTCTCGACGCGCTCAAGAGCAATACGGTAGTTCGTGGAAGACCGGCCGCGGTAACCCTTGGCAAGATCCAGAACCTTCTTATGACGGGCGTGCGTCGTTACGCCGCGCTTAACACGTGCCATTTATCTTGCTCCTCAAGCCAGTCCGTAGGGGGCCCACTGCTTCACGGTCTTCGCATCCATGTCCGTCATGGTCTGCGGGCCGCGATTCGTGCGCTTCATTTTCTGCGGACGGTTGATGAGGCCGTGGCGCTTGTTGCCGGGACCGCACATCACCTTGCCGGTCGCGGTGATCTTGAACCGCTTCTTGACCGACGATTTGGTCTTCATCTTGGGCATTTCGTTCTCCTCTCGACTTATAAGATGGCACATCGCAAAGACTTGCGATCACCATCAAGCGGCCAGGCATGCCCTACCATCGCCTGGACGCGCGTTCGATTGGGGGCACCTATAGGATATCTTTGCCCTGCACAACCTGTTTTAACGCGCCAAAGCATTTAGTTTGGGTTAGACAAGACCCGGATCAACATGTGGGACGTTCTTGACGCAGGCCCACATTTGCGCCTTTTTTCACGCGGTCTCTTTCGATAACGTTTTCGACCACGAACATCATATAGGACGACGCATGAACACGGTTTCCCGGCCGCGGTTCTGGGCTGCCCTCACCGCCGTCATATTCGCCCTTTGTGGCTTATATCTGACAATCGGCGGTGTCTGGCTCCTGAGCTACGGCGACACCCCTTATTATGCAGTCTGCGGTATTGCGCTTCTCGCCACCGCTTTCCTCGCCTGGAAAGGCGCCCGGCGGCTTTCTGGCTCTACACTCTGGTCATTCTGGGCTCGCTGGCCTGGGCGATTGGCGAAGTCGGTATCGATTTCTGGTCGCTTGTCCCTCGCGGTGACGTTGTCGTTATCCTGGGCATCTGGCTGCTTCTTCCTTTCGTCAGCCGTCAGATCACCACGAGCCGCATCGCGAAGCTCCCCCTCGTTGGCAGCGTTGCGCTCGCTCTCATCGTTGTGGTTGTGGCTTTCGTGCAGGATCCGGGCGATCAGGCTGGCAATCTGCCAACCGCCAAGATTGCCGCTGCCGGCAGCGACGCCGGGCAGATGCCTGACGGTGACTGGCAGGCCTATGGCCGCACGCAGTATGGCGACCGCTTCTCCCCGCTCACGCAGATCACTTCTGACAATGTCAGCAAGCTGAAGGTCGCGTGGACGATGCGCACAGGTGATTTCCAGGGACCGAACGATCCCGGTGAAGCCACCAACGAAGCCACCCCGCTTGCAGTCGACGGCACGCTTTATTTCTGCTCGCTGCATCAGAAGCTCTGGGCTGTCGATGGTGCAACCGGCAAGACGAAGTGGGTGTTCGACCCCCATCTTTACGTCAATCCGGGCTATCAGCATCTTACCTGCCGTGGCGTGACCTATCACAAGTCGGATGCCAGCGCCGTGACCTCCGATGGCACGCCTGCGCCAGACGAGTGCCATGAACGTCTGTTCCTGCCCGTCAATGACGGCCGTCTGTTCGCCGTTGACGCCAAGACCGGCAAGGCCTGCCCGAGCTTTGGCAAGAATGGTGAAATCGACCTGCGTACGCCGTTCATGCCGTACGATCATGCAGGTGGGTATGAGCCGACCTCACCGCCGGTTGTGACCGACAAGGTCGTGATCATTTCTGGCGCCGTGACCGACAACAACTCCACCAAGGAGCCGTCGGGCGTCACGCGTGCCTTCGATCTGTTCACGGGCAAGCTGGTCTGGGTGTTCGACCCGTCCAACCCTGATCCGAACGAAATGCCGGGTCCTGACCATAAATACGTCGCGAACTCGCCCAACTCGTGGATTACCGCGTCTTACGACGCCAATCTTGGCCTGATCTACATCCCGACGGGCGTTCAGACACCTGACCAGTGGGGTGGAAACCGCACGGCAGATGCAGAGCGTTATGCTTCGGCAGTTCTCGCCCTGCACGCCGATACCGGCAAGCTGGCCTGGAGCTATCAGACCGTTCACCACGATCTGTGGGACATGGATCTGCCGGCACAGATGAGCCTGATCGATATCACGCAGAAGGACGGAACCGTCGTTCCTGCCATCTACGCACCGGCCAAGACGGGCAATGTGTTCGTTCTCGACCGTCGTGACGGCAAGCTGATCGTTCCTGCACCGGAGCTTCCGGTTCCCCAGGAGGTGGTCAAGGGCGATCACGTCACACCGACACAGCCTTTCTCCGACCTGACGCTGCGCCCCAAGGCGTTGCTCACCGGTAAGGATATGTGGGGTGGCTCGGTCTTCGATCAGCTGATCTGCCGCGTGGCGTTCCATCAGCTCGACTACAAGGGCACGTTCACAGCGCCGTCCGAGCGTGGTTCGCTGATCTTCCCGGGCAATCTCGGTGTCTTCGAATGGGGCGGCCTCGCCGTCGATCCGCAGCGCCAGATCGCAATCTCGAACCCGATCGGCCTGCCTTTCGTGTCGAGACTGGTTCCCCGTGGTCCCGGCAACCCGCTCTGGCCTGAAGAAGGCGCCCGTCGCGGTTCGGGGGGTGAGACCGGCCTGCAGCACAACTATGGCGCTCCTTACGCCATCATGCTCAGCCCGTTCCTGAACCCGATCACGACCAAGCTCGGTCTGCCGATCCCCTGCAAAAGCCCGCCCTGGGGCTACATGGCCGGTATCGATCTGCGGACGAACAAGGTTATCTGGAAGCATCGCAACGGTACCCTGCGCGACAGCCTCTATAACAGCTCGCTGCCGATCCAGCTTCCGCCGCTCAAGATCGGTGTCCCGAGCCTTGGTGGCCCTCTGACGACGGCTGGTAATGTCGCGTTCCTGACCTCGACGCTGGATTTCTACATCCGCGCCTATGACGTCACGACCGGCAAGACACTGTGGCAGGATCGCCTTCCTGCTGGTGGCCAGTCCACCCCGATGACCTACTCTGCCAATGGCAAGCAGTACATCGTGACCTATGCGGGCGGTCATGGTTCCTTCGGGACCAAGATGGGCGATTACGTCATCGCCTACGCCCTGCCGAACTGATCCCGATCAGCTCTGCAACGGAAAAACCCGCCTTACGGCGGGTTTTTTTGTGTCTATGCCCGTTGTCGGAATGCAACCCTTAGGCATTCCGGCGGTTTTCTGAAAGCCGGAGTCCGGCACGGTATAGACCTTACGCTCCTGCACAATTGCCAGGGCGTTTTCATCTCTTCATCTCTGAGGAATAAGAGCCATGCTCCGCGGTTTTCTTGCCCTGACCCTTCTTCTTGGTGCCACGGCGGCGCCAGCCGCTTACGCCAAGTCCTGTCGCGATACGACAACCGGCAAGTTCACAAAATGTGAGAAGCCCAAGCCTGTGAGATGCCGCGACGAAAAAGGCAAGTTCACGAAGTGCAAGGCTGATGTCGCTGCAAAAGCAGAGAACAAGACAGCTCCAGCCGCAACACCGTCAGACGGCGCTCCCGGCAAGAACTGAGTGATAGATATGATCTGACCCGGTAAAGTCGGGTCAGATCACACCATCTCAGGCGCGCGCGCGGGCACGGATAGCCTGCGCCATCGCCTCGACACCGTTGCCGCGATTGGTCGACAGCGCCTTGACCAGACCGAGTTCGTGCAAAAACCCCGGATCTGTGTTCTCGATCTCTGCCTTGCTTCGCCCTGAATAGACCCGCATCAAAAGAGCGACGAGGCCGTTGACGATCGTGGCATCCGACGCGCCCGCAAAGAAGAGGTTACCCTCTTCCTCATGGGCTTCCAGCCAGACCTGGCTCTGACATCCCGGCACACGATGGGCGTCGTTTTGCCATTTGGCGGGAAAGGATGGCAGGCTTCGTCCCATCTCGATGATGTACTCGTACCGATCCATCCAGTCATCGAACATGGCCAGCTCGTCACTGATCGCTGCAATCGCCTCTGAGGCCGATGCGTCGACCGGCTGTACCCACGGGCCGCTCACAGGATGAACCTGCTGAGGTCGCCCTTGTTGGCCAGGGGCGCGACACGCTCCTGGACATCCTGAGCGGTCACCGTGATCGTCTCCCCCCCTCGGTCGGACGCACGGAACGAGATTTCCTCAAGCAGACGCTCCAGAACCGTTGCCAGCCGGCGGGCGCCGATATTCTCCACCCGTTCGTTGATGTCCGATGCCAGCTCTGCCAGCGCGTCGACCGCACTATCCTCGAAAATGAGCGTGACGTTTTCGGTGCCGAGCAACGAGACATATTGCTTCAGCAGGGAGTGCTCAGGCTCGAGCAGAATGCGCTTGAGATCGTCCCGGTTCAAACCGGCAAGTTCGACACGGATCGGCAAACGTCCCTGCAGTTCGGGCAGCAGATCCGATGGCTTGGCCAGATGAAACGCGCCAGAGGCGATAAAGAGGATATGATCCGTCTTGATCGGTCCATATTTTGTCGTGACCGTCGTGCCCTCGATCAGGGGCAGCAGGTCGCGCTGAACGCCTTCACGGGATATGTCTCCCCCGCGGCTCCCGCCCTCACCGGAACGCGCGCAAACCTTGTCGATTTCGTCGAGAAAGACGATTCCGTGATCCTGCGTGTGACGCACCGCGTCCTGAGTCAGGGCATCGTTATCGACGAGCCGGTCGGCCTCCTCCCGGATCAGCAACTGACGCGCCGTCGCGATGCTGAGACGACGACGCTGCGGCGACTTGTTCATGAGATTCTTCATCAGATCGCCGAAAGCTGCCGCATTCATCACGGTGCCCCCTGCGAGATCGGGCATCTCGCCCTGTGGACCGCCTTCACGCCCCACCTGAATCTCGATTTCCTTTTCTTCGAGCTCGCCATTGCGAAGCATCTGGCGAAATTTGGTCTTGGTATCGGCAGAGGCTGACTCACCGACCAGCGCGTCCACCAGACGGGCTTCGGCGGCGAGTTCAGCCTTGGCATTCACGTCCTTGCGACGGGCCTCGCGCAGCATCGTCAGCGAGACCTCCACGAGATCGCGCACGATCGATTCCACATCGCGGCCGACATAACCAACTTCGGTGAACTTCGTCGCCTCGACCTTAAGGAAGGGAGATTGAGCCAGACGGGCCAGCCGACGCGCGATTTCGGTCTTGCCGCACCCTGTCGGGCCGATCATGAGAATGTTCTTGGGCACCACTTCCTCACGCAGCCCCTCTGGGAGCTGCGCGCGGCGCCAACGATTACGCATGGCGATCGCCACGGCACGCTTGGCTTCGTTCTGACCGATGATGAAGCGATCGAGTTCGGAGACGATCTCACGCGGAGAATAATTGGGAATTTCCATCAGAGTGCCTCCCCTCCGAGCACTTCGACCCGGACAGAATGGTTCGTGTAAACGCAGATATCACCGGCAATCTTCATCGCTTTGCGGGCCACATCTTCCGCCGTCATGCCGTCAACATCGATCAGGGCCCGCGCCGCTGAGAGCGCATAATTGCCTCCCGATCCGATCGCGATGATCCCGTCTTCGGGCTCCAGCACATCGCCATTGCCCGTAAGGGTGAAGGAGCGCTGGCCATCCGCCACTGCCATCATCGCCTCGAGCGACGCAGATAGCGATCCGTCCGCCAGTCCTTGGCAAGATCGACGCAGGCGCGCTCCAGCTGATCCGGATAGCGCTCCAGCTTGGCCTCAAGCCGTTCGAGCAGCGTAAACGCATCGGCGGTCGCGCCCGCAAATCCAGCGAGGATGGAGTTCTTGGGGCCGATACGACGCACCTTGCGCGCATTACCTTTGATGACCGTCTGGCCAAGTGTCACCTGCCCATCACCGGCCATGGCCACCTGACCATCGCGACGAACGCAAAGGATGGTAGTGCCATGCCAGCCGACAGGATCATGGGGGGAAGAAGAACTTATCTGCATAGCTGTTCACATAAGCGGTGCGCGCAGGCTGACAAGTCCGGATCGGGCGCTTCGCATCGCTTTGATGTCCTCGACCACACTCCTCGCCTTCCCTCGTTGCCGACTGCGCCATCGCTCCGGACAAAGGCCCAATCAGTCTTTCGACGCATGGTGCGGGTAATTGCGTCACGCAGATCCTGCGGCGTGAACGGCTTACCGAGCACAAAAGCCTGGGCTGGAAGGTTTTCCGGGTCCGCATAACCACTGACATAGAGTACCGGCAGTGCCGGATAGCGCTCAGCGAGAATCTGCCCGCATTCGCGTCCCCCCATCACCGGCATCAGCAGATCGAGGACCACAAGATCGAACTGCTCCCCCTTATCGAGATGGATAATCACATCCGAGCCATCCGGGACACTGGAGACCTGATGCCCGTCCTGAGTCAGAAACTGCTCTGTGACCAGTCGAACCCCAGCTTCGTCATCAGCCAGCAGAATGCGTAGCGGCCTGAAACTGCCCTCTCCGGACAGGTCGGATGTCTCTTCTTCCTCAGGCTCAGCCGCGCAAAGAGGCAGAATGACAGTCATGTTCGTGCCCTGGCCCGGCACGGATTTGACGCGAATATCGCCGCCACTCCGCTGAAGAAATCCATAGATCGTCGACAGGCCCAGCCCGGTCCCGCTTCCAAGACCCTTGGTCGTGAAAAAAGGTTCGAAGATACGCCTGATGATTTCCGGCGGCATACCGCAGCCCTGATCCTCGACCGTCAGGCTCACACAGGGGGCTCCGGTAGCATCTTGATCATTTGCCAGGCGGATACTGATAATCCCACCATCAGGCATCGCATCACGCGCATTGATGCAAAGATTGAGCAGAGCCATTTCAAGCTGACCCGGATCGCTCAGCACGCAAGGGACGACCAGATCCTGAGGTACGGCAGAGAGGTCCAGCGCACATCGCCCTGTCTCTCCACGCAGATCGCTGGCTCTGCTGAGACTTTGCACGATCAGATCCCGCATGCTCCAAACCAGATCGACCAGGTTCACGGAGCGTAACGCCACAGGCTTGGGCCTGCCGAATTCGAGCAGCCGCCGGGTGAGCACCGTGCCTCTCCGCGCGGAATCCAGCGCGTTGTCGAACAGTTTGGTCACCATCGGAGCATCTGAAGGACTCAGATCCTGCAGCAGCTCGAGAGAGCCCAGCATGGCCGTTAACAGATTATTGAAATCGTGAGCAATGCCGCCAGCCAGTGTGCCAAGCGCATGCATCTTGTCGTCCTGACGCAGACGCTCTTCCATGGCGAGACGCTCGGTGACATCCCGGCCAAGGTTGAATTGCCATCTCTCCTCGCTCGGACAGGGCACACCCGCTGCGTTCCGTGGCCAAGGGAGGGTCTGACGTGTGATCTCGTACCAGCGCACGCCGCGATCCGTCACTTCAGAGACGAGCCTTACGAGATTACCGCGCTCCCTTGTCTCCTCGCGCATCGCCGTGATTTCAGGACGCAGAGACTCACTGAACAGCATCTCCTCCGTGAGATCCTCTTTTGCATCGAGAGCAGGATCCACATCGAAATTGTGCCGCAATACCGTGCCGTCCGCTGTGGTGAAGACACCATCCATCGGCACCGATTCCATGGCACCATGCAACAGAACGCGCTCTGTCATCAGCGCGCGCTCGAGCCGATGATGAGCAGACACCTCGCGCACCATGGCCCGCAGCGTCCGACTCCCAAGGCTTGTGGGCGTAAAACTGAATACGGCCCTGGTTGAGGGCAGCCACGACCGCAGCGAGATCGGCGTAACCTGTCAGAAGAATACCGCGCGCATCGGAAAACTCGCGTGCTTTGCTGAGAAGCACGTCGCCTGTCATGTTCGGCATACGCTGGTCAGAGACGATCACCGCGATATCGGGAGATTTTTTCAGATACGCCAACGCTTCGAGCGGGTCGGTGCAGGAGAGGATATCGAACTCGTCTTCAAGCAGGTCGGTCAAGGCAACGAGAATTTCTGCCTCATCGTCAACAAGCAAGATACGGCTACGACCGTAAGGAACAGACATTTCGGTTCGTCTCATGCGCTGCGTCCTATCGTAACCGGTCCTGTCGGCGTCAAGCGGACAGGCACTGAAAGCGTGAAGCACGCCCCCACTCCATGACCGCCACTGAGATTGGCATCTTCGATATCGATCGAGCCACCATGAGCTTCGATCACGCCATAAGCGATGGCAAGTCCCAAGCCTGTGCCTGTTCCTACCGGCTTGGTCGTAAAGAAAGGCTCAAAAACGCGAGCTCGCAATGCGGGAGGCACTCCGGGGCCGTCATCAGAAACGCTGATGACATATTGCGCGCCTTGCTCGTTCTGCTCCAGGACAGTCTCGATGACGATCTTCCCATCATAGATCCCGGGCTCACCTCCCTCGGCAGCCGCACGCGAGCGAATGGCATCAGCCGCATTGCTGACAATGTTCATGACCACCTGATGCAGCAAGGCCGGCTGACAGACGAGCATTCGCGGCGCGGCCAGACGGCGCTCGACCTCAATCTCACGGCCGAATTTATGGGCCAGAAGCGCCAGGGCGGTATCGATTGCCTCGATCACATCCGTGTCCTGAAAGGCACTCTCATCGAGGCGTGAGAACCTGCGCAGGCTCAGAACGAGATTTTGTATGCGCTGCAATCCCAGACGCATGGCGCCGATCCGGTTCGAGCATTTCTCGAGCAGAGTGAGTTGCTCGGGCTTCAAAGAACTGTCGCAGTCGACCAGCTTTTGCAGCGCACGCGCAATCGTCTCCTCATGCGCCAGTGTGAAAGCCAGAGGATTATTGATCTCATGGGCGATGCCAGCAACCAGCTCACCGAGAGAGGCCATTTTGGCGGTTTGCACGAGCTTCGCCTGCGTTTCGATCAGGCGGGCATTCGCATCGGCGAGTTCCGCATTGGCATGAGCGAGAGCTTCCGCCATCGCGGCTTTGGCAGCAATGGCTCGGGCTTCGCTCTGCGCCGTCTGCAGGGCGACTTCACGCACCTGCCGCTTGATTTCCAGCTGCCGGATCTCATCCTGCGCCAGCTTGCGGCGCACCAGAACACGGATTCGCAGGGCGAGCACATCCGGAGCAATATCGCTCGGTACCAGATCGTCCAGCCCGGCATCGAACAGATCGGCAGCGGAATGCCGGCGAAACCGATCGGCCGCGACGATTCCGAGAATACGAAACGACGTGCCTCCCGCCTCGAGCACATCCTGTCGCCGCGCATCGAGACGACGGCAGAAATTGACACCGTCGAGCAGACGAGAGGTCAGATCGAGGACGAGGCAGTCAGGCCCCTCTTCCCCGCCAAGCCAGGCGCCGTTCACCAGCTCGCTCGAGGCTGTCACCGTGGTTACGGTATGCCCGTCACGCCAGAGCAGCTCGCCTAATGAGGCACCCGACGCATCGCGCTCCCAACTGGCGTTTTCTCCTCCTGCGGCCTCGTGCTCTTCCGTCCTGGGAGAGGTCACGATCACAATGCGTGCCCGCCTGAAGCGACCGGCCTCTTCTGCCTGCAGAAAATCCGAGCCCTCCCGCAAAAGCGCCCTGATCCTCAGAACGAGTAGATCGGGATGGGCAGATTTCGAGATATAGGCGTCTGCCCCGCTTTCCAGCCCCTCGCGTTCCAGACCGGGACCGATATCCTCGGTCAACATCAGGATCGGAATCGAGCGGGTCTGGGCATTCATGCGGAATTGCCGGGCCATCTGCCCACCATTCATGCCCGGCAGGTGATAATCGGACACGACGAGATCGGGCAGGTTATCATCGAGGCAGGAGAGGGCCTCCTCACCGCTAGCGACACGGCGCACTGTAAAACCGGCCGTATCCAGGAGCGCGACGAGCGCCTTGGCCTGGGTGTCGGATTCCTCAACGACGAGGATGAAGGGAAGCGGAGTGTCGGCAATAGTCATGGGGTGTAGGGGTCCATAATGCACGCGTCGTCTGGGGACGATAAAAACTGACGGTCTCAAATGGATGAATATCAAGGCGGCAACGCGGCAATCATTGCATTTCGTCGCGCCCGCAGCTACCTCAACCACAGACAATGTGGCCAGTCTGGACTGGACGCCTATTCATACGTACCCGTTACGACAAGCTGAAAGCGCCCCATGGAAGCTCCCTCCCGCCCTTCCCTGTCACGTATGGCTCAGGCGAGCGAAGACCGTGCTCCGCGGCGTCATTCATCAGGACTCGGCTTCATCCGGACAACGTTCTGGGCAGTCTGCTACTTCGCTTTCTATTTTGCGCAGCAGGTTGCCGAGGTGCTTGCCCCGCTTTGCCTCGTCATCGGCATCGGCTGGATGGCCCTGCCGCACGCGCTCTCCTCCATCACCACCAGCAATGCCTCAGCAGATATCCAGGCGCAGGATGTCATGAACCATGTCGTGGGCAGCATCCCGACGCATCTGACCATCGGTCACCAGGTCATGACCCCGGGCGTGCTGATCTTTGACGGCTTTCTGCTGATGGCCATCGCAGCGCTCGGCGCGACAATTTCTGCGGTAGCTGCCCGCAATATGTGATCCCCGTCTGGGCATCCATGATCCGGTTTCGCAAGGTCAGTCATCGTCATAGCAGGAACCGCAAGGCTCTCGAACGCCCGGTTCTAGATAAGATCGACCTGACGATCCCCCAGGGCGCCTTCTACTGGCTGACAGGACCTTCGGGGGCGGGGAAATCGACCTCTTGAGCCTGATGCATCTGGAAGTGCTGCCGGATGAGGGACAGGTCGAGATCCTGGGCGTCGATGTCGCCTCGGCAAAACGCCGCCAGCGGTCGCTGCTCAGACAAAGAATCGGGTTCATCCCCCAGGATCTGCGCCTTTTATCCGAACTGGATGTCTTCGATAACATTGCGCTGCCTCCCCGCCTCTCAGGCACGGGAGCAGAGACGATCGATCTTGAAATCAGGTCCATTCTTGAATGGCTGGGCCTCAGCCACAAGAAACACGCGCGTCCCGAAGAGCTGTCTGGAGGGGAGCGACAGCGCGTGGCAATCGCACGGGCACTCGTGATGCGACCTGCCCTTCTCCTCGCCGACGAGCCCACTAATGCCCTGGCTGAACGGCAGGGCTGGCAGCTCGTCGACGCCTTGCAGGCGCTCAGCCGCGCAGGAACGACCGTGATCGTTGCCACCCATAATGAGGCTCTGATGAGAGCGGCGCCCTACCCCGCGATTGCCCTCGAAAACGGGCGCCTAACGGTCGTTGCTCCCGCCGCGCAGGGAGAAGGAGAGACGCAATGAGCCGCTCCCTGTCTGATGGCCTGCATCTCGGGAGGCGCGATCATGGCCTCGTACCGGTCATTGCTGCGGTCGCCGCAATCGCCGCTCTGGCCCTCGGTGGCTGGAGCGCGGCTCACAGCCTGTCTCGAGAATGGGAAAATGGCGCGGCCCAGCGCGTCACACTTGAAATTCCCGACGTCGACGGGAACGCCAGAGAGACAGCAGGCCGCCTCAAAGCCGTGCTGCAAAGCGATCCGGGAATCGCATCGATCGAGATCATGCCCGAAGAGCGATTACGGGAACTCCTCCAACCCTGGCTCGGCTCAGCAGGTAAAACACTCACGGATCTTCCAGTCGTTCTGACGCTTGCGCGGAAATCCAACGCACCGACAACAGATCTCCCGCTCATTCTCGATACGGTTGCTCCATCGACCATCGTGGAGGAAAACGCGCGCTGGGGGGCACAACTCCTGCTCCTGGGGCGGAGTCTGCAGGCATGTGCCTGGCTGGCCTTGCTTCTCGCAGGTTTTGCCACTGCGGGGGTCACGACGCTCTCCGTCAGAATGACGCTCCATGCGAGACGACGGACAATTGAAATTCTGCATGGCTTTGGTGCCACTGACAGCCTCGTCGCCCAGCGCATCGCCTGGCGAAGCGCGACTTTAGGACTTTCAGGCGGGATTATCGGCACGCTATTGGGGGGCGCTACGCTGGCGATCGTGCATCGGCTCATCCAGCCTTTCCTGGATCATCAGGAAGCCTCACTCCCACTCTGGCCTCATAACATGTCCGGATGGCTCTCCGTCTTGACCGCGCTCCCGTCAGGCTTTTTCGAATCGCTCTTCTGCGTTCCACTGCTGGTCGCGGCTCTTAGTTTTGTCGTCGCCCTGACCACGGTGCATTTGTGGCTGCGGAGGCTGGCTTGAAGCTCCTGTCTGCCACGACAACCCTGCTCCTCATTCTCGCACTAAGCTGGTGCGTGGGCTTTGTGTGGTTCTGTGCCGATGCCCTGCGCCCGGTGCCCGATCCAGCGCATTGCGACGGAATCGTTGCCCTGACAGGCGGTCGGGACAGGGTCGAGGCCTCGCTCCTGCTCCTGAGCAAGGGAGTCGGCAAAAAACTTCTAATCTCAGGCGTCGGACCGCATGCAACACTCTCCCAGCTCAGTGAACGTGCACCGGTCAGGCTGAGCCCCGAACTGGCAAACCGCATCACCCTTGGCCGACGAGCCGTCTCAACCATCGGTAACGGCACCGAGACTGCCGAGTGGGCGGCAAAACAGGGAATCCACTCGCTTCTGGTCGTCACCGCAGGATACCACATACGCCGGGCCATGCTCGAACTGCATCGCGCCGCCCCTGACCTGAGTCTCTCCCCTTATCCGATCCGCCCGCCAGCTCTCCGCCATCGCCCCGATCGTGCCACCCTGGCTCTGCTTTTGCGCGAATATACAAAATTGATCGGTTCTCATCTGGGGCTGTCACGCGGAGTAAATCTGACGCCGCGAGCGTAATCTCCCCTGAACACGAGGCGGACTCGCCCTTTCTACGGCACACAGGACTGGTTTGCTTTCGCATCTTTCTCGCGACGGATAATTCCATCGTAACACTTGATGCTCTAGAGGATCATCCGGTCGGCTGACTCCAGCTGGCCCAAAAAGAGGCTCTCATAGCGCGCCGAGAGAGAGCCGGACCTGGGGGAGTGCATGAACCGGATACGCGCCTGTGTCTTCATCATCTATTTCGTCGTCCTGACCCTGTTCATGGGTCTGGGAGCTTTGCCGATCCGCGTGCTCAAGCGCCGCAGCATGGCGTTGAGCTACGCTCAACTCTGGTCATCGCTGACGCTCTGGGGGCTGAAAACGCTTTGCCGCATCCGTATCCGCGTGACCGGAGCGGAAAATCTTCCCGACGGGGCCTGCCTGATCGCTTCCCAGCATCAGGCCTATTTCGATGGTTTCATCTGGATGACACTGGCGCCGAAGCCTGCCTATGTCATCAAGCAGGAACTCACCCGTATCCCCTTCGTCGGGCCGATGCTCCTGCTCTCGGGAATGGTCCCAGTCGAGCGTGCTGCAGGAGCAAAAGCGTTGCGCATGCTCATGAAGGAAACGCAGGAGCGCTTCGACGAGGGCAGACAGATCATCATCTTCCCCGAAGGCACACGCACCGCGCCCGGCGAGCGCGTCCCCCTTCAGCCCGGCGTAATCGCTCTGGCGAAACAGGCTGCCGCGCCCATTATCCCTGTTGCCACAAATTCCGGTCTGCACTGGCCCCGACGCGGCTGGATGATGACCCCAGGCGAGATCGTCATTGCAATCGGCGAGCCGCTTCCTGCCAAAGCCGACCGCCGTTCGCTGATCGACTCCATCTACACTTCATGGAACGCGCTATGCGATGCGAACGCCATGCCACGCCCTGTGGACAACTCTGTGGACTCACCCAAGTGACCGGGGGATGACCTGTGCAAAATTGTCGTGTCGTTCGGCAGGCGAGCAGGTCTACGCTTGGGAGTGCTGAGCAAAAGCACAAAGGGAGCGAGTCAAGTGACAATCGCCTTGAATGCTACGTTTTCTCGGAAAACAAACCCCGAAGACACGGCGGTCGCGGCGTCTAACACAGGCGTTCACGGTTTCATAGCCCTAGCGGCCACACTCTTTTCTCCTTCGGGAAAAACGGGTTCCCAGCTCTGGGGATAATTTGTGCTGTTTCCCTTTGCTCATGTGAAATCGAACTGCGGAGACGACCCCTTGCCCAACCCCAAAGGTGAGTTTTCCCCCGTAAAGAAGGGGGTTCTTGGCCTCCTGCTCGGTGTGATATTCCTGTTAATCATCTCCTGGAGCTTCTCGGCGACACGCCTCTATCGGCTGGAGCGAGAGATCCCGCGACTGACCACGCAGCTTTCTGCTCAGGGCTGGCATCTCACCTGGCAGAAAAAAACGCCTACCTTATATCCCTGGGCAGGGTCTCTCCTCTTCAACCACCCCTCGCTTACAGGGCCGAAGGGGATACTCTACGTGGGTGAGACCCTCTCAATCAGTGGCGGGCTCCTTCACCCCTTCTCCTTCACTCTGAAGTTCCAGGGCACACAGATCCTTCGGCTGAATGAGAACCTCTCGTTAAGCGGGGGAAATCTGACTGGGCATCTCGATCCTGCCTCGAAGGAGATGACCTTCGCTGCGCCGAGCCTTAGCGCAACGGTGCTCCCGTTCAGAGGTGTCAAAAGCCTGACTCTTATGGATGTTAAGGCCCGCCTCATCCCCGGTGGCGAAGCCGGACCCGAGTCCTCTGCGTGGGCTATGGATCTTCACGCTGCCGCGGCCCTACCAGAATTCGATCCTCAAGAGCGCGCGTCGCATGGAAGCGGAAGCCAGGTCACCGACCTCTTTTCGCTGCTCCCTCCCCCGAGTCATCTCCATCTGATTCTCACTGCCCTACGCGCCAAAAGCGCCAAATCAGGTCAAAGTGAGGCAGGTGGACGGTTTTTAATTCAGACCGCCTCGTTCGATCTGGGGCCGCTTTCCTGCACCATGAGTGGCAGTTTGACACATGACGGAGCGGGTACGCTTTGGGCACATTTGTCAGGCCTGCAGGGCTTTGTCCGTTACTGGATCGCTAATGCTCCTGCCGCGTTAAGAACCAGTCGCGATTACGTCACACTGCTTTCGCGCCTCAATGAACAATCGGCAAGGATCCCGGACAGGCTTGACCTGCCGGTACCCACCCGCGGCAGCGAGATCTTATTGCAGAATCACATCTTCGCGATAATAACAGGGCATCTTGATGAACCGAAGGGGAAGCTGACGCCTTAGGCGTCTGGCTTTATTCAACCCCCTTCACGACTGGCCCTTCTGGCCGCGGATATCTGCAATGCCCGATTTGAGTGCTCTGTTCCTCGCACGATTGCAATTCGCGTTTACCGTCGGATTTCATATCGTCTTTCCAGCTTTCTCCATCGGCCTGGCCGCCTTCCTGGCGGTACTCGAAGGCCTTTGGCTCAAGACAGACAAACCCGTCTATCTTGACCTTTTCAAATACTGGCTGCGCGTCTTTTCGGTCGTGTTCGCCATGGGCGTCGTCTCAGGGCTGGTCATGTCCTACGAGTTCGGCACCAACTGGTCTCAGTTCTCGCAGAAGGCTGGCCCCGTTCTCGGCCCGATGCTTGCCTATGAGGTCATGACAGCGTTCTTCCTTGAAGCTGGCTTCCTCGGCGTCATGATGTTCGGCCTCAACCGGGTCGGCAAGCGCCTGCATTTTGCTGCAACGAGCATGGTGTCGATCGGCACGCTCATTTCCATGAGCTGGATCCTTGCGTCCAACTCGTGGATGCAGACGCCGCAAGGCTACAAGATCGACGCTGCAACAGGTCGCTTCCTGCCGGCCGACTGGCTGGCGATCATCTTCAACCCGTCCTTCCCGTACCGTCTCGTTCACATGGCGCTGGCAGCGTTCCTCTGCGTCGCCTTCATCGTCGGTGGCGTCGGTGCGTGGCATCTCCTGAAGGCAAAGCGCCAGAAGCGGCAGCCGACGGAAGCTGTGAAGGTGATGTTCTCAATGGCCATGTGGATGGCCGCTATCGTCGCACCTCTGCAGATTCTTGCCGGTGACGCCCATGGCCTGAACACACTGAAATATCAGCCGGCAAAAATTGCCGCCATGGAAGGCGACTGGGAGTCCGAGAGCCGTGCACCCGAACTTCTCTTCGGCATTCCGGACATGGAAAACGAGGTGACGCGCTACAAGGTCGGCATTCCGCTCATCGGTTCGCTGATCCTGACCCACAGCCTCGACGGCAAGGTTCCGGGCCTGAAAGACTTCCCCAAAGACCAGCGTGCCCCGATGTATGTGGTCTTCTACACATTCCGCGTAATGGTCGCTCTGGGTAGCCTCATGGCCCTGATCGGTGTGTTCTCGCTTTTCCTCCGCTGGAAGGGCAGCTTCTACACCAACCCGATCCTGCTCAGGGGCGCTCTGCTCATGACGCCAGCGGGCTTTATCGCCCTGCTCTGCGGTTGGGTCACAACTGAAGTCGGACGCCAGCCTTACACAATTTATGGGCTGCTCCGTACCGTCGACAGCGTCTCTCCGGTCGTGACACTGCCGAACATGGAAACCTCCATGATCGCTTTCGTCATCGTCTATTTCGTCGTCTTCACTGCCGGGATCGGTATCCTCCTGCACGATTTTGCCCAGGAGCCGAGCACGAACGAAGCCGAGCTTGAACGCGATCAGCCGCATCGCGCCGCTGGCATTACCCAAATCTCTCATCACCCGGCGGAGTAAGCGTCTCGATGAATACCCTCGTCTATTGGCTGCCCATTCTATGGGCAGTCCTCGCGGCCCTGGCCATCTTCATCTATGTCTGTCTCGACGGCTTCGATCTGGGTATCGGCATCCTGTTCCTCGGTGAGCACCGCAAGGAACATCGCGATGTGATGGTCAACACCATCGCGCCGGTATGGGATGGCAATGAGACCTGGATGATCTTCGGCGGCGCGACGCTTTACGGCGTCTTTCCGGTGGCCTACGGCACGATCCTTCCTGCCCTCTATCTGCCCATTCTGTTCATGCTGCTTGCGCTCATTTTGCGTGGCGTTGCTTTCGAGTTTCGCGTCAAGGCCAATGGCTTCTTCGGCATGACCTTCTGGGATCGCTCCTTCTGCCTGGGTTCGCTCGTCGCCTCGATCATGCAGGGCATCATTCTGGGTCAGTTGATCACGGGGATTGATGTCAAGAACAACACCTTCGTCGGCAGCGCCTGGGATTGGGTTGCTCCCTTCCCGATCTTCTGCGGCTTCGCTGTCGCCGTTGGATACACGCTGCTTGGAGCTACCTGGCTTGTCTGGCGCACAGAAACCGATCTGAAGGCTGTGATGCAGCGCGCCTCTGCACCGCTTGGTGTAGCGATGCTGGTCCTGATCGCCATCGTGTCCATCTGGACGCCGCTTCTGCGCTCGACCTACATGCATCGCTGGACGGATTTCCCCGAGATCGTCTGGGTTGCGCCTGTGCCTGTCGCCGTCCTTGCTCTGGCGGCTCTGTTCTTCCTGTCACTCCGCAAGGACAGCACGCGCCTGACACCGTTCCTCTGCGCACTCGGCTGGTTCTTCCTGTGCTTCTCCGGACTGGGCATCAATGTCTGGCCTTACATCGTGCCGCCTTCGATCACGATCTGGGATGCGTCGTCACCGCCAGAAAGCCAGCTCTTCCTGCTTGCCGGAGCGTCGATCCTGTTGCCGATCATTCTGGCCTACACGATCTACTCGTACTGGGTCTTCCGCGGCACCGTGACCGCTGACCAGCATTATCACTGACGGAGCTCGACCATGCCTGCCTCACCCGCACCTTCTTCTTTCCTGGCCCGTCTCGGCTGGTTTGTCGGGCTCTGGGCAGGTGGGGTTGTGACCCTCGGTGTGGTCGCAACCCTGCTTCGAATGGTTATCTATCACCAATGGTGAACGGACGGACGTCATAGGCGTCCATCCCGGCGGCGCGAGCCGCCTCAAGCCCCTCAACGGTGTCTTCGAAAACAAGACATCTTTCGGGGGCCACACCAAGCTTTTCAGCCGCCAAAAGATATAGATCCGGGGCTGGCTTGGGACGTTTCACATCCTCGACAGTCACGACATGCTCGAAGAGTTTGAGCAGATCGAGCGTCTTCAAAGTCGCCGTCACGACGGATTTGAGACCCGCTGACGCCACTGCCATCGGCACCTGACCGAACTGATCCCGGGCGATATCTGCGGCAAAACTGTGCTCCTGCAGCTTGTCGAGATGCGTTTCGTAGAGAGCCCGGCATCGTGAGAGCAGCGCCTCCCGATCAAGCGTCACATCATGAAACTGCTCATACGCTGCAAAAAGCTTCCCGCTCGAGAGCCCGGTACGTTCATGATACCAAGCCTCTGTCAGAGTATGACCCTGCTCGGCCAACGCTTCCTTGAACGTGAGGAAGTGCACGGGAAGTGTATCGGCGATGGTGCCGTCGCAATCAAAAATGATCGCGTCGAAATCATGGTCGCTCAGTCTGAAGTCAGTCATGCTTATCGGTCCTTTTCAGAAAACGTCCTTGGCTTGACGCAAAGACGCCAGTTCCGCCACATCACGCGCCTTCAAAAAAGGGTTTGTCTGACGCTCGAGACCGAGCAAGACCGGTACCGTGGGCTTGCCTTCCCCGCGCAGCTCTCGAATGCGGGCGGCATGCTCCTGAAGCACAGCGTCATCCGGGGCTTTCGACAGAGCAAACGCTGCATTCCCTTCGCTGTATTCATGACCGCAGCAGACCATTGTTTCGTCAGGAAGCCCCGCAAAGCGCTGCAAGCTTTCGAACATCTGTTCTGCAGTCCCTTCGAGTAACCGTCCGCAGCCAAGGCTGAAAAGTGTATCGCCGGAGAAAAGCGCCGGAGCGGAGGCAAAGTAGAACGACAGGTGGCCACGGGCATGGCCCGGCGTAGAAATGACCTCACCGAGTTCACGGCCGACCGCAATGCGGTCTCCGTCATGCAAGAGCAGATCCGGTTTCGGAAGCCGCGCGGCGTCGGAGTCAGCACCCGCAATCCGTGCGCCATATTTCTGACGAAGCGCCTCGGCGCCCCCGGTATGATCGGCATGATGATGTGTCAGCAGGATCAGATCGAGCCGTCCGTCCCCGATTACTGACATGACCGGTTCCGCCTCCCCCGGATCGACGACAGCGACGACCCCTGTCTGAGGATCGGTGAGTAGCCAGGCGTAGTTGTCCCTCGAAAAGGGAATTGCCCTGATATCGAGACCCATGGGGCATGCTCCTTCTTATCTGTCGCAGCGTGCGTAACGCTCTCACCTTGGGCGAAGTTACCCGCCCTCACGATGAAGCGCATCTTCACTTCTCTTACAGGCGAGATCCTCGTCCCTTCATGCTCCCCCATTTACCCCGGCCACGCATCTCCTCTGGCACAGGCCAGAGCTTCGGTTTAGCCTGATGTCATGCAAAAGCGTCCTTCCCAGCCCGTGCCGCCCGACGCTGCCGGGTTCTACGCCAGCCGGCGCGGAGAACAGGTTACATCGCTTTTGATGTCCCGACTCGCGCCGCTTCTGCCCGACCCCAAAGGGTTGCGCGTGCTGGGCCTCGGCTACGCGCAGCCCCTTCTCGCGCAATGGCAGGCCCTGAATGAGGCGCGCTGGGTTGCTTCGGCCCAGCTCGATACACAGCTCACCCGTCGATGTCCGCCCATCGCCCCAAAGTCGCGCGAGACCGGCAGCGAGACCACGATCGGTCCTGATCGCGCCATTTGCGTCGTCGCCCCTGATTGCCTGCCTTTTGACGATCTTAGCGTCGATCTCGTCGTGCTGGTGCATGGTCTTGAACTCGTCGACCCGCACCCTCTGCTCCGTGCCGTCTGGAAAGTGCTTGCCGATCACGGTCGGTTGATCCTGATCGCGCCTAATCGCACCGGACTGGCCGCCAAAGACGACACCCTGCCGTTCGGGCACGGAAGCCCTTTCTCGACGAGCCAGCTCGACCAGGTTCTGCACCGCGGATTGTTCAGGGCTGAGAGCGCCTCAACAGCATTGAGCGCACCGCTTGGGCTCCTTGCGCTAGGCGAGCGCGCTGCAACAATTGGCGACAAAGCGTTCAATCTTCTGGGCCGAAGGCTGGGTGGGGTTCACCTCGTTACGGCTTGCAAGGATCTCTATTCGGGCATGCCGGTCGAGACCGAGCACGCGACGCTCTCTTTCGCCCGTCGTGTGACGACACTGGCAGGATCTGCCAGTAGCTATCCCAAGCTTCCTGACGACCCCAAAAACTGAGCCTCGACCGCGCGAACGGTAGACATCAGACGCCCAAAAGCTTGACCGGAAACCACGGTGTCGTAAGACTGCGGCCATGTCCCTGATTCAATCGATCAAAACCGTTCTGGCTCCGCCTCACCGCGCAGCCCTCCCCTTTCTCGCGCTGACAGGCGGTCTGACCGTCCTCGGTCGGGCGACGCCCTGGCGTGCGACACGGCTGCTCGGCAATGTGGCACTGGGCGGATTTGGCTTTTGCCTCTACTTCTTCCGCGATCCGAAGCGGTTCCCCCCGGCACGTACGGACCTCGCTCTGGCTCCTGCCGATGGACGCGTGGTTTCGGTTGAACTGGCGACGCCGCCTGCGGCACTCGGCATGGGCAGTGATCCGGTATGGCGCGTTGCCACCTTCCTGTCGGTTCTGAACGTGCATATCAATCGCATGCCCGCCGCTGGTACCGTGACGAAAATCGCCTACCACGCAGGGCAGTTCCTCAATGCCAGCCTCGATAAGGCATCTGATCTGAACGAACGCAACGAGGTCCGCCTGACCCTGAATGACGGACGCCACATGGCCGTTGTTCAGATCGCTGGTCTGATTGCACGACGCATTGTCTGCTACGTGGAAGAGGGCAGCGCCGTTGAACCGGGCGATCGTTTCGGGCTCATCCGCTTCGGCTCCCGCACCGATCTGTATCTCCCCCCCGGCGTCACACCTCTGGTCAGCACCGGGCAGATCATGGTCGGTGGCGAAACCGTCATTGCCCAGCTCTGAGCTTCGCCCGTCTGTGTCGGAAACGCTTCCCCCTCCTGAACCCGGTCTGCCGGTAATGTCTTCCGAGCAACCGGAAGGGGCTCGCCGTCTTGGACGTAAGCGCCGTCGCCTGCGGCGCATTCGTCCCAAGCGCGTGCGCGTACGCGGGCCGTCGTTCAACCGACTGATCCCCAATCTCCTGACCATGCTCGGACTCTGCGCCGGGTTGAGCAGTCTGCGTTACGGTCTGGAGCATCAGTTCTCCTACGCGGCGATCGCTCTGGTCATTGCGGCCTGTATCGATGGCCTGGACGGGCGCATCGCCCGGCTTTTGCACGGAACGTCCCGTTTCGGGGCGGAATTCGACTCCCTGTCGGATTTCGTCTGTTTCGGCGTCGCGCCGCCTTTTCTTCTCTATCTATGGACGCTGCATGAAGAAGGCGGACGTTACGGCTTTGTGCCATGCATCCTGTTCACGGTCTGCATGGCGCTTCGTCTGGCGCGCTTTAACGCGAGCCTCGATGACGAAGACAAGCCGGAATATTCCTACAACTTCTTCACCGGGGTCCCCGCTCCGGCTGGTGCTGGCGTCGTGCTCTTCCCGATCTTTCTCGGCCTTGAAGCCGAGAAGATGCATTGGCCTTTGCTCGACGACATCGCGCGCTCGCCCATTCTGGCAGCAGGCGCTCTGATCCTGACGGCAGCACTGCTGGTGTCGACCTTGCCGGTGTGGTCGTTCAAGAATTTCAAGATCGCGACGCGCTACGTGCTGCCTCTGATGCTTGGCACCCTGCTCTACGCGGCGATCCTTCTTGCTGACCCCTGGCTCGCCCTGGCCGCAGCGGGATTGATCTATCTGCTCATGCTTCCCTTCAGCCGGCGCAGTTTTCATCGGTTGAAGGCCCAGGCTGAGGCACTTTCGGAAGATGTGCCCGAAAGCTGAGTCCATTGTAGCAAGAAGCAAGGCCTGTTCGCGTTTGAACAGGCTCTTGTTGCTCCGGCTTTCAACGACACCGTAGTTATTACCCCCGCCCGCCAAGGGCAGCGCTCTCCCCGCTGCTGACCGACTGCCGATATCTCCGATGCCTGATCCGATAAACGATTAACCGTTCATCAGGTCCTCGTTTCGCGAACGATTGAGGCATGTCACTTAGTGCCTCTCTCGCACCGTACGCACTGAGCAACCCGGCTGGCTCGGACAAAGGTGACGAGCCGCATGCGGTAACAGGGTGAGAAGCCCTCAACGGAGAGTGCCTCTGCTATCCGGATCTCACACAGGAAGAAAGAGCTCTGACGTAGCTCAGGTCCGGGGTGACCCCTTCTTGCGGCGAGAACTCAGAACGAATGGTCAAGCGACCGGCATGGGCCGGAGCGATCTCGGCAGAGAACACGGTAAATCTCCCCCACAGACTGACAACATGCGCGGACAGCTGCCTGTCAGAGGAGCACCAATTCAAGAGTGGCTAATGCTCTCGCCGCTGAAAGTGGGATCCTTTTAGCCCTAACCGCTCGGAAGCGAGGCCGACATCGTCATGCAGATGCAAGGTTCGAATGATATAAATCCACCACCACTTCCCCGCCTGAGTGCCTGTTTTCTAAGGCTGCCCGACATAAGCTCACGAGACGAGCCATCCTCCGACCCGGAGCCATGAGCATCGGACGTCAGACCCACCACTTATTGTCAGATCCGGCAAAAAGGGCGCCCTGCTTATCGCAAGGCGCCCTCTTTGCAGAAAACGATCCAGGGATCGACAACTCTTGATTGCCGACCCTTTCGCAATTCGTCCTCAGCAGGTTCAGAATGCCAGCTCAACCTGTCCGCCAAACTGGCGCGGTTCGTTGAAGTAGCTTTGCAGACCGGTCGTGACCCCGAGCGTTTTGTAATAGGCATGCTGCTCGGCAAACAGGTTACGTGACCAGAGCGAGAAGGTCGCCTTCGTCCCGGTATTGCCCAGCCGAACATCTGAAATGGCAATGCGACCATTGACGATCAGCCCGCTCGCGCCTTTCGGCTGGTAAACGTTTTTTGCATTGCCGACGCCAAGATAAACGGGGTCGGTTGTGCTGGCATAATACCCGCTGTCGATATTGCCATCGAGATGCGCCAGAAGCGTAAAGCCGTGGAAGGGCCGCGTATAATCGACCTGAAAACTGCCCGAATGAGCCGGGGTATAGTTCTGGTAGATCGGCACGAGGATGTTGCTGATGATGCCGCTTGAGTTCTGATACGGGTTCGCTGTCGGCGGGATATGCACGTAGTTATAGGCGTAGGAGAGACCCACTGTCAGGTATCTCATCGGCGAGACGGTCAGATCGGCCTCGACACCGCTGAGATCGCCGCGTCCCGGTGCATTCAGCGTCGAGGTGGTCGTCCGCGTCGTCAGCTGATTACCGATCTGGTAGGGCTTGCTGAAATCGACCTGGATGTCCTTGTAGTCACCCCAGTAACCGGCAACGTTGAAGCGCACGCGCTGATCGAAAAACTCCGTCTTGGATCCGACTTCAAACATCGAGACGGATTCCGGACCGAATGCCTCGTAATCCTGAGCGCGTGAGTTGGCGCCACCTGGCTTGTAGCCCGTACTCCACTTTCCATAGAGCATGACCCGCTTTGTCAGATCGCCACTGATCTCCAGTAGCGGATCGACACGCGACCAGCCTGCGTCGAAATCGATTGGACCGGAGACACCCGCCGAGTTGATTGGAGCCTGGTTATTGACGGTCGTCAGGGTGCCCCGCTTGCCATCATGCGACCAGCGCAGACCCGCTGTCAGATGCAGTGCATCATGCAGGACCGGTGGCGTGTAAACGGCATTGCCATAAACGCCCCAGCTCTTCGACGTGACACGGCTGGCACGATCGATGGGTTGCAGAGCCCAGTTATCGTAAGCCGGGCCGGAAATCAGTTTATACGCGCTGCCCGCAGCGTTGGTGAACTGATTGGTGTAGAAAGCCTGAGCGTTATCCGATGCATGCTCGCGGAAATAGATGAAGCCTGCCTGATATTTGAGGCGTTTCGTATGGCCGAACGCCTGAATTTCCTGACTGATCTGATTCTGCCAGAACCCGGCGAGCGAATTACGGGCAAAGCTGACATTCGTAAAATTGCCCGACGTATTGGACATGCTGCTTGCAGCCATGCCGTTATCGAACTGGCTCTGGCTCAGCTCGCGATAGGCTGTGATCGAGCGGAAAGAGAGATATTGCGGGATCGCCTTGTAATCGAGCGTCATGCGATGACCGCTGGTCTTACCGATGCTCGGCTCTTCAGGCACACCTACATTGGCGCGCTTGGCACGGGTCGTTTGCAGTGTTGCGACCTGTGCCAGCTTGTTGGTGCCGGGCTTCAGCAGCTGCAGCCACAACGTGGTCGTGCTGTCATAGGCATTGTCATAGGCGTAATCGGCGGTGAAATTATCGACCGGGTGATACATCGCCTCAACATGCACGCCATGCTTGTCGTATTGATTGAACCTGCTGAGTCGGGCATCGGGTTATCGATGAGCGGTGCACGATGGGCGGTGACGGCGTCGATCTTGATGGCAAGATCATGGAAGGCCGGCAGATCGAGATGCAGCTCACCCTTGTTGCTGTTGTAATTGCCGAACCCACCGAGCAGGCGCATCCCGAACTTGCCTGTCGGACGACGGGTAATGATATTAAGGGCGCCCGCTTCGGTATTCCGTCCGAACAACGTGCCTTGCGGACCTTTGAGCACTTCCATGCTCTCGACATCGAATAGCGCCGTACCCAGGGACTGGGGGCGCGCCATATAAACGCCGTCGATATAGACGCCGACGCCTGATCGCGCGCAGGCTGGTTGCTGTCGCCAAGCACACCGACACCGCGAATATTGACGACCAGCGCGGAATTACGACCTGAGAACTGGGCGATACGCAAAGAGGGGATCGAGCCATCTCCAAGATCGGTCAGCGAAACGACGTGGCGATTGGCGAGCTGCTTGGCCGTGAATACCGTCGCCGAGCTCGGATCTTTCTGAAAGCTGCGCACATTTCTTTGCGCCGTCACATTGATGCTTTCCGGCGCGCTCTTATGCACCTTGGGATGCCTGGTTTTTGAGGACGACTGCGCGCGTCCGGCAGACCGTGAAGCCGCTGGTGATGCCTTATTCGGCTTCGAAACGTCGTTCGCGGCAGGAATTACAGGCTTGGCGGATGTCGTGTTCTGATCTCGCGTGGCCGAATAAGCCGAGCCGGTGCAGCAGAGAAATGTAAATACCAGGCATACTCGTTTACCCTTCAACACAAACTTTTCTCCCCGCCCACGCCCGACTACCTGTTTATTCATCGAAACGTCCGGCTTCATTTGATCTGCACGGATGCCGGGAGGCGCTCGATGTGCCTGCTCACCCGACGCGTCTGGATTAATCTGCTTTGGGAAAAGTTTTGTGTCGAACCATGTATAAATCGTGAATTAAATGTTTAACCGACATATAAATTTCATAATCATTTCGTCATTTATAAATATTCAAACTATTTTACAAGAATTTGTTTTTGGTCATTGACTAAAATGATAATTAGTACAAATAAGTAACGATCTCTGTCCTGAGCTACCGATGGAGGGAACATCTCTCTCGAAGCCTCATCCAGTCGTTTCCTAGCCGCGCACGGCAATCTTCTCAGAGACGATCATCCTCGTCAGTCACCGTGCCTGTCCGACCGAGAACAGGGCGGATTTTTCAAAGACACGGCCCGTCATCACCCACCTCTCCCGCACGCCTAGAAACCAGCTTCGAGGTAAAAGCCTTCTGGCTAAAAAATTTCTGGGCTGGGGAGAGACCGGGAGACGCGCAGCATGAAAGCGGAACAGTCTGCTGCTCTAGGCTGACGCCGCTATGAGGTGAAGCCCTTGTGACCGCACTCGATACGCGAAACCGTCACGGGCTGGCGACCGGGGAAAAGCCGCAGGCTCGCAAATATCAGACCCAATAAAAAACCGATGGCGCCGCTCTCAGCCCCATCGGTTTTTCAATGTCGCAACGAGTATTCTGCTTCCCGGATCAGGTCAGGGCAGCCTCCTGCAAGCGCTGCACAACGCGCTCGCGTCCCATGAGCGGCAGCAGAGCGTGAAGCTC
The DNA here is from genome assembly GCF_000613845.1 of Asaia astilbis JCM 15831. Classification (GTDB taxonomy): domain Bacteria; phylum Pseudomonadota; class Alphaproteobacteria; order Acetobacterales; family Acetobacteraceae; genus Asaia; species Asaia astilbis. The sequence goes on from NZ_BAJT01000011.1 coordinate 72,479, forward strand.
AGGGCCTGCCTCCTCGCCTGTCAAAGCGACGCGAAGGGGATGGAAGAGTGCCTTGCCCTTGCGGCCTGAGACTTCCTTGAGGGCCGTGGTCCAGAGCTTCCAGCTCTGGCCATCCAGAGGAGCTGCTGGAAGCGCCTGCTCGGCCTGGGCAAGAAACTCTGCCTCATCGCGAAGGGCTGGAGGCGCAATGTCGCCCTGCACAACATCCCACCAGAAGGCGATCTCTCCTGTGAGGTCGACATTCCCCTGAATAGCCTGCCAGAACGCCTCGCTGGCGCCCTCTGGCAAGTGGGCCTTCACGTCGTCGAAACTCATGCCATGCAGCAGACGACGATTAAGGCCCAGAAGATGCTGCATGTCGAAACGCGCAGCCGATTTCGACACGTGCGAGAGATCGAAATTGGCGATCGACTCCTCAAGCGTCATCGGCACCGGATCATCCGAGCTCCCGATTTTCGACAGATAGGAGACAACCGATTGCGGCTCCATGCCATCGTGACGCAGCGCACGCAGCGACAGCGCGTCAAAACGCTTGGAGAGCTTGCCACCGCCCTCATCGAGCAGAAGCGGCAAATGGGCAAAGGTGAAGCGCGTCGGCCGACCACCCAGCGCCTCGATGATATCGAGCTGAACACCGGTATTGGTGATGTGATCTTCGCCACGGATGATGTGGGTCACCCCCAGCTCCATGTCATCGACGACGGAGGCCAGCGTGTAGAGTACTGTACCGTCCGCCCGCACCAGAACCGGATCGGAAATAGCTGTCAGCTTGACCGACAGATCATCCATGACCAGGTCACGCCAGCTTTTGTGGCCGTCCGAGAGCTTGAAGCGCCAGTACGGCACTTTGCCGTTGGCTTCTGCCCGCTCACGCTGCTCAGGAGTCAGGCGCAGCATGGCACGATCATAAATGGGTGGCTTGCGTGCCTTCAGACGGGCTTCGCGCTTTGCGGCAAGCTCCTGCTCACTCTCGAAGCAAGGGTAGAGACGTCCTGAGGCCTTGAGGGCCTCAATGGCCAAAGCGTAGCGGTCGAGCCGCTGCGACTGGTGTGCAATTTCGTCCCAGCTCAGGCCCAGCCATTCGAGGTCGGTCTTGATGCCTTGCTCGTACTCCGTCTTCGAACGCTCGATATCGGTGTCATCGATGCGAAGCAGGAATTTGCCGCCGTGATTGCGGGCGTACAGGGCATTGGCGATCGCCAGACGGGCATTGCCAACATGAAGATAGCCGGTCGGGCTTGGAGCGAAGCGCAGTTTCATGCTGCATCTATGCCAAGCGCGCGGGCAATTTGCCAGAGCCCACGCGTGACCCGCGCTTCAGAAAATGAGGCGCGATCAGAAAATGCGGGAGAAGCCACTTCCCTGCAACTCAGCCATAGCCCCGAGCGCACTCGGCGTGACGATTGCCCGCGGGTTGATGTGATTGGTCAGCTCGGCAGCAATCTGCTCCTGACTTCCCCCTACCGATCCGCCCCCGAGAGCCAGAATCCTGCCCGCGTGACTCCAGATCGCATTATGGCAGGCGAGAAAGACCACACCCCGCGCCTGAAGCGCCGGAATGCCTCGCCCTGCGATGCCATAAGCCCCCTGCTCATCCTGATGATGGCGGGAACTCCCCGTCGAGGCTGCTGCAAGGCAGAAACCGTCTCGCCAGCCGGAACCAGACGCGCAAGATCGAAACGAGTCCAGGCTGCTGCATCATAGAGCGCAAGCTGCGCCTCACCCCAGAGTGCCATGACCAGCAAAGCATCGGGATGACCGAACGAGAAAACCTCGCTGTTGATCAGGTTCTGCGCCTCGACCGGCCAGTGACCGGAGAGATCGGCACCAGCGCCAAGCATTTTGCGCCTCCCGCGAAACCCGACAAGGGCTTCGAAAGCGGCATCGTCCCATAAATCAGGATGATCGAGAACGCGCGGTATCGTGGCAAACTGACGTCGACGTGGCAGGGCCGCCAGTTGGCGGCTCAGCTCAGGTAGATTATCCTGAGGTTCTGGTGGCGGGGGCAGAAGAGCCGAGCGCGCCAGGGCGTGGAACGGAGCAGCCGCGCCAAGCGACGCTGCCGCGACAAGAAGTCTGCGCCGGTCGATGGTCATCAGAGCTCGACCTGCTCATCGTCTTCAACAAGGCGGCGGGGATCGAGCGTGCGCCAGTCCCGCTCCATCGGGGTTGCTGGCGATGCTGCAAAATCTTCAAGCTCGGACGCCGATTTCCAGCCGTCATCACCGGCTTCGACAACCATCGCGTCCTCTCCGAACGAGAACCAGGCTTCCAGAACCTCACGCCCGACAGCACCGCCTCTGCGGCAGCGCTCAATGCTGTCGCGCACATAGGCGCGCGCATAGGCATTGGCATGGGCGAGATCCTGAAAGTCCTTGACCTCTTCCACGATTCCTTCTTCCGCCCCGCCCGAATTGTCGAGAATGCGGACAAACCAGCCGCGATCGGGCTCAGCTTCGGAACTGCTCATGCTTCGTCTTCCTTCAGTTTCGACGGGATCTTGTGAAGCAGGAATTCCCGCCCCACCTTCACCCGCTTTTCACCGTCATAGGCAACGATATCGGCGGTCGCATAGGTTTCGTTCCATTTTGCAGGAATGAAAGACCCTGTGCCGACGACATCGAGAGGGGCGTGAGAATCACGCATCGCCATACATTTCTCAAGGCCGAAACCCGAGGATACGATAATCTTGACCTCGGTGAACCCTGCCTCGTTGAGCGTCTCGCGCATCCACCAGATCGAAGCCGCCGACACACCGGTCCCGACAAGGTCCTTCAATTCGTGGTCGGAGCGATAGCGCCTGATCGTGCCCGGCGTGTGACGCTCCAGCACGGCGTAGGAGGATTGCGGGTCCAGCCCTTCGATAAAGCGCCCGCCATGCGTGTCGAGGCGCACACTGATGCGACCCTGCGCCGCCAGCTCGGGAAAGCGGCGGCAGACCGCGAGTGCATCGGTAATCTCCTGACCGAAATAATCGACCAGGACCACGAGGGGATCATCGGGAAACACCTCGCGGTACATTTCCGCCGCGCGCAATGTCGATCCGGCATAACCGATCAGGGCATGGGGCATCGTGCCCAGCCCGTGCGCCTGATCGAAAAATCCGGCCGTGACATCATTGGCGCACCCGATAAAGCCCTTGGCCCCCTCGCGCCGGGCCGCACGAGAGCCAACAGCAGCAGCGTATCCCATAATCTCCTGCATTTCGAAGCCCGCGCAGTGGCGGGCTTCCATCGCCATGAAGGCGGCATCCGGCAGGGCCAGAGCCATCTGATAGGCATTATGGGCAGCAACGCAAGCCGAGCCGAGCTTTTGCAAAAGCAGGGTCTCAAGGGGCGCCATACGCGTGAAAGGCCCCGTCAGATAGAGCAGCGGCTCGCCTGCCCCTACCCAGCTCCCTTCCGGATAAACAGTCTCGATCTGAACGGAAAAGCCCTGCTCGCGGGACACGTTTTCCAGCCACGCGATCATCAGACCATGGGCTGCAATCACCGGGCGTCGGATAAACAGGGCATAAGTGACCTGACACTCGCCGAAGCGGGAGACGATGGCCTGCGTACGATTGAAATACGCATCCGTCCGCGCCCCGATCTCGCTCTGGCTCAGAGCGAGGCGGGGGCTTTGCGCAGCGGCAAGGGCTGCACGTCCCTCCTCGGCTTTAGGCAGGGTCATTTTCCTAGGGCTCCATGATCACGGAAATGCCCTGTCAATTCCTCAGCAAGGAGGAAGGCCATTTCCAGGGATTGCTCTGCATTCAGGCGCGGATCGCAGAACGTCTCGTAACGACCAGCCAGATCGGCTTCGGTCAAGCACTGGGCCCCACCGACGCATTCCGTCACATCCTGCCCGGTCATTTCGATATGAATACCGCCCGGACGAAGCCCAGCCTGCTGGAAGACCGAGAAAAAGCCCTTCACTTCGCCCAGAATTGAGTCAAAGGAGCGCGTCTTGATCTTGTCTGCCGTGCTGATCGTGTTGCCGTGCATCGGATCGCACAGCCAGGTCACGGTACGCCCGCTGCCGCGAACCTTGTCGAGCAGAGGCGGCAGGAACTCGCTCACCTTGTTCACGCCCATACGCGAAATCAGGGTGATCCGTCCGGCTTCATCCTTCGGGTTCAGGATATCGAGCAGCTTTTCCAGATCGTCGAGCGTCGTAGTCGGCCCGACCTTGATCCCGATCGGATTGCCGACACCGCGCAGGAATTCGACATGCGCGCCATCGGGCTGACGCGTACGATCGCCAATCCACAGGAAATGAGCCGAACAGTCGTACCAGTTCTCGCTCAGACTATCGATACGCGTGAGCGCCTGCTCATAAGGCAGAAGCAGCGCCTCATGAGACGTGTAAAACTCGGTCTCATTGATCTGCGGAGCGCTCTGATTGAAGCCACAGGCCCCCATGAAAGACAGGGTCTCGTCGATACGCTGGGCCAGGTCCTGATACCGTTCGGCCAGCGGCGAGCGCTTGACGAAGCCCAGATTCCAGCGATGCACTTCGTGGAGATTGGCATACCCGCCAGACGCGAACGCCCGCAGCAGGTTCATCACGCCAACAGACTGGAAATAGCCGGTTTCCATGCGTCCCGGATCGGGGAGACGCGCAGCTTCGGTAAATTCCGGACCATTGATGATATCACCGCGATAACAGGGCAGCGTCACCCCATTCTGGGTCTCGGTGTCAGACGACCGTGGCTTGGCATACTGCCCGGCCATGCGCCCGATCTTGATGACAGGCACTTTGGCACCGAAGGTCAGAACCACGGCCATCTGCAACAGGACACGAAACGTGTCGCGCACGATGTCAGCCGTAAACTCATTGAAGCTTTCGGCACATGCACCGCCCTGAAGCACGAAGGCCTCGCCACGCGCTGCCTTGGCGAGCTGGCTCTTCAGGCGCCGCGTCTCACCGGCAAACACCAGGGGCGGATATCGACGCAGGCGTGCTTCAACGGAGTCGAGCGCGGCTGCATCAAGATAGTGCGGTGCCTGGCGAATGGAGTGCGACCGCCAGCTCGACGGCGTCCAGCCGGCGTGCTGGGCGGGTTCGCGGTTCGGGTGCATGACTACAATCTTCCTTCGGGTCAAAAAGAGGGGTTTTACTATGGAGCGGAATGTCTCTGACGCCTAGGGGCTATCCTCGGCAGTCACGCGGCGGAACGTCAGATTCCAACGATACGCTCCCGTCAAAGGATGCATGTCGACACCGAGTGGCGCGACCCCGTGATAGTTGAAACGCGAAGCTCCCCCCCAGACCACAACATCACCACTCAACAGCGATACTTTTCTCACGCGCTTCGTTCGCGACGTGCCACCAAACAGAAATTGCGCAGCGACACCCAAAGAGACCGAGACGATCGGACTTTCAGGGGCATCCTCGTCGCTATCCTGATGCAGACCCATCCGGGCCCCCGGCGCATAGCAGTTGATCAGACAGGCCTGAGGCAAAAAGTCTCAAATCCAGCTTGTGCAGCGCATTCTTGCGCAAAAGTGATCCACTCTTCTGGCATGGGAGGCCAGGCCTTTCCGCTGAGCGGGTCGCAGGACTCGTATCGATAGCCTGCGGCATCGGAATGCCAGCCGAGGGCGCCACAATTTGTCATTCGGACAGAAAAACGACGCCCACCCGGCGTCATCAGCTGCCTCAAGGGAGCCTGAGCGAGCACCGCCTCTACCTGCGTCATCAATTTTTCCTGCAGCGCGGCTGCACCACCTGGCAGGAACAACGCACCCGGACCAAGCTTTTCTGGCACCCTGGCAGCACTGAACAGGTCATCCATCACAATAGGCACTTGCCGCCTCCGGTCACACCACTTACTTGGCATTATCATCAGCGCCAGAGATCGGGGTTATTTCCGAATTGGCAACCACCGTCCCCGTACGGCATTCGAAACGGGACGAAACTGCAAGGGAATGCTTCGATGGCAAAATTCCAACGCGGCGCTTTTCTGGCCGCCACTCTGTTTGTCCTGCCTGCGGGCACCGCCTGGGCTCAGTTCACGGGAGAGAATGCCCCAAGTGATGCGCACGCTCCGCAGAAGGCCAGCCCGGATGGTGGCGTGGAATATCGCGGAAAAGGCGAGCACCTGACAGCCAAGGGCCGCCATTCCCTTCCGCCGGGCTATCAGGAAACCCCCAGCTCCGAATTCAACCACGGACCAGACCCCGATCACGCAGATAACGTGCAGCGCGACGCCGTTACCGGCGCCGATCTGAGCAAGTTCGGCTCCGCTTATTCAAATAGCAGCCCGGTTCAGAGCGGTCAGCTCGGCGATGCCTCGGGTAATGGCTGGGTCGCACCGCGCTAAAGAAGACTGTCTCCCGGGGGCAAGCCTACCGGGAGACAATCGAGACTCCACTCCCCTCCGCCAAAGGGTGAAAACGCAGGGTTTTACGCCTCCGCTCGCTGGCCTGCCGCTTTTTGCCACAGCCGCATTAATCACTTCAGAATGACAACGTGAACTGCCCCTGTAACGTAAGGGCATCTGCGTAGAGCCGCGACACCACAGGATGTGTCGTATAGCTCGTCGTCCCGACAAAATAGATACCTCGATGAACATGAGCGGCGTAGGCCACCGACGTTGTCGTACTGTGATCGAATTTGCGAGGCGCAAATTGTTGCAGGTTCCGCTGCGCCGCCGCACCGATCTTGTTGTAGGTGAAGCCGATCGACAGCATGTCTTTCTCATGTCCCGGAAACGGACCGAGTGAATAAAGCGTCGCTGCATAATCATCGGTGAACACGTTTTTGGTACGATCTGCATGATCGGTTTTCAGATCGATATACCATCCGAGATAGGGGATCTCTGGATTGGTCTGGATGAGCTGCTGATCGAACACGACATAGAACGCAGAATTGGAATGGCTGTAAGCCCGCGTCCGATAATCGTAATAGGACGAGCTGTTATAGATCCCTCCGGCACGGAACCATGTCATCAGCCTGCCTTTGGAAGGTCGCTGCCGGAACCCGATCTCGTCCACATAGATCGGTTTGGCACCGTTAACGCGAAAATTGACGCCCGAAGGATTGGCTCGTGAATCGACAGCGAAACCGTCCGGACTCTGGCTGCGCGCAAAGCCGAAATGGTTATAAAAACGCCGGTCATGGGCGTACATGCGAATATCGAGCCCAGGTGTTGGCATATACATCGACATACCGACCTGGTTGGGAATGATGCTGGTCGGACCCAAAGCGCTCGAGGCCGTACTCGTCCCGAGGAAAAGGCCGTAGAACTGGCCCAACATACCGTAATATCCGTACTGTGCGGTGATGCGGCCGTTGAAGAATGTCTGAAAGATCGTCGCCTGGCTTAGAGCTGTGCCCCTCACCCCGGCATTGGGATAAGCCGTCTGCCAGTTATTCATGGACAAGGTCAGCTGCGAGCCCTTGTTGAGCCCGACCCGCTCCATATCATAGGTCATATTGAGCCAGAGATTGCCCGAGAAATTGGGACTCTGCCCGTTATAGGCCTGCGGTTTACCCTGATGTCCGAGAACGTCATAGATCTCGCCGAAAGAGTAATACCCCTCGAAAAGGAAGCCCTTACGCGCAAGTGCATCGCGCAATCCGAACTGATCGGGAAAGAGCGTGTCGCATGTGGTAATGATGGGTGATTCAGACCCTTTGGTGATCATGTCATCGTATTTATGACAGCTCTCATCCGCTTTTACCGTGGTACGCTGCTCCTCAAGCGGAGGCAGATTGGTGTAATTCGTCTCCTGCGCCATCAGCGGCTCAACACTGCCAGCGACAATGACCGTTAGCAGCACGGATCGCAGGATCGACCGCCTTTCGGCGGTCGGCTCCCTTCTGCCCTGAGAGAGTGAAGTGGGCATCAGCTCTCACCCCTCACTGAGCGTCGATCTGGATACTGGCCGAAGGGCCAGTCTGATCGGCTGCATTCTGAGCCAGAACGAAGCGATAGCTGCCAGCGGGCTGTTTCCAGTCCTTCTGCGCCAGATCATAGCGTGACGTCGCATAAGGAGAGAGCGGCACGTCAACAACGCGGCTCTCACCCGGAGAGAGCGTCACACGTGCATAACCTGCGAGACGCAGCGGTGTTCCATCAGGAGCATGGGCGTAAATCTGCACCACATCATCGCCGACGCGCTTGCCTTTATTCGTCACTGTTGCGCGTGCCATGATCGTCTCGCCGTTCTTCGAGACGGTGAGCGCGTCATGAGAGAACTGCGTGTAGCTCAGACCGAAGCCAAAGGGGAAAGCAGGGGTAATCTTGCGATCGGCAAACCAGCGATAGCCGACATTGGCACCCTCGATATTCAGGTTGTAATTCTTGAGATAGGCAACCTGGACCTTTTCGAAAGGAACAGCGCCCGCATGGTGCCCTGCGCCGGGCAGTTCCGGACGGGGAAGATCAGAAAGCGCTTTCGGCCATGTGGTTGTCAGGCGGCCGGACGGCGCCACCTTGCCGGTCAGAAGATTGGCAATGGCATCGCCGCCAGACGAACCGGGATACCAGGCCTCCAGCACCGCGCCGACCTTTCCAAACCACGGCATAACGACGGGATTGCCGGTCTCGAGCACGACCACACTCTTCTTGTTGACCCGAGCCACCGCCTCGATCAGGGCGTTATCGGAATCCTCCAGGGCCAGATCTGGCGCGTCGAGGGTTTCACCCTGCCATTTGGTCGCAAAGACAATGACAGCGTCCGCTTTCCCGGCAAGATCGGCGACCTGAGCGAGATCGGTGCCTTCATTATAGACAATCTTCGCTCCGGGCATCGCCGCCCGCAACGCATCGACCGGTGCATTCGGATTATAAATGATCGGGTGGGGCGCCGTCTCCAGGCTGGCCTGAATAGGATCGACGACAGCACTTCCGCCCCGTGGAAGAACAGCCGAACTCCCTCCTCCAGCAATCACACCCTTATCTGCATGTCCGCCGATCACGAGGATTGTCCCCGACGAGGCAAGCGGCAAAGTCTCATGCTCATTGCGCATGAGGACGGCACCTGCCTCTTCGATACGACGCGCCACCGCCATATGAGCCGCAATCTCCGCGGCGCCTTCAGCCGGTCGCTCCTGATCATCAAACAAACCGTTGGCAATCATGGCCGTCAGAATATGACGAACCTTCATGTCAAGAAGCGCAGCTCCCTCGGGCTTGTCGGCCATTTTGCGCATGTGGTCGATAAATTTGGGATCGCTGTCGAAGGTCGGCGCCGAGTCCTGATCGAGCCCGGCCTTGACCGCCGCAGCACTATCGACGAGCGCGCCCCAATCGCTCATGACGAAGCCTTCGTAACCCCATTCGCTGCGAAGCACGTCGGTCAGGAGATAGGGGCTCTGACAGGCGTAAAGATCATTGACCCGGTTATAGGAACACATGATGCTACCGGGCTTCGCCTCCTGAACGGCAATCCTGAAGGCCAGGAGGTCTGACTCATTGAGAGCTGGAAGAGCCAGATCGAGACTGCTCTTCATACGCCCGGTCTCATAAGAATTGACCGCGTAATGCTTGACCGTCGAAATCACATGCTGGCTTTGCACCCCTTCGACCTGAGCGGCGGCAATGGCGCCTGCCAGAATGGGATCCTCGCCCATATATTCAAAATTTCGACCAGCACGAGGATCACGCACCAAGGTGACGGCTCCGGCCAGCAGCACATTAAAGCCGCGATGTCTGGCCTCGGTGCCAATCATCGCCCCCCCTTCCCTTGTAAGAGCGGGATCGAACGATCCTGACATCGCCTGTCCAGCGGGCAGCACCGTTGCACCGTCGCCGGGGCGCACATTGAGCGGGTTCGTCACACCGAGACCGGCATCGCTGATCTGAAGGGCGGGCACACCCAAACGCCCGATCGGCGCAACATAAGCTGCCGAGCCGGCAGCACCTGCAGGTTTTTTGTAGGAACCGTATCCATATCCCAGCTCACTTGTGACGAGATGAAGCTTCTCGGCTTTCGTCATCGCCTTCATCAGCGTCGCAACGCGATCCTGGGTCGAAGCTGATTTGTCCTGCCAGGGAGCGGGCGCGGCCATGGCGAGAGAACCTGTCAGAAAAGCCGTCATGCCAACGGCAAGAGCGAGACGCTTCTTCAGTGGGAAAGAATTGGAGGACATCTTCCATTTTCCTTTGTTCAAGTAATCGCAAATTGGTTGATTGCGGGGCCTAGCGCCCGATCTCTCGCAGCCTTGCGCCGCTATTGAGCCTCTGCTCGATGGCCTCGAGCGACACCCCGCGCGTTTCGGGTACGAAAAGAAGAGTAAAAGCGATGAAGAGGACATTGAGGGCGGCGTAGAGCCAGAAGGTGTGCGACGCGCCGAAACTGCCCAGAAGCGTCAGGAAGGTCGCACCCACCGCCATATTCGCGATCCAGTTCGTGAAGGTGGAGCACGTCACGCCAAAGTCGCGCCCCTCAAGAGGCTGCACTTCTGCACACAAAATCCAGATGAGCGGGCCTGCGGAAAAGGCAAAACCAGTAATGAACAAGAGCAGCACTGCGACCGCCAGGTAATGCATGATGGAGCTCGATCCTGCTCCGTATGAAAGCAGAACAGCCAGAGCCCCCATGCCCACCGCCATGATCGAAAAACCGGCAAACAACATCGGGCGTCGGCCCCAGCGATCGACGAAGCTGATGGCAATGAAGGTCGCGAGCATGTTGACCAGCCCGACGATTGCCGTGCCCCACATCTGACCGTCCTGACCGAAACCGGCCACTTCGAAAATGCGCGGCGCGTAATACATGACGACATTGATACCGGTCAGCTGCTGAACGATTTGCAGCCCGATCCCGAGAAAAACCGACCGCCGAAAATTGGGATTTTCCAGAAAAAGGGACAGGCCGCGCTGCTTCTCCTGCAGCCTGTTTTGAATCTCCCAGATTTCCTTTTCTGCTTCTTCTCGCGACGGACGCAGGCTTGTGAGCGTTTCTAGCGCCTCGTTACGACGACCACGCAGCATCAGCCAACGCGGACTATCGGGCAGAAAGAGCGAGCCGAACATGAAGACAGCCCCCGGAAGGGCGACAATCCCGAGCATCCAGCGCCAGGCTCCGTAATACGAAAAGATCGCATCGGAAACGAAGGCGAGCAGAATGCCGAGCGTGATCATAAGCTGATAGACCGAGATCAGGCTGCCACGGTGCTGCTCGTCTGCAACCTCCGAAATATAGAGGGGGGCTACAAAGCTCGCGATACCGATCGCAAGTCCCAGAAGGGCACGCGCAATGATGAGAGCAGTAATTCCTTGAGCAACAACGCTCAACAATGCGCCGAACATAAAAAGAAAGGCGCTCAGTACAAGCGCCTTTTTACGTCCGAAACGATATGAAAGCTGTCCGGCAAAAACGGCACCGACCGCAGCGCCGAACATCATGGATGAAACAATCCACTCCTGCGCCACATCGCCCGCATGGAATTCCTTGGCAATGAAACCGAGCGCGCCGGATATCACGCCAATATCCAGGCCGAACATGAGCCCGGCTATGGCTGCGAGTATGGCCGCCAATAACATTTTGCCGACCAGAGGTATTTTCTCCCCCACCCGGGCCTGATGTTGCGAATAGCCCATAGCACTCCCCATCGTTTCATCAGTGGCGACAACAGAACACGAGTCGCGTGATGTTTAACTATTTTTATGGGATAGTTTACTAATCATACATTGTTTAATCACATAGCCGCGACGGCATTCACCTTTATTTGTTTCGATCTACGATTTAATCACTTGAGTCATTACTAGTCGTGGAAAACGAGTTCATGATTTCATCATAAAAACGAAATAAAACCGTGGTTTGAAGAAAAAGAAACGTTTTGACATCGTCCCGTTCACATAGGGCGGCGCAATCATGTGGCGGCCCTGGGATGATCAGGATCAGGCCATGTCGTTTTCGCGTTTCGCCTGTAAACGGGCTTTTCTCCCGGTCGGCACCTTCTGCCTCGTCACCGTCGCCTCGCTCGGTACCGATCACCCGGCGATGGCCAAATCCCATCACAGGCAACCCTCAGCCGTTAAAGGCAAGGCGCCGATAACTCCCTCGAAAACGCCGGAGAGGAAACCGCATGCGCTGATGACGTCACACGACGAAAATGTCAGCGTTTCGGCCCGTCGTGTCGTGCAGGGGGGCGGCATGATGGCACGTCAGACCGAGGCGAAAACAATCAGCATGGTCACGCAGGATTACATCGCCAAACAATCCCCACTCGTTAATCCCGGTGTGCTCGTTTCGAGCCTGCCGGGTGTGCAGGGGACGAATGAAGGCCCCCTCAGCACCACGTCGGAGACGGTCCATATTCGTGGGCTCGACCAGACCCAGATCGGCATGGTGTACGAGGGAATGCCTCTTGCCGATCCCTTCTCGTACGGCGCCTACACTTCGGCCATGGTCGATAACGAAGACCTTGCCAATGTGTCCGTGAGCCAAGGGTCGTCGGATCTGACCGCCCCCACCTATAATGCCGATGGCGCACAGATGACCATGACCCTGCGCCACCCCGGAACTCACTTCGCAGCCTATGCGGAGGGGTCTGGCGGCACGCATAGTTCAAACAAGGAGTTTGTCCGGATCGATACGGGCGAGATCGGCCATAGCGGCGTCACCAGCTTCGTTTCCGGATCCTATTCGAGCGGCAATCTCTGGCGTGGGCCGGGCAGCCTTTACCGCTGGCATCTGGACGCCGCCGTTGAAAAACACTGGACGCCCAAAAGCAGTTCCGAGCTAATTTTTGGCTATAATTACGCCAACCAGACGGAATGGGTTTATCCAAACCTTGCCCAGTGGCGCCAATATGGCACGAGCTACAATACGCACGCTCAGTATAAGCCGGGCGACACACTCTATTATAAACTCAATACCAAGGCGACGAACGCCGTCGTGGGTACATTGAAAAATCATTTCGATCTGGGCGACGGCTTTGCTCTCGATGCTCAACCTTATGCTGTCGAAACCTATGGCCCGAATAATTACGGCGCCAATATTCCCGTCACCAACGGGTATCGCGGCACACAGTCCTATGCCGTGCTGGACGGGTATACGCCTGCGAAAGGATCGATCACCGCGATCAGCATCCATCCCTGGGTGCAAACATCGAGCGGGCTCAATCTGATCGGTTCATGGCATCGCGGCATCAATACCGTCAAATTTTCATACTGGTACAGCTACGCCGTCCATACGGAATTTCAGAACCATTACCCGGTCAACGCGCAAGGACAATATACGCAAAACAATGGCTATCTCACCGCTGGGGGGAAAGCCGTCACCCAATATGACATCAACGGCTTTCAGCAGCTCAATGCACTTGGGCTTGAGGACCAGCTCAAGCTCTTTCACGATCGGCTCACCCTCGATGCCGGGCTTCGTGCGAATATGATCTCACGTAGCTTCACCGAAGATCTGCCCGGCTCGCAGCCTTATAAATCCGTGAAGAACATGTTCATCCCGGCGCCGCAGATTCTGATCTCCTATCAGCTCACCCCGGAAGACCAGATCTACGTCAATGGCACGACCGGATATCGCGCACCCTCGTCGTTTCAGGCACAGGTGCCTGTCTACACGTTCACCTCCCCTGTCCCTGTCACACAGCCTCTGGCCAATTTCACCCCCGAATACATGATCGGAGAAGAAATCGGCTTCCGTCATTATGGGCCGGTGATGGCCACGATATCCGGGTTCAACTACAATCTGACCCATCATCAGATTAGCAGTGTCTCGTATATTCCGGGCACGAGCATCCTGTCGTCGCAGCCCATCGATGCGGGTGGCGAGTCCGCCATGGGCATCCAGGCCGAGCTTTCAACGCACCCTTGGCACCACTTCAGCGCCTACGCCTCAGGCCAGTATATGCATACGAAAATCGGCAATAATATTGCCTATATGGGCGATGTCCTGCCAACCAGAGGCAAGCAGGAAGTGGCCTCACCTAAGTTTCTGGGTGCGCTGGGGCTAACCTATGACGACGGCACCACCTTCGGTAATTTCAACTTCCGTTACTCGGACTCTCAATATTCCACGCTTATGAACGATCAAAGCATTCCAGCCTATTTCACGGCAGATGCTCCATCGGTCGCTGGCTGCCACGCTTTGGACGGGTTCACCCCAAGGCCATGGTGAGCCTCATGAATATCGGCGACGTGCATTACCTTTCATCCGTCACGGGTTTTACGCCAACGGCCGCCGTAGCCATCAAAGGCATCGGGGGCAAGACTTTGGTCGGTTCGCAGCCCTCCTATGCCGTCGGGACCGGTTTCGCCGCGATCGCGACCGTCTCTGCGAGTTTCGAATGATCACACTCACGTCGCCTCGGGAACTCAGGTGCTGAAGGCCAGTTCTTGCCTTCGACCCTCTCTGAACCGCTCGAAAAGGATGCGATCATGCCCTCGCTGAAACTGCGTGATGGAAACAGCCTCCACTACAAGGATATGGGCGCGGGTCGTCCGGTTCTTCTGGTCCATGGATGGCCGCTGACCGGCGATATGTGGGAGTTTCAGACCTTGGCGCTGCTCGAAGCTGGCTATCGTGTCATCACCTATGACCGTCGTGGTTTCGGACAGTCCAGCCACCCTTACGGCGGTTATGACTACGAAACCCTGACGACGGATCTTGCTGAACTCATCGAGCACCTCAACTTGACCGATCTGAGCCTCGTGGGCTTTTCAATGGGCGGAGGGGAAGTAACCCGCTATGCCAGTCGCTATGGCACCTCGCGACTGGCTGGGGTCGGCTTGATTGCATCCGTCGTGCCTTTCCTGCTCCAGACATCCGATAATCCTGACGGCGTGCCCGTCGATGTCTTCGCAGATTTCAAGGCGCAGATCCGCCGCGATCGCTTTCACTTCCTCGCCGAATTTCTCAAAGGGTTCTATGGCGTCAGCTTGATCCGTAAACCTGTCAGTCAGGCGCTGATCGACTGGAGCTTTACGCTCGGCATCATGGCGAGCCCAAATGCAACACTCGACTGCATCGACAGCTTCAGCCGGACCGATTTCCGCCTCGATCTCGCAGCTCTGACCGTGCCTGTTCTGGTTGTGCATGGCACGGGTGACAAAACGGTGCCTTACGAGCTGACAGGTAAACGCGTCAGCGAACTCGTGCCGCACGCCCGCTATGTTGAATATGACAGCGCACCGCACGGTCTCTTTGCGACCGACGCCGAAGCCCTGAACCGAGATCTTCTTGGCTTTCTGGCCAGCACGCAGGCTTAAAGTCCAACTGAACACCCGGCCCGATTACGGGCCGGGTGCACTCTGGATCAGGCCGTCTTACTGACCTGACGCGTCGGGCTGCGCATCGTGACGAATTCCTCTGCTGTCGTCGGATGGATGCCGATCGTACGATCGAAATCACGCTTGGTGAGCCCACCGGTGACGGCAATAGCAACACCCTGCATCAGCTCCGCAGCCGCCTCGCCCATCATATGTGCGCCGACGACTTTCTGGCTCTCACGCTCGACCACGAGCTTCATAAAAGCTTTGCGATCGCGTCCGATAAGAGTCTGGCGCAAAGGACGAAATGACGCCGTAAAGACCTCGAGATCGGCCTGCCTGGCGGCCTCTTCCTCAGTCAGCCCGACGCTTGCGAGTGTCTCGGAGAAGAACACCGCTTTGGGTGTCGTCTCGTAAGACCAGTCACGCGGCGGGTGCTTGGAGAACAGACGCTCTGCCAGCGTATGCCCCTCACCGATCGCAACCGGCGTGAGATTGATCCGGTCGGTTACGTCACCAATGGCGTAGATATTTGGCACCGAGCTGGTCGACTGGGCATCGACCACGATCGCGCCCTTTTCGGTCTTCACCCCGACCGCATCCAGCCCCAACCCGTCGACATTCGGCTTGCGCCCCGTCGCGAAGAACACACAATCCGTCTCGATCTTCTCGCCGTTCGAGAGGCTCACCCGGCGCGTTTCGTTTTCGAGAGCCTCGATTTTCTCAGGAGAGATGCCTGCATGAACGGTAATGCCATGTTTCGGCAATGCCTCAAGCAGCTGCTCGCGCAGTTCCTGATCGAAGCCACGCAAGGCAGATCCTGACGGAAAATCAGATCGACCTTCGAGCCCAGCCCTGCAAAGATTCCGGCAAACTCGATCCCGATATAGCCACCGCCGATGATGCAGACCCGCTCGGGGCGCTGCGGCAGATGAAACGCCTCATCGGAGATGATGCCCAGCTCTGCGCCTTCAATCGGTGCGCGCACAGGGCGCCCCCCCGTGGCAATCACGATCTTCGACGCTGTCACACGCTTGCTCAGCATTCTCATCCAGAGGCCCCGGACCGATCTCAACCGTATTGGCATCGATCAGACGTGCCCGCCCCACGAAGAGCTCGACATTCGCCTTGCCCAGCATGGATTTGTAGATGCCATCGAGGCGCTCGATTTCCTTGTCCTTGGCGGCGATGAAGCGCGGCCAGTCATGCTTCCCAAGCTGAACATCCCACCCATAGGCACGGGCATCATCCGCTGCTTCGACAGCTTCGGAGGCGTATACCATCAGTTTTTTGGGGACGCAGCCGAGATTAACGCAGGTGCCGCCCCAATGGCGGCTCTCGGCAATGGCGACACGCGCACCGTTCTGGGCAGCGATACGCGCACAGCGCACGCCGCCGGATCCGGCACCTATCACAAAAAGATCGAAATCCGGCATGAGGCTTCTCTCCAATATAAAACGCGGCCGGGAGAGCTCCCGACCGCGCACAAGATCATCATCGCTCTTTGTTGCGCCCGTTCAGAACGGGCCAAAAGGGCTCAGCGTTCCGCAAAAGCCTTTTCGACAACATAAGAGCCCTGATTGCTCATATTGCCCTCATCGAACCCCATGGCGAGCAGAAGCTTTTCGGTGTCGGCCAGCATCTCGGGCGACCCGCAGATCATCACGCGATCATGCTCGGGATCGAGCTTGGGCAGGCCCAGATCTTCGAAGATCTTGCCGTTTTCGATCAACGTGGTGATGCGATCCGTCACGGCGTAGTCTTCACGCGTGACAGCCGGATAGTATTTGAGCTGCTTGGAGACGAACTCGCCGAGAAATTCATGCTTCGGCAGGTCGTGGCGGATATGGTTCAGATAAGCCAGCTCGCCCGAAACGCGCACCGTATGGCTAAGCACCACATTCTCGTAGCGCTCGTAGCATTCCGGATCTTCGATCAGGCTCATGAACGGCGCCAGACCCGTTCCGGTCGAGAGGAAATACAGGTTCCGGCCCGGACGAAGATTGTCGAGCAGCAACGTCCCGACAGGCTTGCGCCCGACGAGCACGGTATCGCCCACCTTCACATGGCGCAGACGTGACGTCAGCGGGCCGTCTTCCACTGCGATGGAGAGGAATTCGAGCTCTTCCTCATAATTGGCCGAGGCGATGGAATAGGCGCGCAGGAGCGGCTTGCCCTCAACCTCGATGCCTATCATCGTGAACTGACCGTTTTCAAAACGCAGGCCGGGGTCACGGGTGCAGGTGAAGGTGAAGAGGCGGTCTGTCCAGTGATGAACGCTCAGCACTTCGCATGCCTGAAGGTGACCGTATTCCTTGCTGGGCGGTGCCAGACGATACTGACCCGGATGCCCTTCAACAGGCAGAAGCCCGGTCAGAGGCTCGGAGATGGTCGGCATGGGAAGCGAGACGGGCGCGTTCATCGGAAGTCTTTCGCAAACAAACAGGGGGCGGGCGGTCTGACACCGCCCAAAGTGGCGAAATTTCTAAAGCATCCTTTCGCCCTTTGAAAACCCCACAGTCACGCCTGTTTTAAATTATTACGACGATTTTGGATGCGTCCTTGCAATAAACTGCGAAACGTTATCGTGCATTTCATGCAGCGCAGGCAGATGCGCGTAGACCATATGGCCCGACGCATATTGCTTGATCTCGATATTTTTCGCGAGCGCACGCGGGATCGGTAGATGACGCATTTCATACACACCCTCGAAATAGGGCGTCCCGAGGTCGTAAAAGCCTGGTTCAACATCACCTGCAGCGCCGGGTTTGCCTTCATCGCAGCTGCCAGATCGGGCAGCACGTTGGGTTCACCGCGCGCCTGACCGCGTTGGCCCGGCTGCTTATGCGTGAAGCTCCATTTTCCGATGCTATGGGCGCTGACGCGGTATTCCATATACCCATCGCCAAAAGACGGGTCGGCGCCGTAATGCAGCGTCGTATGAGCGTAGTCATTGAACGCCGCCACATAGGCGGACTCCATCGCCGCCGATTGCGGATCGTACTCGGGGGTCTGACCTAACGGATCCATGCTCGGGCCAGAGAACCGGCTGTCGAGACGGCCCGTATCGATGCCCTGATCGCCGAGCAGGGTCTTGGCAAACTCACCCCCATTGACGCGCAGATTGGCCTTGATGATGTAGTCGACCGGCAGACCCGTATAGTGATGGAGCTTCTCTGCGGTCGCCTTCAGCTTTTCGTCGCTGATCCCCGTCCCGTCCTGCAGTGCCGAAGCGTACTCGGTGAGCGCAAAATGTTCGACCTCGGTCAGGAACGCTTTCAGATCACCGGGCTGATTGGGGAGTTTGTGGTGATACCATGCCGTCGCGGCAAAGCTTGGCAGACCGAGCACATAAGGCTGATCGTTGCTCGGATTGCTCTGCGCCCGATCGATGGAATTGCCGTAATTCAGGATCTGCGAGAGCAGAATGACGCCATTGAGGTCGATGCCCTTATCTTCACGCAGGGCATTCGCAATGATCGCCGAGCGCGTTGTGCCGTAGCTCTCCCCGAAAAGATATTTGGGCGAATTGAAGCGCCCGTGGCGCGACAGGAACTGCGCGATGAAATCGGTAAAGGCGGCCGCATCGGGATCGGTGCCGTAGAAAGCCTTGTCGCGATCCTTGCCGATGACGCGGCCATAGCCGGTGCCGGGTGCATCGATAAAGACGAGATCGGTCGCATCCAGAAGGGAATCGTCGTTATTGACCACCTTGTAAGGCGCCGCCGGTGTGGGCTGGTCATCCACTGTCACAACGCGCTTGGGACCAGTGCGCCCATGTGCAGCCAGACTGTGGATGAGCCCGGACCGCCATTATACACGAAGGTAATCGGACGGTTTCCAGGATGCGCGCCCTTCTTGAAATAGGCGACGTAGAAAACGGACGCGACAGCCTGAGGCGCCTTGGGGTCAGGATTGGCATCATCCCATCCTTCAGGATGGATGATGAGCGTGCCAGATTCCGTCTGATAGGGAATCGCCTGCCCGCGTATCGTCACGCTCCCGTCGCTCAGCACATGCTGTGGCTTCATCAGAAAAGCCGGGCCCTGCACACCGCCGGGGCCGCCATCGGGACCGGGCGGAGGTGGCGGCGGTCCCATATGCGGTTCCGCAAGGGCTGTGCCCGCAAGAAGGGTCGTCAGACCGAGTAGGACAGTCAGTTTCGGGGCTTGCTTGAACCGCACCGCGGGCTCCTTCAGATCGTTTCGTTTTCGTATAGGAGAACGAAACGCGCGCTCGGACAAGCCCGCCAACTCATCACCGCCCCCCTTGCGACACCGAGGCAGGAGCACGCTGTTCTTATTGATGCCTACATGTTGAACTCGGAAACGAGCTGCGTCAGGGAATCCGATGTTTCCACCAGTTTCCTCGCCGAGGAGGCGCTCTCTTCTGCGGCTGAGGCATTTTTCTGGGTGGTCAGCTCCAGCTCTCCCATGGCGTTGCTCAGTTCGGTGATGCTGACCGACTGACCGTGGGTGGACGTGGCGATACTCGCCACGGTGTTATTAATCTCATGAATCTGGGTCACGATGCGGCGCAACGCCGCGCCCGCATCATTCACGTGAACGGATCCAGATTTAACATTGCTCCCCGACAGCCCGATCAATGACGAGATTTCCGTCGCCGCATCGGCCGAACGCTGCGCCAGCGCTCTGACCTCATTCGCGACGACAGCAAAGCCGCGCCCGACATCTCCGGCTCGAGCCGCCTCGACGCCCGCATTAAGCGCCAGAATATTGGTCTGGACCGAAATCTCATTGATGATCGAGATGATCCCGGCAATTTCAGCAGAGGAAGTCTCTATTCGCGACATGGCATCGACCGCGTCCTGCACGACCTTGCCCGCCTGCTCGGCATCCGTACGCACCATATCGGCCATATGATTTGCTTTCTGCGTCTCATCGGCTGTCTTACCGACGCCTGAGTGATCTGAAGCAGCGCGGCTGACATTTCCTCCTGGGTTGCGGCCTGCTGCTCGCTCCGCTGCGAAAGATATTCAGCGCTTTGTCTGATCCCTTCGGCATTCAGGGCGACATCGCTGGCATTCGACGAGATCTTCTGAAGGCTTTGCTCCAGCTTCTCGGCAGTTCTGTTGAAGTGCTGCCTGAGGGCATCCAGCCTGTCCGGGATCCTGTCCTTGTCGATACGGCAGACAAGATCACCATTGGCGAGCGCCGTCAGAGCCTTGCCGAGAACATCGATCACATAGCGATCCTCCTCGGCCCTGCGCTCCTGCTCCGCCTGCAACTCCAGCCGCTTCTGCTCGATTTTGTCCAGATAGCAGGACACTGTCAGGTCGATCTCGATCAGCACAGCCTTGGACAGGGCACTGACTGAATCGGCCACCTGGCCCGCCTGACGCCCCGTGATGCGCGATAGCAGACCACCCCGTTTCAAACCGTCATCGATCACGGCCCGCAGGAGATGATCGAGGATAACCCCATATCCACCGATATAGAGGCTGGGCTCCAGTCCAATCCGGGCGTGGGCTGCACCGATCCCCTGCACTTTTCTAACGTAATCCGGGCCGAAATCAGCCGCTGCGATGCGCTGCCAATGGGCTTGCTGTGCTCGATGGGCTTGAGAGATATGGCTTTCGGAGGAGAAAAATGCCCGGGCCTGCGGCGTTCTGCGAATCTGAGTGTAGAGTTTCTCGAGAGATTTCGGCAGATCCTGATCGATCAGTGCCTGGATGGATCGAAGAGAACGAAAATCGCTCTCGTTCATGCCCATGAAATCCTGACGAGCTTTAATGTCAGGCAGTTCCTGTTCGCTCATTTCGACTCTTTCTCGATCTACAATCGCGGCTGTCATTGCTTGTTTTTTTGCCCAACGCGTGGCTGACCGCGTTGCCGATCACCATCTAACGATCGGAATGATTTGCAAAAAATTAACGGTGGGCATTTCGGGAGAAAAAGACACGCGCGCCTCCATTATCGGCAGCGCCAATCCTTGCGTCTTGCGAGGTAAATACTTACGGGATCGATGCGGATTCTAGGACTAATGCAGTCCCGATTTGGAGCATTACCCTTTGGAGCCTACAGGTCGCAAAGTAACGCGACGGGCGCCACTTCGCCCTCCGGGTCGAACGGAACACAATCCCGGAGCGAAACATCGACTTCAGCAAGTCTGACGTTGCAGCAAGCCGCGCCATAACGCACAAACGGAGTCATGGATTCTGCACACTCCCCCGCCGATCACGCTCTCGCTTTGGCCGTCGAGGATACGGGCCTTTCTCCAACGCCGAAGGAGGAGCCGCGCCTTCTCAAACTGATCGCGCGCAGCCTGACGCCCGGTGCCGAACGGATCCTGCCTTCAGAGTATGAGCGTCTGCTCTGCGATGTCCGACGCAAGGACTGGGCCGCACAGCTGATGAATGCCACCCGTCGCGCGGGTGAACTCTGGATCGGCAAGCCCGATATTCTCGATGCCGTCAGCCGCGTCCATGATCCGCGAGCCGACATGACGCTGCTGCGCAGCACACTCGACGATACTCTTGCTACGCGCTTGCGCGAGATGGGCCACACACCGCGAGATGTGCTCGAAGCCGTTCAGGCCGATCTGAGCGATGCGGGAACCTTCCTTTCGGGCGGACAAATCGACCGTCTGGCTCAGGTCGTGGCCTCTGCCTTCGGTGTCGAAGATACCGGGTTCGAAGCCGAGCTGATCGCCAGCGAGAAAGCCCGACGAGAGGAAGAAGAGCGGATCGAGGCCCGTGCCGAGGCCCGTCGCAAGCGTGAAAACGAGCGTCTCAAGGCGTGGGAAGAAAGCCTCGTCGAGTTCGATCAGGTGCCCGCTATCCTGCATTGTACGCCCCGTGAGGCCCTGCGCTGGATTGCTGAGAATCGCCTGCCCGTTACACGGCGTACGCCTCAGCCTGACGGCACCGAAAAATTCGAGTTCGATCCTGAAATTCTGAAGCGTCTTCGCTCGCAACTTGCCGAGTGGCGCGGAGGAGAACGCGGCACACCGGCGCTCGCGGGGCGGAAAGTCGGCAACGCCGTCATTGCCCGTGTTGCAGCCCTTGATCGTTACGTGGCGCATTTTCGCACCGCGCGCTCACTCAAGCGACGCATCACGCTCGTCACCGGTCCGACCAATTCGGGAAAATCCTATACTGCGCTCAATGCGCTGGCCAATGCCGAGAGCGGACTGGCTCTGGCGCCCCTGCGTCTTCTGGCCCACGAATTTCGGGAATCCCTCCTGTCTCGCGGTGTCCCCGCCTCGCTCGCAACGGGTGAAGAGCGCATCGAATTCCCCGGTGCACGCCATCTGGCCGCAACGGTGGAAATGTGTCCGTTCAACAACCCGGTCGATGTTGCCCTGATCGACGAAGCGCAGATGCTGATGGACCCCGATCGGGGCGCTGCCTGGACAGCCGCGATCATGGGCGTTCCTGCACGACATCTTTATATCCTTGGCGCACCTGACTGCATTCCGCTCATCAGACGCATCGCAGAGCTTTGCGACGATCCGCTCGATGAAATCACTCTGGAACGCAAATCGCCCCTGCGTGCGGCAAGCGCCCCGCTCAGGCTCCGCGATCTGGAGGCCGGTGACGCGCTGATCGCCTTCTCACGGCGTGAAGTGCTGGATCTGCGCGCCGAGCTGCTCACGCTCGGCAAGAGAGTGGCCGTCGTCTATGGCGCGCTCAGCCCGGAAGTCCGCCGTGCAGAAGCCGCACGCTTCAATAATGGCGAGGCTGAAATTCTGGTGGCCACCGATGCCATCGGCATGGGCCTGAATCTCTCGATCAAGCGGGTGGTCTTCAGCGCGCTGCGTAAATATGACGGCAAGCAGACACGCGATCTGACTGCGCAGGAAATCAAGCAGATTGGCGGGCGCGCCGGGCGCTATGGCCATCATGAGAACGGCATCGTTGCCGTTCTGGGTGAAGCCGGGACGCCTGCCCATATCCGCAAGATGCTGATCGCCCCACCCGAGCCAATCACGGAGTTGCGTCCGCTCGTCCAGCCTGACGCAGACATTGTTCGAGCCGTGGCCGAGGAAATCGAGACGGATAGTCTCTACGGCGTTCTGGTGCGCATCAAACGCGCCGTTCTGCGTGCGGATGACCCGAATTACCGCCTTGCGGACATGGATCAGGCTTTCGAAATCGCCTCCGCGCTTGAAGGTGTCGAAGGACTGAGCCTGATCCAGCGCTGGGTCTACGCCATGTGTCCGATCGACGAGCGCGATAATGGCATTACGCGCCTGGTCGGCTGGGCCAGCGATCACGCTGCGGGCCGGCGCGTCCCGCCGCCCGGCACAGGTCGTCTCGTGCAGCCCTCCCAGGCTGGGCGCGAAGAACTGGAGCGCGCAGAAAAGAGGCATAAGCGCCTCGTCGCCTGGCGCTGGCTCGCCCTGCGCTTTGCCGACGCCTACACGGATAAGCAGGCCGCAGAAGACAACACGACAGCGCTCAATGACTGGATCGAAGCCGTCCTGCGCCAGCAGAGCCGTGAACGTGAACACCAGAAGCGGGGCGCTCCGGGCCAGAGGCCCGGCGGCAAGCGTCCCTTCGGCAAGCCTCCGGCCCCTCGCGACGCACGCCCAACCGCAGCCGGACGAGGACCCAAAGACAAGAAAAGCGGCAAGAAACAGGGACGAGGACGCGGCTAAGACTGCGTCACCTCAGCCGCACCAGACTCCACGCTGGAATAAGATAGCGCTCCCGGCTCCTCACAGAGGGCCGGAAGCCGATCTCCCGTTCCTCCGTGCTGTCGCGACCGACATGCGACCGGCGGTCGCCCCATAGCTCCCTCACAGAGTGATCGAAGGCTGCCTGCCCACCGCGCGACTCGCTTTAACGAGACTTCTCGGTCCCGGCTTTGCCCTCAAAAGCCTTATGCCGCCTTGAGATTGCGATCACTCGAGTCGAAGCGATAAATTTTTTCTCGGAATCGACGCAGAAAGTTCTTCCATTCGTCATAAAAACCGCGCTAGCGTTTCTTTGCGGCAACCGAAGTTGCTTCAAATAATTCTTCGAAAATCACTTCGAAGAGTGAAGTAAAATACGGCCAACGCGAAATAGTGCGCATCCCGCGCCATGTGAAGAAGGAATACAGATATGTCGTCTGGTTTTTCCGTAAGCACATTATCGCCGAAAACTATGACCTCGGTCCGGGTTTTCTTCGCACACGCCAAGTATAACGGGGTGGGTCCGCCTTAAACCGGATCTGCGGCTCTCGGCCTCCCTCATCGGTTAGGGAGCTCGAGGCGCCACCCTTTTCTCCAAAGACTAATTCTGCTCTCGGATACTCTCTGCTTTCCAATTTCTTAGCTTTGTCGACCTTCCAATACCGGGATTGAGACAGTTGCACGGATCAAGATCCCGGTAGTGGTCCAGTATTTTGGATCCAGCCTCGTAGAGATGACCCAAATTATGTTCAGCTGGGTAACGAGCGCCTCGTTTATCGAGCAATCTCAGCATCTCGTGCTCCACCGCCTCGGCTGACTCACCGGGCTTGAGAACATAATCCTGATGCAGGACATGGCACAGAAAATGCCCGTAATAGAGCGCGTGCTCGACACGTTGACCGAGTGCGTCCGGAAGCGCTTCAAACCAGTCACGATCGTTACGACGTAGTGCGATATCGAGGGCAACGATCTCCCTCTTTTTTCCGTTCTGCACGTTTCGAAGACGCAATGCAGCGCCCGCTGCAGCGAAACGATGAAGGAAGGCAAGCTTCCCTTCCTCTTCCGTGCAGGCGAACCAGTCCCCCTCACCGCCTGCCCCTGAAGCAAATATCTGATGAAGATGCTCGCTGATGCTTCCCGCAAAGCGGCGTGACACGCGAAGCATCAAATGATGCTCGAAGCGTACCTCGAAATCACGCATGCGATGCGGCACCTGCACGGGCAGTAAACGCCCCAGGCGCTGCATGACTTTATCGGTCAGATGCGAAGGGAGCCAGGAAAAGCCGGAAAAGAAGTCATCGAGCCACGCCTTGGCCGCAAAAAGCCGGGGGATGTTCCGCGTTCCCGCGTGCCGGATCAATGCAACTGTGTCGCGTCCATAGGCTTCGGCAATGCGGAAAGCATCCCGATGCATATATTCTCCTGCGATGGGGAGTTCGTGATAGGCGGTCAGAAGATGGCGCCGCAAATCCTCCAGCACCGCCGTGCTATTGGTGCCCACATAAAAGACGCGACTGCCTTTTCCGCCGGAAAGCTGTCGACACGCACGGCGAAAACCACAAGCTTGCCCGCGCAGCCCGACGCGTCGTACCAGCGCGATGGATCCTGATTGAAACGGGCGGGTGTGTCAGCCGTGACATCACGCACATGGTCGACATACCGATCATCATGCCCCTTGGCATCGGGCCATTCGATCTCTTCGGCACTGAAGGCCCCACTCTCGAGACGCGCCAGCGCCTTGATCGGGTCCGGATCGAGCTTGATCCCCAGACGATTGACGAGCTCGAGTCGTCCTTCTTCCGTCACACGCCCGAAGAGCGCCATCTCGGTATAGGCCGGGCCGCGCTGGACGAGCGCGCCTCCCGAATTATTGCTGATCCCGCCCAGTACCGATGCCCCGATGCAGGAGGAGCCAATCACCGAGTGAGGCTCGCGTCCGTGACGCGCCAGGGTTGTCTCCAGCTTGTGCAGGGTCGTGCCCGGCAGGCAGATCACCTGCTCGCCACCGCAGAGCAGATGCATCCCACGCAAACGGCGCGTATTGATCAGGATAATCGGGCGATCATAGGTATCGCCGTCAGGGGTCGAGCCTCCCGTCAGACCTGTATTCGCCGCCTGCACGATCATGATCTGATTGGCCGCCACGCATGTCTCGGCAACACGCCAGAGCTCCACCAGCGTGCGAGGCCGCACGACAGCGCGCACCTTGCCTGAACCGAAGCGATACCCTTTGGTGTAAGGCGCCGTGGCGTGAGGGGCGACCAGAACATGAGGTGTTCCGACAATCTGACGCAGCAGCACCAACACGCGGTCTGCACGGGATGTCGGTTCAGTCAGATGCATGGTCGTCTTCCTTAACTCTGCAATACCTTCGCAAAGGCAGGGCGCTTCGATATCTTCGGGGGCGGACGGAGAGCGGCACCCTTCCAATCAGGTGCCATCCTCCCACAAACCATCACGACAGCCCCGATGATCTGTACGCCGGGGATGTGCAATCCGTCCTCAACCCAGTCGGGATCAGCCGATCCGGGTCGAGCCCCCCATATAGCTGAAGCACCGCAGGGATTTCGATGGCGCCCTCGGCCGTCTGGCCATTTTCGAGCACGGCGATCAGCGTACGGCCAACCGCGAGCCCGGACCCATTCAGCGTATGCACAAAGGCCGGACCGTTTTCGGCGCGGTAACGCGCATTCATCCGGCGTGCCTGAAAATCGCGGGTATTGGAGCAGGACGAGATTTCACGCCAGGCTTTCTGACCCGGCAGCCAGCCTTCGAGGTCGAAGGTCTTGACCGCGCCAAAGCCCGTATCACCGGCGCAAAGCAGCATACGACGGTAGGGAATATTGAGGCGCTCAAGAATGCTCTCGGCGCAGCGTGTCATGCGCTCGTGCTCATCGGCACTGGCCTCTGGCGTCGTAACCGAGACGAGTTCGACCTTGCTGAACTGATGCTGACGCAACATGCCGCGCACATCGCGCCCCGCAGACCCCGCCTCGGATCGGAAGCAGCTGGAGAGCGCCGTCATCCTTATGGGCAGCGCTTGGCATCGAGGATATCTCCTGCCACGCTGGCCGTCAGAGGCACTTCTGCCGTCGGGATCAGCCAGCGGCCATCCGTGGTCTGAAACGAATCTTCTGCAAATTTCGGTAGTTTGTCCGTGCCATACATTGCCGCGTCATTGACGAGCAGCGGCACAATCGTCTCGCTGTAACCGAATTCCTGCGTATGCACATCGAGCATGAATTGCCCCAGCGCGCGCTCCAGACGGGCCAACGCACCGCGCAACACCGTGAAACGGGCTCCGGAAAGCTTTGCCGCCGTCGGGAAATCCATCAGCCCGAGCTGCTCGCCCAGCTCGAAATGCTGCTTGGGCTCGAAATCGAATTCCGGCAGATCACCCCATTGATGCACCACCTGATTGGCGGCCTCATCGCGCCTTCGGGCACGCTGGCATCCAGCCGGTTGGGCAGACTGGCCAACACAGCTGAAATGGCGCCATCAATCTCGTTGGCCTTCGTCTCGAGCCCTGCGATTTCATCACGCAGCTCGACCGCTTTTTGCTCCAGCGCACTCGTATCCGCCCCGGTCCGCTTACCCTGCCCGATCTCTTTTGCCAGAGTCTTTCGCTGGGCCTGCTGTTCCTGAAGGGCGGCCAGAGCGGCGCGACGCTCTTCGTCGCGACGTACCAGATCATCAGCCACGGGCGACAGGCCACGGCGCGCCAAAGCTGCATCAAAAGCTGCCGGGTCGGCGCGAAGAGCGCGCAAATCATGCATGTCAGTCAGTTCCCATGTCGATCAGTCGAGTGTCGCCGGACGGGGCTCGGCAAACCGAGCCGTGACGATCGAAATTTCATACAGAAAGATCAAAGGCACTGCGAGAGCCACCTGAGTAATCATATCAGGCGGAGCCAGAATAGCGGCGACCACGAACGCCCCCACAATGGCATAGCGACGGAATTTCTTAAGGCCCGCCGAAGTCAGAATACCCACGCGCGCCAGAAGCGTCAGAACGACCGGAAGCTCGAACGCGACACCGAAAGCCAGAATCAGCTTCATGACGAGAGAGAGATAATCCGAAACCTTGGCCTGCAGCTCGATATGCATGCCATGCGATCCTGCCGGAGCCGTCTGAAACGACAGAAAGAAACGCCAGGCAATCGGAAAGACGAAATAGTAAGCCAGCGTCGCCCCCACCAGAAACAGCACAGGCGTTGCGATCAGAAAGGGCAGGAAAGCCCGCTTTTCATTGCGGTACAGCCCCGGTGCGATGAAGATCCACGCCTGAATCGCGATGATCGGAAAGGACAGGAAGGCCGCTCCAAAGAAAGCGACGCGGACATAGGTGAAGAACGCCTCTGACAACGCCGTATAGATCAGATGCGGCTGCTCGCCCTGCTGACGCATGACCTTGGCCAAAGGCTCGGCCAGAAACAGGTAGATCTGTTCGGAGAATGATAGCAGAGCAGAAAGGCGATGATAAACGCCGCCCCGGCCCAGATCAGCCGCTTGCGCAACTCGACCAGATGCTCAAGGAGCGGCATCGCCTTGTCGTCGATTGAATTTTGATTGGTCATGGCGCGATCGGTCAGACTGTCTGATGAAGGGTTACGGCTGCAGGCGGCAGAGTCGACGGAGCCTGTGACGGCACGCCATCAAGCGCAACACGACGCCCGTTATGGATGACACGCAGAGGCGGGATGACCGACGGCGCCTGCCACAGCTTTTTCTCGTGCCGCAGACGTTTGGCCGTTGCAGGCGGCAATATGGCAGGAGCCTGCACCGTGTCCTCTTCCTGCGTCTGGGTCTCGGTCGTTGTCACACCGGGCCCGGTCAGGGGAAGGACAGAGGGCGATCCGACATAAGGAGCCGTGCTGGGCGAAGACAGGGAGGGCGGTGGGGTGAAATCGAGGCTCTTGCTGATGGTCTGGTCAGCATCGAGCGTGCGCGCAATCCGGTCACGAAAATCGAAACGCTTGAGATCGCGCAGATGATCACGGGCTTCCCCCAGATCGGCTTCGCGCACCATCTCATCCACGTGCCCCTGGAATTCGGACGCCATGCGGCGCACCGCCTTGATCCCCCGGCTGACGGCGCGAATGGCCGTCGGCATATCCTTGGGGCCGATGAAAACCAGCGCAAC
Organism: Asaia astilbis JCM 15831; assembly: GCF_000613845.1. Classification (GTDB taxonomy): domain Bacteria; phylum Pseudomonadota; class Alphaproteobacteria; order Acetobacterales; family Acetobacteraceae; genus Asaia; species Asaia astilbis. The sequence continues at coordinate 101,424 of NZ_BAJT01000011.1, forward strand.
GACAACGATCAGCGCTATTTCCGACCAGCTAAAATCGAACATCTTCCCCACTCATCCCAAAAGCGCGATCCAAACTCGCCCTATCTTATGCCTTGCTGGGTAACGACGCGACCCTCCTGCCCCGACGCATCCGGGTCAAGCAGAAGCTCCTCACGTCGCGGCAACGCACCGAGGTCACTCAACCCGAAACTGCTGAGAAAATGCGCCGAAGTACCCCATAAAATGGGCCTTCCCGGTACTTCCTTGCGCCCTTTCGGCATAATGAGTCCATCCTCGATCAGCGTATCGAGGACGGTCTGGCTCAGCGAAACGCCGCGTATGCCCTCGACATCGGCCCGTGTGCAGCTGATGATAGGCGATGATCGCCAGCGTTTCCATTGCGGAACGGCTGAGGCGGCGCGGTTTCTCGATAATGCGCGTCAGGGCAGGAGCAAGCTCGGGACGCGTGCGGAACTGCCAGCCTTTCGCCACAGCCACCAGCTCGACAGCATGATCTTCATAGCGCGCCATGACGGTCTGCAGCACGGGACCGAGCTGCGTCTCTTCGGCCCCTTGCGCGACCAGAAACTGCCTGAGCGCGCCCTCGGAGACCGGCTCGGCACTGGCGAAGATCAGCCCCTCCACCAGACGGGACAGGGTTATCAGCGCGTCCATTACTCTTCTTCCCGTTGGGGTGCCCGGAGCATGATTTCCGAAAAGACACCGTCCTGCTTCAATTCAACCTGACCGCTCTTGGCCATTTCCAGACCTGCAACCAATGCGCTTGCCAAAGCAGCAGCCCTGGCTCTGGGGGCGGCAAGATCCTGCGTCGGGAGCAAAGCCGTCAGTTTTTGCCAGCCCGCTACCTCGCTCGCATTCAACAGACGCTGCAAGGCAGAAACCGCCTCGGTCACAGTCCAGTAGCGCGGGCGGGGCGGAGCATAAAAGCGCTTGCGTCCCCGGCGCCGCGTCATGGCCAGATAAGCCCCGATCAACGAGACCATATCCACGCGCAGGCCAGACCGATCGATCCGTGTCATGTCCTCCCCAGATCCGCGGGCAAAGACATGTTCACCCAGACGCGGGCGGTCATCGATCCACAAGGCCAGACTGCGGATGACCTCCAGCTCCTGCAGGCGCCCCTGCAGCAATCCGGCGGCTTCTTCCGCTTCGCCATCAGGCTCGTTTTCAACTGGGAGGAGGAGACGCGACTTAAGCCAGGTAAGCCACGCCGCCATGACCAGCCAGTCCGCCGCGAGTTCGAGGCGGATCTCACGCGCGTCTTCAACGAAGGAGAGATACTGCTCGACCAGCTGCAAAATGGAAATCTGCGCCAGATCGACCTTCTGCGCTCTGGCAAGATCCAGAAGCAGATCGAGCGGCCCCTCAAACCCCGTCAGAGAGAGATGGGGCGCGGAGTCCTGCTCCGCATCCGCCCGGCTCACCATAGCCCCTCACCCATTCCGATCAGAAAACCGCCGGAGTGCAGGCGATGGAGCGTGCATGCAGCCGCACACAGAAAGCGCGTGCCGCCTGAGACGTCTCGAACCCGCCAAGGCGCAGACGATAGAACACATGCCCGTTGATGGTCTTCTGCTCGATCGTCGGTTCGCGATCCGAGAGCAGATCGCTCGCCTGCTTTGACAGCTTGGACCATGTCGCCTTCGCGTCGGCATCGCTCCCAAGAGCCGCAAGCTGCACCATAAATTGCCCGGCGCTCGCGTTTTTCGCAGCGGGAGCCGGCTCTGGCGCTGGAGCGGCCACCGGTTTTTGCGGAACCGGCGTCACGACAGGCGGCTTTTCCGGCGCGGCCTTCGCAGGCACGGCCGGAGACTGCACAGCGCTCTGATCGCTATGAGCCGTGTCACCAGCGGGCGCAGCCGGTGCCGAAGGCTGAGAATCGCTCGCCACCGAACTCTCCGATGGGACGGTACTCCCGGCACCATCCGTCTTTGCAGCTGCGGCCGGTGCCGGTGCCTCGGGGGCTGATCTGGCAGCCAGCGCTTCAGGCGCGGCTGTTCGGGTTCAGGAGCGAGATGCGCCTCCCCCTTGCCCGTCACATCGAGATCGGCACCACCGGACATGATCTGCATCCCACCCGGATCGGCGGGGCGATCACGCACGGGCCCCGGCGGCGGACCAATGACCGGAATGCCGCCAGAGTGACCACCCAGAAGCGACCAGCCCCCAACGCCCACGACCAGCAACGCACCCAGCCCCGCAGCGCCATAGACGAGCCTGCGTGTCATGACGTCAGAACCCAGCACCGCTGACAGCCCGCCCCCGGCGGATCGGCGACGAAACACAGGTTCGTCGTCGTAATCGGCGCTCAAACGTTCGCGTGCAGAAGAAGACCGGGCTCCTTCACGAGAGGCCGACACTGAGTCGGACCCGTAAGACGGCGGTCGTGTATCGGTAAAGCGCGGATCGCTAGAGCGTCGCTCGCCGCCCCCTGTGGAGCGGGGACGATCGTAACCATCCCCCTCTCCTGTCTTCTCATCGCGCCAGTCAGGCTTTTCGTCGTTCATCGCATCTCCTCAACCGGCTCGACACCGAGAATGGCCAGACCGCAGCGCAGGACGCTCGCAACGGACGCAACAAGAGCAAGCTTGGCAAGACTTGCCGCCTGATCCTGCTCATGCAGGAAGCGCAATGTCGTGTCCTCGCGCCCCTTGTTCCACAGGGCATGGAACTCGGCTGCCAGCTCACCGCAATAATAAGCAATGCGATGCGGCTCGCGCGTCTGAGCCGCGCCCTCGACCACACGCGGGAAGGTGGAGAGGCGGCGCAGCACGGCAAGCTCGACGTCAGAGTCGAGACGCGCCAGATCAGCTCCGAGGAGCGACGCATCACTGGTGACGTCGGCTCCGAACATCGTTTCCGCGCTTCTCATGACTGAGCGGCAGCGCGCATGGGCATATTGAACATAGAACACCGGATTATCGCGTGTCTGCGCAACGACCGCATCCAGATCGAAATCCATCTGCGCGTCGGCCTTGCGCGTCAGCATGGTGAACCGCACGGCGTCACGCCCGACTTCCTCGAGAAGATCGCGCAAAGTCACGAAGGTACCGGCGCGCTTGGACATACGCACAGGCTCGCCGCCCTTCATGATGCGCACGATCTGGCACATCACGACCTCGAAGCCCGTCTCGCCTTCGGTCAAGGCGCTGACAGCAGCCCGCATACGCGAGACATAGCCACCATGATCGGCACCGAGCACGTCGATCAGCTCATCGGCAGCCTGTGCCTTCTGCGCGTGATACCCGATATCATTGGCAAAATAGGTGTTGCTGCCATCGGATTTACGCAAAGCGCGATCGACATCGTCCCCGAACTGGGTTGAGCGGAACAACGTCTGGGGGCGTGGCTCCCAATCTTCCGGCGTCTTGCCTTTGGGGGGCTCGAGCACGCCTTCGTAAAGCAGTCCCTTGGTATCGAGGGCGTTGATCGCGTCATCGACGCGTCCACTGGCAAGGGTCTCGGCTTCCGAGGAAAACACGTCGTGATGGATGCCTAGCAGGCCGAGATCGGTACGGATCTCTTCCATCATCACCTTGAGCGTGGCCGCGCGGACAATCTCGAACCAGACAGACGGATCGGCTGCCTGCCCCGAAGAATCGGCGAGGCTCTTGCCATGCTCTTCTGCCAGCGACTGTCCGATCGGGATCAGATACTCACCCTGATATTGCAGGCCGGTCGGCGTAAGCGCGGAGTAGGTCTCCACATCGACCTGCGTGCCGATCGCCTGAAGATAGCGCCAATACGCCGCCCAGGTCAGCGCGATGACCTGCGCCCCGGCATCGTTGATATAATATTCCTTGGTGATGACATGCCCGGTCTTGGCCAGAAGATTGGCAAGCGCATCGCCAACGACAGCGCCGCGGCAATGACCGACATGCATCGGGCCGGTCGGATTGGCCGAGACATATTCCACATTCACGCGCTTGCCAGCACCCAGACGCGACTCACCAAAACGTGCTCCTGCCTCAATCACCGAACGGGCAACCGATTGCAGCACGTCAGGGCTCAGGGTCAGATTCACAAAGCCCGGCCCTGCGGCTTCAGCCTTTGCAACACCCGGCAAGGCGCAGAGCAGCGGCACAAGATCGGCGGCGATATCGGCAGGGCGGCGACGGGCGAATTTCGATGCCAGCAGCGCAGCATTGGTCGCCATGTCTCCATGCGCCGCATCGCGGGCCGGTGTCAGCTCGACACGCGCGGCAATGTCGTCTGGCAGATCGGCCACGACAGAACGCAGCGCCTCACGCACCTGTCCCTGATACCGGGCGAAAAGACAATCTGTGGTGGGCGCTTGTGTGTCTGACATGAAAGGCCTTGCGTTCCTGACGTGAGTTCTTGCTGCCTGTATCAACCCAGCATGGAGAGTTCCGTCAACCGTCGATGTTCATCCATCGCAAAACGATCGGTCATTCCAGCGATGTAATCGGCCACAACGCGACGGCGACCGAACGCGTCTGCCGCCTTCGCATGCTCGCGCCACCCATCGGGCAACAGGCTCGGATCTTCGGCCAGGATCTCAAAAACCTCTGTCGTCGCCAAGCGCGCCTTGCGCGTCATGCGGTTCACCTTCCAGTGACGATACATGCGCGCATACAGAAATTTGCGAATTTCCTTGTTTTCATGCGCGATGGTTTCGCTGAACGCCACTACCGGGAACGGCGCATTGCGGATGTCATCCGATGTCTGCGGTTTGAGGGCCGCAATATTAGCCCGTGTCTGCTGGGTCAGATCTGTCGCAAGCACATTAATGACCTGACGGATCGTCTCATGGCGAATGCGGCGCTCGCGCTCATAACGGTCATCCGCCCGGGCCCCCGCCAAAGCACGTTCGAGCGCTGGCCCGACAATCGGCAGACCGGCGACATCGTCCATCGCCAGAAGCCCGGCGCGCAGGCCGTCTTCCAGATCGTGGCCGTGATAAGCAATATCGTCCGAAAGCGCTGCAACCTGTGCTTCCGCCGAAGCATAGCTGGAAAGGTCGAGATGATGCCGGGCGTCGTACTCGGTGAGATAGGGCGTCGGGCGCTTGACCGGCCCGTTATGTTTGGCAAGCCCTTCCAGCGTCTCCCAGGTAAGGTTGAGCCCGTCAAAGGCGTGATAGCGCCCTTCCAGATGCGTTACGAGGCGAAGGGACTGCGTGTTGTGGTCAAACCCGCCCCAGTCTTTCATGCAGAGCTTGAGAGCATCCTCACCCGCATGACCGAAAGGCGTGTGACCGAGATCATGCGCCAGCGCCAGGGCTTCGGTCAGATCTTCGTCCAGCTGCAGCTGTCGGGCAATAGACCGGGCAATCTGCGCGACCTCAAGCGAGTGCGTGAGGCGCGTGCGAAAAAAATCGCCCTCATGATTGATGAAAACCTGCGTCTTATATTGCAGGGTTCGAAACCCCGCCGAGTGGATGACACGGTCCCGATCACGCTGCCATGCCGAGCGCGTTGGCGCGTCATCCTCGGCATAGAGACGGCCTCGCGCGGTCTCTCGACGCACGGCATAGGGGGCGACATCCTGGCTGATCATACGCTTTCTCCACATCGCACGCTTTGAGAGCGCGAGTGGGCGCATTATATGGGAAAAAATGAGCCAGACCACGCCCCCCTCCGCAGCGCCCGTTTCGGGCCGCTTTTCGGTCTCCCCCGGTGCCGCAGCGCGGATCACGGAGATCATCTCGCAGCAGCCGGACCCGACGGGGCTTGCCTTGCGTGTGGCGGTTCTCGCCGGGGGATGTAACGGTTTTCAATATCAGTTCAAACTCGATACCGACCGTGCTGCGGATGATGTGGTGATCGAGCAGGACGGTGCCACCGTGCTTGTCGATCCGGTCAGCCTCGATCTGCTCGATGGCGCGCAGCTCGACTTTATCGACAAGCTGATGGGCGCGCATTTTGCGGTCACCAATCCCAATGCCGCCTCGTCCTGCGGTTGCGGCACCAGCTTTTCGCTCGCGTGATCCGGCCAGTATGAGCTTCACTTTCGCGAGCTGGAACGTCAATTCCATCCGTCAGCGCGAGCGCCATGTCCTGGACTGGCTCGACCGCGTCAAACCCGATCTGCTCTGCCTTCAGGAACTGAAATGCGAAACGCATCTCTTTCCGGCCAGCTTTGCAGAGGCAGGATATCATCCGGTCGTTGTCGGGCAAAAAGCCTATAATGGCGTGGCCATGCTCTCGCGAGAGCCTGCGGAAGTGACGCATCTAAGCCTGCCCGGCTTCGAGAACGATGCCTCACGCTATGTCGAGATACGTCTTGCTGGCATGGTGATCGGCAATCTTTATCTGCCGAATGGCAATTCGGGCGGCACGGCCGGGTTCGACACCAAGCTGCAGTTCCTCGATGCGCTTGCAGCGCGCGGCAAGGCGCTTCTGGATGCGGAAGAAGATTTCCTGTTTACCGGTGACTTCAATGTCTGCCCCACAGACGAGGATTACGCTCCCGGCGCCCTGAGCCCGGATGACGCCCTGCTTCGCCCCGAAAGCCGCGCCGGATGGCATCGCCTGCTTTGGTTGGGCCTGACCGATGCGCTACGCGCAGTTTCACCCACCGGGCGGCACTACACATTCTACGACTATCAGAATGCCGCGTTTCAGCGGAACTCAGGGCTCCGCATCGACCACGCGCTGCTCTCTCCCCGCCTGACCGAACGCCTCGTTTCCGTCACACCGGATCGGGACGAGCGTGCGAAAGAACAACCTTCCGACCATGTCCCGCTCATCGTCACGCTGAGCTGAAAAGCTCTCAGTGCCGCAGTCTTCGTGGAGCGTGATTGCAATCGCCTCGGCGGCGAGGCAGGCAGGAATCCTGCTCCGGCGCGACGTCGCCAGTGGTGAGCCGCATGGAAAACTGTAGCGAATGAGTCGCGCTCTGATGCGGGCAGGTTCTTTGTCCCGTGTCAGGCGTAGCCACGCTCCATCCTAGTAGCTGAGAAGCCTCAGTGACATGGTGACCGCGGCAAGTCCTTGAGCGACGCGAGCGTGCCGGAAAGAACGTAATCGCCGAAGTCGATCAGAAGATGATCTTCCACGCCGTTGCTCCATAGCACATCGCTATAAGCTGAGTCGGGCAGCAAAGCGCTGGCACCCGCGCCGAAGCTCGCAATCGAGATTGGCACAGCCTGGTGTCCTTGCAGAAGCGGGCTCGCCAGGCTGGCGTCTCGCGTCGCAAAGACACCGAGCGTGATATAGGTCGGAATACTTCCTGCTTCGGAGCTGCCATCGAAAAGATCGAGGGCAAGATGCAGGGATTTTTTATGCGCAGCAGTCAGCAGAGCCTGAGTCTGCTGGAGCGGGAACAGGGTTCGAGCAGGCAAGGTGATACGCCTGACTTGAGGCTTGGTGTAGCGCACAACGATCTCGCCATGACGCTGGCGTGTGGCCTCACCCGCCGTTTCGCCCGTCACCTGCCCGTCCTGGCTCTGGATCGTATGGAAAACGAGCTTGTGGGCGTCTTTGTCTTCGAGCGTTGCTGCCTGATAGCTGATCGAACTCGAGCTACCATCCCCATTGACGACCTCGATATCGAGCTTCTGACTGGCAGACCAGACCGAGCAGAGGTCGCGTAGCTGATAGGTCGCAGACCCGCTCGCCCCGGCCAGCGCTCCCGCCTTCAGACGGGAAAGCGCCAGATCGTAGACGGCCTTATGCGGTTGCAGGGCCTCCGCCCGCGCCGAAAGCGGTAGAGCGAAAAGCCCTGCAAGACACCCGAATAAGAGCCGTTTCACGCGTAATCGCCTTTCCGGCTCAGTCCTTCTGGACGGTGGCCTTCGGCTTGGGCGGCAGAACAGCCAGAGAAAGCTCCTTGAGACGGGCGGGCTCGACCGGTGCCGGTGCTTCCATCATCAGGTCTTCACCGCTCTGATTGAGCGGGAAGAGGATGACTTCGCGGATATTCGGCTCATCTGCGAGCAGCATCACGATACGATCGACACCCGGTGCCGAACCCCCATGCGGCGGAGCGCCATAGCGGAAGGCGTTGAGCATGCCACCGAAGCGGGCCTCAACCACATCCTCGCCATAACCGGCAATCGCAAAGGCACGGATCATGACTTCTGGCAGATGGTTACGGATCGCGCCCGATGACAGTTCGATGCCGTTACAGACGATATCGTACTGATACGCCTTGATGGTCAGCGGATCCTGCGAATTCAGTGCCTCAAGCCCGCCCTGCGGCATGGAGAACGGATTATGCGAGAAATCGACCTGACCCGTTTCTTCATTCCGCTCGAACATCGGGAAGTCCACAATCCAGCAGAAGCGGAAAGCGTCCTGCTCGATCAGATCGAGTTCCTGCGCGATGCGCGTGCGCACCTGACCCGAGAACTTGGCAACAGCATCGCCCTCGCCTGCGGCAAAGAAGACGGCATCGCCAGCCTTGAGGCCGCACGCCTCACGGATTGCCTCGACACGATCGGCTTCAAGATTTTTGGCAATCGGTCCCTTTCCGCCATCTTCCTCGAAGATGATGTAGCCAAGCCCGCCTGCACCGGCGTCACGCGCCCAGCTATTGAGCTTGTCGAAGAAGCCGCGCGGACGCGTGCCTGCACCCGGTGCCGGAATAGCGCGCACTTCACCGCCATTGGCCGCAATGCGGGCGAAAAGACCAAAACCGGACTCTGCAAAAGCTTCGGTAACCGTGCTGATCAGAAGCGGGTTACGCAGATCGGGCTTGTCCGACCCATAAAGGCGCATGGCCTCATCATAAGGAATGCGGCGGAACGGTGCCGTATCGACCTTACGACCCTTGCCGAACTCGGCGAACAGACCGCTCAGCACATCTTCAAGCACCGCGAAGACGTCTTCCTGCGTTGCGAAGGCCATTTCGAAATCGAGCTGGTAGAACTCACCGGGGCTACGATCGGCGCGTGAGGCCTCGTCGCGGAAGCAGGGAGCGATCTGGAAGTAACGGTCGAACCCCGCCACCATCGCCAGCTGCTTGAACTGCTGCGGCGCCTGCGGAAGGGCATAGAACTTGCCGGGATGCAGTCGTGCAGGAACCAGAAAGTCGCGTGCGCCTTCAGGTGACGACGCCGTCAGGATCGGTGTCTGGAATTCGGTAAAGCCGTGACCGATCATGCGGCTGCGCATGCTGGCGATCACCGCCGAACGCAGACGGATATTGGCCGTCATCTTCTCCCGACGCAGGTCGAGATAACGATATTTGAGGCGAAGATCCTCGGGGTAGTTCTCGCTGCCTGCAACCTGGAAAGGCAGCACCGCAGCATGCGACCGCACCTCGATCTCGCGTGCGCGGAGCTCGATCGCGCCGGTCGGGAGATGCGGGTTACGCTGCCCTTCCTCACGCGCGACGACCTCGCCCGTGACGGTGATCACGCTCTCGACACGCAGGCGCTCGACGGTGTCGAGCAGCTCAGTGCCCGAGGGAATGACAATCTGCGTCATGCCTGTCTGATCGCGCAGATCGATAAACAGAAGTCCGCCATGATCGCGCTTGCTGTGGACCCAACCGGACAGACGCACGGTCTGACCGGCGTCACTCTCGCGCAGGGCGCTACAGCTGTGCGTGCGATAAAGGTGCATGGGCGTCTTCCTGATTCGTATCATCCGGGGGTGCGGGGGCTGCCCGCGAATGACGCGCAGGAAGCCGCTCCGCCCCCGCTCTGTCAAGCATCGTCGAAGGTTACAGCGGCCTCGCACATCTCTTTTGGTCGCCCGGCGGCTGCGATCCCCACGATTTTACCGTCTTCGGCAAGATATCGGGCAGTGAAATCGAAACGCTTGGGGTCACCATCAATGTTGACCTGCGCAAATTTGCGAGGCCAGCCGAGATGCTCGATCTTGCGATCATATTGCTGGGTCCAGAACCACGGTGTCGACAAGGTGCCCGGCGTCAGACCGAGCATGGCACGAGCAGCGATGCAGGCTTGGCTTTGCGCCGTGCGCCAGTGCTCGATGCGATAGCGCTCACCATCGTGCAGAACGCTCGCAATATCCCCCGCAGCATAGATCTGCGGTGCAACCCGCATGGCGTCATCGACCTCGACCCCGCCATTTTCGCTCACCAGATGCCCGGGCAGGTAATCGACAACAGGCTGCGCGCCGATACCGATCAGAACAAGGTCTGCCTTGATCTCGCTTCCATCATCGAGCGTAACGGATTCGACGCGCTCGGCGCCCTTGATGGCCTTGGCGCTGCAAAACGGGACAAAGGCCACGCCCTTGCTCTCATGCAGGCTGCGCATCTCAACACCGACATCGCGCCCGAGCTGGGCCTGAAACGGCAGCTCGCTCTTGGACAGAACGGTCACGCCAGCCCCCCGCTTGCGCAGGGCCGCAGCCGCTTCCATGCCGATGAACCCGGCACCGATCACGACCACGCTCGTATTTTCCGAGACTGTCGCAATGATGGCCCTTGCATCTTCAGCACTCCGCAAAGTGTGCACCCCTGACAGTTCCACACCCGGAATATCGATGCTTCTGGCGCCGGCCCCGGTCGCGAGGAGCACATGATCCGGGTTCAGCTCAGAGCCGCTCTCGAGCGTCAGCTTACGGGTTTCCACATCCAGTTTGACGACGCGATCGATCACGCGCTCGATACGCTGCTCGCGGTACCATGCCTCTGGTCGCAACGCCGGCGGTGTCGCGCCGGGATCGGGATTCCCCAGCGTCATCTTGCTCAGCGCCGTGCGATCATAAGGCAGTTCTTTTTCTGGACCGATCAGAAGAATACGCCCGGCATAGCCCTCCTCACGCAGCGTCACAGCGGCAGCAATCGCGGCTGCCCCTGCCCCGATCAGGGCCACAGTCTGATCTGCCTGTTTGGGCTCTGGCGCGTCGCGCTTGATCGCGACCTTGCCGACCAGAACGCGCCCGTCATGAATCTCCACCGGATAACGGGCGAGAGGGTCGAGCGCGGGTGGCTCGATCAGGCGTCCGGTTTCAGCCGAAAAGCTGGCCTTGTGCCAAGGGCAGACCAGCTGCACGTCGCCTGATGCGATTTGCACGCCACGCCCTGCTCCATCGGTGCGCCCTTATGGGGGCATTTACCGTCGAAGGCTCTGACCTCATCGCCGGAGCGATAAAGAACGAGCGCCTTCTCGCCGATGGAAACAGGGGTGATCGCCTCGTTCTCAAGGTCGCTCAGGGCGAACACATCGGTCCAGTCCAGCAGGTCAGCGCTCATGTCACATCCAGTTCGCTCAGAGATTTCGGTAGCGGTGCTGAGTGCAACGTGAGCAAACCGATCCGGTTGAGCCCACGGCTTATTTTAAGCGCGGCCGAGCCTTTGAATGAGCATGGAAGACAGCCCTCTAGCTGCCGCTTCCCACCCCTTCGCTTAGGAGCCATTCCTGAACCGTGCGATTGGTGCGCCCGAAGGAGAGCGGCGTCACGCTGACATGATGGGCGGCAATCGCGGCGGTTTCACTGCCTTGGGCATCCCCTTCATGATCGCGCTTGAGCTGCAACCAGTGATATGGAAGGCGGCGCATGTCGTCGCGCGTCACCACCTCGATGTCACGCAGAAAACCCTGACCCTGAGTGGTCACCTGCAGAGGTTTAGCTTCCTCCGGCGCGCAGGCAGGAAAATTGACGTTGAGGCAGGCCGGCTCGGGCAAAGGCTGACGCGCCAAAGCCGAAATCACGCCAGGGGCCAGCGCACGGGCCGTCTCCCACGGAACCGCGTGCCCGCGGCTGAATGTCTGACTCAGCGCGATGGCAGGCAGACCGAGCAACATCGCTGTCATGGCTGCGCCGACCGTGCCTGAGAACACGGTCTCCACCCCCAGATTGGCCCCTCGATTGATCCCGGAAAGAACAAGACTCGGCGGAGCATCTTGAAGGATACGTCTTAGGGCAATCGCCACGCAGTCCCCCGGTGTGCCGGTGACAGCGAAACGCTTCGGTCCATGCTCATGGATACGCAGCGGGTCATGCAGGCTGAGCGCATGGGAGATACCACTCTGATCCTTGCTGGGTGCCACGACCCAGACATCGTCGCTCAATTGGGATGCGACATCGATCAGCACGGCAAGACCCGGTGCGTCGATTCCATCGTCATTGGTCAGTAACACGCGCTCAAACATGGACCTGCTCATCCCGAACTCCCTCTCCGTCCCCACAACAAGGACCAGTCAAACACAGAAAAACCCGGCACAAAGGCCGGGTTTTCCACAATCGATGTCACAAAGGCGACAGGCAGTCTCGCGTGTCGGGACTGCGATCAGAACGAGTCATCGCCCCAACCGCCACCGCTATCGCCACCACCCCAGCCGCCGGCGTCATAATCCTGCCCGGCATCCTGGCCACCGCCAGCAAACGGGTCGTTGCTGCCGGAGTCACCGTAGTTATTGTTGATGATTGTCTCACCGCCGCCACCAAAACCACCAGCATCCGCGCCGTGATGACCCGAGAACAGGCCCTCAATGGCGTTTGCTGCGAGCATACCGCCAGCGACACCCGTCGCCGTCGTCAGGGCGGAACCGAGGAAGCCAGAACCACGCTGCTGGAACATACCGGCCGAATAACCCGGCGGCATGGAAGCCTGCTGGGCCGGACCATAGCCGTAACCAGGCTGACCGCCCTGCTGGGGCTGACCACCCCAGCCCGGAGGCGGGCCAGCCTGCTGCTGGCGATTGCCGCCGCCACCGAAAAGTCCACCGAACAGGCCACCACCGCCCTGCGGGCGCTGCTGCTGCGCCTGCTGGAGCTGGGACTGAGCCTGCTGCAGCTGGAATTCGAGCTGACGAATGCGGTTCTGCGCTTCGGCAAGAGCCACTTCCTGCACAACGGCCATCTGCGTCACGCGGTAGCGCGCCTCAGGATATTTCTGGAAATTGTCCGCAATCCAGCGATCCGCTTCGGGATCGACGGGCGGCAGATTGGCCGGGGCCTGAGAGCCACCAAACCCGCTATTCGGCGCACCGCCGACGCGGGCAACGAATTGCGAAATAAGATCACGCTCTTGCTGGTTCATGGGGATGACTCTCCATCCGGTCAAAATGGTTACGGCGTACAATGTGGTCGGAGGCCGAAAGAGTTGCAAGAGGGCCATGACGGGAGGCGACACGCCGTTACCTTGCACGGAAAGCTCCCGGCAGGCTCGCGCCGTCCTGCCCCGGTACGCTCGGAATGGCCATGAATGCACACCGAACTCTGCTAGGACCCAGGCTGGCCGGGCAAAGGAAACAGGTCTACAGCCAGTCTCCATGACGGGAGTTCATGGATCATGATCGACATCCAGCCTTTGGCGATATTGCGAGAAATTCATCGCACAGGAAGTGTGACGCAAGCTGCCGAGCAGCTTTGCCTGACACAATCCGCCGTCAGCCATGCCATTCGCCGGTTCGAGACCCGCCATGCGGTCAAGCTGCTCGAGCGTGAGGGAAACAAGCTGCGCTTCACTCTGGCTGGTGAGTATCTTCTCGGGCTCGCACAGCGTGTTCTGCCCCAGCTCGAACATGGCGCCCACGTGCTGGAGGATTATGCGCGCGGGCGACGCGGCTCGATCCGGATCGGGATGGAATGTCACCCCTGTCAGGATTGGCTGATGCAGGTGTCGATCCTTTTCTTGCGGCCTGGCCAGATGTCGATCTCGACGTGACGACGGCCTTTCAGTTCGGCGGGCTGAGCGCCTTTTAGGGCATGAAATCGACATTCTCGTCACGCCGGACCCGATCGAGCGCCCGGAGCTCACCTTCACGCCTGTGTTCGATTATGAGCTCGTTCTCGCCGTTGCCGACACACATCCTCTGGCGCAAAAACATCATGTCGACGCGAAAGATCTCACAACCGAGACCCTGATTACCTACCCGTTTCTCGCGAGCGGCTGGATATCTACACCCGGTTTCTCGTGCCCGCCCATGCCCAACCACAGCGCCACCAGACCGTCGAGACAACCGACCTCATGCTGCGCCTCGTCGCATCCGGACGCGCCGTCAGCGCAACACCGGATTGGCTGCTTCGCAAAGCCAAAGGGGTGAAAGGAGTCAGGATCGGTGAGGGCATTCTCAAATCCATCCATCTTGGGCACCGCGCGGGCATGGCACCGCCCTATCTGGAGGGCTTCATTAACCTGGCCGCCAGCGTCGAGATTTGAGGAAAACAATCGGCGCCGGGCTCACAACGCTCTTTAGGACAACTCCGAGACAACACGCCTCCAAACGCGACAGGAGCGCCCGGAACATTTCACCTTAGCGATCATGACAATGAGTCATGAGTAGGCGAATTATTATCATTTGTTTTCATAATATCCCTGCCGGATAACCGGGTCTCGCTCGCACCGCGCAGCGACAGGAAGAGCGTGGCGCGGAAGACAGGATCCAGAAGGGGATACCCGCCCATCATGACCCAAGATTTCGCCTTCACGTTAAGAAGCCTTCGCTTTGACGAAAACTATGCGCCCGCCCCCGGCACAAGACTGACAACCAATTTCGCCAATCTGGCACGAGGCGAGTCCCGTCAGGACAATCTTCGCGCTGCCCTGCGTATGATCGATCATCGCTTCAACAATCTTGCACGCTGGGACAACCCAGAGGGTGATCGCTATGCGCTGGAGCTCGATATCGTTTCCATCGAGATGACGATCGGCGGTTCCGATGAGAGCTTCCCGGCAATCGAGCTTCTGAAAACGACCATCCTGGACCGCGTCACCGGGAAACGCGTCGATGGCATCATCGGCAATAATTTCTCATCCTATGTGCGCGATTACGATTTCAGCGTGCTTTTGCCAGAGCATAATCGCGAGCGTGACGGGTTTTCCGTACCGGAAGATTTCGGGGTGCTGCATGGCAGGATTTTTCAGGCCTTCATCGCCTCCGATCTTTACCGGGCGCATTTCGCCAAGCCTCCCGTGATCTGCCTGAGCGTGTCGGAAAACAGGACCTATACCCGCGCCACCAACAAGCATCCCGTTCTCGGTGCCGAATACACAGCTGATGAGGCGTCTCTGACCGAGCGCTATTTCGGCAAGATGGGGCTGCAGGTGCGTTACTTCATGCCGCCCGGCGCTGTGGCACCGCTCGCCTTTTATTTTAGCGGCGATCTGCTGAATGACTACACCCCACTCGAACTGATCAGCACCATCAGCACGATGGAGACCTTTCAGCGCATCTACCGCCCCGAGATCTACAACGCGAATTCCGCGGCATCCGAGCGCTACAAGCCCAGCCTCAAACAGAGCGATTTCTCGAACACCCGCGTCGTTTACGACCGCGAAGAGCGCACACGCCTCGCAACCGAACAGGGCAAATTTGCAGGCGAGCATTTCATTGCCCCTCACAAAGCCTTTCTCGACCGATGGTCGACCCATTTCGCCGCCTGAAACCCCTCGTCTGACTTCCCGCTCCCCATTCCCGGAAAATTACACATCATGACCAAGCTTCTCCCAACGGCGACCGCTGGCAGCCTGCCCAAACCCTCCTGGCTCGCAGAGCCCGAAAAACTCTGGTCTCCCTGGAAAATGGAAGGCGAAGCCCTGCTCGAAGCCAAGCAGGACGCGCTTCGGGTGTCTTTGCTCGAGCAACAGGTGGCGGGGATCGATATCGTCAGCGATGGCGAACAGAGCCGTCAGCATTTCGTCACGACCTTTATCGAGCACCTTGCGGGCGTCGATTTTGAAAAGCGTGAGACAGTCACCATCCGCAACCGCTACGAAGCCAGCGTGCCAACCGTTGTCAGTGCCGTCTCCCGTGAGAAACCGGTTTTTGTCGAAGACGCCAAGTTCCTGCGCCAGCAGACCAAGGCACCCATCAAATGGGCCCTGCCCGGCCCTATGACGATGATCGATACGCTCTACGACGCCCACTATAAGAGCCGTGAGAAACTGGCCTGGGAGTTTGCCGCCATTCTCAACGCAGAGGCTAAAGAACTTGAACAGGCGGGCGTGGATATCATCCAGTTCGACGAACCTGCCTTCAATGTCTTTTTCGATGAGGTTAATGACTGGGGCATTGCTGCGCTGGAGCGCGCCATCGAAGGGCTCAAATGCCAGACCGCCGTGCATATCTGCTACGGCTACGGCATCAAGGCCAATACGGACTGGAAAAAGACCCTCGGCCATGAGTGGCGCCAATATGAGCAGATTTTCCCCAGGCTGCAGAACTCGGCCATCGATCTCGTCTCGCTGGAATGCCAGAACTCGCACGTGCCGATGGAGCTGATCGAGCTGCTTCGTGGCAAGAAGGTCATGGTGGGCGCCATCGATGTGGCAAGCAACCGGATCGAAACGCCGGAAGAAGTCGCCGCCACCCTACGCAAGGCACTGCAATACGTCGACGCAGCCAATCTCTGCCCCTGCACAAATTGCGGCATGGCCCCGCTTTCTCGCGGTGTGGCCAGAGGCAAACTCAATGCCCTGGCAGCAGGCGCCGAGATTGTGCGCAAAGAGCTGGTCTGCAGCTGAAAACGCGCCGGAAGGAAGTAGTTTTGAGGCTTGCAACATGGCTACTTTCTTCTCCGCACGACGGAGCATGAAGGAGAGGCTCCCTCATGGTTGTCACCAGCCCTGGTCGGTCCACGTTCCGGAAAATGTCGACCCAGACCTGCGAGAAAACGCACCTGACGCAGGCCACTGACTATGACTGGCTATGTTTGCCGTCGAGCAAAATGCCCCTTCCAAGTATCTCGTCATGCTGGCGATCCATCACTCAGATCCGACTGACCGCACGCGATTGGCTTGTTACCGTCATCGGAGTAGAACGGATCGACTGAACAAGACCGGAGCCTCGATCCTTGACCCCCTTGCCCGAAAACGGCGGACGCCCCATTTCCTTTCAGGATCTGATCCTGCGCCTGCATCAGTTCTGGTCGGCCCAGGGCTGCGCCCTGCTCCAGCCCTACGACACCGAGCTGGGTGCGGGCACGCTCTCGCCGCATACAACGTTACGCGCATTGGGACGCAAGCCGTGGAAGGCCGCCTATGTGCAGCCCTGCCGCCGCCCGTCGGACGGACGCTATGGCGAAAACCCGAACCGGCTTCAGCATTATTATCAGTATCAGGTGCTGCTCAAGCCGACGCCGGAAGATAGCCAGCGCCTTCTGCTGGACAGCTATCGCGCCATCGGGATCGACCCGGAAAAGCACGATATCCGCTTTGTGGAAGACGATTGGGAAAACCCGACCATCGGTGCCTGGGGTCTGGGTTGGGAAGTCTGGTGTGACGGCATGGAGGTGACGCAGTTCACCTATTTCCAGCAGGTCGGCGGCATACCGACAGTCGTCCCCTCGACTGAGCTGACCTATGGGCTCGAGCGTCTGGCCATGTACGTGCAGGGCGTCGAAAATGTCTATGACCTCGATTTCAACGGTCAGGGACTGAAATACGGCGATGTTTTTCTGCGGGCTGAGCAGGATTATTCACGCCATAATTTCGAACTGGCCGATACCGAGATGCTGATGCGGCATTTCCGCGACGCAGAAGCCGAGTCCGTGCGTCTGGCAGAGGCCGGTGTGGCCCAGCCTGCCTATGATCAGTGCCTCAAGGCGAGCCACCTGTTCAACCTGCTCGACTCCCGTGGCGTGATCTCGGTGTCGGAACGTGCCTCCTATATCGGGCGCGTCCGGACCCTCGCAAAGCTGAGCTGCGAAACCTGGCTTGCTGCCGACGAGGAGTCAAAATAATGGCTGAATTCCTTCTCGTTCTCGATTGCGAGGAAATTCCTGCCCGTATGCAGGAAACGGGCGCTCAGGATCTGGCGCGCCTTGTCTCAGAAGCTCTGGCACCGCTTGCACCGCGTGACGTGACGCCGTTCTGGGGCGCGCGCCGCATCGGCGTTACCCTGCAGATTGCCGAGAAAATTGCCGAAAGCACCCAGTCCGAACGCGGACCACGAGAGAGCGCACCGGAACAGGCGCTTGCCGGGTTCCTCCGCAAGCATGGGGCCGACCGGGAAGCCCTCGTGCTCGAAAACGGTTTCTGGGTGCTCAACCGCACGCTGCCCGCCATCGGGGCAGCCCAGCGTATTGCCGAGACAATCCCGGCCCTGCTCTGGCGCTTCCCATGGCCGAAATCCATGCGTTGGGGCCATGGCAGCGCCTTTACCTGGGTGCGCCCACTGCGCCGGATCATCTGTCTGCTCGATGGCGCCCTCGTGCCGTTCAGCCTCGCGACAGAAAATGACGATGCCCATGGTCTGGCTTCCGGCACCGAGACCGAAGGCCATCGCTTCATGGCGCCGGAAGCTTTTGCCGTCACGTCTTACGCTCAGCTGCAAACCGAGCTTTTTGCCCGCAAGATCGTGCTCGACCCGGCGCAACGTCTGGCGATTATCCGCGACGGCTTGCAGGCACAGGCCGATGCCGCCGGTCTGACACTGGTGCAGGACGACAAGCTGGTTGAGGAAGTCTCGGGACTGGCCGAATGGCCCGTGGCGCTGCTTGGGCGTATCGACGACGCCTATATGGATCTGCCGCCCGAAGTGATGCAGGTCTCAATGCGGATCAACCAGCGCTATTTCGCGCTGCGTACTGCCGACGGTAAAGCCGCTCCGCATTTCGCATTTATCGCGAATATGGCCTTCGCCGATGACGGTGCCCTGACGATTGCAGGCAATGAGCGCGTTCTCCGCGCGCGCTTTGCCGATGCCCGGCACTTCTGGGATCTCGATCGCAAGACAAGACTTGCGGACCGTGTTGCTGCGCTCGACGCTGTCACCTTCCACGCCAGGCTTGGCAGCCAGGGTGCACGCGTCCAGCGCATCGTCGCCATGGCCGGGGTCGTCGCCAAAGCCATGGGTCTGGAGGAAACGGCCTGCGAGCAGGCGCAGCGCGCCGCCCTTCTGGCCAAGGCCGATCTCACAACCGGCATGGTCGGTGAATTCCCCGAGCTTCAGGGCATCATGGGCAGCTATTATGCCCGCCATGACGAGGAAGGCGATGAAGTCGCCGATGCGGTCGCCGAGCATTACATGCCACGCGGCCTGAACGACGACACACCGCGTGCGCCGGTTTCCGTTGCCGTTGCGCTGGCCGATCGTCTGGATCTGCTGACGGCGTTCTTTGCCATGGGTGAAACCCCGAGCGGCTCGGGCGACCCCTATGCGCTGCGCCGTGCCGCTCTGGGTGTCATCCGGATCATCCGCGATAATGGGCTGCGTCTGGATCTGACGGCTCTGATCGCCCAGGCAGCAACACATCTGCCTGAAGATCTGCGTGACGGTGGTGAGCTCCCCGCTCTACCCGGCTTCCTTGCCGAGCGTCTGCGTGTGCAGCTCCGAAGCGAGGGGAAGCGTCATGACGTTCTCGCTGCCGTTCTGGCAGGCGGACTGGACGGCGATCTGGTGCGGCTCCTTGCCCGCACCTCCGCGCTGGCCGAGATGGTCGTGACCGATGACGGGCGGAATCTTCTGGCGGCAGGCAAGCGCGCCGCCAATATCCTGCGTATTGAAAACCGCAAGGACGGTCCGCATCAGGGCGAACCGGACAATGCACTTTATGTGCAGGATGAGGAGCGTGCTCTGGGTGAAGCGCTGGCCTCGGCCCGGGAGACAATCCACGCCGCACTCGAACAGGAGCGCTTTGCCGACGCCATGATCGGAGCAGCCGCCCTGCGTCCTGTTCTCGACCGCTTTTTCGAAGTTGTCACCGTCAACGATCCCGAGCCCGCGCGCCGTCTGAACCGTCTGCGTCTTCTGGGTCAGATCGGCGCTACCCTGACTGAAATCGCCGATTTCAGTCAGATCGAAGGTTAAGCGTTACCGCCCCACCGTTTCACCCGGTGGGGCCAGGCCATGTCCGACCAGACTGGCGTTCTGGTAAGCTGGCCCAAAAGCACCGATGGGGGTGCCGGTTGTTGGGTCGTGATTAACGGCTCCGCCGCCACCGCCGGGGAGAAATTGCCTCGCAAAATCGACGATTTTCCGGCTGTAAGACGCCGTATCGGCGGGGCAGCCATCGCACGCGGTAAGGGAGCAGGTTCCCACTGTCCCGCAGCGGGCTTGGCCGTCGTCACAGCATGATGCTCCTCGATCAAAGCAGGCATGCCGATCTGCAACGGCAGCACCGTTGAGAAGCCGCGTGCAAAGCAGGGCCGCGTCATCAGAGCACTCAGAAGAACCAGAAAGCAAAAAGCGATTTCGCGCATTGGAGCCTCCCTCGCCCCATGGAAACCGGCTGAAGAAGCATGGCATGCGCGTTGCTCAGAGAACAGGAAAACCGACCTGTCGGACAGCCCCTGCCCC
Source organism: Asaia astilbis JCM 15831 (assembly GCF_000613845.1). Taxonomy (GTDB): domain Bacteria; phylum Pseudomonadota; class Alphaproteobacteria; order Acetobacterales; family Acetobacteraceae; genus Asaia; species Asaia astilbis. Next base: position 121,552 of record NZ_BAJT01000011.1, read on the forward strand.
GTTAGGCGAGGGTCATCCAGTCGAGTGCCATCCCGACATGAAGGGCTGTCGTATCGAAAATCGGTGGCAACTCGTCACAAGAAGAGAGAATCATACCAAGCTCGGTACATCCCAGAATGACTGAGTCCACCCCCTGAGGGAGCGTTTGAGCAATGATCTGTCTGAGCGCGTCCCGGCTTTCGTCCAGAATAACGCCCTGACAGAGCTCATCATAAATCACCTGATGCACGCGCGCGCGTCCTGCTTCATCGGGACAAACGACCTCCAGACCGAATTGCGTCTGCAAACGTCGCCGATAGAAATCTTGTTCCATGGTGAACCGCGTTCCAAGCAGGAGCGGCGCACGGCACCCCTTATCCTGGAGCGCCCGCCCTGTGGCGTCTGCGATATGAAGCACCGGCAAGCCTGAGCGCGTTTCGATGGATTGAACGAGACAATGCATCGTATTGCTGGCAATCAGAAGCGCCTCTGAACCCGCCTTTCTCAAGCCTGCGCCCGCCTCGCCCAGCTCTACGCCCAGCTCATCCCACTCTCCTGCGGCCTGTGCCGCTGCAATGGATGAGAACTCGGCAGACTAGAGCAGAAGCGGCGCCGAAGCCAGCGACCCACGCGCGCCCGAACCCCTTCATTGAGCTGACGATAATACAGCGCCGAGCTCTCCCAGCTCATGCCTCCCAGAATACCCAATCTGCGCATCACTGCCTCCTCACCTTACGCTCAGTCGAAGACAGGGCGGGCTCGTCCTTCGGCCACGCTGTCCGTCAACCGATGACGTCTAACAGCTGCACGAAGATCGATTGGGTAAAACGCACGTCATCCATCGCTCCAGGCGATGGAGCCTATCGGCTTTTCACCCCTGACCGAGTAAGGCTTCCCGGGATAGGCTTTGCGTCATGCAACCGAGCTTCTTCATCAATCACGGCGGCGGCCCGTGTTTCTTTCTGGAACCCGGCCCGATGCGGACTGCCTGGGCACCTTTGGAGGCCTATCTCCGGGGCTTTGCCACAAACCTGCCAAAACGCCCCGACGCCCTCATCGTTATTTCGGGACACTGGGAGGAAGCGGTGCCGCATATACACACCGGTGCCACACCGTCCCCGCTCTACGATTATGGCGGCTTTCCCTCACATACCTACGAGATCGAATGGCCTGCCCCCGGACACCCCGTTTTGGCAGAACGGGTCGCCTCTCTTCTGGACAAGGCAGGAATCGACAGCAAGCCCGAAAGGACTCGCGGTTGGGATCATGGGGTCTTTATCCCACTCAAGGTCGCATTTCCTGAGGCTGACCTCCCCGTCGTTCAGCTTTCTCTTCAGAAAGGCCTCGACCCGGAAGTGCATCTCGCTTTCGGGCGTGCCCTAAGCCCGTTAAGAGCGGAAAACGTCCTGATCATCGGAAGTGGCCAGTCCTACCACAATATGCAGGGCTTCTTTTCGGGGAGGCCTGAACCAGCCGCACAGGCTTTCGATCACTGGCTCAGAGACAAAATGACCGACGCCGTAACGCGCGAGCAAGCCTTGAGGGACTGGCAGAGCGCCCCCGGTGCGCGGACTTCTCATCCAAGAGAAGAACATCTCCTGCCCCTTATGGTCGCAGCGGGAGCCGCTTACAGCGAACGGGGACACGTCGATTTCTCAGCAGAGATTCTGGGAAAGGCCATCTCGGGATTCCGCTTTGGCTGAGAGGAGTCCCTACCACTCACTCAATCATTCATAATTTCGATTGTTTTTAGATAATCAATCAATTGGAACGATGGATCTGGATCATCGATACTCTGCCTCAGCAAGAAGCGGGGCAGAACATGAACGACATCCACGACATAGCCATCATCGGTGGCGGGGCAAGCGCGACACTCCTGGCATGGACCCTGCGCGCGCGCCATCATCGCTCCTGCGTCGTGATCGACCCGTCTGACCGGCCAGCCCTTGGACTGGCTTATGGAACTGACAGCATCGACCATCTTCTGAATGTGCCGGCACGCGGCATGAGTGCCATCGCAGACGAACCCGATCATTTTCTTCGCTGGCTGAGAGAAAAGATCGACCCGAATATCTCTGCGGACAGCTTCATGCCACGAGCTCTTTACGGGCTCTATCTTCAGACATTGTTCCAACAGGCCGCTCCGACCCAGGTAAAGGCCAGGGTGATCAGCTGCCTGCCCGACAATACAGGAGCGGTGCTTACCCTGGATGATGGACGCACGCTAAGGGCACGTCAGATCGTGCTGGCCCTCGGCCATTTTGCGCCGCCAGTCCTACCCGCAATCGACGCTGAGGTCGCGGGAAGTAAACACTATCATCATCAGGTTTGGGCCAAAGAGACGCTGCACTCCATCGACCCGACCGATCCGGTTATGCTGATCGGCAGCGGTCTGACGGCTATCGACATGATCATGCAGCTCCGCAGCACAGGTCATACCGGGCAGATCACCCTTGTCTCGCGCCATGGCCAATTGCCGCAACGTCATGCACCTGCCCCCTGCGCCAGCTCACCGCTCATCGAACCGGGAGCCAGCCCTCCGACCTGCACCGCCTATCTCCGCCAGTTCAAAGCAGCATTGAAGCAGGGCCTTCCCTGGAGAAGCGGCATCGACAGTCTTCGCACGGTTACCAATCGTCTCTGGGCCGATCTGCCTCAGAACGAACGGGCCCGGTTTCGCCGCCATCTGCAAAAACGCTGGGACGTGGCACGCCATCGCATGGCGCCGCAAATTGCCGAAGCACTCGATAGCGAGCTGGCACGCGGAACCGTTCGTCTGCGCGCTGGCCATCTAGGCAACATCACCGCCGCTGGATCGGGAGTTCGGGCCACATTCCGGCATCGTGACCAAGTCGATACGATCAATATCGCTCATGTACTCAACTGCACCGGGCCGAACCTGCGTTACGATCGTGTCGCATCACCGCTTTTACAGGATCTGTTTGCACGCGGTTTTGCCCGGCCCGGTCAGGGGGGAGCAGGTCTGGACACGACAAAGGAAGGGCGTCTGATCGGACGCGAGGGAGACTCAACGGCCCCGATCTTCACCCTGGGTCCAGCACGCCAGGGCACATTGTTTGAATCCATTGCCATTCCTGAAATCAGAGAGCAGGCCTATGATCTTGCCAGAACGCTCGATAGCGTTTTGACCGCTCCGGCCCAGAACCGCCTGATGGAATGCTGCGCATGATAAGCCGCTATACCGACCATGCTGCCAATGAGCGGACATTTCTCGCCTGGGTGCGTACCGCCCTCGCGATGGTCGCTATCGGCTGCATGCTGGCGAAATTCAACATCTTCCTGCGGCTGATCATCTCCGAGCATCATGGTGCTCTTCCCGCTTTGCCCGGATCGTCTGCATGGATTGGTGTTCTGACCATCTGTGCCGGATTGGCGCTGCTTCCCGCAAGCTGGTGGCGTTTTCGCAAGGTCAAGGCTGCGCTCTGTGAAGAACAGCCCAGAGACATTGCCCTGAACGGGCTTGAAGGTCTCTTTTGCCTGTTTCTCTCTCTGCTGGTCGTTGCCATTCTGGCATCTCTTCTCGGGATCCTGCCTTCATGACCCTTGAGCAGCTGCGGATCTTCATCGCAGTCGCTGAGCGCGAGCACATGACGCAGGCTGCCGATGCTCTGGCACTGACGCAATCGGCGGTCAGCCACGCCATCATGACGCTTGAGCAGGCATTCGGCCTCAAGCTTTTCGACAGGGTCGGACGCCGTATTCTCCTGACAGCGGCCGGACATGTCTTTCTGGATGAAGCCCGCGCGGTCTATAGTCGCGCTCTGTCAGCACGTGAGCGTCTGGAGGAGCTGGGCGCTGCGTGCAGGCCATCTGCATGTCTGGGCGAGCCAGACACTGGCCAGTTACTGGCTCCCAGCAAGACTTAATCGCTTTCGTGCGCTTCATCCTGACATCAAGCTCACCATGACAATCAGCAACACCGAAGAGATCTGCGCACAGCTCAGCGCAGGCACAATCAGTTTCGGGTTGATTGAAGGGGCTGTATCGGTTCCCTCCTTAAAAACCGAAATCCTGGCGCACGACCAGCTTCTTCTGGTCGTCAGTCCGGAGCATGACTGGGCGCGCTGCCCTCCCAGCCCCGCCAGACTTGGGGAAACACGCTGGGTGCTGAGAGAAAAAGGCTCGGGTACACGAAGCAGTTTTGAGACATCCCTCACCGCTTGGGGTATCGCAGTCGACAGCCTCGATATCGTCATGCAACTCACGTCGAACGAAGCGATCGCGGCCATGGTCAGCACTGGCGACGCTGCCACCGTCCTCTCGGCCAGCGTTGTATCGGGGCTGATCGAAAACAGCCTGCTCTGCTCCGTTGCGATCCCGTTCCCCGAACGGCATTTTTCGATCGCTCTGGGGTCTCGCAGCCTCTCTCCAGCAGAGGCGGCCTTCCGCTCGTTTCTCAGGAACGGTTAATCGAGGAAAGTTCGCGTCCACGCCGCGCGAACACACCGAGCCTAAAGATCCTTTTGCGAAGCGGGAACGTCGCGTTCGTTGCGATGGACCCAGGACGAAAGCAGTAAGCCAAACCCGAACATCATGGTCAGCATGGCCGATCCCCCATAGGAAATCAGCGGCAAAGGTACGCCACCGACAGGAATGACGCCCATGACCATCGACAGATTGACGGCACAATAAAGAAAAAAATCGACCGAAATGCCTAGTGCCAGAAGACGGCCGAACTGGTTGCGGCTTCGCATGGCCATCAGCATGCCGCCCACGACCAGAAGGGCCAGCAGACCGATCACCCCAGCCGCCCCGGCATAGCCCCATTCCTCACCGATCATCGTGAAGATAAAATCTGTCTGCTTTTCTGGCAGAAAGTTCAGCTGTCCCTGCGTCCCACGCAGATAGCCCTCTCCCCACATCCCTCCAGACCCAAGAGCGATTTTGGACTGGATAATATTGTATCCCGCACCGAGCCGGTCATGCTCGGGATGAAGGAAAGTCTCGATCCGGGCTTTCTGATAATCATGCAGATGGGCGTAGACGAACTTACCCAGAAACGGCAGCGGCGCGACAAGCAGAAAAATCTGCCAAAGCCGCATACCAGCCGCAAAAAACATGGTCGCTCCGATGAGCCCGATAATAACGGCAGTACCGAGATTGGGCTCCTTCAGCACAAGAGCGACCGGCAGGAGCGTCAGAATAGCGGGGATAATCAGACGGAGCGGATTGCCCATGCGTTTGATATCGATGCGATGAAACCAGCTCGCCAAAGCCAGAACCAGCGCAATCTTGGCAAATTCAGAGGGCTGAAATTGCAGTCCTGCCAGATTGATCCATCGTTCCGCGCCCTTGCCCACATGGCCCATATGCAAAACAAGCGCGAGCAGAGTCACGGCGACGAGATAGACCGGTATCGATAACAGACGCAGAAGCGGGGGCTGGTCAGGGCAACCATGATCATCATGACCAGCCCAAAGCCAAAGCGGACCAGCTGAGGCCGGGCAAAGGGCTTTGCCGAGCCCCCACCGGCAGAATAGAGGGCCAGATAGCCCACCCCTGCGAGAGCGCAGATCAGCAACACATAGAGCCAGTTGATCTGAAGCAGCTTGCCCAGAAGCCGAAAACTCGGCTCCGGACGCCAGAGACGTTTTTGCCAGTTCACTATTCGGCGTCCGCGACAGCCTGACCCGGTGCATGATCGTGATTGACCGGATCACGCAGCAATGTGTCGGTCATGATATCGCGCGCCAGAGGTGCCGCAGCATCGGCGCCCCCGTTGCCATGTTCGATCACAACCGCAATGGCATAGCGCGGGGCATCATAAGGAGCAAAGCAGATGAAGAGCGCATGGGGGCGCTCTTCCCAGGCAGATTCATCGAGTTGAAATGTCCGCTTTCGCGCAGCGCGCGCGAGACCCGACGCACCTGAGCCGACCCTGTCTTGCCCGCCATCGCCACATCAGGGAGGCTCAGCCGTGCCTTCGGGGCTGTGCCGCGAGGCGCATTGACCACGTCGAACATGCCCTGACGGATAATCGCCAGATGCTCGTCAGGTATTTGAAGAGACGGGGCAATATCGAGCGGCGTACGCTCTGACGCGGTTTCATTGACCTTGCGCACCAGATGCGGCGTCACATTGCGGCCAGAGGCAATGCGCGAAACATAGGTCGCGAGTTCGAGCGGCGTGACCTGCACGAAACCCTGGCCGATACCGGCATTGACCGTATCGCCCCCATTCCAGTGATAGCCGCGCTTCTGGCGCCATTCTGGCGTGGGAATGACACCTGCGCGGGTATGGGGCAATTCGATATCGAGCTTGGTACCAAGGCCAAAGCCATTTGCCATGGCCTTGATCGGCTCCATGCCGATCTTGCGCGCCGCCAGATAGAAATAGACGTCGCAGCTGTACATCAGCGCCTGCTGCATGGTGATGCTGCCGTGCCCCCAGCGCGACCAGCAATGGAAACGCACCCCACCCATGTCGTAATAGCCCGGGCAAGTAAAGCGGTCCTGAGGATTGACCAATCCCGATTGCAAAGCTGCCAGAGCGACGGCGGGCTTGAACGTCGAACCCGGAGGATAAACGCCGGCCACGGTCTTGTTGATGAGCGGTGTACGGACGTTATTGGTCCATTCGATCCACTGTGCGTGGCTCACACCGGAATCGAACAGGGACGGATCGAAAGACGGTGTGCTGACCATGGCCAGCACTTCGCCATTACGGCAATCCATCACGACCACGCTGGCTGCCTGATCACCGATGCGGTTCAGCACCATCTGCTGCAACCCGGCATCGATGGTCAGAACAACCTCGTCACCCTGCTGCCCGTCAACGCGATCCATTTCGCCCATGACGCGGCCTTTGGAATTGACTTCCATTTCGACCGAGCCCGGCGCCCCGCGCAGAAGGAGATCCTGCGTCTGCTCGATACCCGCACGTCCTGCCCGCATCCCCGGCAGTGCCATCATCGGTGCCGAGGCCACATCACGCTCATTGGGCGGCGCAACATAACCGACGATATGGGCCAGTTGCGGCCCATAGGGGTAAAGGCGCGTCGTACCGACATCGATCAAGACACCGGGCAGGCTCGGCGCATTCAGCTCGATGCGCGCCATGTCATCCCAGCTCAGGAAGTCCTTGAGAGCAACGGGGACATATTTGCGGATGTGGCGCAGATCCCGTTCGATCCGGGCCTGATCTCTCTCATCGAGTGCGATGATCTGACCGAACCGCGCAATTGTCGCATGAATATCGGTCGTCTCCTCCGGCATGAGGAGCGCGCGCCAGTTGACCTTGTTCCCTGCAAGCTGCAGGCCGAAGCGGTCGACGATCTGCCCGCGCGCTGGCGCAAGCAGACGCTTGCTCGTGCGATTGCGCGCTGCGAGATCCCGCAAATGGTCCCCTTCATGGACCTGCAGATCGTAGAGCTTTTTCCCCAGCACGCCGAGCACACCGGCCTGGGTAGCCAGCACCAGCAGGGCGCGACGCGTAAAAACACCTCGCGAAGGCGTGGTGTCTTCCCGCTTGGCGCGAGACCGCGGCTGAGAGGGACGCTTGCGTTTCATCCAGGCAGGGTAACTGGAGAGTAATGGCTGGACATGGCTGAGCGCTCCCCTGTTGGGCGCTCTCCGAAAAACGCTGCGTTAGGATGGAACATTGTGCTCAAAACCGGGCCCTCAGGCTTGTTCAGGGTCTGCCACCGTGCTGCGCGCCCAGGTAAAAAAGGCGCTCAATGTTGGATAGATACCAATTGTCAAAGCCGCCTGAAAGAGACTCGGCACCGGTGACAACAACGTTAATGTCCCGATACACGCGATGACCCAGCCGAACAACGACAAAACTAGAGCCAGACCACCGAGGAGTGCCCACGCATAAAGAAAACTGATCCGACTAAGCCCATAGCGCCAGAGATGTGCAACGCCGTGAAAGACCAGTAGGGAAAACAGAAAGACGCCCGGAGGGCCAAAGCTCAGCATCTCGCAGAGCAATCCGATGCAAAACGTCATGGTGGGCGTCATGGAAAGCGGTCTGTGAGCAGACCAGAAAAAGACCGTACCTGCCGCAATGCCGAAACTCAGTTCGCCCTGCCCGGGGATGGAGAGTCCTGCTGACAGGATCACCGTGCTCAGGGCAATAAACAGGCTGGGCAGCAGCGCCCGCATCAATTGATCGAGACGACGACGAAGGGTGGGCCTCGGCGCAATTCCCGGGTGGATGTCGTGTGGCAGGCGGTGCGAGACCATGACTTAACCCTGCCCCTTCATCGGCTTTTGGAAGGGAATGAAAGGCAATTCTGGAGCCACAGGCAAGGGAGACATCAGCCTTACCCGACCCGGCGCGTCGGGTCCGGCATGATCGGCGTTCGAATAGCTGAACACACGGATGATATCGGGATGATCGAGCGAAGCCTCGGGCACGACGACGGGAGATCCGGGACGCAGGTAATGAACAGTGCCAACCACAAGACCACCGGGCATGCCTGCAAAGGCGCCGTGATCGCGTCCCTCAGGTGCCGGCTGCTCGCCCGTCACGATGCGCTCCCCCTCTACGGGACGATTATCCTGCGCGTAGTAAATCAGCCTCGGATAAGGCGACCCGTCCCCTGCCATAATGGCGTTGCCGCGCGACGCCGAGAGCATGACCGGAATACGGCTGGCATCGTCGTTGATCATCAGGATCCGCACGGTGCGAGCACCGATTTCGGTCACCCGCCCAAGCAGACCCGACGCATCGAGCGCCACGTCTCCGGGCACAATGTCATGCCCCTCGCCTACTGCCAGAAGAATCGAACGCCCATAGAGCCCACCGGCATCACGCAATGCATGCCCGCTGACGAAGTTTGGCGCATCATCAGGGATCCAGTGAAGGCTGGCCTTGAGCTGGGCATTTTCATTGGCCAGCGCAACGGCGACATCGTACCAGCGGCGAAGCTTCTGGTTCTCGTCGCGCAATCGGGCGTTTTCGCCTGCGATGTCGGCCAGCCCGGTTACGCTCTGGCGCAGCCGCATAAAGGCCGTCTGCGGTGCGCTTATCAGACGATAGGCAGGGGCCAGTCCGTCAGCGACGCGCATACGGACGGTGTCGACCACCGGCCGACGGGTAAGACCCAGCATGATCAACCCGACTGCCAGCACGATGAAAAACGGCAGCATCAGTTTCGCGAGTGCGTGTCGCCCCTGTATCGACAGCATCGGCGGGATGCTCCCTGGCTATCAGTACATCGAGATCAGGACGTTCCGCAGGCGACGCATCTCTTCAAGCGCGCGCCCTGTTCCCAGAGCCACACAGGAAAGCGGCGATTCCCCGACCGTCACGGGCAGGCCTGTGGCCGCACGCAGAACATCGTCCAGACGGTAGAGAAGCGCACCGCCGCCCGTCAACACAATGCCCTTATCCACGATATCGGCTGCCAGCTCCGGCGGCGTATTCTCCAATGCCGTCGTGACGGCATCGATGATCTGCTGCACCGGCTCTGCCAGACTTTCGGCTACCTGTGCCTGACTGACAACAACCTCGCGAGGCACGCCATTGATAAGATCGCGCCCCTTCACTTCCTTGATCGGACCCGGGTCACGCGGATTGTCCGGCAGGCATGCCGACCCAATTTCCATCTTCAGACGCTCTGCCGAGCTTTCACCAATCAGAAGATTGAAGGTCTTGCGGATGTAGGAGATAATCGCATCGTCCATCTTGTCGCCGCCCACGCGCACGGAGCGCGCATAGACGATACCGCCAAGAGAAATCACGGCAACTTCGGTCGTGCCGCCGCCGATATCGACAATCATGCTACCGGAGGGTTCGGTGACGGGCAGACCAGCGCCAATAGCCGCAGCCATGGGCTCCTCGATCAGCATGACCTTGCGCGCGCCCGCACTTTCGGCGCTCTCCTGAATGGCGCGACGCTCAACGGCTGTCGAGCCGGACGGGACACACACGATAATCTGGGGGCTGGCAAAAGCCCGTCGGTTATGAACCTTGCGGATGAAATGCTTGATCATCTCTTCCGCGACTTCGAAATCGGCAATCACACCATCGCGCAGGGGGCGGATCGCCGTGATGTTGCCCGGCGTGCGCCCGACCATCAGCTTGGCTTCGTCGCCCACTGCCAGAACCTGCTTCTTGCCCCGCACCTCTGCGATGGCAACAACAGAGGGTTCGTCAAGAACGATGCCGCGTCCCTTGACGTAAACAAGCGTGTTGGCGGTGCCGAGGTCGATAGCCATGTCTGCCGACATGAGACCCAGCAGACGTGAGAACATTCAAGCCTCCTGGCCGAAAAATGCGCGCTGGTCGCGTTCTGCTGTTCGTCTGCGTTAAAGCGCCGCTCGCGAAAAAGCGAACGTCACCCACCATCGGATCATAGCATGACGCGAGATAATCTGGCGCAGGGATTACCGGTGCGGAGGTGGGGGAGCAAGACCCGATCGGGGAAAATTGCAGTTTAATGACCAAAAACACGCGAGCGTGCACAAATATCCCTTGTGGTTACTCTTCGTTACTAATCATCCTTAACTTGCCATGGTCGCGCCATGCTTTGACCCCGCGCGATCACGAGCCTGAATGTCGTCGCCATCACGAGCATGTGGTGGGAGGAAACTCCGTAATTTCCGACCCGTTGACGAGCGACAGAAAGATTTTTCAGGACCGTAAAGACCATGACTGCACATTCTTCATCCTCGCGCCCCGGCAAGCTTGCTGCACTCGCTGCCTGTGTTGGCCTGCTCGGACTGAGCGCATGCGGCAGCCCTTATGACTCGGGTGCCCGCGCAGGCTCCGGTGCCCTGATCGGTGCCGGCGGCGGAGCGGCTATCGGCGCCCTTGCCGGTGGCGGACATGGCGCAGCAATCGGTGCTCTGGCGGGTGGCGCGCTCGGTGCGGCTGGCGGCGCAGCAACCACGCCTAATCGCCCGCGTTCCGGCTACTGATATTCACTTAAATCCGAGAGACCAAAATGCGAGCCAACTCCATGACGACCCATTCGCTCAAGAGCCGTTTTACAGCAGGGATTGGCCTCGCCGGACTATGCGTTCTGCTGAACGGCTGCGGTAGTCCTTATGATTCCGGCGCGCGGGCCGGATCAGGCGCCCTGATCGGTGGTGGTGCTGGCGCCGCCATCGGAGCTTTGGCAGGCGGAGGCCGCGGCGCGGCGATCGGTGC
>NZ_BAJT01000010.1 GCF_000613845.1 Asaia astilbis JCM 15831
GGCGAAGGCGTGTCCGCTTTATGCGGTGTCGCTGGAGGGCCCGTATCCTCGAACGCCATTTCGACCGCTGGAGGTTCGGGGGGCTCGGGAGGCTTGCTCATCGGCAGCCTGACGAGAAGAAAGCCGATATACAGCACATGGGCCGCAACCGACGCTCCCAGAGCATAGCGGAAGCGCCGGACATCGGACCGACGGGGACGCAGCAAGGCTGCTTCTCCTCTGTTTACTGGCTCGCGGCGGGCTGCTGGGCAAGCAGCGCCACGTGCGTGAAGCCACCCGAGGTAATCTTCCCCATGATGTCCATCACCTGACCGTAATTGATATGAGCATCGGCACGAACAAAGATGCGATGTTCCTTGTCGTTCTGCGCTGCCTGCTGCAACTGCGCGATCAGCTGATCGGCAGAGACAGGGTCATCACCCAGAAAGATGCTGCCATCGGGCTTGATCGACACCGTGATTGGCTTGGTATCGGCGTTGAGCGGGCTGGCATCGGTTTTGGGGAGATCGACATTGACGCCACTCGTCATCATCGGGGCTGTCACCATAAAAATGATGAGCAGCACCAGCATGACGTCCACGAGCGGGGTCACGTTGATCTCCGACGCCGGGCGTCGCCTGCGGCCGCGCGCGGGGCCGCCCCCTGCAGACATGCCCATGGGCGTTAGCTCCGCTCTTCCGACTGGCGCGACAGGATCGCGGCAAATTCGGTGCCGAACGCATCCATCCGCTCAGCGAAATGATCGAGAGCACTGCTGGTTACGTTGTAGGCCACATAGGCCGGGATTGCGGTGACGAGACCAATCGCCGTTGCAAAGAGCGCTTCGGAAATACCCGGCGCAACAACCGACAGATTCGTGTTGTGCATCGCCGCAATCGACCCGAAGGCATGCATAATGCCCCAGACGGTGCCGAACAGGCCGACGAAGGGCGCAACCGGACCGATCGTGGCCAGCGCCACAACGCGACGGCTGAGACGGTCCATCTCACGTGTGACGGTGATGTTGATCGCCCGATCCACGCGATCACGCACGCCACCACGGGCAAGGTCGATGCCGGTGATGCGTGCTGAACGGCGCCACTCACCCATGGCTGCGCCAAAAACAGCGGCCATCGGATGAAGGGGCTTGGCACCATCGGAATCGTAAAGATCTTCCAGGCTGCCACCGGACCAGAAACGGTCCTCGAATTCTGTCGCCTCGCGATTGACGCGACGCATCAGAATAATTTTCTCGATGATGACGGCCCATACAAAGGCGCTGCACAAGATCAGCCCCAGCATCACCAGCTGCACCACAATGGATGCGTGAAGGAACAAGTCCAACGGCGACAAACCAGAAGCGGCGGCCCCAAGGTCAGCCGCATTTACCGCTCGATCCAAAAAAACCTCCTGAGCTTCGTTCTGCGTCACGCCTATACAGTGCAAGGAAGGGTCGCGCCTATCCCCAATCGTCACGCGCGATCTTCCCTGCCAGTCCTCAGCTCTGGTCCGACAACGCCTCGAGAGAAGCACGCCATCGCGGCGGAATTCGGGCAGGCCGCCCGGAACTCTGCATGATGCATGCCAGCTCGACTGTCAGCGTGGCGGCATGCATGTCGCCACACGTCACGATCTGACGCAACTGGCAACGTGCAGAACCCACAGAATCGAGGGTCGTTGTAATGTCGGCCCAGTCATCCAGACGCAGAGGACGATGGTACTCAATGGCCAGCTTTGTCACGACGAAGACGAGACCGGTCTCTTCATGAAGCGACGCAACGGTCGTGCCTGCCATGCGGAGGGCCTCAGTGCGGGCGCGCTCGGCGAAAGCCAGATAACGGGCGTGATAGACGATCCCGCCTGCATCCGTGTCTTCGTAATAGACCCTGAAACCCGTTTTATGCGCCTTCATCGCTCTCTCTCAGCAGATCGAACTGAGGAGAACTGGCCGAGGCCGGGGCAGTGAGCCCCAGATGCGTCCAGCCCCGCTCTCCAAGCATCCGGCCACGGGAGGTACGGAGCACCAGCCCTTCCTGGATCAGATAGGGCTCGATGACGTCTTCCAGTGTGTCACGCGCTTCGGCAAGGGCCGCAGCGAGTGTTTCGACCCCGACCGGCCCCCCGTGATGATGCTCGGCAATTCGAAGAAGATATCGTCTGTCCATCGCATCGAGCCCGACCGAGTCGACTTCGAGACGCGAGAGCGCGGCGTCGGCCATGTGGCGTGTGATGGCCCGTCCTTCAGGCGCGCCGACAGCGGCGAAGTCACGAACGCGGCGCAGAAGACGTCCGGCAATACGGGGGGTCCCTCGCGAGCGCTTGGCGATTTCCTCAGCGCCCTCTTCCGTCAGCGCCATGCCGAGCTTCGCGGCACCGCGTGAGACGATCAGACGGAGTTCTTCAGGAGTATAAAAAACCAGTCGAAGCGGAATACCGAATCGATCCCGCAACGGGGTCGCCAGCAATCCGGCGCGGGTTGTCGCTGCCACGAGGGTAAAAGGCGCCAGATCGATCCTCACGGAACGCGCCGCCGGACCTTCGCCGATAATCAGATCGAGCTGGAAATCCTCCATCGCAGGATAGAGCACTTCCTCAATCGCAGGCTGCAGACGATGGATTTCGTCGATGAACAGCACGTCATTGGCTGAAGATTGGTCAGAATCGCAGCAAGATCGCCCGCACGCTGAATGACCGGGCCTGACGTCGCCCGAAAACCGACACCCAACTCACGGGCAACAATCTGCGCCAGCGTGGTTTTTCCCAACCCCGGCGGCCCATGAAGCAGGACGTGATCCAGCGCTTCGCCCCGGCTTTTGGCTGCCTGGATGAACACGGACAGGTTTTCACGGCTGGCGCGCTGTCCCGTAAAATCATCGAGGGTCTGGGGACGCAATCCATGATCGCTGTCTTCCATGCGCCGCTCAGGATTGAGCGCGCCGCGATCTGTTTCACTCATGCTGCAGCCCTCATTTCGGGTTCGTCGCTCACGCTTTCAGTGCCGGCTCGTTCATCGCGCGAGATCCTTGAGGGCCAGCCTGATGATCTTGTCCAGCGGTGCCCCTTCATGCTCGACCAGAATACGGCTGAGAACAGGCCAAGCCTCAACCCGACGAAAGCCGAGCCCAGCAAGCGCCTGAAGCGCATCGTTTTCGATGCTCGCCGCAGCGACACCGGCAACTTTTCCAATCGGGGCTGCGCCACCACCGGGCATCTTGCCGACCTTGCCCTTGAGCTCGGTGACGATACGCTCAGCCAGTCTGGCGCCGACACCTGCAGCGCGGGTCAGAGCTGCCTTGTCTCCTGCGCTGATGGAGAGGACGAGATCGCCCGGCGTGGCGACCGAGAGAATAGCGAGAGCCACCTTTGCCCCGACCCCCTGAACGGTTGTGAGAAGGCGAAACCATTCCTGCTCGTCACCGGTCAGAAAGCCGAAAAGCTGGATAGCATCTTCGCGCACGACGGTCTCGATGAGTAGCCGGGTTTTTTCCGGCGCAGAGGCAGATTGGCAAGGGTGCGGCTCGAAGCCGAAACAAGGTAACCGACACCGTTCACATCCAGAATGCAGCGATCCGGTTCGACGCTGACGATAATCCCGGTCAGAAGCCCGATCATGCCATACGCTTTCCGGCCTGAACGAGACGGGAGGTCTCGCGATGATGCGCGTGACAGATCGCGACAGCGAGCGCGTCCGACGCATCGGCCTTATGGATCACTGCTCCGGGCAGGAGACGTTTGACCATCATCGTAACCTGCTCTTTCGTTGCAGCCCCTGTGCCTACCACGGATTTCTTGACCATCATGGCCCCATATTCCGCAACAGGAAGCCCTTCATAGGCCGGCGTCAGCAGCGCGACGCCACGAGCATATCCCAGCTTCAGCGTCGACGAGCCATTACGGTTGACATAGGTCTCTTCGACAGCTGCTTCAGCAGGTTGGTAGTCCCGGATCAGCTTTTGCAGCGCGCCGTGCAGCTCGCACAGGCGCAGGGGCACTGACTCCGCCCCATCGGTGGCAATGACGCCGGAGGCGACATGCTGCAGCCTGTTTCCCTCAACGTCGATCAGCCCCCAGCCCATGAAACGCAGGCCGGGGTCAATCCCGAGAAGTCGGATCAAGCAGCCAGAGCCTGGGCAACGTCGTCAGGAATATCGAAATTGGCATAGACGGCCTGCACGTCGTCATTGTCTTCGAGAACGTCGATCAGCTTGAGCACCGAGCGTGCCTTTTCCTCATCCAGCGTCACCGTGTTTTCCGGACGCCAGTCGAGCTTGGCCGAGCTGGGCTCACCAAAACGCGCCTCGAGCGCATCACGCACCGCGAAGAGATTTTCCATCGCGCAGGTGATTTCATGGCCTTCAGCCGTCATCTCGGCATTATCGGCGCCAGCCTCGATCGCCGCATCCAGCATGGCTTCTTCCGAAGCCGCCGTCACCGGATAGGCGACAACACCGAGACGCTGGAACATGAAGGAGACCGAATTGCTTTCCCCCATGGAACCGCCATGCTTGGAAAACGCAGCGCGGACTTCGCTGGCCGTGCGGTTGCGGTTATCGGTCAGACCCTCGACGATTACGGCAACGCCAGCCGGGCCGTAGCCCTCGTAGCGCACTTCAACGTAATCATCACCGCCACCAGCGCCGGTTGCCTTCTTGATGGCACGCTCGACATTGTCCTTGGGCATATTGGCTTCGCGCGCCGCAATCATGGCAGCGCGCAGACGCGGGTTGGAAGCAGGGTCTGGCAGACCGGACCGGGCCGCTACGGTGATTTCACGCAGAATCTTCGCAAATTGCTTGGCACGCTTGGCGTCCTGCGCACCTTTGCGGTGCATGATGTTCTTGAATTGCGAATGACCGGCCATCAGAGCCTCTCCTCAACCTTGCTTTCTCAGGCCAGACGGCCGTGACAATGTTTGAACTTCTTGCCTGACCCACAAGGGCAAGGCGCGTTGCGCGGTGTTTCCTGCGCAAAGGAGTCGGCACCCGGCGCTCCATGCCCCTCGGCTGACGGCGCCTGGAAGGCCCCCAGAGGCTGCCCCCCAACCTGGCGTGGCTCCAGCCCCACCGCCGAACCGCCTTCGTCGTTGGGTGCGAAAACCTGCTGCCCTTCAAAACCCGGGAAGGGATCGGCCTGCTGCACTACCTCGATACGCGACATGGTGGTCGTCACGCGCAGACGCATGTCGTCCAGCATCGCCGTAAAGAGCTGGAAGGCTTCGTGCTTGTACTCGTTCAGCGGGTCGCGCTGACCATAGGCGCGCAGACCGATGCCCTGACGGAGCTGATCGAGCGCATGCAGATGCTCTTTCCACACCGCATCGAAAGAGGTCAGCAGGACCTGCTTTTCGATATGGCGCATGATGTTCGGACCGATATTAGCCGAACGGGCTGCCTGAGACTGGGTTGCCGCCTCTTCAACGCGCTGGATGACCAGATCGGCGTCCATCCCATCTTCCTTGGCCCACTCACTGATTGGGAGCGTCAGGTTGAGGAGTGACAGCAGATCGGCCTCAAGCGCTTCGCTCTCCCACTGCTCGGCAAAAGCCTTCTCAGGGATGCGTGCATGGACGCTCTCTTCGATGCTCTGCTCACGCAGCTCATGGATGATACCCGAGACATCTTCCATCGCCATGTATTCGCGACGCTGCGCGTAAACTTCCTTACGCTGGTCGTTCATCACGTCATCGTATTTGAGAACGTTTTTACGCATGTCGAAATTGCGTGCTTCGACCTTTTTCTGCGCGCGCTCCAGAGCCTTGTTCAGCCAGGGATGAACGATGGCCTCGCCCTCTTTCATGCCGAGCTTGGTCCAGAACGCGCCCATGCGCTCGCCACCATAGATGCGCATCAGATCGTCTTCGAGCGACAGGAAGAAGCGCGAGGCTCCCGGATCGCCCTGACGGCCTGAACGGCCACGCAGCTGGTTATCGATCCGTCGGCTCTCATGGCGCTCGGTGCCGATCACATAGAGACCGCCCAGCTCCTTGACCTTGCCGTGATTGATCGAGATCTCTGCGCGCAGACGCAACGTCTCCGCCTCATGAGCCGACTCATCCTCGATTTTCTCAAGCTCTGCCGGATCAGCATGTCCAGATTGCCGCCCAGCTTGATGTCAGTGCCGCGACCGGCCATGTTCGTGGCGATCGTGATCGCGCCCGGCGCACCCGCCTGAGCCACGATCTGGGACTCCATCTCGTGGAAGCGCGCATTGAGCACGCTATGCGGCACTTTCTTGCCCTTGAGCAGGTTCGAAAGATGTTCGCTCTTCTCGATCGAGGTCGTGCCAACAAGTACCGGCTGACCGGTCTTCGACACTTCCTGAATCAGATTGGCAACGGCCTCGAATTTCTCGCGGGCCGTTATATAGACCTCGTCATCCGTATCCACGCGCGCGACTGGGAGATTCGTCGGAATCTCGACCACGTCGAGCTTGTAGATCTCGGCAAATTCGTCGGCCTCGGTCATGGCCGTTCCCGTCATGCCCGAAAGCTTGGGATAGAGACGGAAGTAATTCTGGAAGGTGATCGAGGCCAGCGTCTGATTTTCCGGCTGGATCTCGACATGTTCTTTGGCTTCGAGCGCCTGATGCAAACCGTCGGAATAACGACGGCCATCCATCATACGACCGGTAAATTCATCGATGATGACGACCTTGCCGCTGCGGACAATATATTCGACATCGCGGGCAAAGAGCGTGTGAGCACGCAGGGATTGCTGCACGTGATGCATGACGGCGATGTTGTGCACGTCATACAGACCGCCTTCGCTCAGAACGCCCGCCCCACGCAGCAGCTCTTCAACCTGATCCGATCCCTGCTCGGTCAGAATGACAGAGCGCAGCTTCTCGTCTTTTTCGAAGGCTTCCGGGTTTTTCACCAGCTCGAGCACGACATCATCGACAGCGCGATAAAGATCCGAACTGTCATCGGCCGGGCCGGAAATGATCAGCGGCGTGCGGGCTTCGTCGATGAGGATCGAGTCCACTTCGTCGACGATCGCGTGATAGAAGGGACGCTGGACCATTTCTTCCAGCGTGTACTTCATATTGTCGCGCAGATAGTCGAAGCCGAACTCGTTATTCGTCCCGTAAGTGATATCGGATCCGTAGGCTGCCCGGCGCTCGTCATCGGACAGATTGGGCACGATCACGCCGGTCGTCAGACCGAGGAAGCTGTAGAGCTTGCTCATTTCATCGGCATCACGTCTGGCCAGATAGTCGTTGACCGTGACCACATGCACGCCCTTGCCGGCCAGGGCACTCAGATAGACAGCGAGCGTTGCGACAAGCGTCTTGCCCTCACCCGTGCGCATCTCGGCAATCCTGCCGGAATGCAGCACCATGCCACCGACGAGCTGCACGTCGAAATGACGCATTCCCAGCACGCGACGCGACGCTTCACGACACACCGCAAAAGCTTCGGGCATGATCTTGTCGAGGCTCTCACCTCCGGCGATGCGGCTTTTGAATTCCTCGGTCTTCGAACGCAGCGCGTCGTCGCTCAGCGCCTGTATTGCGGGCTCAAGCGCATTGATTTCGGGCAAACGCTTCTGATAGCCCTTCAAAGAGCGATCATTGGCAGTGCCGAAGACGGCGCGGGCGATACGAGCGAACATGACTGTCCTTCTGGCGACCTGGTCCGACATAAAGAGACGGACCGCGAACTGAGAGGCGGATTAACCCGACCCGCCTGAACCGACTTGTTCCGCCGCCGGAGGCGTCAGAGATCAGGTCAAGGCGACGCGCAGCGCCCCTGCCGAGGCAGGTTCGGGATTATCCACGCGGGAAAGGAGATAAGGCGCGCCCTTGCCTCGGTCAACCGATCACGACCCTGTTGACCGGGCCCAAAACCCCCAAAATGCACGAAAACTTCCTGCTCTGCGCACCCAAATCGAGGGTTCTTGCGCCATGCGGCCTTGCCGATCCGGGAAGGCTGAGCCATGCTGCCGCCAGTTCCACGAGTTTTTCGAGGTTGTTTATTCATGCGGCTTACCCGCCCGGCACTTCTCTGCGCTGCTCTCCTTTCCGGCACGACGCTGATGGCCTCTGCCATTGCAGCGCCTGCTCCCGCTGCTCCGACGAGCGCGGCTCCTGCGGCCCCAGCCAACGCCAACCCGCTGATCGCCTCGGTCAACGGCCAGAAGATCTATCTGGATGACGTCAAGCACGCTGCAGCCAGCCTGCCCCCGCAGCGCGCCAGCTGCCGCCGAACACGCTGGTCAACATCCTGCTGAACCAGATCGTCAGCCAGAAAGCCATCCAGATCGATGCGCTGAAGGAAGGTCTGGACAAGAAGCCTGAAGTGAAGGCCCAGATGGAGGAAGCCGCCGATAACGCGCTTCAGAATGCCTATCTGCAGGAAAAAGTTGGTCCACTGGTGACAGAAGACGCCATCAAGCAGGCTTATCAGGCAAATTACGCAAGCAAGAAGGGCGAGCAGGAAATTCATGCCCGTCACATTCTTGTTGCTGACGAAGCCAAGGCCAAGGACGTCATCAAGCAGCTGAACCATGGCGCGAAGTTCGAAGATCTCGCCAAGAAGCTGTCGACCGACAAGGGATCGGGCGCAAGCGGTGGTGATCTCGGCTGGTTCAAGAAAGACGACATGCTGCCGGAATTCTCCAAGGCAGCTTTCGCCATGAAGCCGAACACGATCAGCCAGACCCCGGTCAAGACCCAGTATGGCTACCATGTCATTCAGGTTCTGGGTTCGCGCGAGGCAGCAGTGCCGGCGATCGATCAGGTTCATGACGAAATCCGTCAGCAGCTGATCCGCGAGAACGTGCGTCAGATCGTCGACGCGGCCCAGAAGAAGGCCAAGATCGTGCGCTACGATGCACAGGGCAAGCCTCTTCCCGACGCGCCCGCAGCCGCTCCTGCTGCTCCGAAGAAGTAAGAGCTAACGCTCACTTTTTACTCAGATTTCCAGTCTTTTCGCCTCATTCAGGGGCGAAGGGCTGGACCTGAGCCTGAAGCCGTGCATCCTCCTACCGACGTTTCAAGCTCGGAGACAGATCATGGCCAAAGCCCTCCCCCGCTCCCCCCTCGCCCAGCCCCTTCCGCGCCTCGAGCCGGTTGCAGGCGTTCGGCTTGGCGCTGTCGCCGCACAGATCCGATATACGGATCGCACCGACCTCATGATGATGGAATTCGTCCCGGGCACGACTGCGGCGGGTGTCTTTACCCGCAGCAAATGTCCAGGAGCTCCGATCGACTGGAGCCGTGCCGCCCTGGCGCAGGGCACTGCACGCGCCCTCGTCGTCAACTCCGGCAACGCCAATGTCTTTACCGGGCGCGCAGGCGTTCTGGCGACCCAGATCTCGGCAGCCGCCGCCGCTCGTGTTGTGCACTGTGCTGCAACCGATGTCTTTCTGGCCTCCACCGGCGTCATCGGCGAACCGCTTAATGCCGAGCGCATCAGCGACGCGATGCCGGCCCTGCACGAAACCCTCACCCCGAACGGTGGGAGGATGCCGCAAACGCCATCATGACCACGGATACGTTTCCCAAGGCCGCCCGGCGCGAGATTGAGATCGACGGCAAGAAAATCGCCATTCAGGGTATCGCCAAAGGCAGCGGCATGATCGCACCGGATATGGCGACCATGCTCGGCTTCGTGGCGACGGATGCGGCCATCTCGCATGACGTATTGCAGACCCTGTTGCGGGACGGAACAGATCGCAGCTTTAATGCGATCACGGTCGATTCCGACACCTCAACCTCGGACATGGTTCTCGTCTTCGCAACGGCTCAGGCTGGCAACGAGAAGATCACATCGCTCGCTGATCACCGCCTGACCGCTTTCCGTGAAGCACTCGATTCTCTTCTGCTTGAGCTTGCCTGATGGTCGTGCGTGACGGCGAAGGTGCATCGAAGCTCTTCACCGTGCGCGTCAATGGTGCGGTCTCCGACGAGTCTGCAAAAAAAAATTGCACTCTCCATCGGCAATTCTCCCCTCGTAAAAACAGCCATTGCCGGTGAAGACGCCAATTGGGGCCGTGTCGTCATGGCCGTCGGCAAGAGCGGCGAGCCAGCCAACCGGGACACGCTCTCCGTCGCTATCGGCGGCACCTGGATTGCCCGACAGGGAACGGTGGTCGAAGGTTATGACGAAACGCCAGTCGTCGCTCACATGAAGGGACAGGAAATCGAGATCCAGATCGATCTCGGTCTGGCCAATGGCCATGCTCAGATCTGGAGCTGCGACCTGACGCATGGCTATATCGACATCAACGGTTCCTATCGGAGCTGATCCAGACCTGGGCTGAAAGTCGCGACTTCAGCCCGGTTCAGCCGACGCCCCAAAACGGGGCGTCGCACCGCGACGCAGCCATGCCAACAGGCACGATTTGACTTGCCCCGAAGGCTGCCCGGATTTAGTACTACGCTCGTCCTTTTTTGAACGTCCTGAAACGCTCAGCGTCTGGACGGATGCGTGAAATACTCCCACATTATGTCGATAGCTGTCACAGCTACTCCGGAACGCAATTAGATCAGCGTCGTAGGGATCACCCTGCGGCACTCTAGGGGAACAAGCATGGCAAATGGATTTCGCGTCGTCATCATCGGCGGCGGCGTCGCCGGGATGGAAACGGCGATGACGCTCGGCCGTGGGCGCCATCGTAACATCGAAACCACCCTGATCGATAAAGGTGCCGTGCATTACTGGAAGCCTATGCTGCATGAATTTGCGGCTGGGACGGGTGAAGAATCGCGCGATTGTACTACCTTCGTTGAAGCCAGCCGGCGTTTCGGTTTTCGTTTCATCCAGAGCTCCCTGACCAGCGTCGATCGCGAGAAGCATGAGCTGCGCCTCGCGAATGACGAGATCGTCCCCTATGATTTGCTGGTTGTGTCGCTTGGTTCGAGATCAAACGATTTCGGCATCTCAGGCGTGATGGCGAATTGCACTTTCATCGACTCGCTTCCCGATGCCAGCGCTTTCCATGAAAATTTTCGAAAGGCCTTCAAGGCAGCGGCGGCTGACAACCGCACACTGGAAGTGGGCGTGGTCGGCGGCGGGGCGACCGGCACGCAGCTTGTCGCAGAACTCTGCAGCGCAATCGATCAGACTCCCGGCTATGGCAAGGAAGCCCGGCGCAACATCCTGCGCCTCTCCCTGATCGAGACCGGGCCGCGCATTCTTCCGGCTTTTCCCGAGCGCGTCTCGACCGATGCCCGCAAGCAACTCGAAGCGCTGGGCGTCAGTGTCCTGACAGAAGCCATGGTCACTTCGGTCGACGAGAAGGTTTTCACCTCAGGGATGGGCGCCTTATCCCCGCAGAACTGCGAGTCTGGGCCGCAGGCGTACGCGCCAGTGCCGCCACCGAGCTTTTCGAAGGGCTTGAAATCGCTCGCGGTGGTCAGATCGTGGTCAATCACCACATGCAGTCGAGCGTCGACACTTCGATCTACGCGCTGGGCGATTGTGCTCGAATCAACGATGCTCCGCTCGCTGCAACGGCGCAGGTTGCCCGTCAGCAGGGTATTTATCTGGGCAAGGCTATTCCGGCGATCGCTCAGGGCCGCGAGCCCTCGACATTTGTTTACCGCGACCGTGGTGCCGTTGTGTCGCTGGGCGACTATAATGGCTGGGGTATGGTCGGTTCATCGACGAGCTTCGGTGGCGGCTTTCTGCGTGGACTGGCTCCAAGATGGCTGCATGATCTGATCTTCCGTCAGCATCAGATGGGCGTCATGGGTGTGGCTCGCGGAACGGCTGCTTTTCTGAAAGCCCATCTTTTCCCGACCCGCCCTCGTCTGGACAAATAACCCTCGATCAGCGGTAGCCTCCCACCATGCCCTTGCAGTACTCGCACTCGCTTTCCCCGACCGAATCGGCTCGGTTCGACGACATGGTCGCAGCACTTCAGGAGAAAGGGTTTGCGTTCGAGCGCAGCAAGGACATGCGGTCCTTTCTCGAAGCCTTCGGGTTTCAGGACTGGGAGAGCTTCGCCGAGAGCTGGAACAGGCTCGGTCTCGACCGCTACATGGCTGATGGCGGCCGTTACCGGAAACGGCGCTACGCAACCTATGCCCTGACCGGCGGACGGATAGAGCGCAAGCGCCACCAGCCGCATTACCAGAGCCGCGACTACAATCTCCTCAATGGCGGAATCGAACGCTGGTTCGGACCTGTAGAAGACGCAATCGCGACGCATCCCGTCATGCTGTCGATCCTCAATGCCGTGCATCTTCTGGCGCTGCGTATGACGCCCGCCTCGACGCAACCCGATAGCTGGCACGCAGAGGTTCATCAGTTTCGAATCGAAGCCCAAGCGGGCGCGAAGGGGAAGCCAACCCCTGAAGGCATGCATCGCGATGGAGTCGACTGGGTTTTGGTTCTGATGATCAATCGGGAGAACGTCGCATCGGGCGTGACCTCGATACATAATGATCAGCGCGAGGAAATCGGGTCATTCACACTCGAGACCCCTCTCGACGCAGCCCTTGTTGACGATCATCGTGTCTATCACGGCGTAACAGCGGTTGAGCCTATCGATCCGGAAAGACCGGCTCATCGCGATGTTCTGGTCGTGACATTGCGACACGCATGAGAGAATAGAGGAAAGTTACCCCGCCGAATCGGTTTAGAGAGCGAGTACAATTTCAATGCGTTGTCGTTTTGCGTCTGTCGGACTTGCCCTTCTCACGCTCACCGCATCTTCCGGCTTCGCCCGAACGCATCACTCTTCCGGCAAGGCGGCCTCTGCCTCGGCGGCAAAACCTGTCGTGATGAGCGCCCAACCCGGGACCATTCTCGATCAGGTCGCGCGTCAGGTGAATGAAACCGATCTGGCAGAAGCAGCCAAACATCATGACACCCCTGTGGTGCTCGTTGCCTCGGCGCCGCTCTCGTCCAACCGCAACGATATGGCGCTTTTCGTACAGCTGCAATCGGCCCGGCTCTGCGGGTCGGCAGGCTGCTCGACTTCGGTCTATCTCCGACATAACGGTGGCTGGAAACTGGTCCTGGACTCAGTAAGCGGCGCCATTTCGGTTCTTCCGGCCCGCCATAATGGCATGCACGATCTGCTGATCGACAAAAGCGATCGCTGGCGCTGGAATGGCTCGAGCTATCAGGACAGTGCTTTGACGCCCGCAGCGCCGGCTCCACAGAAGAAAACTCCGGACGAGCCGAAGAAAAACCTTCTGCACGGCTGAAATCTCATCGAATTGTCCGGATTGGAGCGGGTGAAGGGAATCGAACCCTCGTATGCAGCTTGGGAAGCTGCCGTTCTACCATTGAACTACACCCGCGCGGCGCATTCTCTAGCTTAACTCTCGTTGCGATGCAATCAGCTTGCCTTGGTTGACGAGGCAGTCCGGCTTTGCGCATAATTCATTTCGATATCACGGACTAAATGTCGAAGATGTCCCTCGCGATTTGGAAGGCCGGATTGCGGCGAGGTTAAATAAAAGCGCTAAAGAGGCCCGGGATCGCCCCGATCCCAGGTTTTCCACGGCCAGAATCGCACCCCTTCTCGACGGTGCATTTTGGAGTCCCTCTCCCATGACAGAGCATTCTTACGGTCCCTCAACACGCCTGCTTCATCAGGATGTGAGCCGTACCGAGCACGGCGAAACCAGCGAGGCGATCTTCCTGACCTCGGGTTTTGTCTATGACAGCGCCGAGCAGGCAGCCGCCACCTTTACGGGTGACGTCACTCATTATCAGTATTCCCGTTTCGGCAACCCGACGACAGATGCCCTGCAGTCGCGTCTAGCTCAGCTCGAAGGCGCAGAAGCCTGCATCGTTACGGCGAGTGGAATGGGTGCCGTTTCTTCGGCTCTGCTTTCCCATCTTAAGCAGGGAGATCGAGTCGTCGCCTCGCGTGCGCTTTTCGGCTCGTGCTACTGGATCGTGACGACCCTTTTGCCGAAATACGGCATCGAGACCGTCCTCGTCGATGGCGATGACTGGGCCGGATGGGAGAAAGCACTCTCCGTCCCGACCGGAGCTGTACTGATCGAGAGCCCGTCAAATCCGATGCTCGACATCCTCGACATCGAACGCATCGCAACCTTGGCCCATAAAGCGGGCGCCTTGCTGATGGTCGATAACGTGTTTGCCTCGCCGGTAGGGCAGCAGCCCCTCACTCTCGGGGCAGACGTCGTGATTTATTCCTGCACAAAGCATATCGACGGGCAGGGTCGCGTACTCGGCGGCGCCGTTCTCGGACGGAAACAGTGGGTTGAAGAGGTTCTTCAGCCCTTCACCCGCAATACCGGTAATGCCTTGTCGCCCTTCAATGCCTGGGTTCTTCTCAAGGGTCTCGAAACCCTGCCGCTTCGCGTAAACGCCATGGCGGCCAATGCCAGTGCAGTGGCAAATTTTCTTGAAAAGGCTTCCGGGATCGCTCGCGTCAATTATCCGGGCTTGACCTCACATCCGCAGCGCGCACTCGTCGAAAAACAGATGAGCAATGGCGGATCTCTCGTGGCATTTGAGGTGGAAGGCGGCAAAGAGGCGGCCTTCCGCTTTCTGAACGCGTTCAAGCTGATCGCCATTTCGAATAATCTCGGCGACGCCCGCTCTCTCGCCACGCACCCTGCGACAACGACACATTCCAAGATCGATGTCGCCGAACGCGCTCACCTCGGCATCACAGATGGCGTCATCCGTCTTTCGGTCGGCCTCGAAGACAGTCAGGATCTGATCGCTGATTTGCAACAAGGTCTTACAGCGCTGAAAGCCTGATTGCTTTTCGCTACATCCTGAGCTTACAAGGCGGGCATGCCTCAAAAGCCCGCCCCTCCCCGCCTGATTGCGGACCCGGAATCGAGTCTCGCCGAAGCCATGGAAGCTGCGCCTCGCTTCGAGGCTGTGACAAACGATATCACCGTCTCAGTGCGCACTTTCTGGCTTGAGGACCAGTCCCAACCTGAAGAGCATCACTTCACCTGGGCGTATCATATCAGGATCGAAAACGGCGGCAGCGAGACCGTTCAGCTCCTGAGCCGTTCCTGGGAGATGACGGACGGCCGCGGGAAAACAGATCATATTCATGGTGAAGGTGTTGTGGGCGAGCAACCTGTCATCGTCGCAAGCGACGTGTTCGAATACACGTCTGGCGCTGCGCTCCCTACACCTTGCGGCTTTATGCGCGGCCTATTTCACATGATCGTCCCGGCCACTTCGGAGCGTTTCGAAGTCACCATCCCCGCATTCAGCCTGGATAGTCCTCATCGTCTCGGTCTTGTACACTGACAACAATCCGGCCGCGTCCCTCAATTTTGGCCTTATAAAGCGCCTGATCTGCGCGCTCTAACGTATCCGCCCAGATCTCTTCCGGGCTCGTGCGCGCGATACCAGCGCTGCATCCGATAGAAAGCGCACCGACTTTCGTCTCGAACGGAACGTCACTCAAGGCTGCCAGAAGTCTCGCAATACGGTCCCTGGCGTCTGCGAATTCACCTTGTACGACAATCAGGAACTCCTCGCCGCCGTGACGACCGATGATTTCCTCCGGACGCTTCGTTCTCAGCAATCGCTCACCAATTCCCGCCAGAATTTCATCGCCTATTCCATGACCGAAAGTGTCATTGATCGACTTGAAATGATCGACGTCGAAAAGAGCCATTGTGGCTGATCGAGGCCCCCCGTCGTAATCGGAGCGCGCCAGTTTCTCGAGAAGCCGAGAAACGCTCGCCTCTGCAGTACGGCGGTTCATGAGTTTGGTCAGACCGTCCTGGCGCGCCTGCAGCTCCAACGCGCTCTGTGCCGCGCGCATTTCCTGCGTCCTTTCATCGACCAGCGCTTCAAGTCGTTTCTGCCTTTTGAGAAGATAGCGGTAACGCAACTTATTGAGAGAATAGGGCAGCGCGATCACAGATACGGTGTAGCCAAGAATTAATGGCCAAGTCGCCCACCAAGGCCGTTGCATCCTGATTTCAAGGACAATCGGGTCCGAAACGATGTTCCGATTATCATTGATAGCCTGAACGACGAGACGTGAATGCCCTGGCTGTACAAAGTTATAGCGGATCTCCCCGGTCGTCGTTGTAATCCAGTTTTCGTCGGTACCTTCAAGGCGGTAACGGAAATACGTCGTCGTTGCCAACGCCGTGTTCAAGGTTCCCAAAGTAACCATCAAAGGGTCGCGACTATATGGCACGGCCTTCTCCGGGAGCAGATGCTCCCCAAGCATCACCTTGACAAAAACCGGTCTCAAGTCCTGCTTCTCAAAAAAACGCTCTGGATGCAGCAAATGCGAAACGCCTCGCAGAGTAGATATCCAGATCGATCCATCCTGATCGCCCGTCAAACCCTGCTGATTGATATTAGTCGAAATCAGCCCATCAGCTTTATCGACCCTGATCCATTGCTTGCCGTCAAAGCCAGCCACTCCGTTTTCGGTGCCTGCCCAGAGACGATGTCCCGTGTCCGACAGAAGACTGAAAACAAGTTGAGACCCGACAAGAGACGGATCGATCTGCTCGATCTTTACCACACGATCACCATCGAGATGGAGATGGAGAAGGCCAGTGCGTGCTAGAATGCCTCCAATCCAAAGATCATCATGTGAGGTAAAAGCCATAGTGAGGGGCGTGAATCGGCGACCATTCAGCCAATGTTTGATGACTAGTGAGAAACGGCCATCAGAAGTCGCGTGATAGAGTGCATTCCCGATAATCGCCCAAGGTGTCTTCCCTCCTCTGAGGGTCACGGCGTCAGCCTGAGCTTGTAAAATTCCGCCATCTATTCCGTAGACTGGCCTGAGCTCTTTTGGTCGCTCACTGGAGAGGCTGAACAGACCGTCATCCGATGCAATCCATAACTTCCCATCTTGGGCAGAGAACGCGAGGCCGGTTACCCGTCTTAATGGTAGCGACCTGTCGCAACGGGCCGAGTTTTTGACGAGAGAGCAATGCTGCAGCACAGAATCATTTGCGGGAGACCAGAAGCCCGCCCCCCCATCACTCTCACCGAAGAAATAATCACCCGACCGGAGCCTCCCGCTCAATTCATGGCGGTGTAGAGAGTATATCCCCTGTCCCGTAAACAGGACCTGTGAGTTTCTTCTAGGCAATACAGACCAGACTGCCAGGATATTTTGGGGCTCAAGATTTTCGACCTCCCCCCATCCTATGAATTTGTCAAGCTCAACCGCATCCTGCTCAGTCCAGAGCTGCCTATCCTTGTCAACGAAAGCGAAGAAAATTTCCTGCTCACGACTAAAGTCGTGGTTAAGAAAGGACCAATATTTTCCATTAAAGGAACGCAGCCATTCTCCGTCAACAAACGCCTTTGTCTCCGCAGCACCAACCGCAGATGGAGGACGTTTTCGAAGCATCGCAGGGGCGAAAGGCCAGTCGATCAGCGCTTCAGAAAAAGCACCATCGCTATTTGGTGAGATTAAAGTATTTCCACGAAGGAAATACAAATTACCTCGTGCACGGACTGTATCAAAACCGTTAGAAAGTGTTGATCGTGGGGCAGAATAAACTGTTACGCCAAACACGTCTTTCAAGGTTATCGAACCAGCCTCAGCAATAACCGTTTTTTTACTAAGCTGGTAAATCCGCGCGTTCGCGCTATGAGGTACGATATTCTCGTCACAAGAAAACGAAGACGCTCGCGTGAAACGACATTTATGCAGCCCAAATTGGTCCTGCGCGAAAATCTCATCTCCCTGAAAAAAGATATCCTCGATTCGTCCTATGTGTTCTGAATGCACAGCGCGAAACGTCAATGCTTGCGGCGAAAGGCGGGCTGAGGTCGGCAAGCTCGCTATCGTCAAGCCTGTCTCCTGAAGGAGCAATAACCTCCCATCCGGAAGCGGACGCATGACGGAGTAGCGGCTCGAACGATCAGGAAAATTTCCCGTGTCGAACCGATAAAATCTCTTCCCAGAGTAGAAGTACACCCCTTTCATTGTCAGAACGTAGATATAACCCTGACTATCTTGGGCCATACTGTAAATGTAGGAGTTATCTATACCATTTTGTTGGGAAAATCTCTGCATACCAAGAGAAAGATCGTCCGCTATCGCTTGGTGGGAAAAAAGGAGACCCATAGCTTTCAAGCCAAGACCTGACAGGCGCCTTATGCTGCTGAGCGCACAAGCGAAAGCGGCCATCACCCTCGTGGTGATGACCCCCTCGAAATCGTTAACAACAGGATTGGCCTTCAGCGTCTGGTCCTTTGTGACTGGACGTCTCTCGCCCAAAATCATTTTAACCTGCTTCTACCGCCAGGTCGTTAAAAAGTCGCGACTCCGTAGATATTATCTCACGCAATTACCCTGAACGGTGCAGGGGTCGGATCCGGCGCTGCCATTGGGGGGACGTGGGCCCGCAAGCGCTATCTGAACCTGTGTGGAGTTGACACTCTGAAGCGACAAGGCGGACGCTGACGTCATCGAGGTAGAGACTGCGATCGTACCAATAAAAGAGAATACTGTAAGGACACGAAAAACAAACGATGACTTTGACACAGGATAATTTCCTTTAACTCTACAAGCTTTATTGCCTGAGAAGGAAATGCCTGAAACTTATTCGAAAGTCCTGCGTAGTTATTGCAAATCAGCATGTAAGAGATACACATAATTATTATGGTAAATATTTTTATAATAATAATTTTGATTTCATCAGTACTTTATTAGGATTTTATACGGTACGATAGAGGTAGCCCGCGTGGGCTGCTCGTGTCTTTTGGATCGTCAATACACGTTACTGTGCTCAGTTAATGATAAATTAACCGTATACTCGCCGAGCCGCACGCTTCATCGCTGAAGAACCCTGCACTCATACATAGGGCTGCGAACTCGTATTCTGATCACAACGAATTTGGTTTGAAATCACGTCGAATCTGCTAGAAGATCACAGATGTCGTGGGATTTTTGCGTGATGCGAACAGATCGCGTGAACCCTGACTTTCTCGACTAAGGTTTTTTCACATGAGTTATGTTGACCCCTCTGCTCCAAGTGAGACGAAAGTCCCTCTGGTAGGTAAAATGATGCTCGCCGCGATCCTGGCCGCTGTGGCCGGATTGATGTTCGGGCTCGACATCGGCGTCATTTCCGGGGCGCTTGGCTTCATCGCGAAAGAATTCCAGGCGAGCGACACCGCTCAGGAATGGATCGTCTCTTCGATGATGTTCGGTGCGGCAATCGGAGCACTTCTTGCAGGACGGCTCTCCTACTCACTGGGCAGAAAATGGGCGCTAATCCTCAGCGCAGCGCTTTTCATGATTGGAGCGCTGTGCTGCGTCGCAGCTCATTCTGTCACATTGCTGATCGTCGCTCGTGCAATTCTTGGTGTAGCGATCGGTATCGCGAGCTTCGTGGCGCCGCTTTACATCTCGGAAGTTGCTGATGAGCAGCATCGTGGGAGCCTGATTTCGGTCTATCAGCTCATGATCACGATCGGCATTCTGCTTGCCTTCATCTCGGACGCTCTTTTTGCCTATAGCGGCTCATGGCGCTGGATGCTGGGCATTGTGGCGGTACCGGGTGCCGTTTTCCTTATCGGCTCGCTCTTTCTGCCCGACAGCCCTCGCTGGCTCATGCTGCGTGGCCGCCACAAGGATGCGCTGGAAACCCTAACCGCGCTGCGTCCGTCGCGGGAAGATGCTGAACGGGAAATCAGTGAAATTCAGGAAGGTCTGAAGCAAAAGCAGCGGGGCTTCTCCCTGTTCCTGGAAAATCCGAATTTCCGCCGTACGGTCATGCTCGGCATCGGTCTCCAGATCGTGCAGCAGCTCACGGGCATCAATATCGTCATGTATTACGCCCCGCGTATTTTCGAGGTCGCCGGGTTCGGTCAGGACGGGCAGATGTGGGGAACGGCCATTGTCGGCCTCGTCAACATGCTCGCGACCTTCATCGCCATCGGCTTCGTGGACCGCTGGGGCCGCCGCCCGATGCTGATTGCAGGCTTTGTGATCATGGCGGTCGGAATGGGTGCGCTCGCTGTCCTGCTCTCGCTTGGACATGATTCGAGCACCATGATGCATTACCTCTCGGTCGGGGTCCTCCTGCTGTTCATCACGGGATTCGCTTTCTCTGCCGGGCCACTGATCTGGGTTCTCTGTGCCGAGGTCCAGCCGCTGCAGGGTCGCGACTTCGGTATTGCCTGCTCGACCTTTACCAATTGGGTCGCCAATATGGCGGTCGGCGCAACCTTCCTCACCCTGCTCGGAACGCTGGGAGCCTCCCACACTTTCTGGTTCTACGCGGCACTCAACGCTGTCTTTATCCTCGTGACGCTCGCTTTCGTCCCGGAGACACGCGGTGTTTCGCTCGAATCACTGGAGCGCAAGCTTAATCAGGGCATCCGGCTGCGCGATATCGGTCGCTGATCCCTCATTGAGACAAAAAGCAGTATGAACGAAGCCCCACAGTTTCTGTGGGGCTTTTTCTTCGCTTGACGTCTGAAGGACAAATCCGCATTCCCTGACTATCATGCGTATTGCTGCCATCCTCCTCGCCGCCGGTTCCGGTCGTCGCTTCGCTGATGCCAGCGCAGCCTCTCCAGCTGGCCTCGCCGCCATGCCCAAGCAGTACACGCTGCTCGGGGGCAAGACCGTCATTCGTCACGCTGCCGACGCGCTGCGCGACCATGTGACCTTGATCCAGCCAGTCGGTGACGACCCCCTGCTCCTGCAGGCTCTCGACGGGATCGAAACCCTGCCCCCGGTCGCTGGCGGCCAGGAGCGTCAGGATAGTGTACGCGCAGGGCTTGAGGCTTTGGCCCTGTTGCCGGAGCCTCCCGATCTCGTCCTCGTCCATGACGGTGCGCGTCCTTATGTCCCCGCCGAAGTCGTCCAATCGGTACTGAAGGCACTCGAGACCCATCCAGGCGCGATACCTGCCGTTGCGGTCGCGGACACGCTCAAACGGGGCCGTGATGGTCTGGTCGATGCGACGGTGTGCCGCGAGTCATTGTGGCGCGCCCAAACCCCGCAAGGTTTCCATTTCCCGCTTCTCCTCGACTTGCATCGCACTCATCAGGGTCCTGTGACCGACGACGCATCGATGCTCGAAGCGGCAGGCAAGCCCGTAGCCCTGGTTCAGGGTGCAGAAGATAATATCAAACTGACCCTACCGGAGGATCTCGTGCGTCTGGAACGTTTGCTTGGCTCGACCCCACTCCCACGCACCGGGCTGGGCTATGATGTTCACGCCTTTGAGGCAGGACGTCCGCTGATCCTTTGCGGGATCACCATTCCTCACGACCGTGGGCTTGCAGGACATTCCGACGCCGATGTTGGCATTCACACCCTTTGCGACGCAATCTACGGCGCCTCGCAGAGGGTGATATCGGACGGCATTTCCCGCCGACTGATAATGAATGGAAAGACATGGACTCCGCACGCTTCCTGATCCATGCGGGCGAACGTATCCGTCAGCGCGGGGGCATGTTGATCAATGCAGATGTGACCCTGATCTGTGAACGCCCCAAGATCGGCCCCCATGCGCAAGCAATGCGCGAAAGGCTGGCCAGCCTGCTTCAGGTCGATGTGGATCGCATCTCCGTCAAGGCGACCACTTCAGAGCGCCTCGGCTTTACCGGTCGTGAAGAAGGTATTGCGGCAACAGCCGTTGCGACGGTTCTGGTCCCTTGAAAACGACAAAGCCCGGCAACAGCCGGGCTTTTTTATTTCAGCATTCTATAGTCCATCGCCGCACGACAGCACGGCCCGCTTACTTGGCCTAAAGGCCTATCCTTTGATCGCGCAGATAATGACGATCACGGGTGTTGCCGCAAGAAGCAGCCAGACGTTTTGAACGCAGCGGGCGACAAAATGAGCCGATCGCACTTTAAACGGAATACGACGGATCAATTCCTGAGCCGAAACCCGGTCTTCAATTACAGAGTGAATACGAGAGGACATTATCCATCCTTGCACGATTTCATGTGATTACGAGACCTCTTCTAGGAGGATATCCCAAAGGGGTCCAGTAACCAAGGGTCACCGAATGTGATGACCTGACAAGCCTAGGTAATAGGCATCAATCGTGGCGAAATAATGCCTAATTTCACGACTGTTCACGCGAAAGTGCGAGGAAACGCACAGCTTCCGCAATATCGACGCCACTGCGCTCGATTTCCTGCAAAAGCGCGTCGTCCTCGCCCCATTGCTGCATCTGATAACGTTCTTCGACACTGGCCATCAGCGAGGCCTGAGCGCTCTCGATCCATCCCTCTGCCAGACCGATGGCAAGGATGAGACTACCTGTTGCCGGAGCGCAGATTGCGGCACACGTCAAAGCCGCGTCGTCGAACCCTGTCAGAATTCGCGTCAGTACCTCGTGAAGGTCAGCCCCGACAGAGAGGGGTAACAGACTGCGGGTCACAGGAGGAGAAACGCCGTACCGAGTGGAAAAGACCTCCAGAACCGGGTCGAAGAGCGTATCCTGCTCCCTCCCAAGTCCTCCACTGGCGCGATAGCACAGCAGGTCGCTCTCACCATAGGCCATGAGCCCGCCGATGATCTGATCCCTGTCCAGAGCGACACGCTCGATCTGGGTTCCCGCCATCTGCGTCAACGGCAATTCAGCGGTTCTGAAGGCCTCGCCCGGCGCAATCGCGCGCCATTCATCCGCAATCGCCTCAGCCAGAGCAGATGAGTGCAGGATCAGGGGATGACCGCCCGGCAAACGGAAAGCCCGCCCATCGAGACGGACCTCATGGCCGGGGGAAGCCTCGCTGAGAACGACCGAGACCTCTTTCCAGAAACGCTTGATCGTCTGGCTCAATGCAAAATCCCCAGTCCGCGCAGCAATTCAGAGGCTTGAGAGCGCTTTTTGCGCTCAGGAGCGGCCTCTCCTGCAACATTCTCACGCGCTGCCGAGAGCAGATCAGGCAGGTATCCGGGGAGTCTCCCCCGATGCTGAGCGCAAAGCGGCCGTCAGCCCCCGCCTCCTGCTGCACCTTGGGAGCATCCACCGTGCCAGAAAC
The DNA here is from genome assembly GCF_000613845.1 of Asaia astilbis JCM 15831. GTDB lineage: Bacteria > Pseudomonadota > Alphaproteobacteria > Acetobacterales > Acetobacteraceae > Asaia > Asaia astilbis. The sequence continues at coordinate 22,886 of NZ_BAJT01000010.1, forward strand.
CACAACCGGCGTAGACGCTCCGGCACCGCCAAACCCGACACGAGGCAAGAGATGCAGATCGAGGGTCTGCCCGGACAGCTCGTAAACACCATGACCCGAGAGGCTCAAGGGACCTGCCTCAACGCCGATCGTATCGAAACTGGCCTGACCAGCCTTGAAAGCAGCGTGCAGACCCAGACACCGTACCGGAAGATCGCCGTGAGAAATGAGCGTACGCGCTGCGTCACCAAGATAGGGGCCAAGACGCTTGCCGGAGATCGTCCCGCCCACCATCGAAAGTCCCAGATGCCCATCGAGCGACGCAAGGAGCGCTGATCTGCTCTCGCCCTGCGCTTCAAGGTCACCGACAAGCATGACCGGACCGCGGAAGATATCCGGCATGGCGAGAAGGTTCTGGGCAAGCGTTGCAGGAACCAGAAGAGGCGTCAGAGAGACTTTCAGCGAAGCAGGGCGCACGCCCATGTCATAAACGGCACGTCCGGACAGCGTCATGCCGTCGCCACTGCCGTGCACGGCATCCAGAACAAGTCGGGCTGATTCGAGAGAGGCCTGTGCCGAAACCCCGGTGTAATCGGCCGCATTGAACCGTACCTTGTCCGCCGTGACGTCGAGTGCGCCATGCCCCTTGGTGAGGAACGCATCCCAGCCGGGCGCATTCTCCGTCGTTGAAGCCGTTTGAACTACGCCGGTACCGTTAGCCGAGCTCCCGGCCTCAGCCGGTGCCTGTGGCGCCGTCAAAGCGGCGACCGGATTGGTCACAATCGACGCACCACCATCGGTATTCTGACGCGCTTTTTCAGGCGTCTTCGGCCCGAGCCAGAGCGCGTTCAGAGCATCCAGATCGAGATGGTCGAAATGGAGCTTACCGTTGATCGAAGGGGTCGGAATTCCCTGCGCTTTTGCTTCAAGCACTGCTGACGCCTCGACACTCGTCAGGCTCAAAGCCTCAATCTGGAAACCGCCGGACGAATCGCTCTGCAACGATCCTTTGAGCGTGACATCATGCAGGGCCGTTTGAAGCAGCGGCAAAGTCTGCGCCTTGCCATCGAAGGAGAGCGCGGTCTGGGTTGCACCGATCTGACCGGAGACATGCCAGCGTCCTCCGCTCCCGGCCCCGAGCTGAGCCGCGTCTCGCAGGTCGAGCGCCACCGTGAGTGGTGTCGTCAGACCGCTCTGCCAAGCGGTACCCGCCTGAGCCAGCGTCCCGAAGGTTCCCTGAACCGACAGCGGGTAACCGTCCCTCTGCGCGCGCCGTGACGGTCAGCGCGGAAGAGAGCGTGTCTGCATCGGCATGAAGCGCACTCACCGAAACACCATGCCAGGACGGAGCCGCATCGAGATGAGCATGCAGGTGATTCACACCGACACGCGCAAGGTTGAATTTTGGAGACCCTGCCTCAGGATCGGCATCATAGAGACCGACTTCACCACCAAGCCCCTTGAAATCGGGGAGATTAGCATTCGGGAAGACCGTCTCAATATCTTTGAGCGCCGAGATCTCACCGCGCAGAACGCCGGAAAACCCACGCAGATGACGCGTATCGGTAATCTGCCCGTCAAAATTCAGCCAGTCCTGCTGCTTTCCTTCCTTGCCCAGCGTTGCCCCGAGGCTAAGCGACCAAGGGGGATTTGCGCCTTGCAACAGGGTCAGCGGCCCGACATGGCCGTTGAGGCGGAAGGGTACGGCGTTACGCTGCCCATGAATGTCGAGATAGGGCGTGCTGGATGCCAGCCCCTGAAACTCGGCATGATCGATCTCGACCTCTCCGCTACGCTGCGCGTATCGATCATCGAGAACGAAGCTCATACGGTCCAGCCGTGCCGAGCCGATCTGGAGTCCCCAATGCGCAGCGGGATGGCTGACTTGAGCCTTGACGGTACTAACCGGTGAAGGCGCAGGCTTGAACTCCCAATTCGCCACACCGTGCGAATCCCGGCTCAGGAAAACCTTTCCCTGCGCAAGCGTGAGGGATTCGAGCCGGATTTCACGCCACAGCAAGGGAAGAAGCGCGATCGAGGCCCGGATATCACGCGCCTCGATCGTTGGCTGATCGGCTGTGCCGGATCGGCCGTGGAGCACCACGTTGCGCGCACTGAAGCTGGGCCAGGGAAGAACGCTGACCGAAAACCGTGTCATGGTGAGCTCGCGCCCGGTCTGACGCTGGACGGCGGCAATGACCTGCTGCTTGAGCGATGAGCGATCGATAAGAAAATGAGACCCGACCGCAAGACCCGTCGCCAGAACAAGAACGACGATGAAAAGAGCGATGAGTTTTTTCATTTTCTGACTCCCCTGAACCCAACCCGCTCAGGCTTGGGCGTCTCCCCTGCACTGAACCCCAGATCCTTGAAGGTTGTGCGCATGTGAGAGGGCAAAGGCGCGGCGACACGAAGCCTGCCCCCTGCCGGATGGGGGAACTCCAGCGCACGGGCATGGAGATGGAGCCTGTCAGTGAATCCCTCCAGATGGGCCGCCTTGCCACCATATTTCGGGTCACCAAGGATCGGAGTCCCGAGGGTCTCGCAATGGACGCGCAGCTGATGGGTGCGGCCTGTCAGCGGCTTCAGGGCAAGCCAGGTCAGTCTTTTGCCCGCCGCATCGATCACTTCGTAATCGGTCTTCGCAACGACAGCGTCTTCGTCCTCACGTGTTGCAGCGATCATCAGCGCGCCGTTGCCGGCACCGAGCTTGGCCAGAGGCTGATCGATCACACCGGATCCCGGCATGGGACGCCCTACGACAATCGCCCAATAGGTCTTGTCGATATCCCGTCCGCGAAACGCAGCGGCGAGTTTGGCGGCAACACCGGGTGTCCGCGCCACCAGCAGCAGACCCGAGGTGTCCCGATCGATGCGGTGCACCAGACGCGGTCTGTCATGCATTTCACCGCGCAAACCATCGAGCATCATGTCGATATGCTTGGTGATCCCCGGTCCACCCTGTGTCGGCAGGCCTGAAGGCTTGTCGAGCACGATAATCTGCTCATCACGATAGATCACCATCCGCTCGATTTCACGCGCGAGCTGCGGATCGAGGGTGGCGGGGCGATCCGGCTTGGCAGCCGTCGGTGCAGGTAGTGGCGGGATACGCAGGCTCTGCCCTGGGGCCAGGCGGCTGGCACCGGTCACACGCTTGCCATCGAGGCGCACCTGACCTGTGCGACACAGCTTTTGCAGCGCGCCCTGGGTCAGATCGGGATAATGGCGGCGAAACCAGCGATCGAGGCGCATATCCGCCTCATCTTCGCTAACAATTCGGGTCGTTACACTCATGGGCGACGGCTTGCCCGTATTGCGGCCTGCCTGTCCAGATTTTTTCTGATCTCCGCCTCATGCCCACGATCGGTTGGCTGATAGAGCGCGACCCGTTCCATCTCGTCAGGGAAGTAATTCTGACCTGAAAAACCCTCTTCGGTGTCGTGGTCGTATTCATATGCCTTGGCGTAGCCGATCTCTTTCATCAGCTTGGTCGGCGCGTTGCGTATGTGATGAGGCGGCCCAAGACTGCCCGTTTCGCGCGCCAGCCTGCGAGCCTGATTATACCCCCGATAGACCGCGTTCGATTTGGGTGCCGTCGCCAGATGCACGACGAGCTGCGCGAGAGCGAGCTCCCCTTCCGGGCTTCCCAGCCGCTCATAGGTCTCCCAGGCTGCCACAGCCAGGGGCAGCGCGGTCGGATCGGCCATACCGACATCCTCAGCGGCGAAACGGGTGAGACGCCGCGCGATATAGCGCGCATCCTCGCCGCCTTCGAGCATGCGCGCGAACCAGTAGAGCCCGGCATCGGGGTCTGACCCACGCAGCGATTTATGCAAAGCCGAAATCAGATTGTAGTGCTCTTCGCGATCCTTGTCGTACAACGCGGCGCGGCGCGCGACGACAGTGGCAAGGCCTGCTGCATCGAGAATTTCGCCTTCGGGCAACGCCTGAATTTGTTCGACCAGATTGAGCAGATAGCGCCCATCGCCATCCGCCATCGCCCGGAGAGAGTCGCGGGCATCCTCTTTCAAAGGCAGGGCTTTTTCCGCCTCGCTTTCCGCACGCTGAAGCAGCTTTTCCAGTCCCTCGTCATCCAGCCGGTTGAGCACCAGAACCTGGCACCGAGACAGGAGAGCCCCATTCAGGGCAAAGGAGGGATTTTCCGTTGTCGCACCGATAAGAATAACCGTCCCGCGTTCGACGTAAGGCAGAAACCCGTCCTGCTGGGCGCGATTGAAGCGATGAATTTCGTCAACGAACAGAAGCGTGCCGCGTCCGGTCTCCTGCTGGAACCGCGATGCTGTCTCGAAAGCTTTCTTGAGATCGGCCACTCCGGAGAAGACCGCCGAGATCTGCTCAAACCGCAATTTCGCCTCACGCGCCAGCAACCGGGCAATCGTGGTCTTGCCGCAACCCGGACCACCCCACAGAATGAGACTCGGAAGGGTGTTACGCCTGAGCATTTGACTGAGCAGCCCATTTGGGCCGAGCAGATGGTCCTGTCCCACCACCTCGGAGAGCTGCTTTGGTCGAAGCCGGTCGGCCAGAGGCTGCGTCCGCCGTGTCTCGGCGCTCAGCCCCTCATTCCTGAAAGGCTCTGGCGAAGGCGCATGGCGGGACGATGCCGTCGTTCGGCCCGATGGCGCTGGGGCTGCCCCGAACAGATCCGTATTTCCATCATCGCGCATGGCGCTTCTCCTTTGTTGCGAACGGGGCGGACAGAAACCGCCGCCTGCCCCGTCCGGCCTCTTGCTGCCGCGTATGGGCGGTCTACTTGGCCAGCTGGCGCATGACGCCCGGTAATAGCATGGCGAACGGATTGACCGAGAGCGCCGGATCGCTGGCCGATCCCTGCACCGTGAAGGTGGCGGCCAGAACGCCCCCTCCTTCTTCAGGTGAGAACAGCTTGCCGACATTCGGCAGACGCCCGGGCGCTGCATTGAGCCCGAAAAGGGGCACCACAGTGCCTTGCAGATCGAGGCTTCCCTGATCGAGACCGATACGGCCCTCGAGAGTGGCCCCAAGCGCCGTATTGTTCAGCTCTCCCTCATGGATCGTCATCACGTCATTGGCGATCTTCACCGGGAGGCGCAGCTTCTGCACCTTGAACCGTTCGCTGCTGGCCTGCGACCAGTTGAAAATGGATAGACGCGCCGCCGCAGTCAGTGCCGAGGGGGGCTGCCTGAAGGCAAAGGGCGAGACCGTCACGAGCCCCTTGAAAGGCGGGAGGCTCCCCGTTCCGCCATCGCCCACATAGCCGCTGACCCGCGCGCGTCCGCCTTCGAGACGCGCCGTCATCCCGGTCTGGGTCAGCAAGGTGCCCAGATTATCGACGTCGAGTTGGAAGACCCGTCCATCCGGCTGTGGGATAAGAGCTGCCTGTACGACGACCGGAGATCTGGTCGAAAAAGACGCCGCATCGAGACGATGATTACGGTGCTCGAGATGCGCGACGGCTCCTCCGAAAAAGCCTTTCTGACTGTAGAACAAGCGATCCGTCGCGATGTCGACCGTCCAGCGCATGTCGGGTCCCGACGCAGTTTTGTCGTCTGACTGGGCTGGTTTGCCTGATTTTTTGCCCTTCGTGGCGTCATCACTTTTCAGAAGCGGCGCAATATCGAGATCGCGAGCGTGCACAGTGACAGTCACCGGCCCGCCTTTGGTATCCGGCAGATCGATTACGGCATCACCATTGGATCGACCGACAACAAAATTGTTCAGAACCAGACTATCGACCTGCCCCTGAGTGATCCTTCCCTTGCCTTCGACATGCAGACCCGGGCCCTCCGCCCTCACCTGATCGATCGCTGTGATGCTTCCCTTATCGAGACCGATGCGGGTCGATGCGGTGGCCCCAACTCCCTGAGCCTTGCGCCAGACCGGGATCGTGATCGCTGCATCGGCCAGGTCGAGCGATAACGCGACTTCGGCTTGCCCGTCGAAACGCGCCTTGTAATCGGCGACCAACTGGGCCGTGCCCCGGAAAATACTCTGTTTGCCCAGTTGGGAGCGTGCGAGCGCTGCCTCGTCCACAACAGCGACCGCGTGGACCTGCTCGCGCAGCCCCCCTTCTCGGCTTTCAAAATTTTCCTGAAGCGTTGCCGTCGTTGGCACACCGTCGAGCAGGCCGCTGCCGGAGAGTTTCAGCCCGTCTTCGGTCGCAGTCAGGTTCCCCTCAGCCTTGGAGAGATCCCGTCCGAGCACCACGTTACCCAGAGAGACATTGCTGAAATGGGCTTGCGTCAGAACATGAATCTGATCGTTCTCGATCCGCGCGCTCAACGGAAGACTGAGCTCTCCTTTCACGGTGACCGGGCCCGATGGATGGGTGAACGGCAGAGGATGCCGCGACAAGAGATGAAGCCGTGGGTGAGCCAGCAACCCCAGATGGGCAGCGAGATCCCCCGACAGATCGAGATGAATCGTCCCGATCTGATCGTGCTCGAAAAGATCGGCGATGAGCATGTCGCCGCCGCGTAACGCCAGCACCGGGGCGTCTTCTTCCTCACTGCTCGGCTGGGTGCCGCCAAGGAAAGCGATTTTGAGAATATCCGGACCTGCAAAACTGAAATGAGCCGAGACCTGCCGGGCGGGCGGCACAGGCCGCAGCCAATGCACTGTTGCTCCCTGCACGTCGAGCGACGCGTCCGTCTGGATCGGGCGAATCTCTTCCCAGCCGGCCTCACTCTGGAGACGCGCATCCAGTCTCAGCCCGGTCCCGATGCCGTCGGTCATGTTGCGCGTCACCCAGCGGCGCGCGCCTTTCATGAGGCGTTTTGGCCAGATGGACGACAGATGCGGCACGTCCAGCGTTGTCCCTGTTGCCGAGACGTGAGAGCGGATTCGCTTCGCATGAAGCAGAGAGTCGACGCTCAGATCTCCCTCGGCAGCGAACCGCGTCGTGTGACCAAGATCGTCGATCAATGTGATGAAAGCCTGAGCATTATCGATGCTGACTTCCATCCCGTCAGCAGCTCGCTTGCCGTTGCGGTTGAGGGAGGCGGCAAGCCTCGCCTGCGCAACCTGCAAAGGCTGGTCGTCTTTCTGATCGATAGAGCCTTTGCCCAAGTCAACCGAGATCGTCCCTTCCGAAACGGGCAGGGACTTGAGCGACGCACTCAGCGTTTTCGGGATCTGGAACTGCGCCTCCAGTGACACAGGCAAATGCCAGGCCTGAGCGTGCGGCAGCAGGCCTCCGAAGAGGCTAGGCGTTATGGGCCCAAACACAACATGCCAGGCGAAAGCTTCTGACATGTCACGCCCTGTCGCCTGAAAAGGGGCCTGAGGCCCGGTCGCCGGACCGAGAGCGCCGCTCAAACTTCCTGCCCATGCTGTCATGTCAGACGGAAGCGAGCGCTGCAAAGCAGCCTTTTCCAAAGTCAGGGTCAGGTCGCCATCGCCCTGTTTTCGGCCCGGAACGGCATCGCGCAACAGAAGTTTTGCCTGCTGGATATCGATCCGCTGCAAGGCCTCCAATACGAAGTTCTGGTCATGCGAGGGGCGATGAACGGCGTCGGGCCAATCGAGATCGATCTGTCCGTGGCGATCTCTTTTCAGGATGATTTCAGCCTGATCGACCGAGATCCTTGTCGGCTCAATAACACCACGCAGAACCGGTGCCATTTTGACGTCGATCTGCGCTTTTCGAACCGAAGCAGTCGCAGTTCCGTCTGAACGCAAGATACGCAGATTGCGCGCTTCAGCGATAAGGAGAGGATGAAGGTGCCTAAGGCCAGGCTGCCAGCTCAGATAGACGCGATCCCAGGCCAGTCGACCGGCTGGGTGGTCAGGCTGAGACCCGGCCTGAATGGCGACCGGCGCGAAATGATCCGCGATCCTTGTGACGTCGAGCGGCCCTGTCGAGAGACGCCATAGCAGGGCGGCTGCGGATACGAGAACAGCCGCGACAGGCAGCCCGATGATGAGCGCCCCGAGACGGAACGCCCGCCAGGACGCACGATGAAGAAAATCGTGCGACACGCTCAATTTTAAAGCCTCTAGAGTTCCGACGCAGCTTCAGTAACGAGCGCAACATGATCGGCGGGTTTCACCTTGCGCCAGATCGCGCGGATGACCCCATCAGCATCGACAAGAAACGAGCTTCGCTCCATGCCGAAATAGGTTTTGCCGTAATTCGTCTTTTCAACCCATGTGCCATAGTGATCGGCAAGCTCATGCTGCTCGTCGCTCGCAAGCGCAAAGTCGAGGCCGTATTTTTTGGCAAACCGGTCGAGCTTGTCGACCGGGTCCGGGCTGACGCCAATGACCTTGAGCCGAGCGTCCCCAGGGTCTGCTTCTGATCGCGCAGATCGCAGGCCTGGGTCGTGCAGCCCGGCGTGTCAGCCTTCGGATAGAAATAGACAAGGTAAGGCTGGCCCTTGAGGGCCTCGCTCTCGATGAGCTGGCCACCGCTTGTCGGAAGAGAGAAAGCGGGGGCCTTGTCGCCAATAGCTACCATGATGAAAGCGAGACCTTCTGCTCAATATGCGGGATAAGCCGGATATGAGGGATAGACTGCAACTGGCGGCGGGTAAACTACCCGCGGCGGGGGAGCATAATAGACCGGCGGCGGCGGCGGGGGTGGTGCATAGTAGACCGGCGGTGGCGGAGGCGCAGCATAAGGACGCGCAATCGCACCGATCACGGCACCACCGACGAGACCACCGACCAGCCCGCCGACAAACGCGTTGCCACGTCCACCGCCACGATGCCAGCCGCGGTCACCGTGCCAGCCTGGACCACCGCCCCAGCCGTAAGGATGAGCCTGAGCCAAGGGAGCGCCCCCCAGAAGACCTGCAAGAGGCAGAGCCGCGAGGCCAATTTTCAGGAAATGACGCATAAGAAAACCTCCTAGACGGGTGGGGCCAAACACTGCTGCCCCTCCGTTATGAACGTTATACCCCCGATATGGTGTCGATTTTGGGACGGAACAGGACGAAAACCGGGCATAAATGTAACAAAGTGGGGCAGAACGCGCCCGGCCTCGGTCCCTGACCTTTTTCCGGAATCGGAAAGATCAATGGGCGAGCTTCATCGCTGCGATCTCATGGAAACCCGCAGGTTCCTTGAAAACTTCTGGCCCCTGAGGGGTCTCCGAATAGGCGATTGCCTTGATCACCGGGATCGCGCCACGGCTTGCCGAGAGCAGCACACCGGCATCGCTATAACAGAAATCCCCTGTCTGACCGTCCGTATCGACTGTCGTCCAGTGGGTGCAAGGTTGGTTGGCGACCCGATCCTGAGCCCCCTTGACCCATTGCCCGACCGCGCGCTGCCCGGGAGGCGCAAATTGGGCATCCGGCGCCCCCGAGACCGTGAAGGTCTTTGCATGCACATCGACCACGGACAGACGATGGGCGCGATAATCGGTCAGCATGATCAGCCCGGTCGTCTCCATATCCAGCCGCTGCTGCCAATGTGCCGCATTCCACCGCATCCGCTGACGATAGATCTGCCCATCGGAACCAGAGGCGTCATAGGTGACATCCACATCCAGCTGTGGCGTGACATAAGGCGTCGTCACCTCATCCGGCGCGGCCACCGCTGGAGACGCCGCACCGAAAATCAGACCCAGCAAGGGGAGAAGCTTTTTCATTACGGTCTCGCGGAGCTCTGCGGACCAGCGCCATGCGGAATCGGCATCTGGGCCGTGATCATCTGATAATCGGCTGGCGGCACGAACAGGGAATCCGCAAGCGGTCCATAGGTTACGCTTTGCGCTTCGAGCTTGCCGCGCAGACCGTCGGCATCGACGCCCTCTTCACTCAGGATCACACCATCCTCGGTCACGCAGGCATTTGCCTTGCCGTGAGTCGTGGTGATTGTCCACTTGTTGCAGGCCAGACCCGCCACACGACCCGCGCCGTCCGGCTCATATTTCATGGACATATCGAGCATGAATGGATTGCGCAGCCCGTGCTTAGGGGAGAAGCCCGTATAGACCTTCTGCTTGTGCATGATGAGCGTCACGCGCTGGGCGGGACGATCGAGAATGGTCGAGCCCGCATGATCAGGCGAGTCGATACGGAGCTTGTCGCCCTCGGCCTTGAACTGAACGACCGCCTGAGTCGGCTGAGGCAGTTTCTCTGGCTGCACGGAATAGACAACCGTCACGTCGCGCGCAGGCGCCAGACGAGGATGCTGCTGGGCCAGGGCCGTGCCCACACTGCCTGTCGCTGCGACAGCCAGAGCCAATGCGGCGGCGCCTTTTATCTGGAACATGGACATTTACTTCCCTCCATGACGCCTCAGGCGGCGTCGATACCGTCACGAAGACGGATGATCTCCTGCTGGAGCCTACTCAACGTGACATCTGCATCCCACGATGCCTCAATTCCAACGGCCCGGTCCAGCGACACGCGGTAATCCTGATCTGGCACAGTCAGGCAGCCGAATGTTTCCAGATGAGGTGTTGGAAACTGGGTGTCGAGCAGGACAAATCCCGCCAGACGCAGCGCAGCGATGAGATGGATGAGCGCCGTCTTGGACGCATCCGAACGATGCGAAAACATGCTCTCACCAAAAAAAGCGCCCCCTAGGCTGACCCCGTAAAGCCCCCCGACAAGCACGCCTTCCTGCCAGACCTCCACCGAGTGGGCATGGCCCAGCCGATGCAGCTCTCCGTAACTCGCCTGTATATGTCCGCTGATCCAGGTATCTTCCCGTCCCGGCGTTTCTGCACAGGCGCCGACCACCGCATCGAAACAGCGATCGCTGGTCACCTCGAAACACCCCTGCAAGATAGAACGCGCCAGACGCCGGGAAAGATGGAAGCGCGAGTCGAGAGGCAACACGCCGCGCATCTGAGGCCTGTGCCAGGAGATCTCCGTAGCCGTCCGGTCATCGGACATGGGGAAAATCCCCTGCCGATAAGCTGAGAGCAGAAGCTCAGGCGGCAGCAGATCAGACACGGGCATCTCTCTGGGAAGATCCCTGCTGTAGAGAAGCTTTCTCGTGGTCGCGAGGAAGCAGATCGTGATAGGCGATCAGATCCCTGCCCCGATCCGGAGTATCAAGATGCCTCTGACCTTCATCTACCTGATCGGCATTGCGATCTGTGCTGTGCTGGCCTTTATCGCCCCGCATTACCGAAACCTCGCCTTCGTCATGACCGCAATTTTCTCGATCCAGATCATCGCAGTCGGACTGCTCGAGGCCTACCGCGAGTCCAGACTCCGCTAAAACCGGCTTAAGACGTCTCGTCGGCGGGGGCGTTCTGACGCATGTGCTGGGCCGCATCGCGCACGATCGGGCCGTGCTGACGCTCGAGACGCCGGATGGTGAAATGCGCTCTGGCCAGAGCCCGGTAATGCGACAGGAACGCTGCGTTCAGCGAGGCGCCGCAGAGGGCACCGGCCACAGGCACCATCTGCATGGCGAACTTACGCGACAGACCGATGCCGTAATGCGATGCCACTTCGGCGATGAGCAATACGATCGGCTTGCCGCGCATCAGGGCACGAGCAGAGAAAAAGCCCAGCTCGCTCTCTTCGCCCGCCTGACCAGACATGAAGCCTTTAAGCGCAAACACTTCCAGACAGGCACGGCGCGTCTCTTCATCGGTCAGATCTTCACCCTCCTCGCGCGCAATGCGGGCGATCTCGCGCATGATCGTCAGAGTGGTGAAACCGATATCGGGCATCAGCCCCACAACACCGCCAAATCCGCCCAAGGCACCGGAGACAGCGACAGCAGCCTGAGCAGCCGGGTCACGCCATTTCGCCGGTCTGGTGTCCGCACCCGGCCCCATGCCCAGAATGGCAATATCGAAAGCGCGCGTAATCGACGCCTCGGCCAGTCCCTGCAATTTGCTCTGGATACCGGGCGCCATACCAAGACCCTGCATACCCAGCTTGGTCGCCTGTCCAACTGCTCCGCCCATCAGATCGGCCAGTCGCACAAGAACGCCACGCCCCTGCTCGACCTTGGAGAGTGCGGACTGAAGCTGTGCCAGAGACTCGCTGTCGAGGGTCATTGGTGCGATCTGTCCCAGGCCGGGAATCGTCGATCCGTTCGTTGAAGCCATGGATGGTGGTCTCCCTGATCTGGAGGCGCCCGCTAAACGGTGCCTGTGACGGGTGTCTTGTTATCGGACGCAACGCCCGACCCTGCCTGCAGTCACCAATTATTGTGGAGGCAGGGGTTTTTTTCTAACCTACACCGAAGCGACAAAACGAAACAGTCGCCCCCCTGTTAGAACCACAGGTATCGCAACAGGAGCCTCCCCATGTCCCGGTCTCTTTCCCTGACGTCCTCCGGTCTCGCCCTTGCCGCCATCGCCGCATGCCTGCCGCTCACATTCGGCATTGCCTCGGCCGATCCGGCCTCTGACATCCATCACATGGATCACGAGCTCACCCCGGTCGAGAAGGTTGCGCTCCCCGATGGCGGCGCGCCGCCCCCGCCGCACGGTTATGTCGTGACCGACGATTTCGATACATCGATCCGGAGCTATTCCTACAATGTCCGCTCGCACCCAACCCTGGGCGTTCCGGGCGGAGAAGCGCATCAAAGCACCCAGATCCCGAATAATGCGCCGTCGCATTTCTCGTTTCTCGGCTGGCCGGTGAAATTCAACGCGCCAGTCCGCGCGCCTTATGAGAACTCCGCCTATCACAACTACGCGGGCTCGTCGGGTAACGGCCAGACCGACGTGGTGGCGCAGTCCGATGCGGCAGGAACGGCACTCTGGACCAACAACCAAAGGTAAAACACATGACCAGCCCAGGCGATGGCGTCTCGACCGTCAACCCGGCCAATGGCGAGACCCTCGCCCGTTACCCTTTTCTTGCGGAAAGCGCGGTCGAGGAGACTCTGGCGCGCCTCGCGACAGGGTTCGAGACATGGCGCGCCAGAACGCTCGGTGCCCGCCTCGACTCGCTGCATCGGTTCGCCCTCCAGCTGAGAGAGCGCAAGGACGAGCTGGCCCGGATGGCGACGCTCGAAATGGGCAAGACTCTAGTCTCGGCCAAAGCCGAGATTGAGAAATGCGCGGCCGTCATCGATTGGTACCGCGACAATGCACCGGCTCTTCTGCGCGACCGTCCAATGCCTGTGCCGACGGGAGAAGCCCATCTGAGCTATGCCCCGACCGGCACCGTTCTAGCGGTCATGCCGTGGAACTTCCCTTACTGGCAGATCATCAGGGCGGCCGTGCCCATCCTGGTCGGCGGCAACAGTTTTCTGGTCAAACCGGCGGAAAACACGCTGGGCTGCGGCATGCTTCTGAACGAGATCGCCCGGGACTGCGACCTCGATGACGTCTTCATGAGCGTCAATCTCTCACGAGATCAGACAGCCCGTGTGATCGCGGATTCCCGCATCACGGGTGTCACAGTGACGGGGAGCGTTCGTGTCGGCCGCATTCTGGCTGGGCTCGCGGGTCAAAACGGCAAGAAATCCCTGCTTGAGCTGGGTGGGTCGGACCCGTTCATCGTTCTGGCCGATGCCGATCTCGACAAGGCTGTCGATGCAGCCGTGACGGCAAGATTCGCCAATTGCGGTCAGGTTTGCATTGCCGCCAAACGGATCATCCTCGAGGCCCCCATCGCGGAGGCTTTCACCGAGAAATTTCTCGCCAAGGTGCGGGCTCTCGAGCTGAACGATCCCCTGAGCGAGGGGACCTTTATCGGCCCCATGGCGAGGTCTGATTTACGTGACGGGCTGCATGAGCAGGTCCAGCGCTGCGTGGCCGAAGGCGCGCAGCTTGCACTGGGCGGAGCCCCCCTAGACCGCGCGGGCGCCTGGTATGAGCCAACAGTGCTCACCGGCGTGACCCGTGACATGACGGCGTTCAAGGAAGAACTTTTCGGCCCCGTGGCCTGCCTCATCATCGCTGACGACGTAGACCATGCGCTCGGCTTGGCGAATGACAGCGATTATGGGCTCGGAGCCAGCCTCTGGACGCAGGATGCCGCGCTTGCGCAGTCCCTGTCACAGAAGATCGAAGCTGGAGGCGTTTTCATCAATCGCATCACGGCCTCCGACCCTGCCCTGCCCATCGGCGGCATCAAGGCCAGCGGATATGGTCGGGAACTGACCGAACTCGGTCTCTACGAGTTCATGAACATCAAGACCGTCTGGGCCTGCTGAGCCCCTCACCCACTGCTCTCTGATCGGGGCAGCAGTGGGTGAACCTTTTCCCGCACCGCAGGCTCCCCGCTCGCGAATCGATCAAAAGGTTCTTGTGTTATATCTTAAGATAGTACAGTCTTAAGATATAACAGGAGATATAGATGTTCTTTCACCATCACCGCCATCATTTGCGTCACCTCTTTAACCGTCACGATGAAGCCGGGTCTGGCCATCGTTCGGGACGGCGCTTCGGGCGCCATCGCGGAGACGACATTCCCAGCGGACGCAAGCTGAGCGCTGAAGATCTGCAGCTCGTCATTCTGGCTCTGCTTCAGGAAAGTCCCGCTCATGGCTACGAGATCATTCGTCGCCTCGAAGAGCGTTCCAGCGGCTTCTACAAACCCAGCCCCGGCATGGTGTATCCGGCCATGACCTATCTCGAGGAAATCGGACAGGCCGCGGTCACCCAGGAAGGGACCCGCAAGCTCTACACCCTGACAGAAGAAGGAAGCGCGCATCTCGCTGCGCATCAGGAGGAAGCCACACGGATCCTCGAGCTGCTGGCCCGCATTGGCAGCCGTATGGGCGATGTTCGCGAAGCCTTTGCTGGTTTGCACGATCTCGCCCCCGATGTGGCAGACAGCCTGCACAAGGCACGTCATCAGCTCAAGGCTGCGCTTTATAACCGGCGCGGTTGCAGCCCCGTCGAAGCACGTCGCATCGCGGCTATCCTGCTTCAGGCCGCTGACGACATCAAAAACGAAGGCCAGTCATGACCGAGACAGCGCCTATTCCGACCAAGATCCGTCATAAACTGCGTCTGCGACGGATCGAAGTCGCGCAGGTCATTCCGCTTTCAGAGACGATGCGTCGCATCGTTTTTACCGGCGATGACCTGCATGATTTCGTGACCGCCGGCGTCGATGACCACGTCAAACTCTTCTTTCCCCAGCCCGGCACAAGCGAGGTGATCCTGCCTGATCTCAGCCCCGAAGGCGGCTCCGATCGCAGTGCACCACGCGATCCCCGCATTCTGGCGCGCGATTACACGCCCCGACGATTTGACGAAGAGCGTCAGGAGCTCATCATCGATTTCGTCCTTCACGAAGAAGGTCCAGCCACGCAATGGGCTGCACAGGCCAAGCCCGGGCAGTATCTCGGAATGGGTGGTCCGAGAGCCTCTCATATCGCCCCCGACACGCTGACGCATCATCTGCTGATCGGGGACGACACCGCGCTTCCTGCAATTGCCCGTACACTTGAGACCCTGCCCCCTAATCATCGTGCTACCGTCCTGCTCGACACCCGCGAGACCGACAAAACGTACCCTCTCGTCAGTCATGCCCGGGTTGAGATCCATCGCTGTCAGACAGGGGGCAGCGAAACGCTCCCGAGTCTTCTGCGCGTCGTTGTCCTGCCCTCAGTCAAGAAACTTAATGTCTGGATTGCTGCTGAGATCGATGTTGTGCGTGCGCTGCGCGATTATCTTATTGCTGAAGAAGCTGTGCCGCGCGGGCAGATCAGGGCCGCGGGATACTGGCGACGCGACAGCGCAGCGGGCGGCGAGCGGGTGGAAGGATAAGACGTTCTCACCCCAGCGCTCTCTCGCACGCCAGAAGCGCCAAAATCAGGCTATGAACTTTGCCTGCGCCTTCCTCAGGGAGTCCGGAGCCCGAACGCCATCGGGCGTATGCGAATCCTGAACTGCGGTCCCCAAGGCCGTGACAATCGGCACGATACCTCCCCAGAGTGTGGAGGGCAGATCGGCAGCAGCATCCACCGGCGGACCTGTCCGGATTTTGGCGCTTGCCGCCTCGATCTCCAGCGCAATGACGCCTGTCGCCTTGCGCTCCTGACCGGTCATCTCCCTGATTTCTTCGTTTCTCCCAGGCAGGAGGTGATCCGTGATCAGCCAGAGGGCGCGCTCATGCTCCTCGTCGGTTACTTTGCGGGCCTCACCATGAATGACGGCACAGCGATAATTAACCGAGTGTTGAAACGAGGACCGCGCCACGACGAGGCCGGTCAGCTGCGTCACTGTAAGACATAGCTTCTTTCCGTCCAGCAGCATGAGCCGCGTTTTGGACGCCCCATGCAGATAGAGTGTGCTCCCGCAGCGGGCATAAGCCATGGGCATGACCATGGGTCGCTCATCCGCGACAAACCCGACATGCCCGACGAGTCCCGTATCGAGAATTTCGTGAATGGTCGCTTCATCATAATGAGCGCCCTTGCCCTGCCGGGCCTTCGCATAACCGGGAACCATCGCCACCTCCTGCCTGTCTTTTTTCTGCTTGCTTGACGGCTTGAGCTCTATGCGGCGAACTGGCCTGTATCGAGATCCGGTTTTCAACGGTTTTTACATGCCAGTTTATCTCCCCGCCTTCTGCCACCCCGATCCCTGTCTGGCTGACACCCTGCCGGTGCAGGTTTTCGCTGCGCTTGGTGGGGCCATACGCGCTGGCAGAATCAGCCATGGCGCGGTGCTGCCATCGACACGACACGCCGCGACGATGCTTGGTCTGTCGCGCGCATCGCTCAGCACAGCCTATGACCTGCTGCGCGCCGAAGGTCTGATCGAGATGCGCCCCGGCTGTCGCCCAACCGCGCGCCTCCCCGCAGTCGCGTTGACCGGGTCCAGCGAGACGATGCTTCCGGCATTATCGCAGCGGGGCATCGCCATGGCCTGTGATCCTCGCTCCGCAGGCTATCTCCTGCCTTCAGGAAGGCTGACACCGGGCATGCCCGATGAGGCCGTTTTTCCGGCCGATCTCTGGGCGCAGATCCTGAGGCGACAAACCCGACTGCGGCATGGCGATGAATCCGGCTATGTCGGCTATCATGGGGCAGCGAGATTGCGAGCGGTCCTTTGTGCCCGCCTTGCCAGTGACCGGGGTCTGTCGATCTCTCCCGACCAGATCCTGATCACCTCGGGCACGCAGGCCTCTTTGAGCCTCATCACCCAGCTCATGACCGATCCCGGCGACGTTGTCGCGCTCGAAGACCCCGGCTATCTCGGGGCCAGAGCCGCGTTTCTGGCCTGCGGCGCCCGGATCCATCCTGTCCCGGTCGATGAACAGGGCATGCAGGTCGAGGCCCTGCCTTCTTCAGCCCGCCTCATTTACATCACGCCGTCGAACCAGTTTCCCCTTGGGGGACGCATGGGACTGGACCGGCGTCTGGCGCTCTTGAAGAAAGCACGCGAGCAAGGCGCTCTGATCCTTGAAGACGACTATGACAGCGAATTTCTCTGGCATGGTCGGGAGATCGCTGCCCTTGCTGCGCATGATGCCGCAACCTCCTGTCTCTATCTCGGTTCTGCCTCGAAATCGCTTCTGCCCGGTCTGCGGATTGGCTGGATGGCGGTCCCTAAATCGCTGGTCGAGCCGCTCAGAGCAGCGCTTCGCACCGCAGGCTGTGCGGCCAATCTCCACGCCCAATATGCCTTGGCCGAGCTTATGGAGAGCGGGCATTACCGTCGGCACCTGCGTCGCATCTCACGCCTCTATCATCAGCGCGGACAAGCCCTGCACGACGCATTGCATCAGATCCCCGGGCTCGCCTCGGTCGCACCCAGCGGGGGCGTCCAGATGGCTCTTACTCTTACCAGTAAGGGCCAGGAACAACTCTGTCAGGCCGCGCTGGCAAAGGCAGGATATCGAGCTGCCCGCCTTTCCGCCCTCTGCCTGAACGCCTCGCAGGAAGGGCTCGTGATCGGGTTTGCCGCATTGCGCCCCGATGACCCGGACCGTATTGCCACGATCCTGCGAGACGCCCTCTCACAGGCGATAAACTGAGCCCTAAGACGCAGATCGGCTCGTCACTTCAGGGTTTCTGCCATTGGCCCAGCTGGCAGAGATACGTCCACTCCGTCTCTTTGACCGGCGCAACCGAAAGGCGGGACTGGCGCAGCAGAGCCATGTCAACGAGTGTCGGGTCGGCCTTGATCATGGCGAGGGAGACCGGAGTGGCAAAAGCCCCACGCGCAGCCACATCCACACAGACCCATTTGCTCCCCTCAGCGGTCGGGTCTGGATAGGCTTCGCGGACGACCTCGACCACCCCCACAATCTCCTTGTCCGAGACCGAGTGATAGAAAAAAGCCAGATCTCCGCAGCGCATGGCCGAGAGATTATTGCGGGCCTGGTAATTGCGAACGCCTGTCCAGGGCTCGACGTCGTTTTCGACCTGCTGCTGCCATGAAAACGTTTCCGGCTCCGACTTGATCAACCAGTACTGCATGACCACCCTTCCTCACTGACAAAATCTGTCAGAAACCACCGTGTCGATCTTCCCCACCCGATTGCATTTGC
Organism: Asaia astilbis JCM 15831; assembly: GCF_000613845.1. GTDB lineage: Bacteria > Pseudomonadota > Alphaproteobacteria > Acetobacterales > Acetobacteraceae > Asaia > Asaia astilbis. The sequence goes on from NZ_BAJT01000010.1 coordinate 41,251, forward strand.
CTTATCAGAACGCGTTCGCATCAAAAATCTTGATCGGATGGACGTTTTCCCGCGCTATACCATGGCTGAACGCTTCAGGAGAGAGGACAAGAGTGACGAAAGCGATGCCCGAGACCTTACCGGGGCAGCCTGTAAAAGGTGCCTTCCTGCATCGTTTCGCCAATCCGGGTCGCTTTCTGCGCCTCGCGCACTGGCTTTTTCCGTTGCTGAGCGCCTCATCAGGAATTTTCCTCACCATAGGCATGATCTGGGCGCTGTGGTTTTCACCGGCAGACTGGCAGCAGGGCGACGCCGTGCGCATTATGTATCTCCATGTACCGATGGCGATGCTGGCCTCCGGCGGCTATGCGGCGCTCGCGTTGTGCGGCGTGCTCTCGCTGGTCTGGAAACACCCTCTGGCCGATCTGGCAGCCGTGGAGATCGGACCTGTTGGTGCCGTCATCACGGGGTTATGCCTCGTCACCGGGTCGTTATGGGGCAAACCCATGTGGGGGGCCTGGTGGGTCTGGGATGCCCGACTGACCTCTGTCCTGGTGCTGTTCTTTCTCTATCTGGGTCATATCGCATTGATTCAGGCTTTCGACGATCCGCAGCGCGGCTATCGTGCTGCCGCCGTTCTGGCCATCGCCGGGGTCATCGATCTTCCGATCATCAAATTTAGCGTCAACTGGTGGAATACGCTTCATCAGCCCGACAGCATCACCCTGACCCATGCCCCCACCATGCCGGAATCAATGCTTCTGCCGCTTTCGATCTGCCTTACTGGCTTTTCCCTCGGCTTTGCCGCGCTGGTCACCGGGCGCTTGCAAGCCGCCATCCTGGAAACACGCGCAGAGCAGATGCTGACAAGGCGCGCTCGATCCCAGAACGGCCTGTCATGAGCCATCTTCCATATATCGTTGCGTCCTACATCGCTGTTCTCGGAGCCGCGGGCATTCTTGCCTTTCAGCTTGCCCTGAGGCTACGCCGTGCCAGAACGCGGATCGCCGCGCTCGAAACACGTAGTGCCCGCCAGAAAGACACGCTTTGAGCACGATTTTTTCGACAAAATCCACGCCGCGACGCATGACGCGCAAGAGCCGCCGTCTGTGGCTGGTGCTGAGTTGCCTCGCCTGTTTTGCCGTTGCCAGCGGGCTGGTGCTGAACGCATTTTCTTCCAGCATCGTGTTTTTCATGGCGCCTTCCCAGATCCTGCGCGAGCCTCCAGCTGTGGACCGCGTCATTCGCCTTGGTGGCATGGTGGTCGCGGGCTCGCTCAAACGCAGCCTTGAGGGGCAGACCCCAATCAATCAGTTCGACATCACAGACGGACAGGCCGCCATCGCTGTGCGCTACGAAGGCATTCTGCCCGATCTGTTCCGCGAAGGGCAAAGCGTGGTTGCCCTTGGCACCTACCTCAAAGGGAGCCCGTTCAGTGCTTCCGAAGTACTCGCCAAGCATGACGAGACCTATATGCCTAAAGAAGTCGCCGATGCGCTTCGTAAAAGCGGCAAATGGGACCCTCGCTTCGGCAAGCCCCCGTCAGCCGAAAGTCTCGACAGCATGGCGCGTCATGACACCGACGCTCAGGCGCATCGCTGATGTTTTTTCTGGGACCTGAAGAGGGGCATTATGCCCTCGCTTTCGCCTGCGTTCTGGCATTGGCTCAATTCATCCTGCCGCTTTGGGGCGCGGCGCGGGGAATTCGCCTTCTGCTCGACATGGCCTCCAGACTGGCTTTCGCCCAGTTTATCGCCCTGTCCTACGCCTTTGTCAGTCTGATCGCCTGCGCGGTCGGAGATGACTTCTCCGTGCAGAACGTGGCGGCCAACTCAGCAATCAGCAAACCGCTCCTCTATAAGATCACCGGCGTCTGGGGCAATCATGAGGGCTCCGTTCTGCTCTGGGCGCTCATTTTGTCGCTTTGCGGCGGTGCCGTCGCCCTGCTCGGTCGCGGTCTCCCTCTGATCCTCAAGGCCCGCGTCCTCGCGATACTGGGCGGCGTCTCGACCGGGTTTCAGCTTTTCTGCCTGCTGACGTCCAATCCGTTCGCACGGATCTGGCCTGCCCCGGCTGACGGACAGGGCATGAACCCGCTGCTTCAGGATCCCGGCCTCGCCTTTCATCCCCCGGTTCTCTACACGGGCTATGTCGGATTTGCGGTGCCTTTCGCCTTCGCCGTGGCGGCGCTGATCGAAGGTCGGGTCGATGCCGCATGGGGGCGTTGGGTGCGTCCATGGGCGGTGGCTGCCTGGTGCTTTCTGACCTGCGGCATCGCCATGGGGTCCTGGTGGTCCTATTATGTGCTCGGATGGGGCGGATACTGGTTCTGGGACCCCGTAGAGAATGCCTCGCTCATCCCATGGCTGACGGGAACGGCGCTCGTTCATTCGGCCATCGTTGTGGAAAAGCGCGACGCGCTCCGCATCTGGACTGTACTTCTGGCGATCGCCAGTTTCTCGTTCTCGCTTTCGGGCACATTTCTGGTGCGATCAGGCATCCTGAATTCGGTTCATGCCTTTGCCAACGATCCGGCACGCGGCGTGTTCATCCTCGGTCTTCTGGCAATCGTCATTGGCGGCTCGCTTGCCCTGTTCGCCTGGCGTGCTCCGGGCCTGAGCGCAGGAGGGCTGTTCGCGCCCGTCTCGCGCGAGGGCGGGCTTGTGCTGAACAATATCCTGCTCTGTGCGCTCTGCGCTGTGGTCGTGACCGGTACGATGTATCCGCCTTTCATGCAGATCCTGACCGGTCGCACGCTCTCCGTCGGCAAACCCTTCTTCGACGCAACAACCATCCCGCTCGCCCTGCCGCTTCTGGCTGCGATGGGGCTGGGCACGCTCCTGCCGTGGAAGCGCGGCCATCTGCTTCCGGCCCTGCGACGCCTGCGCATTGCGGGTGTCATTGCCGCGATTGCCCTCATCGGCGGGAGCTTCCTGCTGGAGGGGATCCTGCCCGTTCTCTGCGCTGCGGCGGCACTCTGGGTCATTGCAGCCAGTGTTGTCGATCTGGCGTCAAAGCTGGGGCTTCGCGGGGGGCTGCATGTCCTGCGCCAGCGCCTGCCCCGCCTGCCCCGCGCTGTCTGGGGCAGCACGCTTGCCCATATCGGGATCGGCGTGACCGTGCTCGGCATCACCGGCATGTCTCAGGCACAGCACAACGTGGTGGAAATCGGCCTTGGCGAAACCATCCATCAGGGTGCGCTCGACTGGACGCTCCTCTCGGTCAGGCAGGAGGCCGGTCCGAATTATCGAGCCCTCATCGCCGATCTGTCCGTCTCGAAACACGGTCGGGTGGTCGCCACGCTCCACCCCTCGCGGCGTGACTTCGAAAGTCAGCATCAGGTCACAACCGATGTGGCGATCCGCACCAATCTGATGCGCGACCTCTATGCAGCACTTGGCGAAAGCCATGGGCAGGGGTCGTCCGCCCGCTATGTGCTGCGCCTGCATAACAACCCGCTCGCCCCCTGGATCTGGCTAGGCGGTGTCGTCATGGCGCTCGGCGGGGCGTTGTCTCTGAGCGATCGGCGGCATCGTTTCGGTGCGCCGAGAAAACCGAGCCAAGCTGTTGCCGGAGAAGGATCATGACGGGTTTGACAAGACGCAGAGCGCTCATGACTCTGCCGATAGCGGGGGCCGGACTGGCGGGATTTGGATGCTGGAAGATGCTTTCCGCGATGCAGGATGGCTCTTTCGACCCCAGAGCCATTCGTCTGGATAAAAACGAGCGTCCCATTCCTGATTTTGTTCTTCCCGGAATCCCGGGACTTGGCGACGGCTTCGACACCTCGATGCTCCGTCAGGCCACCCAACCGGTGTTAATCAATTTCTTTGCGTCCTGGTGCATTCCCTGTGTGGCAGAAATGGCTGCGCTGCGGGTGATTAGCCAGCGCATCGCCCTTTGGGGCATCGCCTATAAAGACAAGCCCGATGATGCACGGCGCTTCGTCAGCCGCGACGGCTCGCCCTATCGCCGCACGGCGCTCGATCAAAGCGGCATGACCGCCATCGATTGGGGCGTCAGTGGCGTTCCTGAGAGCTTCCTCGTTCTGCCCGGCGGGCAGATTGCCTGGCATGGAACGGCGGCGCTTGATGAAACCCAGTTCGAGCAGCACGTTTTACCGATTGCGGCCGGTACGCGATGAAGCGCCTCGTTCTCCTCAGCGTCCTGATGCTTACCGTTGGGATTGGTGTGCTCCCCGCCTACGGCCTCGACTCCCCTTCAGAAATGCTCCCGAACCCGGTTCAGGAGAAACGGGCGGCGGCCATTGGCGCACAATTGCGGTGTCTGGTCTGTCAGAATGAATCGATCGAAGACAGTTCAGCAGCGCTGGCACGCGATCTCCGCCACGTGGTGCGACAACACGTGGCTTCGGGAGAAAGCGATCAGCAGATCATGGTCTGGATGACCCAGCGCTATGGCGAGTTCATCCGGTTGCAGCCCCGCCTCTCGCTCTCGACCCTACTGCTCTGGGCCATGCCTGTCGTAGCAGTCCTGATCGGAATCATGCTCGCGGTCATGATGCTGCGCCGACCGAACCGCACAGAGCCTCTCAGCAGAGACGAAGCCGAGCGGCTGGGCGTTCTGCTGCGGGAAGGAGAAAGCCGCAAATGAACTGGATCGGCTTCTGCGTTTCGACCGCCCTTATTCTCTCACCTCTGCTCTGGTTCACTCTGACGCGTCGGAGCGCTGCTCGCCTTCCTGTCAGCGCCCGTCTTTCTGCGTTGAGTCTCTATCGCTATCAGCTCCGCGATCTCGACCGTGATTGTGAGCAGGGCTTGCTGGGTGCGGAGGAACGCAGCCGTGCAGAACTTGAAATTCAACGCCGCATTCTGACAGCTGACAAGATCAAGGAGCGCTCGTTCGGCGAGCAGAACAGCCAGAAAATCCGTCTGTTCGTTCTGCTTCTGGCACTACCGGGCTTTGGGTTCGCTCTTTATCTCATCAATGGTCACCCTTCCCTGCCTCCTCAGCCGCATCATGAGACGGTAACGCCCGTTCCTGCCGCGATGCAGGCGCTCTTTGTGAAGCTCGCGAAGCAGGTCGCCGACATGAAACCGGAAGATCCGGATTATGTGCGCCAGTCGGTTCTTCTTGGTCAGGTCGACGAATCGCTCAACCGTCCCGATGAGGCGCTGCGCGCCTACCGACAGGCGCTGGCTGCACGGTTCATCCCGGAACTCGCCGTACAGATTGCGGAATTACAGAGCCAGCGAGACGGCCATATCTCGCCTGAAAGCCTCGCGCTTTATCGCAAGGCACTCGATAACGCGCCAAACGACGCCCCATGCGTCTCGCGGTCGAAGCGCGGATCGCCGCAGGGGAGCACGATCAGACGCCTTGAGGCAGGAATGGATTATCGCCCGCCTCAGTACGTCCGTTAATACCCTCAAAGGTGACGGAGAATCTTGTTTTTCATCCGCGACCAGAAGTGCCGCGGCGTATAGAATTGTGCCTCGTCAAATCTCGGCGTCACGCTGCACTCATGCCCAAATTGACGGGCAAACGGGACAAGAGCTCCCTGCGCGACATAGCGCTTGTAGAGTTCCTGCGTACGGTCCGTCTGCCAGCCTGCGGCCTGACACAGCACAGCGGCGAAAGCCTGAGACCGTGCAGGCAAGAGATTTGCGGCGCTAACGGCATACTCGACCGCAACCCATCGATAATGAAAGCGCTTGTCCGGAGTGACTGTGCTCTGCGCGAAACGGGCACGCTCCTCGGGCCTGATGAATGCGCGCGACGCTGCGGCCGGGTTGCGACCCTCTGCTGCTCCCTCCCCAGCTGAAGCGAGTGCCTCTTCAGACAGGTCCTGACCGGCACCTACCCCAAAGCTTCCCCCGAACACGGTGAAATCGGGTGCCTGTTCGCTGCCCATGATTTCCATTCCGTGTTCCTGCACGAGACGGGCCGCTGCAAACCAGGCTTCTGCCCGACCAGCATCCGTCCAGCGGGAGCGGGCCTCAGAAAGTGCCTTGGCGTAGGCCCGCACCTGATCCCGTGCAAGGAAGGGATGAATCAGATGTTTCTTCTCCCATGTCGCATAGCGCGGATCGTCCGCTTCCGGGAAATAGGGCAGAGCCTGATCCAGCCGCTGATCACGCACAAGACGCCGCGCAAGCAACGAACGGATGGTGTCCCCCACGGTGACAGCAGGGGCGTCCGCACCTTCTTCTGGCGGGAGAGGCTTGGGGCTCGCCGGGATGTGGCGATCAACATAGGCTTTCAGCTCATCTGTCGTCAGCACACGCTCGGCGACATAGGACGCATCATAAGCGACCCCACTATCGGGCCCCGCTTTCTCTCCAGCCGTGAACAGGTAGGAAAAAGCCTGAACGAATTCACCACGAGACAGGGCAAGAACGCCTTGCTCGCCCCGGATACGCGCTTCGATCTCTGGATCGAGCTTCTCGGTGAGCACCGGGAACCCCTTTGTCGCCTCAGCATAGGCGGAGGCTGCCCCGTTCAAATCATTTGCGGCAACGGCCAGCTTCGCCCGGACCCAGGCCGCCAGAGGTGTCGAATTTCCCGTCGCAAAATCACGAGCCAGATCGAACTGGCCCAGTCGATAAGCCGCTACAGCGAGAAGCTCGGTTTTATCGCCGGGAGCTAAACCGGTCTTGCGTGCGGCACCTGCCAGAGCCTTGAGGGCCGTTTTTCTGAGATCGTCGTCATCGTCATAAGCCAGCGTGTAAAGGCTTAACAGCTTACGTGAGAAAGGATCCTCACTCAGGGCAGTCACGAGACGCTCCTGACCGGAGACCCAGCCCAGCAGGAAACGCAGTGACTCGTCACCGCTTGTCGATTCTGCCGCCGCCTGTCTCGCGTAAAGCGACAAGGCGGCTTGCAGTGCCTGCGGCGTCAGCTCTGTCGCGCAGGCAGCATGCGCCACCAGCTCTTTCCATCCACAAATTCCTGGCCCGACTCTGAGATGGAGCCGGGCTTCTTCCCCCAGGGACGCAAGCCCCAATTCGTCAGGGTCCGGCCATCCCTGAGCAACAAGGGAGCGGGTCTGGGCGAAAGCGCTTGTCGCGTCGGCAATTTCGCGATCCGGATCGTGGGCAGGCAGAAACGCCATCGCCGCATGCGCCTTCCCAACCATGAAAGCTGCTGCGATTTTCTGACGTGCGTTTTCCTCATCTGATAGCGCCAGAACGGCCTTGAACGCCGTCAGCCCTCGATCCGCACTGGCCGGATTGCGGTAAGCCTCAGCTCCCTGAGCGTACAACGCCTTGGCCTTGCTCTCATCTTTTGACAGCAGCTCTTTGGGCTTGGGTGCAGGTGACGCGGGGAAAAGCGACGTCACCTCACGCGAGAAGGAAAACACAGGCAGCTGCTTCAGGGTCGCGGCACGATTATCCAGCAACTGCTCCGGAAAGAACGGACCGCAGGCCATTACGGTAGCAACGCCCATCGGCAGGGCTGAGAAAGCAACGATGAGGCTTCTCTTCCCCCGAACCGAGCGGGCCACTTGCGCCATCGGCAACCAAAACCTGTTATCGGACATGAACGGGCTCTTTCTCCTGTTGGCAGCTCAACCAGCCTGCAACGATTTCCTGACCGACAGGGAGCAGCGCTTTTCTGGCGCGCACGAGAACCGCCGCGCCCTGCGTGTCATATTCAAGACGATAAGGCATCTGCGCGCCGATGCCACGACACGTGCTCTCGACATGAATGACAAGAGGCATCATGGCGTCAATCGTTCCCGTGTTGCGAGCGACAATATGCACCAGCCCCTGTGAAACAGGACGCGTCATCGGAGTGACAGATTCTTTTAAAGCATCATGCCGCATGACGGCGAGCCAGCTCGACAGGCTCCAGGCGCGTCGATCTGTCGCCACCGGCAAACGGAACCAGATCCAGCCGATCAGCCTTTGTGGCGGATCGGCCTCGACCCGATTCATGAAGGCCGCCACCCTGACGGGTTCGGCCACCAATTCCTGTCCCGCCTCGTCGGCTACTCCCTGAGGAGCTTCGCTCTCGACGACTGCGATCCGGCCATCCGGGGCCCAGACGACGCGGGAGCCATAGCTGGGCAAGGCGATACGCCAGGGCCTCGGCGCGATCTGACCAAATCGGCGGGCTGCGTTAAACGCTTGGGTGATATCGAACAGTCCGGCAATCGGGTTCAGAACAGCATGGAGCTGAAGAACTGCCTCGTCAGTCATGGAGAGCAGTCGAGGCAGATCGGGTGATCCCAGCCAGGCGGGCAAAGCCGTGAGTGCCAAACGGTAACGCGGGTCAAGCCCATGACGGATCTGGTCAAGGAAGCCAGCGTAAGCGCTCAGACGTGACGTTGGGCAATCATGATCGATTTCTATCTCCCTGATCTCAATGCCCTCTTCATGCCATGCGGACAGGGTTTCCCGGATGCGATTCAACACTTCTGAGGCGTTCAGAGTGGATGTGCGGCCGCTCAACCTGAAGACCGCAACGACATCATGGCCGCGCAACGCGTCGCGCGCCGCGTCAAGATGCGCCTGATGCCAGGCTCCGTTCTGATCACGTTCCGCTGCCAGGACATGCCATGACCGAACTGTCTCCATCGATTGGTCGATCGAGCGAAGCACCCCGGGAGTCCATTGGCGCTGCCAGATATAGGCATCTGAAGGCAAGATGACGGATGATGCCTGTGAAAGACAGCAATCAGAGACGCACAACCAATCATCAGGAGAAGCGCGGAAAGGACAAGCTTACCGGACCGAAAAGTCACGCTGCTAATTCCCGATTACCCGCGAGGGCACCACGAGGGCTCAACGGGCAAAGCGACAGAGAGGCCGACCAGTGGCCCAATGGACCAAGGCCCTCATACGCCTCTGCTGAAGATACTCTCTGACCATTCGGCACTCTACCCATATCTCGAGAAAGATACGCCGGATTGACGCAAGCAGGCAAAATCGCACCTCGCCCTTCTTCCTGACCAAGGACCTTCGTCATACGCAGGCTCTTTTCATGTTGCGCTGATCCCGTGCTTCACGGCATGTGCACTCTATGGTGCGTCTCTCCCCCAAGCCACAGCAACGATCCATCCTGACCGGGAATTATCTCCCGGCGATTCGTCCGCCTGCGCAGGAAACGATCGTTCTCTGCCCGGTCTGCCGCAGCAAGATGCAACGAACGGACGAGCAATGTCCCAATTGCAAGGCCGAACGCCATTTCGGCCCGACACGACGCGAGACAATTTTCAGCTCGGTAGTTGGACTGGTCGCGACACCGGCTCTCTCGCTCCTTCTTTTTCGCCCCTCATTCTGGACCGGGATGTGCGCGGTCGTCGGCTTGATGCTCGGTTTTTTGTGGCGCATAATCGCCATACGGGAGATCGCTGGCTCCGCAACCCGCGATAGAATGAGACTCAAATGACGCTTCCTGCGTCGTTCTGGCATGCCCACCTCAGGACGGGATGCGAAATTTCGGAATTCGTAACAAGTTGCCGCTATCGACAAGTTCGGCGAAGCGCTAAGGGCAATACTCATGTCTGCTAAGGTCCCCGCCCCCAACGCTTTTCCTCTGTGCTTCTGCGCGAACGATACATTCTACGTCAGCTTTTTCTCGGGCTGGTCGGAATTACAAGCGGCGCCATCGCCCTCATCTGGCTTATGCAGTCGCTTCGTTTTGTATCGCTCGTTGTTGATCGCGGGCTTTCGCTCCGAGTGTTCATCCAGCTGACCTCATTGATGGTGCCCTCCTTTCTCGCGGTCATCCTGCCAATCACGACCTTTCTTGTCATCCTGTTCGGCTATCAGCGTATGTCTGGCGATCGGGAGCTCACAGTCATGCAGGCGGCCGGACTTTCACCGTTCCAGCTTGCACGCCCTGCGATGATCTGCGCTCTGACCACCACGGTGCTGGGCTACATCCTGACCCTGTGGCTGGTCCCGGTCTCGTACCATGCGTTCAAGCGCTATGAGTTCGACATCCGCAACCGTATGGCGGCTTTCCTGCTGCAGGACGGCGTCTTTGCACAGCTGTCGAAAGACATGACCGTCTATGTGCGCAAGCGGGACCGCGATGGCGAGATGCACGGGGTTTTTGTCGAAGATGACCGCCTTCCCGAGGCGCGCGCGACAATCATCGCCGAGCGCGGCAGCATGATCGTCGTGGATAACCAGCCACGCGTTATTCTGTTCAACGGATCACGTCAGGAAATCGACCACCATACAGGCCGCCTCAATGTCCTGACCTTCGAGCGGAACTCCATCGATCTCTCCAGCAGCAAACAGGCTGAGAGAGAAGTGCGCGATGCTTCTGAAATGTCGCTTCCCGAACTCTTTCATCCCGATCCCCGATACGTCTCGGAGCGCGACTGGGGAAAGTTTGCCGTGGAAGGATGGCGCCGCCTGACCTCGCCCCTAACCACACTATCCTTCAGTATGATTGCTCTGGTCGCGGTGCTCAGTGGCGCTTTCTCGCGTCATGGCACTATCAAACGCCCCCTTGCCGCTATTCTCTCGGTTGTCGGATTGATGGCGCTGTCATTGATGCTCCAGAATTTGGCTGGCCGAAATCTCAGCCTCGTCCCCCTACTCTGGTTAGCCGCCGTTCTCCCGGCAATCGGCTGTTCCTTGTGGCTTTTTATGCCCAGAAGCCTCGTAGCAGCGCGGAGGAAGAATCATGCGCGTAATCCTCTGCCGTTTTTGCGCGGCGGCTCTGCCGGCGTCTCGGTGACGCTCTCGATCTATATTTCCAGACTTTTCACGCTCTTCGCTCTCGCGATGATCGCCGCGTTGACCGGTCTGGTTTCGCTCTTCGATTTCATCGATCTCCTGAGACGCGTCGCCACAAAACCGGATGTCCCGACGAGCCTCGTCACCGAGATTGCCGGTCTGCACGTCCCCTTTTTATGATCATGATCATGCCATTCGGCATTTTGCTGGGAGGTATCGTCTGCTTCTGGCGCCTGACCCGTTCATCGGAGCTTATTGTTGCCCGAGCCGCAGGCATCTCGGCATGGCAGTTTCTGGCCGCTCCGCTTGCCTGTGCCATTCTGCTGGGTGTTATCGGTACGACGGCTCTTTCACCCCTGTCTTCCTACATGTTCCGTAAGGCTGAACTGCTGGACGAAGCCTATCTCAAGACAGGCGGCGGCCCTTTGTCGCTCAATGGGGGAGCACTCTGGTTGCGGCAGCTCGACGATAATGAGGGCAGCAAACGCGTGGCCATTCTGCATGCCCGCCGCGTTCTCTTGCGTGACCGCACCCTCCACATCAACGATATCAGTATCTTTCGCCTTGATGAACGTGACCAACTTGTCGTCCGTATCGAGGCACCACGCGGAGAACTGATCGAAGGCGCCTGGAAGCTCGAGAACGCCGCGACGGTTCGCCCCAATCATCTGCCTGTTCATATCGGCGATTATCTGTTGCCCACCAATCTCTCCCTTACACGCGTCGAACAAAGCTTTGCCTCGCCTGACACGCTCTCGATCTGGACGTTACCCGGCTTCATTCATCTCCTCGAACGTTCCGGTTTTTCCTCCATCCGGCATCGACTGCACTTCCAGACTCTGTTAGCTCTTCCGATCCTATGCGGTACAATGGCGCTCGTTTCGGCCGGCTTTTCGATGCGTCCTTCGCGTCGTGGCGGTGTCGCTCGTATGCTGGGCTCGGGTATTGCTGCGGGGTTTGCGCTTTTCACCATCTCGAAGGTGGCGGCGCAGTTTGGTGAATCTGGTGCCCTACCGCCGGTCATGGCGGCATGGGCTCCGACTGGCGCAGGTCTCTGCCTCGCGCTGGCCTTGCTTCTGCATCTGGAGGATGGTTGATGTCGAAACGGCGCGTGTCGCATCACAGGCGCAAGTCCTGGCTGGCGGCGTCCATGCTGGCGGGTACCGCAAGCTTCGGCCTCCTTCCGGAAGCCTATGCTACGATGCAACGTCAGTCTGGCCCGAAGGTTGTCGTCGGCAAGCCCTCTTCTCAGTCCGATCCGGTGACTTATCTCGCGGACCATGAGAGTTATACGCGTGACAGCGTCGCAACCTGGACCGGCAATGTGCAGGTCTGGCAGGGCGAGCACGCGCTTCGAGCCGACAGGATCGTGTTTGACCGCAATACCGGTGTCATGACGGCAACGGGCCATGTCGCCATGGTCGAGCCCGATGGCAGCACAAGCTTTGCGAGCTTTGTCGAGCTCAGCAATGGCATGCATGACGGTGTTGCGCGCGCGATCTTCCTCAAGATGGAAGACAACGCCAAACTTGCTGCCAACGGCATGCGGCGCACCAACGGCAAGCTCAACGATATGGGGAAAGCCGTCTACACGGCCTGCGAAATCTGCGCCAAAGACCCCTCGCGCGCGCCTTTCTGGCAGCTACGCGCGTATAATGCGACTCAGGATACCGAGCATAAGCGCGTCGAGTTCAGTCACGCCTATCTCGACATGTTCGGCATTCCGATCATGTATCTACCGATTTTTTCGATGACGGATCCAAGTGTCAAACGGCAAAGCGGATTCCTCATGCCCGGAATCAATCCGCATGATCGGTATCTCGGCACCTATTTCACCATCCCTTACTTCTGGGCCATCGATGATCAACAGGATCTGACAGTTCAGGGGCTGGTCTCGACCCGCACGGGCCCGCAAATCAGCGGGCAATATCGAAATTACCTGAACTTCGGCAAAATTAATTTCACCGGAGGGGTCGCCTACAGCACTCACAAAGAGGGCAGTTACGTCAACACGTTTGGAAATAACGTGAGTGGCACGAACGATAACGGCATTCAGGGCTATGTCCGCGGCAACGCCATATTTGACCTGGACGATCATTGGCGAACAGGGGCAAGCATCAATCTCGCTTCTTCCGCGAATTACATGCGTGACTACCGTGTGACCGGCTACGGCAACGAAACCCTTCAGTCGACTGCATTTCTCGAAGGCTTTGGCGTTGGTTCCTATACACGCTCGATGGCCAGTTCTATCAGGGGTTAAATCAGGGCGTCATCCGCAACTCGAATCTGCCTTTCGTTCTTCCGCGCTTCAACTACGCTTTCCAGTCTGAGACTGACCCGCTGGGGGGCACCTTCTCACTCAATACGAACGACTTCAATGTCTATCGTCCTGAGGGCGTTCGGGATCAGCGCGGGCAGATCCAGATGAACTGGAACCGGCCCTTCCACAACGTTCTGGGACAGGTCTGGCTACTGACAGCGCGTCTTGACGCGACCGTTTACCAGGCGAGCCACCTCTACGAGCAGCCACTTTATTACACCACAGGCACGAAGCAGACGACCGGGTGGGTTCTTCCTACGGTCGCGCTGAAAATGAACTGGCCCTTCATGCGCAGCTTTGCACATGGCCACGGTTCTCAGGTGCTGGAGCCGATCGTGCAGGCGATCGCAGCACCGAATATGGGTAACAGCGCCACACGCCTGATCCCCAATGAAGACAGTCTGCAATACGAGTTCACTGACAGCACGCTTTTCTCGCTAAACCGCTATACGGGCACGGACCGTCTTGATGGCGGGTTGCGCGCCAATATCGGTGTTCATGGCAACTGGACGTGGCGCGGTCACGTGGTGGACTTTCTGGTGGGCGAGAGCATTCAGCAGCATGTCACTCAAAACCGCATCGCTTATTCAGGCCTCTCTCATACGCTTTCCTCGCCCGTGGCTCGGGTACGCGTGAGCCCAAACCGTTATCTCGATCTGACTGCTCGCGGACGCTACGATCCCTGGCGCAAAAAGCTTGAATATGGCGAGGGTCTCCTGAGCGTTGGCGTCCCGATCTTCCACGTCAATGCCGGGTATATCTATGAACCGGTGACACCCTATTATTTCTACGCGACGAACTATCGTCTCAATGGCCCAACGGATGTCTACGAGAAGCCGACGAACGAGGTGTCTGCTGGCGTCTCCACGTCCTTCAAGCAGTATCATGCGTCGGCCTTTATGCGCCGCGCATTGTCACGACGCGAGTTTGTCAGCCTTGGCGGCGATATCGGCTACTCGAATGACTGCTTCGGTTTGGACATCCTTGCCATCAAACAATATACCTCGATCGGTGGTCAGCAGCGGAATACGACCGTGCTGTTCAACCTTACCTTCAAGACGATCGGTACCTTCGGAATCAATGGCTGACGGACGCGCTATGAGCTTTTCTGCCCCCTTCCTCCGGGCTGCCCCGCCGCGCGGTGCCTCCCGTTCGATGCGCGCGATGCTTCTCGCTTTGCGACATTCGTTGCTTTGCCTGTGCTTGGAGCACAGGCTGCCCCTTCCCATCATGAGCGCGCACAGCGCGCCCATCCCGGTCAGGGGAAAGTCATCGACGCCCCCAACCCTCCTGAAGATGCCATTCTTGGTACGATCAACGGGCAGGTTCTGACCGAGCGCGATGTCGATAATCGCGGCAAGCTCTTCGCGCTTTCAACCGGGCTGAATATCAGCCCGGACCTGATGAAGCGCCTGCGCCCGCAGATCATCCGTCAGCTCACCGATGAACGCATCAAGACGCAGGAAATCCTGAAGCGCCACATCAATGTCGAGCCACTTCAGATTGCCCAGGCGATCAACAACATCGAATCCCGCAACGGCATGCCTAAAAATGCCCTGCGTGACCGTCTCGCTCTGGATGGTGTTTCGCTCACCACGCTGATCGACCAGATTCGTGTTCAGATCGGCTGGATGCAGGTTCTGCGTGAAGAGATCTCCGGGCGTGGCCGAATTACAGCCCGCGAGATTACGCAGCGTGAAGAAGCGCTTCGCGCCGAAGAGGGACGCCCTCAGTATAACGTCAGCGAGATCTTCGTCCCGGTCGCCGATCCACGCCACTCGGAAGCAGAACTCGATTTCACCAAGACGATCATCACCCAGCTCCGCAACGGAGCGCCTTTCCCGATTGTCGCGGCTCAGTTCTCCCAAGCCCAGACCGCCCTCGATGGCGGTACTCTGGGATGGGTTCAGGAAGACAGTCTCGACCCCCCTGTTGTCGATATCGTCAAGCAGATGCCGATCGGTGCCATCTCCAATCCGGTCAAGGTTGCCGGTGGCTATGTGATCGTGACCGTCAACGGCAAACGGACCATCGGGCACCAGAACGTGACCATGGTCACGGTGCGTCAGGCTTTCTTCCCCTTTGCCTCAGCGCTCAATCCCCAGAACCCGACGGACCAGCAAAAGCTGACTCTTCAGAAGGCTTCCGCTGCGGCACAATCGGTCCATGGCTGTGAAGCGATGGAAGCGCTCAATCATTCGCTCGGTGAAAAGCATCCTTCCGATCCTGGTGGTCAGCTCGTTCTGGAACGTCTGAACCCTCAGATGCGTCAGGTTCTTGCAGATCTGCCCATCGGGCGCTCCAGCCGCCCGCTTGTATCGACCGATGGCATTGCGCTTCTGATGGTCTGCTCGAAAGGCCAGAAGAACATTGCGCAGCAAAGCCCGAGCGAAATCGCGGACAGCCTGATGAACGAACGCGTCGAACAGGCATCGCGTCAGCTTGAACGCGATCTGGAACGTCGTTCGGTTATCGAAATGCGCAAGGACGACAAGACGGCACCTGCGGCCAAGCAGTCTGACGACGCTTCAGATGATGACGGGGCTCCTGAGAAGAAACCTCACGGCAAGCCTGCACCGGGCCAGAAATGACCCTTCCAAGCCTCAAGGATGCCATTCGCATCCATGGTCTCGATGCGAAGAAGTCCTTCGGTCAGCATTTTCTCCTCGATCCGGGCATCGTCGCCCGGATCGCTGCGCTCGCTGGAGACATGACCGGACGACACGTCGTTGAAATCGGACCTGGGCCTGGTGGTCTTACCCGCGCCCTGCTCGATACGAAGGCTGAGGCAATTCACGCTGTTGAAATCGATCAACGCGCATGGCCTCTGCTGGACGAGCTTGTGGCCCATGCCGCAGGACGCCTTGTTCTGACCAAGGCGGACGCCACATCGATCGACACGTCGGGCCTCTGCCCTGCTCCGCGCAAAGTTGTCGCCAACCTTCCCTATAATGTCGGTACGCCGCTCCTTGTCGGCTGGCTGCGTCAGGCCGCGCTCTGGGAACGTATGACCCTCATGTTCCAGCTTGAGGTCGCAGAGCGTATCTGTGCGGTTCCCGACAGTTCTCATTATGGGAGACTCGGGGTTCTGGCCCAATGGTGCGCGGACTGCACTGTTGTGATGAAAGTGCCTGCAGGCGCTTTCTCCCCTCCGCCCAAGGTCGAATCCGCGGTCGTCGACCTCATCCCCAAGGCCGAGCAGCCTTCACCGGCGCTCTTCAAGGCTATGGAACACGTCACACATCTCGCTTTCGGCCAGAGACGTAAAATGCTTCGTGCCTCTTTGCGACCCATCGGTGGCGAAGCTTTGCTTGAAAAAGCGGGGATTCTGGCGACACGACGCGCCGAGACCCTGTCGATCGAAGAGTTTGCGACCCTCGCCAGGCTGGTCTGCCCAGAACGCTAATTCTGCGCCGGCGCTTGCACTGCGTCGCACAAACCGCCATACAGGACCAAAGCGGGTGCTTTTGCCCGGGGTCAGACGCGCATGTGGCACGTCGATCAACCCAGCAAAAGCATGTTGCGCGCAAAATTCTTCTGCGTGACCGTCTTACTATCAAGGAGCCTTGTTATGGCAACAGGCACCGTCAAGTGGTTCAACTCAACCAAGGGCTTCGGCTTCATCAAGCCGGATGCCGGTGGCGATGATGTGTTCGTGCACATCTCGCAGTCGAGAAGGCCAACCTTTCCAGCCTCAACGACGGCCAGGCGCTTTCCTACGACACCGAAGTCGGACGCAATGGCAAGACGTCAGCAGTCTCGCTCAAGCTGAGCTGAGGCCGCCCCCTCCTCTGGAGGGGACGACTAAAGGACTGCCGGGAGCGTGGCACGATACCGATTGGTATCTTCAAGCGCTCTCAGCACGATCCGAGCCTGAAGGCAGACAACTGAGACGGATTTATTCCGTTCTCGCGGCCACAATTCAGGCTTTCGGCACTGTCGGGCTTCAAGTCCTACAGGCGCCCGGATACAAGACAGCAGTTGTGCTGCTGATAGATTTCCAAAAATTTTCTACGGTGTCCAGCGACGCCAGACCGGAATGAGCACGATCAAATCGCACTCATCCCATTCTCGCACCCTCCCCGAAAATAAAGTCTAGAATGCAATATTCGTCGATACGGCGAAAGTGCGACCCTGCCCCCAGCTGTTGCGGGCTGCCGCGCCAGTCGGCGTGATGATGTATCCCTGGTTCAACAGATTGACCGCATTGAGTTGCAGGCTGACCTGACGAGAGAAGAGCTTCGGCACACTCCACGACGCAAAGGCGTCGACCGTCCCATAACCAGGAACCTGAAAACTGTTGTCGAGAGCCGCGGCGCGCGTTCCAACCAGCTGCACGCCTCCACCTGCCCGCATACTGATTTTGTACCAAGGCAGCGCGCCATTCCACGTCAGGAAGAGACTACCGCTGTTCTTGGGTACACCGATCAGCTGATGACCTTCGGTCGCCGGTGTATCGCGCAGGGTCCGTGCATCCGTCCACGCATAGGAGAGGATCGCACTCCAGTGACGGGTCAGCGCGCCGGTCAAGCTTGCCTCAAGCCCTCTTGAACCGGCAAGTCCTGTCAGACGCTGCACAATATCGCCGCTCGTGTTCAGGCCAGCCGTCTGAAGAACATTCTTCTTGCGAATGTGATAGAGGGCGATGTCTGCCGTCAGGCCGTGGTTCTCGTAACGCGCTCCGACTTCAAACTCACGACCCGTCGTCGGCTTGTACCCTCCCTGGAGAACACTGCCAGCCGAGAGAAGGTTCGGGCCGAAAGACTGCGAATAATCACCGTAAATCGACATCGTCTTGAACGGCTGCCAGACCAGTGCGGCGAAGGGCAGCGGTTTGCTGTAGGCCGCATCCGTCGTCTTGATGAAGGGCAGACCATTGCCGTAACGAATGGAGAACCATTGATAGCGGATACCGCCACTCGCGATGAGATTATGCGTCAGGTGGATATTGTCTTTGAGATAGCCAGATGCACTATTGATGTTCTGCTGAAGATTACTGCTTGCCGGATTGACCGGTCCAACAGGCCGCAGAGTACCGTAAACCGGATTAGCGGGGTAGAAGCCGCCTCTGTTGGGTGACTGGTAAAACAGCCCCTGATCCTGATTACGGTTTTCGTAATCGGCGCCAGACGTCAGCTCGTGCTTCATGTGCCAAAGTTCGTGAGTGCCGATATAGTCGAGCGCCACGCTCCCATTGGCCCGGATCGTTCCGCTGTTTTCGCGGTAGCGACGGGTCAGCACGCCGGTACGGACGTTGTAGCTCGATGGGTCAGCCTGCCGATCATGATAATCGTCGTAGTTATAGCCACCAGACAAGCGGAGGCGATCATGGGCCGTCAATCGATATCCAAGATGAGCAGCGATCAGATGACGCGTGCCAAACGACGCCGTCCATGCCTCGTCGAGACGCTTCTGGGGGCCTGAAACCGGATTGCTCCCGACAAAAAACGCCCCTCTGTCGAGCACATTGTCATAATCGACATATTCATAGGACAGCGTTCCGTCCCAGCGATCATGGCGCCAGGCAAGGGTCGGAGCGACAAGGATCTGCTTGTTCGCGCCAAAATTGCGCCAGTAATTCTCATTTCGGAAACTGCCGATCACGCGGAAGGCAAAATCCTTACCGAGCGGCCCGGTGAAATCGATATGGCCCTGCCCGCCCCCGAGCGAGCTCCACTTCGTGCCGAACCCGGCACCCCAGCGCCGAAAATCCGGCGCTTTGGTCACGACGTTGATCACGCCGCCCGGCTCCTGCATACCATAGAATAACGATGCCGGACCTTTGAGGACTTCAACCCGCTCGGTCGTGTCGCCCTGATAATTGCGGCCTACAGGCATTCTGATTCCGTCTCTGAGAATAGAGCCGTCATCATTGGCGCCAAATCCGCGCTTGATCAGTGAATCCTGTGTGCCACCGAAGTTGTTTCCAACGACCATACCGGGCACGTATTTCGCCATGTCGTCCATGGTCTGCGGCGCGAAATCGGCGAGCGTCTGATGTGTGACGACATTGGTCGTCTGAGTCTGCTGCAGGAATGGCGTGGCGCGCTTGTCACCAATCGCACTGTCTGGAGCGGCATAGGAATTACGATCGCCAATAACATTCAACACCTCGTGCTTGCCTCGCAGCTTACGCGTGTCATGCTTTTTGACTTTGGGTTCGTGACCTTGTGCGGATCGATCACGCGCGAGACCTGCCGTGTCAGCAGGCGCCCCTCCCTTGCCGCCAATACCTTCGGTTTCTGTCAGACCAGGCTGGGCCAACGCACCGGGACAGCCGACCAGAGCGAGGGACGCGACCCCTGAAGCGAGGAGCACCAGGCGGGGGGACGAATTCGCCCCCGCCATCATTTTGTTGAGAATGTGTCTCATTCGCCAACGACTGACACAGATCGTGACGCAATGAAACGAAGAATCACGTTTTCGAGAGGAGTCGCTTCATGACGTATGATGACAACGTTAATTCACCCCAATGACACGATTTTCATTATCGATGCAGGTACTCACGTGTGAGCGGCACAACATCGATATCCGCCGCAAGCTGAAGCTGGAAATTCATGTGTCCTTGCAGGCGGAAAGAGAGCTCCGCACCGACGAGATAGAACTCGAACATGCGGCAGAAACGCTCGTCGTAAAGCGCGCAAATCCTGTCACGATTATCGTCAAAACGATCACGCCAGAGCTTGAGCGTTTTGGCGTAGTGAAGCCTGAGAATTTCGCAATCAGTGACCCAGAGCCCTGCTCGTTCAACCGACGGCATCACTTCACTCAGCGCTGGCGAGTAACCGCCGGGGAAGATGTATCGGTCGATCCATGGATTGGTCGAACCCGGTCCATCCATGCGCCCGATCGAGTGAATAATGGCAACGCCATCAGACCTGAGCACCTCGCGGACTTTGCGGAAATAGGTATCGTATTGACCGATACCGACATGCTCGAACATTCCAACGGAAACGACACGATCGAATTTTTGAGTGAGTCTGCGATAATCCATGAGGCGGATTTGAATCTGGCTTTCGAGCCCAGCTTCACGCACGCGCTCCTGCGCCACCTGTAGCTGCTCGCGTGAGAGGGTGATCCCCGTCACCTTCGCACCGTAATCGCGCGCCAATGTCAGCGCCATTCCCCCCCAGCCACACCCGATGTCCAGCACCTCCAGCCCGGGACGATCAAGAAGAAGCTTGGCCGCAATGTGCTTTTTCTTGGCCTCCTGAGCCTCCTCGAGCGTCACAGTGTCCGAGGTGAAATAGCCGCAGGAATACTGACGATCCTCATCGAGGAAGAGATCGTAAAGCGCCCCGTTGAGATCATAGTGATGAGCGACATTGGCCCGTGACCGGCGCTGATTATTCCACTGTCTGAAGAAGCGTGTGAAGAACCGCGCCTTTTCTTCCAGACGATTAAGGAAATGGTTCTGGTCGTGGATATTGAGCATGAGAACGCTCAGCACCTCTTCCAGAGAGCAATCGACCGCAACGATCTCCCCCTCCATCCATCCTTCGCCAAAAGCGAGGCCAGAGTTCAGCAGAAGCGCCCTTAGGGCCTTCTCGGTTTTGACATGGATGGTTGCTTTCGGGCCGGGAGCCTTGCCCCGGTAGCGCCGTCTCCTGCCGTCAGGAAGAATGACGTCGAGCGCTCCTGCACCGATGAAACGCTTCAGAACCTGATCAAGCAGAAAACTCATGGTCGTCCTCGCTCATTTCTTTCAACAGTCAGAGCAAGTGAACGAGCAAAAAAACGGGTCGTCAACACGGCCCGAAAACACAAAACCCGACTGCCAGAGGCAGCCGGGTTTCGCAGAAGCACAAAGCTGTTACCGTCTTATTAGACGGCAGCGCCTTCAACTTCACCTTCGGTCTCGGCGTCTTCGCCTTCGACTTCGGTCTCGAGAACGTATTCGTCCTCTTCAGCAACAATGGCTTCGCCACGTGCCTGGCGCTCGGCTTCTTCTTCCGAACGGGCAACGTTGACTGTGACCGGGATCGACACTTCCGGGTGCAGTGCAACGCGGGCTTCGACCAGACCGAGCAGCTTGATCGGCTCAACCAGAACGACCTGGTTGCGGCCGACCGTCAGGCCAGCTTCGGTCACGGCGAGCGAGATGTCGCGCGTGGTGACGGAACCGTAGAGGCTGCCGCTATCACCAGCCTGACGGATGATGACGACGCTCAGGCCATGCATACGCTCGGCAAGACGCTCGGCTTCTTCACGACGCTTGAGGTTCTGGGCCTCAAGCTGCGCGCGCTCGGTTTCAAAACGCTGACGGTTCTGGGCGTTGGCGCGGAGCGCCTTGCCCTGCGGCAGCAGGAAGTTGCGTGCGTAGCCGGGCTTGACGCGGACGATTTCGCCCATCTGACCCAGGTGCTCAACGCGCTGCAACAGGATGACTTCAGTCTGTGACATGCCTGTCTCCTCAGTTCATCACGTAGGGGAGCAGGGCAAGGAAACGGGCGCGCTTGATCGCCTGTGCCAGCTCACGCTGCTTCTTGGCCGAAACCGCTGTGATGCGGCTCGGAACGATCTTGCCACGCTCGGAGAGGAAGCGGCTCAGCAGACGCACGTCCTTGTAGTCGATCTTCGGCGCATTCGGGCCGGAGAACGGGCAGGACTTGCGACGGCGATAGAACGGGCGACGCGCACCGACGGCAATGCGACGGGCTGCGGGATTGATTTCGTTGGTGTTCTCGTCAGACATCGCGATTACTCCGCATCCATCTCGGCACCCTCACGGGCGCGGTATTCCTCACGGTCGTCGCCACGACGGCCGCCACGGCCGCTGTCGAAACGACCAGCCGGCTTGGAGTTGCCACCACGGAAATTGCCACGGTCGCCACGGTCATCGCCCTTGCGGGACAGAACCGGAGACGGATCCTGCGTGATTTCCTCAACGCGCAGCGTCAGGACGCGCAGAACGTCTTCGTTCAGGCTCAGCTGACGCTCCAGCTCGCGGATCTGGTCCGGACGGGCATTCAGGCCGAGAAGGACGTAATGGCCCTTGCGGTTCTTCTTGATGCGGTATGCGAGCGAACGCAGACCCCAGAACTCGCGCTTCTCGATAGAACCGCCATCCTGGGTGAGGAGGGTTTCGATCTGCTCGACGAGGGTTTCGACCTGCGCCTGCGAGATATCGTTACGTGCAATGAGCACGCTTTCGTACAATGGCATATGAGCTCCCTTCGGATTGCTTCAACCCAACTGCAGACCGGAACCGGTCGGATCAGCGCCTCTTCCACAAGGCTCGGGTATAGCCGGGACGATGCCTTCGTCCGGCAGGGGAAGGCGGCATAAAGCACATGCACCCCCGCAGGAGCAAGATAAATCAGGCAAAGTGCCCTTAATTCTTCACGCCTGTCCTCTTGTCAGAGCAATCAGCGAAAAGAGGAGCTCAAAAGATGGGCGGGTGGTGTCAGACCCAGATCGTCAGGGATCGACCATTCTTCACGCTCGACAGAGATCGGGACAAATCCTGCGGCTTTATAGGCGGGCAGCGCGTGAGGATGATCGGCCGTGCAGGTATTCACATGCAGCACGCGTGTTTCCTTCTGCCAGGCCTGACGGATTGCTGCCTTCAGAAGATTTTTCCCGAGACCTTTGCCCTGAGCCGCAGGCACGAGCCCGAGATAGGAAAGATACGGCGTTTCCGCCTTTGCCAGATCGAGCTCGAAAAAACCGGCCACGCCCTCTGGCCCAAGAAGACGACAGATGAAGGTTTTAGGGGAAGAGATGATCCGAAGCAGCTTTTTTTCGGGCATCATGTAGCGCATCCACCAGCAATGGGGGGCGCCGACAAGGCGATAAAGCGCAAGGTAATCCAGGGTATCCGGATGCCACCGCTCGAGACGGTAGCCTTCGGGCCAGATGATCCGGCCCGGACCTGGTGGCCTGAGGCGCTCCAGAAACGTCACGTCAACCGTCACTTCGGTTGTCGGACGCTCCGGAGCGGCCTCAAGTCCCCTCTCCACGATCAATTATCGTCGAGGAATGACCGAAGCTTACGGCTGCGGCTCGGATGCTTGAGCTTACGCAGCGCCTTGGCCTCGATCTGCCGGATACGTTCGCGGGTCACGTTGAACTGCTGCCCCACTTCCTCAAGCGTATGGTCGGTGTTCATGCCGATACCAAAGCGCATACGCAGCACGCGCTCTTCACGCGGGGTGAGCGAGGCGAGAACACGTGTTGTGGCCTCTCGCAAATTGGTCTGGATCGCGGCATCGAGCGGAATGACCGCCGTCTTGTCCTCAATGAAATCGCCTAGATGGCTGTCTTCCTCGTCGCCGATCGGCGTTTCGAGAGAGATCGGCTCTTTGGCGATCTTGAGTACCTTGCGGACCTTCTCCAGCGGCATGCCGAGCTTTTCAGCCAGCTCTTCCGGAGCAGGTTCACGACCGATCTCGTGCAGCATCTGACGTGACGTCCGCACCAGCTTATTGATCGTCTCGATCATATGCACCGGAATACGGATGGTACGCGCCTGATCGGCAATCGAGCGTGTGATTGCCTGACGGATCCACCATGTGGCGTAGGTCGAGAACTTGTAGCCGCGGCGATATTCGAACTTATCGACCGCCTTCATCAGACCGATATTGCCTTCCTGAATCAGATCCAGGAATTGCAGGCCACGATTGGTGTATTTCTTGGCAATCGAGATCACGAGACGCAGATTGGCCTCGATCATTTCTTTCTTGGCGCGCGTGGTGTCACGCTCGCCACGAGAAACGACCGCATAGACACGACGGAACTCACCGACCGGTAAGCCGGTGCTGTGAGCCAGATCGGCCACCTGATTACGCAGATCGATGATCTGCTCGGCGTAGCGCGTGGTGAAGTTCTTCCATGCCTTGCCGGTCAGGGCAGAAACCGATGCCAGCCAGTTGGGGTCGAGCTCGTAGCCACGATATTTCTGCAGGAAGTCGTCACGCGAGACGCGACAGCTCTCGGCCATACGCAGCATACGGCCTTCGAGATTGTTCAGGCGCTGGAACTGGACCTTGAGCTGGGTCACCAGCTCTTCGATCCGGTTGTTATGCAGATGGACCTGTTCGACCATCTTTACCAGCTCGGTGCGGAGCTTCTCATATTCCTGCTCGGACGCGTCCGTCGCTTCCGAACCACTGGTCAGGTTCTCGATGCGACGCACCTGCAAGGCACGCAGCGTGTCATAAAGCGGTTCGATGGCTTCGAAATGCGCCAGGATTTCGGGCTTGAGCTTCTCTTCAAGCGCGGAGAGCGACAGGCCGGAGCTTTCCGGATCGCCGCCTTCCTCGTTTGCGGGCTCTTCGTCGAGGGAGTCGTCGTTTTCTTCGCTGTTTTCGCTCTCGGCGGTTTCTTCTTCAGAAGGACCGCCCTGCATGGCTTCAAGATCGACGATGTCGCGCAGCAACATCTCGCCTTCCTTGAGCTTGTCGTGCCACGAGATGATCGCGCGGAAAGTCAGCGGGCTTTCGCACAGCCCGCCAATCATTTCATCGCGACCGGCCTCGATCCGCTTGGCAATGGCGATTTCACCTTCGCGGGACAGGAGCTCGACAGAGCCCATCTCGCGCAGATACATGCGAACAGGGTCATCGGTGCGGCCAGCGCTTTCGCTGACGTTACCGGTAGGGGATTCCTCGGCTTCCTCGGCTTCTTCTTTTTCTTCTGTTTTTTCGGCTGCTTCGTCCGAGTCTTCGTTTTCTTCGTTCTCGACGACCTGAATGCCCATTTCAGAGAAGATCGCCATGATGTCTTCAATCTGCTCGGAGGACATCTGGTCCTGCGGCAGAACGGCGTTCAACTCGTCGAACGTGATGTGGCCGCGCTCGCGGCCCTTGGCGATGAGCCGCTTGACCGCACCGGACTGCGTATCGAGGACATTGGTGTCGCCGTCCTGGTCCTGCGCGTTCCGCTCCGTTCCCGTGGCCGCTTTCGTCGCCATACCCTACTCCCTGCTCCCCGTACGCCCGCATGGAGCGCCGCGCTAATAACCAGCCATGAAAGAAATGCGTTAACACAGTGCTCGGCTTAAGCCGAGCACTGACCCACCCGCCAACCCGTAGATTGACCACTCTTCCAACTGCGATCCACCAGCGTCAGCGCTAGCAATTTCGGCAGCGTGCAGGTGGGCGATCCGGCGCCCGAAGTCAAGGGTCCGGCCCTTTCTTTTCGAGTCGAAAGATCAGATTAGATTAATCCTCGCCTTCGCTTTCCTCACCGCGACGGAGCCGGTCGAGCGTGCGTAAACGTACGAGAAGCGCCTCTGGAAGCCCTTCCAGAGCGGGGTTGGCCAGTGCCGCCTGCATATCCTGCTCAACTTCACGCACAAACGCAGGAAAATTCACAAGACCGAGAAAGTGCCACCATTGCTGGATCGGTTCCAGCGAAAACAATCCGCCCTTCTCGCCCTGCGGTGCTGGTGCAAGACTGCTTCCCAGCAAGGTTCGCGCCTCATCGCCGAGCCCCTCGGCGTCCAGCGCCATGAGGCACGCCTCTCCCGTCAGGGCATCGGCCGATGGAAGATCCGCGAACCAGTCAAGAACCGCATCACGCACGTCATCCAGCGGTGCAGGCAGATCGAGACGCCCGTAATGGTCCTCGATCTCAGGCAACAAGGTCGGATACCGCAGGACCAGCGCCGTCAGAAGACGCAGACGCTCGAGAGCGCCCGTTTCCCCGATGGCAACGCGTATCGGCGTTTTTTCCCGACGCGGCTTGCCTGCCGCCCCTTTTCCACCCCGGCGGGAAGAGGCGAAAAACCGATCCATCAACGCTTGGCGATATTCCGAAGCCAGATCCCGATCCGCTATTAGTGCTGCTGCAGCCTCGAGCCGCTTTTTCAGAGCGGCGCGCTGTTCGGGCACGTCCTGCTGAACGCCTGCCAGCATGAGCTGGAACAGCTCCTCGGCCAGTGACGACGCCCCGTCGAGTACGTTCCGCATGGCCTGGGGACCGTCACGACGGATCAGACTGTCGGGATCGTCCTTCGGATCGAGACGACAGAACTTCAGGCTGCGCTCAGGAGAGAGCAGCGGCAAGGCGAGCTCAGCCACACGCAACGCGGCGCGGGCACCCGCCGCATCGCCATCAAGACAGAGGATCGGATGCGACGCCTCGCGCCAGAGCAGCTCGAGCTGCTCGGCCCCCATGGCTGTACCCAGCGGGGCCACAGCAGCATCAAATCCGGCCTGAGCAAGGGCAATGACATCCATATAGCCCTCGGCGACGATCAGCTTCTGAGCCGGGTCGCGCAGCGCCGCGCGCGCCTGATCGAGGTTGTAAAGCGCACGACGCTTGGAGAAGAGCGCCGTCTCCGGCCCGTTGACGTATTTGGGCTGCGCATCGCCCAAAGTCCGACCACCGAAGGAGATCAACCTGCCTCGGCGATCGCGTATGGGAAACATGACGCGTGAGAAGAACAACTCCCCCTTGGGGGCGCCGCGCTCATCCACACGCATGAGCCCGGCCTGAAGCAGCTGCTCGGCGGTGATATCCTGCCCGCGCAGCGCTTCGAGCAGCGCCCCCCGCCCCTCCCCGGCCCAACCGAGACCGAAACGCTCAATCGTCGCATCGCTCAGGCCACGCCTGCGGAGATAAGCAAGCGCCTGCTTGCCGGCGGGCTGATAGAGCGCCTGACGATAGACGGCCTGTACCGCTTCGAGCACGTCGCCAAGGGAGCGCGCTTCCTGGGCACGAGCCTCCTGACGCGGGTCCTGCCGAGGCATGTCGAGGCCTGCTTCATTGGCGAGCTGCTCGACCGCTTCAGGAAAGCTCCGTCCCTCGCTCTGCATGACGAAAGAAATGACATCGCCATGCACACCACATCCGAAACAATGGAAATGGTCGTCATAAACATAGAAAGATGGCGTCTTCTCCCCATGGAAGGGGCAGCACGCCTTCCAGTTTCGCCCTGAACGGCCGAGCTTCGTGCGCCTTCCGATGACCGCAGCAATCGGTGTTCGGGCACGCAGCTCGTCGAGAAAACCGGGATCGAACGCCATCGTTCAGCCTGAAATCAGGAAAGACGGGCTTTGACGACCGCGTTGACGCGACCCATATCGAGCGCGCTGCCAAACTTCGCCTTGAGCACGGCCATGACCTTGCCCATTTCCTTCATGCTGGTGGCACCGGCCTCGGCGATTGCCGCGTCGATTTCGGCCGTCAGTGCAGCCTCATCCATCTCGGGAGGCAGATAGGTCTTGATGGTTTCAATCTCCGCCTCTTCCTTCTCTGCGAGCTCGGGGCGACCGCCCTCGCGGTACATGGTGGCAGATTCGGTGCGCGATTTGATCATGCTGCGGAGCATCGGAAGAATGTCGTCATCCCCGATCTCCTTGCCATTGACGCGCGCTGCGACGTCGAGATCCTTGATGCGGGCAGTGATGCCACGGATCTGCGCGACGCGATCCATTTCCTTCGCCTTCATGGCGGTCTTGAGATCGGCCGAGATCTGTTCTCTCAGGGACATTGGTATTTCCTTTCCTGACCTGCGCCGCCCGACAATGGGAATATTTTTCCCATATGACGAACGGTGTATGGGAGTGGGAAAAAACTTCCCAATCCCGTCTCAAAGGCTTATCTAGCACCAACCACGCGAGCGTCCGATAGGAAAAGGACGGGAGGGAGACGGGTATGGACATCGAAGAGATCATCGAGAAGGCAGGAGGCGCCGAAGCGCTGGCCAACCTGACCGGCGTCGGCACCGAGGCCATTCGCAAATGGCGGCAGTCACGCGCCATTCCCGGCAAGCACTGGGCTGCGCTGCTGCGCCTGCCCGGAATCACTCTTTCGGACCTTGATCCGCAGACGCCCCAGGAGGAGACCCCGACCATGACAGATACCTGCCCTGACGGCGCCACCGCCGCCCTCGCTCTCGCTGACGGGACCATCCTCTGGGGCATCGGTTTCGGCGCCTACACCGAGGGTGCCGCCATTGGCGAGCTCTGCTTCAACACGGGCATGACCGGCTATCAGGAAACGCTGACCGATCCGTCTTTCGCCGGTCAGATCGTGACCTTCACCTTCCCCCATGTCGGCAATGTCGGCACCAATGCGGATGATGACGAAGCCCAGCGCGTCGCCGCACGCGGCGTGGTGGTCAAGGAAGACATCACGCTTCCTGCCAACTGGCGCTCGACCCAGAAGCTCGAGCAGTGGATGATCGGCCAGAATCTGCCGGGCATTGCCGGGATCGACACGCGCCTCATCACACGTCGCCTGCGCGATGGTGGCGCACAGACCGCTGTGCTCGCCTTCCCGAAAGATCGTCAGTTCGACATCGCGGCCCTGCGCGCTCAGGCCAAATCCTGGCCGGGCCTTGAAGGCATGGATCTGGCGAAGGACGTCACCTGCACCCAGAGCTACAGCTGGGATCTCGGCGTCTGGCAAAAGCCTGCTGCCGAGCGCAGCGTCCGCCGTCGTGTAGTTGCTGTCGATTACGGTGCAAAGCGCAATATCCTGCGCTGCCTCGTGACTGCCGGTTGCGACGTGACTGTGGTCCCGGCCACGGCGACAGCCGAAGACATTCTGCGTCACAACCCCGAAGGCGTCTTTCTCTCCAACGGCCCCGGCGATCCGGCTGCGACTGGCGTTTACGCCGTGCCCGCCATTCAGGGTGTCCTCGAAGCTGACGTGCCGGTTTTCGGCATCTGCCTCGGGCACCAGCTTCTTGCTCAGGCTCTGGGAGCGAAGACCTTCAAGCTGGAGCGCGGCCATCACGGTGCCAACCAGCCCGTCAAGGATCTCGCTTCGGGTCGGGTCGAAATCACCAGCCAGAATCACGGCTTTGCAGTCGATGACAAATCCCTGCCCGAAGACGTGATCATCACCCATACCAGCCTGTTCGACGGCTCGAATGAAGGCATTCGCAGCACGAAGCTCGACGCCTTCTCGGTGCAGTATCATCCTGAGGCGAGCCCGGGCCCATCGGATTCATTCTACCTCTTCGAGCGCTTCGTCGCCCTCATGGACAAGAAGGCAGCCTGACCCATGCCGAAACGTACTGATATCTCGTCGATCCTCATCATCGGCGCTGGCCCCATCGTGATCGGCCAAGCCTGTGAATTCGACTACTCCGGCACGCAGGCCTGCAAGGCGCTGAAGGAGGAAGGCTATCGCGTCATCCTCATCAACTCGAACCCGGCAACGATCATGACCGATCCGGGTCTGGCCGATGCGACCTATGTCGAGCCGATCACGCCGGAATTTGTCGAGCGCATCATCCTCAAGGAAAAGCCCGACGCGGTTCTGCCGACCATGGGTGGCCAGACGGCGCTGAATGCCGCCATGGCACTCGACAAATCGGGCTTTCTGAAAAAGCATAATGTCGAGCTGATCGGCGCCAATGCCGAGGTGATCGACCGCGCTGAGGACCGCCAGAAGTTCCGCGAAGCGATGGACGAAATCGGCGTGGAATCACCGCGCAGCACCATCGCTCACACGCTTGAAGAAGCCCGCGCCGCGCTCGAGAGCGTTGGCCTGCCTGCCATTATCCGTCCGTCTTTCACGATGGGCGGCGCCGGTGGCGGCATTGCTATAACCGCGAAGAATTTGACAAGATCGTCGCTGGCGGTCTCGACGCCTCCCCCACCACCGAGGTTCTGATCGAGGAATCCGTTCTGGGCTGGAAGGAATTCGAGATGGAAGTCGTCCGCGACAAGGCGGATAACTGCATCATCGTCTGCTCCATCGAAAATATCGATCCGATGGGCGTGCATACGGGCGACTCAATCACCGTCGCCCCTGCCCTGACGCTCACCGACAAGGAATATCAGAACCTTCGCGACATCTCGATCGCTTGCCTGCGCAAGATCGGCGTCGAGACGGGTGGGTCGAATGTGCAGTTCGGCATCAATCCCGATGACGGGCGCATTGTCGTCATCGAGATGAACCCGCGCGTCTCGCGCTCCTCGGCCCTCGCTTCGAAAGCAACCGGCTTCCCGATTGCCAAGATCGCGGCCAAGCTGGCTGTCGGCTATACGCTGGACGAGCTCGCCAACGACATCACCGGCACGACGCCCGCCAGCTTCGAGCCCACCATCGATTATGTCGTGGTCAAGATTCCGCGCTTCACCTTCGAGAAGTTCCCCGGCGCACCGGCCCTGCTGTCGACATCGATGAAGTCGGTTGGCGAGGCCATGTCGGTCGGCCGCTCCTTCGCCGAAGCGCTGCAAAAGGGTCTGCGCTCGATGGAAACGGGGCTGACCGGCCTCGACCCTGTCGAAGCTCCCGGCGACGGCTCGCTCGACGCCTATCGTGCCGCTCTGTCAGAGCCGCGTCCCGAGCGCATCCTGATGGCTGCACAGGCCATTCGTGCAGGGCTGAGCCTTGAGGACATCAATGCGGCCTGTCGCTTCGAACCCTGGTTCCTGCGTCAGCTGCAGGACATCGTCGCCAGCGAAAACGAGATTGCCGCCAATGGTCTTCCCCAGGATCAGCGCAACCTTCGCCGCATCAAGGCACAGGGCTTCTCCGACCGCCAGCTTGCGCGCCTGACAGGCCAGAGCGTCGAGGAGGTCTCAGCCCTTCGCCTGAAGCTTGCCGTGACACCCGCCTATAAGCGCATCGATACCTGCGCCGGCGAGTTCGCCTCTGACACGCCTTACCTCTACTCGACCTATGAGGGCGGGTTTGGCATTCCGGAATGCGAAAGCCGTCCGACGGATCGCAAGAAAATTGTGATCCTGGGCGGCGGACCGAACCGTATCGGTCAGGGTATCGAGTTCGATTATTGCTGTGTCCATGCTGCCTATGCGCTGCGGGAGGCCGGGTTCGAGACCATCATGGTCAACTGCAACCCCGAGACCGTCTCGACCGATTACGATACCTCGGATCGTCTCTATTTCGAGCCGTTGACCGATGAGGATGTGATCGCTCTCATCCGCACAGAGCAGAGCAAAGGCGAGATCCTTGGCTGCATCGTACAATATGGTGGCCAGACCCCGCTAAAGCTGTCCCGCGCGCTCGAAGCTGCCGGTATTCCGCTGCTCGGCACCCCGGCCGATGCCATCGACCGTGCCGAAGACCGCGAGCGCTTCCAGGCGCTGTTGCGCAAGCTCGGCCTGCGCCAGCCCGAAAACGGCATTGCCCGTAGCCCGGCAGAAGCCGAAGCCGTGGCCGAAAAAGTCGGCTATCCGGTTGTGGTTCGTCCGTCCTACGTGCTCGGCGGTCGTGCGATGGAAATCGTGTATGACCCCGCAGGTCTGCAACGCTATCTGCGCAACACGCTCGTTCTGGCAGGTGCAGAAGTCTCTTCCGGCCCCATTCTGCTGGACCGTTATCTGAACGATGCCATCGAAGCCGATGTCGATTGCATCTGCGATGGTCAGGACGTTTATGTCGCAGGCGTCATGGAGCATATCGAAGAAGCCGGTATTCACTCCGGTGACTCTGCCTGCTCACTGCCGCCCTACACGCTCTCCCCCGCCATCGTGACCGAGCTGAAGGCTCAGACCGAAGCCATGGCCCGCGAGATCGGCATTGTGGGCCTGATGAACGTGCAATACGCCATCAAGGATCACGAAGTCTTCGTGCTCGAGGTCAACCCGCGCGCCTCGCGTACCGTACCGTTCGTTGCCAAGGCGACGGGTGTGCCGGTCGCGAAGATCGGTGCCTGTGTCATGGCGGGCGCAAAGCTCTCGAGCTTCAAGCTGGATGGCGATGCCATTGCACCGCATGTCGCGGTGAAGGAAGCCGTGTTCCCGTTCCATCGCTTTGCCGATACCGATACCATCCTCGGGCCGGAAATGCGGTCGACGGGTGAGGTGATCGGTCTCGACAGCAGCTTCGAGCGCGCCTTTGCCAAGTCGCAGCTCGGAGCCGGCGTTGTGCTTCCCCAGGCGGGCACTGTCCTCCTCTCGGTGCGCGACGGTCACAAGACGCAGGTCCAAGCGCTCGGTCGCAAGCTGATTGAAATGGGCTTTACCATCCTCGCCACACGCGGCACGGCAGCGCGCCTCGACGAAGCAGGTATCCCGGTCAAGCGCGTCAACAAGGTACTCGAGGGCCGTCCGAACTGTGTGGATGCCATCCGTTCAGGCGACGTGCAGCTTGTCATCAACACGGCTCAGGGATCGCAGGCCGTGCGCGACAGCTTCGATATCCGCCGTTCGTCGCTGTTGGGGGGCGTCCCTCACTACACGACGCTCGCCGGTGCCCGCGCAGCCATCTATGCCATCTCGGCCATCAAGGATGGCGAGCTGGACGTGGCCCCGCTGCAATCCTACTTCAAACGGGAATTCTGAGAGATACAGGGCTTTCCTTGCCCTTCCCTCTCAAGCAAACGCCGCTCTCCTTCGTGGGGGCGGCGCCTCTCTCGATCACCGCCCTCTTCTCGCCCCTCGCTGTCTCTTCCCGCCAAGGCGAACGCGCTCAAAATCTGTTAACGTGACATCGGCGCCTCATCCGGATTACCCCCATGCCTCACGCTTTCTCTTGCTGGCATGAGCGCTATTCCCTGATGAAATATACCGCCCTGGCTCTTCTTGCCGTCTTCGCACTCCCCGGCCTCTGCAAAGCGCAGACCAAAAATATCCCACCTCTCCTTGCCCGTTATGTGACCCCGCAAGGCGGCTTTGTGATCGGAGGCGGTCCCGAGAGCGCTGATGTCGCGCTTGAGCTCGACCCCAAGGTTTCTGCCCGTGTCGTCGGTGCCCAGGGGAGCATTCCGTTGCTGACATCCGGCGTCATCGCCCTCGCGATCCTTCCGCGAGACCTCACCGAGGAAGAGCGAGCCGCCATGAAGCGTTTCACCGGAGGTGCACCGCTTTCGGTCCCGGTCATGAAAGGCTCAACGCCTATATTCGCCGCGATACGAGCGGTGCCGCTGATCGACATGCCCTGCAGATGCTTTCAACGCTGCTCTCCGCCCCCGTTCAGGCACACCTCGCAGAACGCCTGAGCTATATGACACGTCTATCACCTGACGAGGTCGCGTCGGCTAGAGTGATATCAGGCAGCATCCCCGCGGCCGACATTCCTCTCGCTGACATTGCCCCGCCGGGAAAAAACCCCCATTTTACGATCATTGGCAGCGATACCCTCATCAAGCTGTTGCCGGATTTGCTGGACGGCTTCCGCAAAACGCACCCGGACCTGACCTATACCGCTGACTTGCGGGGCTCTTCGCTCGCACTCCCTGCGCTGACGGCAGGAATCACGTCCTTCGCTCCCACGGGTCGCGAAGTCTGGCGAGGAGACATAGAGGCGTTCCAACAAGTCAAAGGCTATGCGCCGACACGCATCCGGATTGCCTATGCAAGCCATGGCCCGCGCCCGGATGGCAAAACACCCCCGGCGATTTACGTCCATCGTGATAACCTGATCCGGGGTCTGTCCCTGTCGCAGATCAAAGGGATTTTCGCCGCAGGATCATCCGCTGGCGACATCACGCGCTGGTCCCAGCTCGGCATGACTGGGGAGACCTGGAAGAACGCGCCCCTCCATGTCTATGGGAGCAAGCTGAAAGGCGGTTTCTCCATGGCGGTGCGGCAATCCAAACTCGATGGTCTGCCGTTCAGCGCCCGCTATAGAGAACTTCCAGATGGAAAGTCGGTCCTTCAGGCAGTCGCGCATGATCCGTACGGCATTGGCTACGCGACGTGGATCGACGGAGGCAAGACACCTCAAGGCGTAAAACTGGTTCCCCTGGCCTTTACATCAGCCGGTCCCTTCGTTCTTCCCGACGGAACCGGTGACCGGTCGAAATGGCCGATCTCCTATTTCTTCAACATCTATGTCGACCATGCGCCCGGCAAGCCCGTTCCGTCAGATGTCAAGGCGTTCCTCCGCTTCGTCCTGTCTCCAGAGGGAAAAAAGATCATCGAAAACCACCGTGACGACGAAGATGGATACCTCCCCCTGCAAGGGGCAGATCTCGCCGATGAACTGAGCCAGATCAACAGGTTATAGGAAAGGTTATCTCATCACCCGGTCGCGGTGCCAGAGCCCCGCGCTCGACCGATCTCGTGTCATTTTGAGCCCCGCGGCTGGCATCTGGTCGGATTGGATCCGACCACGACCAGAACGCTCTCTCGTGATCACGCCTTCACGAGATTTGCGTAAATCCCTTGCCCTGCCTTGAATTCGAGCCCTGCACACCTTAACTTAGACAATCAATTTGCGGGCAGAGATTGTCTCACGCCCGGATGTGCCCCGTGCGGGGCTCTGGAACGGCTGTTCCGAGGGCTTTGCGCGAGGGCCAAACTCGTTTTGGGGAATGCGCTGTGCAGAAGATTCCGATGACCGGTGAAGGTTTGACCCGTCTAGAAGATGAACTGCGTCGGCTGAAAAGTGAAGATCGCCCTGCCGTCATCCGTGCCATTGCGGAAGCTCGGGCTCATGGCGATTTGTCGGAAAATGCCGAGTATCACGCCGCACGCGACCGCCAGTCCTTTATTGAAGGGCGGGTTCTGGAGCTTGAAGAGGTGATTTCAACCGCCGAGGTCATCGACCCGTCTCAGCTTTCAGGAGATACGGTGAAGTTCGGGGCCCATATCAAGCTCGTCGATGAAGAAACGGACAAGGAAAGCAGCTACCAGATTGTCGGCGTCCATGAGGCCGACATCAAGATCGGTCGCTTGTCTGTCTCTTCACCGCTTGCCAAAGCCATGATTGGCAAATCAGTTGGTGATAGCGTCAGTGTCCCCGCACCAGGCGGTGACAGAAGCTATGAGATCCTGACCGTCACCTACAAATAAGCCGCATCCGTAACCGGGCGGGCCAATCAGGCCCGGCAACACGAAAAGAAGAACGTGACTGAAGTCTCCTTTCTCGCTTTCGCCGATATTCTTGCTGCTCATGCGCGCATAGCACCCCATATTGTTCGTACGCCAAGCATTCGATGCGCGGCACTCTCGAAAATGACGGGCGCGGATATCTGGCTGAAGCTGGAAAATCTTCAGGCCATCGCGTCCTTCAAGGAGCGAGGCGCAGCCAACAAACTCGCCCTTCTCAGCGACGACGAAAAACAGCGCGGTGTGATTGCTGTATCGGCAGGAAATCACGCGCAGGGCGTGGCGCGTCATGCGAGCCTGCTTGGCATTGACGCTACCATCGTCATGCCCCGCCATACACCCTCGGCCAAGGTCGAACGCACCAAGCTGGGGCGCCCGGGTCGTCACCGATGGCGAGGACTTTGCGGAAGCGTCTCTGGTTGCGGAAACCCTGCGCCAGCGCGAGGAGCTGGTTCTGGTGCACCCGTTTAATGACGTCGCGGTCATGGCGGGTCAGGGCACCTTTGCTGTCGAGCTGATCGAAGACAGTCCGGCTCTGGATATTCTCGTTCTTCCCATCGGGGGCGGAGGTCTGATCAGTGGCTCTGCCGTCGCCACCGCAGCGCTGAGCCCGAAGACAAAAATCATTGGCGTGCAGGTGGAGAGCCACGCCTCGCTTTCTGCTTTCCCCGAAGCCGCCATCGCAGCCCGAGGAGGATCGACGATTGCCGAGGGCATTGCTGTCATGCAGATCGGCAATCACTGCCTGGAGGCCGTGACACCGCTACTTGACCGCGTTCTGGTCGTCTCCGAATTGCAGGTTGAATCGGCCATCGCTCACCTGGCCGAACAGGCCAAGCAGGTCTCCGAAGGCGCCGGGGCAGCCGCTCTTGCAGCCGTCATGGCCTACCCCGATATTTTCGCGGGAAAGCGCGTCGCCCTGCCCATCACGGGCGGCAATATCGGCACACGCATCTTCGCCAATACGCTGCTCCGCGCACTGCGCCGCGACGGGCGGCTGCTCTCTCTGACCCTGCAGATCCCTGATCGTCCGGGCGTGCTCGCCGATATCTCGGCCCGCATCGGCAACGCAGGCGGCAATATTATTGAAGTCTCTCATCAAAGGCTCTTCGCCGCGCCATCTGTCCAGACGGCCGAACTTGAGATCATGATCGAAGCCCGTGATGGCAGCCACGCTGATGAGATCGAAGCCGATCTGCGGCGCCATTATCACCTGACACGTGGCTAACGCCACGCTCGGCGTCTCGCCCTTATCAGTCAGAGAGGCTTTCCCTGACTGATAAGGGCGAACTCCCTATTCAGCTCATGAAGCCTTCAGCCTTGAGCACCTCGATGGCCGCACGAACGCGATCGCCATAAGTGTGTTCTTCCATCGTCCGCTTCTGTGCGCGTCGGGCCATCTCAATGCAGAGAGGCGTATCATTGATATAGCGCGCAACCAGACGATCGAAATCGATCTTGTTGGAGAAGGTCGGGATCTCTTCTGCGGTGAAATAACGACGCAGCTCATATGTATCTTCGTGAAACACCTGAAATGCACCAGCAGCGGCTGCCTCGAAAGTACGCGGGCCCGGTGTCGATGGCGCGACCACGAAACGCTTGTTTTCGAAATGCAGTGACCGACCCAGATTCAGAACCAACTTGGAGCGGCGATAGAGCTCGATGAGCTGGGCCTTTTCGATACGCGCGTCCGAAAAACCAATCCCGAACTCACCCCAGCCCGGACCGATGATCTTGACGTTCAGATTACGCAGCGTCGGCATCAGATTGCGCACGATATCCTTGCGGCTGGTGAAGGCCACACCGCAAAAGAGCACGTCGATGGTTTTCTCTACATCTGCCTCAATGGGCGCGTAGTGCAGCTTGCGGCTTGCCGCGAGCGGCAGATGGAAAACGCGCTCACGCTGGTAGAAATTATGTCCCCAGCGATCGCAGGAGAACACGACGTCGAAATCATCGGTGATGCGGTAATTGGCATCCTGCTCGTAGGGATCTTCTGTCGCCCAGAAAACCGTCGTTGCCCCGATCTTCTTTGCTTCACGGCAGACTTCACCGAAATAGGTGCTTTCAGGAAGGTAAGAACCGATGGCGAAGACGATCGTCGGCTGCAGACGCTCGACCGAAGCCGCAGCACCGCTGATATGCACGGCAATGACATTTTCCTCACCGAAGCACTCTGCCCAGCCATCCATGATCGACTCGCGGATCTGCGCATTAGCCTGTGACTCGTAGCGTCCCCCACTGCAAACCAGAACCCGCTGCGTTTTGCCAGCGGCCTGCGATCCTGTTTTTTTCTTACCTGCCGACATCGTCGCTCAATCCGTTTCTTTTTGCGCGCGGCCTCTTGGTGCTCGCGCTGATCCGTTATCAGACATGTCCGTTGGACTGGGTGACACTTGACTCGACGATCTCGCCAAGTGCCGCCCTGAACCGCTCGGGATCACAATCACGTTCCACGGCTTTCAACGCACCGGAACGAATCATCTCCCACTTCGCCTCGTTTTCGTATGTCTCCGCCATGGCGGACGCAAAGCTCAGCGGATCCTCCCCTGAAGCGCTGATAATCTCGTGTCCATCTGCCCAGCCCATCTGCGTCCTCAGGAGGCGCGTTGCAATGACCGGGAGACCATAGGATGCCGCCTCATGCACCTTATAAGGCAAGCCGCCTGCATAGCGCGTTGGCGCTATAAAAAGACGATGTGTCGCGTAGAGCGATGCCAGATCGTCGACGGGCCCTATCCAATTGACGCGATCCGAGGCGCGCAGAGCGCTCACATCCACTGAGGGATGCACGAAGCCAGCCACGGTCAGCTTCACATCACCTGGAAGGAAATCATCAAGTTCGGGCAATACATCGTTGATGAGCCAGAACAGACTATCGAAATTGGGAGCATCCGTGTCGTGCAAAGCACCGACGAACAGGAAGTCTCGTCGGTCCGCAAAACCCATCTCCTGCGGTCGAAGACAGAGAGAATGACCGAGAACTGCGACGTTTTCATAACCCGCTTTTCTGGCGAGAGCAGCATCATGGGGGGAGACGACCACGATCGTCTGACAGAAATGGGCTGTCTCAAGCTCACTGACCACCATTTCCGCCAAGGATGCCAGAGGCTCCGACGGTGGATGGTATCGTGCCTTTTCGATGGTTCTTGGGGCCGCAATCACCTCGGTGTCGAGAATGACATTTTCTGACGGCAGATGGCGCGTATGTGCATTCAGGATCGGCAGAAGTCGCGTCAGATTATGCGTACGGCCAATCCAGATGACGTCGTAATAGCCGGCACGCTCCTCGATAAATGCCTCCAGCGTCGAGAGCTCACTCCGGGTCATGAGCTCAACATCATCGGGGAAATCAGCGGCAAGATCGGCTTGGCTTGCCTCACGCGGAAGGACAGGGAACACAGTCACCTGTAAGCCAAGACTACTCATTGCCCTGACGAGATCGTTGGAACGGACATAGCCCGACCCAAGCGAACGCAGAGGAATACGATCTTCAATGAACAGCACATTCTTTCGCGTGCTTCGATGTGAGCGGGCGAGCACAGCGTTATGCGCATGCGCCGGAAATTGTTTCCTGAGAAACTCCTGATGCTGGCGGGCGAAGACGCGATGGTTGACGACCATTTGCGCGTGTGAACCCGTGCTGCCAGAGCTTCCGTATTCCAGATGCTCTACGGTGACCGACGGATCGTAAACGACCCTCTTCCCGGAACGGACAATCCGCAGACAGAGATCCGTGTCTTCGAAATAGGCCGGGCGATAAATCGTCTCGAAGCCGCCAAGCGTACGGGCCACACCGCTATCGACAAGCAGGAACGCTGCAGAGCAATAATCGACATAGCGCACGAAATTGGCTTCAGCGCTGTTGGGGTTATCGTCACGACGATACCCAAAGGTTGACCCACATCGCCAAATGATCGATCCGGCTTCCTGCAACGCCATGTTGCTGCGGATCAGCTTTGCGCCCACTGCAGCGACGTCCTCCGCGCTATGCAAGCGCGCCAGAGCATTACGGATTGCGTGGGGATAGAGACGCAAATCGTTGTTCAGATAGAGGACCGATTGGGCGGTTACTCTACTCAGAGCCTCGTTACAACCATCGAGATAGCCGATGTTGTGGCGAAAGCGCAGGACAGTTGCACCCCTGACAGTTTCCTCGATCTGCGCCGTCTCATCACTTGAGGCTGAATCCACAAGTATGAGTTGGATCGCCCCGCTGTAATTCGCCCGTAAGGAGAGGAGAGCCTGCAGAGTCAGCGCATATTTGTTGTGGAGCACCATGATGACTGAGAGCGCGGGCGTCCCGTCACAGGTGAAATCAGGCCCACGATGCGCCGTTATTCTATGCTGTAGTTTGGCTTCGGCTTCGAAGTATCGACGTGTCTGTATTTCTTCAAGCGGAGGCAGGTTGACGCCTTCCCCAAACTGAGTGCTCTGCGCGACCCAGCATGCATAGACACTGTCGTAGAGCCCTGCCTTGAGAAGCTTCCTAATCTCAGGTTTGTCACCAAAGCCATGATAGGTCACGCCTTCTGCTGGCCACCGCCCCTCTGCGGCACCGAAACGCACAAAGTGCTCGTACGCATTCCTGAACGCGCCGCCTAAAATGCTCGGAAGAACATCGCCATGAACACGAGCGTAATAGGCCTCGTCAAAAGACGACTGGGGATTAAACTGACGGGGCGTCTGGTTTGTCAGGTAATGATGAAGAAGCGACTGATAACGACCAGCTTCAACGTCGCGCACGACATCGGGATAACGCTCAGCGTACCATACAGGATCGAAATACCAGGAGAGACGATGACGATCCGCGAGCGCGGGCGAGTCAACGACGAGAGTGTAGAATGCCCCTCGCCCTGAGCTCTGCTCACTCTCTTCCTCATCAATGATAACAGCAAAGCAGGCGGGATCGAGGAACCAGTGCCCCCCCAGTCCCGACGCATCACCCGTCTCGAGAAAATGATCATAGCCGTTGCAGTAAAGACCTGACGCAATCGCCTCGTTCACCGCTCCACTGTGGTGCCTCAGGTAATAGCTTTCCGAGAAAAGCCAGTGGGGAGCGTGAGTCGCGTAGCCTTTGGTACAATAATGATCGAACCCCGAGGCGAGCTCTCCTCGGCAAATCTCGGCATAGAGCTCCGGATATGCCTGACGATACCAGTTTTCATCGAAATATCGATTAGGCGAGAAACCAAAAGACTTTCCGATAGCTTCGTAATGATCGCCGGCATCAAGAAGCCCTTGAGCGGATATTTCCTCGATCGCTGACGGGTATTGCTTCAGATACCAGTCTTCCTCTACGAGGCGCCATTTTGGAATCCGCTCGTTTTGCATCGTACCGCCCCGCTTGCCTCTCAGGCGATCGATTCTGGGACGAAACTGGCCTCAATCGATCGCACCACCGTTTCAACCACCGCCTCACTCACTTCCGCCTGTGTCACTGACGCGATGATCCCGTTCGTGACTGTGACGAGCGCGTCAAGCGGCTTGATCCCGATCTGCTCACCAACCGTGTTGACCAGACAGAGTCGATAGTCCCCCGCCATTTCCGCCGCATAACCGGATGCAATCGAAATCCAGCCTTCGAAGCCAACGCAGAGCGGCGCATCGGGGAAAATAGTTTTGACATCATGGCGCAAGAAGCGCTTGAGCGCGAAGAAGAAAGCGCTATTGGTCGACCCGCCCACCAGCGCCACCGACATATCACCGGCACGCTCGACCTGGCGCAAAAAGCCCCAACCACGGATGAAAAGGTTCCCATCGTCGGTCAGGAGCGGTGCTGGATCGCCAACCAGTCCGCTCAGTGAATCGATATAATGCTGGAAGTCGTTTTCCGCGCGATGGAAATGCGCATGACGGTGCAGACGATTCAGTTTGATTCCCCGCAGATGTCCATCTGCGTGAGAAACGCGGATAAAATCACGCATGATCTGGTCGTTGGACGGACGCTCGACCTGGATGTCATTGATCTTGCCATCCTTGACCCCGATCTCCACAGACGTGACCATGAAGGCCCCTGCCCCATTGACGATATTGACGAGACCGACGCGGAAAGAGCCTTCACACCACTTCCCACGCAGCGCTGCCTGACCGGAAAAACCGGAGCGACGGGGAGCGTTCGGATAGATCGAGAGCACATCACCGCGCGCCTCGCGCACACAAGGCAGGAAGATCAGAGGGGATTTGGCATCGCCAATCAGAACCGCGTACATCGACCCGGCAGAGCTGACCCCCGGCAAAACGTGCCAGCCGCGAATGTGGAACTCATAAGCCCCTGAAAAATCCTCTGGCTGATTATCGGCGAGAACGAAGTGGCAGACATCGTCGATGTAATATTCGGCTCCCTGTATCGAGAACCAGTCTGAAACGGGTTCCGGAAGCTCGATTGAGAGATCGCGAATTGTCGGAGGATCGAAGATATGA
The DNA here is from genome assembly GCF_000613845.1 of Asaia astilbis JCM 15831. Taxonomy (GTDB): domain Bacteria; phylum Pseudomonadota; class Alphaproteobacteria; order Acetobacterales; family Acetobacteraceae; genus Asaia; species Asaia astilbis. The sequence continues at coordinate 82,338 of NZ_BAJT01000010.1, forward strand.
CGCGGGGGTGCCTGATGACGCCATGACGCATGAGGCAGCAAATGCACCTGCCCGGCATCGATCTGCATCTCGGACGTTCCGAGTTCTCGTACAGGAGCCGCCTGCTGATAGACCGCACGCATATCGTTTGCGTAAGGCTCGGCCTGTGTCCAGAGCGCCGGAGAGATATTGCCCATGATCTCCCGACGGATCACCTCGGATGAACGAAGCAGTTCCAGCCGCTCGAGCACCATATTGGCGCGACCGATCGGCACCTTGAAGCCGTTGACCCCGTCCTGCACACGGTCGCCAAGAGCGCCGACGTCGGTGACAATCGGGATCAATCCATTCTGCCACGCCTCGGAAAGGGAGATGCAATACGTCTCGGGCCAGATCGACAGGTTGAGGGCAACATCGGCCACCTGAAGCGCCGCGATATCACCTGCGGTATAACGCCCGTAAACCTTCACATTGGGACGAGGTCTGGAATTGAGGACTGCGTCGTATTCCGGGTGGACATACCCGAAAATATGGAATTCGATATGGTCGGGATGCGCGATCTCGATCAGATTCAGGATCGTATCGGCGCCCTTGGTTCGCAGGAAGTTTCCGACAATAGCGACCTTGAGGGGGCGCTCCCCAAGAGGTTCATAGGACTTCGCGACGATGGGGATCGTGTTTTCGGGAGAAGGGATTCCCAGAGTCAGGCTGCGCTTCTGATCGAGGATCGGATAGATCTCGTGAGTCAGGTTACGGGAATGCTCGGTTCCGAACAGGATCGTATCGACGGAATGGAGCATTTTACCGATAAAGGCGCGCCGGGTCTGTTCGCCGCCATATTCGATATTTTCAGCGACCTTGAGGATGATGTCGCTGGCAACGACGGACTTCACCTCATCTTCGATATAGCGCTGATCCTGATTGAGCAGGTTGTAGCGTGAGGAAATCAGCCAGAAATCATGGGCCGAAAAGACCACCCCGGCACCACAGGCCTTGGCGATAATCGGCAACGAGAGCGCATGATGGCCAAGATGCTGAAAATGGACGATGTCGAAATTGTACTGACTGATCGCGTTGGAGAAGGCCATTTCTTCTGGCCCGTCACACATCGCATCCATCCAGCCCACTTCTGGCACGTCGTAGCGCTCGACTTCCTGCCCGTTTGCCGTAGTCAGGCGGCAATGCGTTCCGCGACGAAGCCAGTAGAAAAACTCGATCTCGCGCCCGAGCATTGAGCACAGGGTTTGCTGATAGACTTCCACGCCGCCCCATGCTGCTTCATGGATCGTCGAGTGCGTGCACATCAGCACCCGCAGGCGACGCCGACGCGGTGCAAGAGCCGAACCTGGCAGGGTGCGCCCGAAATTGGCGCCCGTAATTTCAGCCATCCGGCTCAGGCGGTTCTCGTAGAGGTGGCCCTCAAGCGCCGATCTTTGCCCGGACAGAGCCGCATTGTGACGCAGATTGCGATCACCAAGCAGCGCTGCCACAGCGCTCACCACACCATCGATATCGCGCGCGAGGAAAGTCCCCTCGATCTCGGCGAAGTATTTGGTGTCCATGCTCTCGGGCGCTTCGACCACCTGAGCTGCGCCCGCAAGAGCAAGTTCGTAGAAACGAGGACCCGGCGCCGTCGCCTGACTGACATCGCCATGGCTCGCATAGTCGCGGAACATGGTTAGTGTGACAGCGCTCGCATTGGCAAAGTCGATGAATGCCTCATGGCTCACCGGACGCTGGATAGCCAGTTCGGCGAGATCGGCCGGCAAAGGAGGCAGATACTCATTGCCGGGGCAGATGAGCTTCAGACGGGCCTGCGGGAAGGCTGCAATGATACGGCGAAGCGTCTCGACGCGGTTCGGCCACATCGTCCCCGCGAAGAAGATGTCGTAATCGAGCGCATCTCCCTCTTTCACCTCACGTTGGTGGATTGTGCGGCTGGCTCCGAGCGGCAGGTAATGACCTTTGCCGCGATAGTGTTCGGCGCAGGAAGGATCATTCGTGAAGACATAGTCGAAAAGATTTGAGTTCTCGACATTAAAGTCCCGCATGAAGGGATCTTCGAAAGTCCAGAGGATCATTGTCTTGAACGCTGGGCGAATGCGACGCATCAATTGTGTATTGATGCGTTGTCCATCAATACAGATGAGCGTGTCATGCTCACCCGACGCCGCTGCTCCAGCCAGCGTCATATTATCCGCAAGCAAAATCTGATCCGACCCAAATAAAGCACGCGCGGCGCGCTCAACCGCGAGGGTCAGGTAGGAATTGGGATTATGGGTGTAATTTGTATTGTAGATAACAGCCATGAAGCCCCCGCCTACGCATCTCTGCAACAACCGGGGCCAGCCCCCTTTGTCAATCAGATTGCATTAACCTAAAGAGCCCGCTTGAAAAAGTCTTGTCGGATCGAATTCCGGCTAAAATATCATTGATTTCAACAAGAAAAAATAAAAGGGCTGCCGAAGCAGCCCTTTCACGGTGTATTAACCGAGTATCGGTTGATTACACGTCGGTATTACGACGACGGATTGCCGCACCGAGAATATCACCCAGTGATGCACCGCTGTCGGAAGAACCGTATTCGTTGATCGCTGCCTTGTCTTCCTCGACCTCACGGCCGCGGATGGTCAGAGCGAGCTTGCGCGATGCGCGATCGACGGAAACGACCTTCGCATCGACCTTCTCGCCGACTGCGAAACGCTCAGGGCGCTGCTCAGCCTTGTCACGAGCCAGTTCGGCGCGACGGATGAAGCCGGTCAGAACGTCGTCCACCTTCACTTCGATGCCGTTCGTCTGAACCGATGTCACGAGGCAGGTCACGATGTCGCCCTTATGGACGCGCGAGAGCGTGTCGGCTGCCGGATCTTCATGAAGCTGCTTGATACCGAGCGAAATGCGCTCCTTCTCAGCGTCAACATCAAGAACCTTGGCCTGAACGACCTGACCCTTCTCGAACTTCGCCATGGCTGCTTCGCCAGCTTCGTCCCAGGAGAGATCGGACATGTGCACCATGCCGTCGATATCGGCTGAGAGACCCACGAACAGACCGAATTCGGTGATGTTGCGGATTTCGCCTTCGATGGTCGAACCGACCTTGTGCTCTTCGGCGAACTGTTCCCAAGGGTTGCGCTGAACCTGCTTCAGACCAAGCGAGATACGACGCTTGCCGCTGTCCACGTCGAGAACCATGACGTCGACTTCCTGAGAGGTCGCGACCAGCTTGCCCGGATGGACGTTCTTCTTCGTCCAGGACATCTCGGAGACGTGCACCAGACCTTCGACGCCCGGCTCGAGCTCAACGAATGCACCGTAATCGGTGATGTTCGTGACGCGACCCGAATAGCGAGCACCCGGCGGATACTTGATCGCCACGTTCTCCCAGGGATCAGCCTCGAGCTGCTTCATGCCCAGCGAGATACGCTGCGTGTCGGAGTTGAAGCGGATGACCTGAACGCGAACCGGCATGCCGATCTGCAATGCTTCGGACGGGTGGTTAATGCGCTTCCAGGCAATGTCGGTGACATGCAGAAGACCATCGACGCCGCCGAGATCAACGAACGCACCGTAATCGGTGATGTTCTTGACCACACCGTCAAGGATCATGCCTTCCTTCAGGCCCTGAATCAGCTCGGAACGCTGCTCAGCACGGGTCTCTTCAAGAACGGCACGGCGCGAAACAACGATGTTGCCACGAGCGCGATCCATCTTGAGGATCTGGAAAGGCTGGGGCTGACCCATGAGCGGAGCAACATCACGCACGGGGCGGATATCGACCTGGCTACCCGGAAGGAACGCCATGGCGCCGCCCAGATCGACCGTGAAGCCACCCTTGACGCGACCATAGATCGTGCCGTTGACGCGCTGGTTGTTGGCGAATGCACGCTCGAGCGAGGTCCATGCCTCTTCACGACGGGCCTTCTCGCGCGACAGCACAATGGAGCCGTCACGATCTTCGTAGCGCTCGACATAAAGCTCGATCACATCGCCCGGACGAACATCGGGCGCAGCGCCCGGCGGTCCGAATTCCTTGAGCGAGACGCGACCTTCACTCTTGAGGCCGACATCGACGACCGCAAATTCATCCGTCAGACGGATGACGCGACCGGTAACGACGGAGCCGTCAAAGCCCGTGTCCTGGCCGAGGGTTTCGTCAAGAAGAGCAGCAAAGTCTTCGACGGTGTTGGTGGCTGAAGCCATGTGTTTTCGTAATCCTGGGCCGATCATGACGATCGGGCCAATGTCTGCGCCTGTCACTCGGACAGACGGCGTGCCCATGGTCGAACGACCATCCATGAGCCTTCGTAGGAAATAACCCGTTTCAGGTCGAAAAACGGGGCTGCGCAAAGGGTCAAGCGCAGGCTCACGTCAGACACCCGTGGCGGGTGCCTTGTCAACAAAAACATCGATTCCGGCCGCATTTCCGCCGATCTGTATTTGCAGCCGTGGGAAATCAGTCCGAAACAGGATGCGCAGCCAGGTCACGAGAGTGTGCAGCGCCCTTCGGTTCAGACGGCGAAGCGTGCCTTCACGATAGACAACGCATGAGCCAGAACAGCTTGCGCATCGAGATGATCTGTTTCGACGAGGACAGCATCAGCCGCCTTGCGCAACGGCGAAACAGGCCGCTCTGCATCCTTGCGATCACGTGCCTCAATCTCGGCCTCAAGAGCATCGAGCTCTGCCTGCACAGGCGTCTCGACACCGTGTAGCTGCTGATAGCGACGCACGGCACGTACTGCAGCACTAGCCGTGACAAACAGCTTCAGATCTGCGTCAGGAAAAACGACAGTGCCAATATCGCGCCCATCGATCACCGCGCCGCTCTCAGTCGCAAACTCACGTTGGCGCTTCAGCAATGCGGCGCGCACGGGCACCTGTGTCGCCACCGCGCTCGCGCCCCGATCGATTTCAGGCACACGGAGATCGCTTCGCAGAGATCCTGAGGCTGCAGGGACTGCGCTGTGCTCTCGCCATCGTCGCTCGCTGGGTCGAGCCCGACAAGAATCATCTGACGGGCAACAGCGCGATAGAGAAGCCCGGTATCGAGATGCGGCAGCCCCAGTGAAGAGGCCAGAGCCTTGGCCAACGTCCCCTTCCCCGCGGCGGCGGGGCCGTCGACAGCAATGATCAGGCGCATCAGAGTGCCGCCCCAAGGGCGGTCATCAGCGAGGTGAAACCGGGAAAGCTGGTATTGATGAACCCGGTATCATCGACCTTTACCGGCTTCTCTGCAGCGAGCCCGAAAACAATGGCACTCATCGCCAGACGATGGTCCATCTGTGTCTCGACCAGACCACCACCGAGTCCTTGTGCACTCCCGCGCCCTTCAATGATCATGTCGTCTCCCTCAACGCGCACATCGGCACCATTGACTTTCAGCAGGGCCACAGTGGCGGCAAGACGGTCACTTTCCTTGACGCGAAGCTCTTCAAGCCCGCGCAGTCGCGAGGTCCCGGTTGCAAAGGCACAGGCCACCGCAAGCACCGGATATTCGTCAATCATCGACGGCGCGCGCTCGGCAGGCACATCGACGCCACGCAGCTGAGCGCTCCGCACGACCAGATCGCCGACAGGTTCGCCGCCTTCCACCCGCTCGTTTTCGATATCGAGAACAGCCCCCATCTCGCGCAAGGTCGTGAAGAGCCCTGTCCGCAACGGGTTGAGGCCAACACCAGGCAAACGAATTTCCGATCCAGGCACGAGGCTTGCGGCAACAATCGGGAAGGCTGCTGAAGAGGGGTCGGCCGGCACAGCGACGTCCCTCGCCTTGAGACTGGCTCGCCCTTCAAGCGTAATGACGCGTCCACCATTCGGCGTGAGCGCAACATCAACATCGACGCCAAAGTGCCGCAGCATGTTTTCTGTATGGTCGCGTGTTGCCACAGGCTCTTCAACCCGCGTCTTGCCGCGCGCATTCAGCCCGGCCAACAGAATGGCCGATTTAACCTGGGCAGACGCAACTGGCAGACAATAGGTCAGGGCCGTCGCATCGCCCGTCCCGATGATGGCCATTGGCAGCTTCTCGCCCGACCGCGTCGCAAAGCAGGCCCCATTGCCGGAGAGCGGCTGGGTTACACGCCGCATGGGGCGACCACGCAGGCTTGCGTCTCCGGTCATGAAGCTCGTGATGGCATGGCTGGACAAAATGCCCGAGAGCAGACGCGCGGCCGTGCCCGAATTGCCCATATCCAGAATATCGGAGGGCTCCTGCAAGGCCCCCACGCCTTTGCCGTCGATCACCCACTGATCGTTTTCACGCACGATCACGGCACCCAGCGCACGCATGGCATCGGCAGTGCGGAGAACGTCTTCTCCTTCGAGAAGCCCGGTGACGCGCGTGCGACCTTCTGCCAGCGAGGCAAGCATCAGGGCGCGATGACTGATCGACTTATCCCCGGGAACACGAATCGTACCCCGCAAGGGGCCGGGATTGCGTGCGACAGAGAGAGGAATGACGGGGGCAGAAGGATGATGTTCCATGATAGCGTTCATTCCGATGCAGTGCCGCGGCTGTCAATCGCCACGATCCGTTTTCCTTGTCTTGCATGCATGAAAACCAGATGATGTATTTGACATCAAGGGCACAAGCTGGCATGGCCCCGTGCTTCTCGGCACAAGCCGTCTTTTTCTTTTCAACCGGTTCAGGATCGACAGGTAGTCATCATGGCAAAACCAGAACTCGGTCTGAAGCGCATCTGCGTCTCTTGCAGCGCACGCTTCTACGACCTGAATCGCGCTCCCGCGATTTGCCCCAAATGCGACACTGAGCAGCCCAGCGATCTGCCTCAGCCCAAGCGTGTTGGCGAGATCCCGCCCGATCAGACCAAAAAAGACCCGAAGAGCGACGAGGACGATATCGACGTCGATCTGGACTCCGATGACGACAGCGATGACGACGTCATGGAAGATACGTCCGACCTCGACGACGATGATGACGATCTTGGCGCAGAGATCGAAGTCAACACCGACAACGACGATAACGAAAATTGATCTCGTGGAGAAAAGCCGGTCTGACCGGCTTTTTTCTTTTCGTGACGGCCTCTCCTCACGCTCAGGCTGAGACCGCGGCCTTGCTGAGCCAGGCACTTGACGCCCGCCCGAGTGCCACGCTTGTGCTGCAGGACTACTGCCAACACAAATTTCCGGGGATCGCCATCAGAGCGGTCACCCTGCCCGTCGGAAACACCCCTCCGCCCCCTCCTGACATCGCTCTCTTTGCCCTGAAAAAAGGCGAGACGATCCGAACGCGTCATGTCAGCTTACGCTGCGGCGAGATTGCTCTGTCAGATGCCTGGAACTGGTATGTACCCCAGCGCGTCACGACGGAGATGAACCGGATCCTCGAGCGCTCAACAAAGCCTTTCGGGCTGGTCGTCGCATCCCTGAATTTCAAACGGCTTTCGCTCTCAAGCGAGACCAGGGATCTGCCCGACACAATCCTGGTACGAAACCAGGCCCTGCTCGAACGCGGAAAGGACGGACTTCCTTTTTCGCTTGTCGAGGAAAATTACCTGAGCGACGGATTCAGCCGCCTCAATGGCGATCCGGACTAAGCCCTGTCAGTCCGGCCTGGACAGATGACGCCACTCATCCACAAGCGCGCACCAACGCTCCCGGACGTCGAGTGCTATGCGGTCGTCCTGCTTCATGATCTGAGCGCTCTGCTCGACAAAAGCACCGACCTGCGTCCTGAAGCGTTGCGCCACTTCCTTGGAGGCCTCTGCCACACCAGGCAAACGCAAGAGGCGCCTCGTCTCCCTGTTGATATCTTCAGCAAGCACTAATCCCGGCTGAACGCCACCGGTATCGAAACGACTGGTGAAGAGCTCGAAGATACCAGGGTTATTATACCGGAAATGCTTGGTTTTCAGTACACCGGAGTTGTCATTTTCTCCTCGCGCAAACTTCCAGACATATTCCTCCAGAGATCGCACATGGTAATGACAGACGCTCGCGTTCGACGTGGGCCTCGCTGCAAAATTGACATCGTGATCGGATAGATTTCCGGTTTTCTGGCTCTCTCCATCGATTGTCATATAGGGAACGACAGCACGCTCTCTCGATGTCGGGTGATGCGCCGATGCCCCCGAGAACAGATGGGTACGAAACGCCGTCTTGATCAGCGGGTGGCTCTCCGTCTCAACAAACCGCGCTGCCGACAGTCCCGGCGCCCAGGCGAGATGACCGTTCGATGTGTAGACCCGCCACGACATCGCTACGGCCTCCGCCCCTTCGCGCTCCCGCGCTGCCAAAAGCGGAGGCAGACAGTAATCGACACTCGCGTCGGGAAGAACCATCTCGTCGAGATCGACCACCAAGCACCAACGATAATCGAGGATTTCGGGCAGAACCATCAAGGCATGGTTATAAGCCTTGTCCTGCATGTTTATTTTGACGGGAGATGCCCCGCTATTGTTAATCCAGACGATCTCTCCAGCCTCTGCCAGGCGCCGAAGCAGTAAATCCGACCCGTCCGTGAGATCATTGGTGTAAATGAAGAATTGCTCCACACCGATCCGGCGGTGATGAGCAATCCATTCGAGCAGATAGACACCCTCGTCGCGGGCTGTCGCGAGCAACGCCAGGGTCTTCGTCGGTTTGATCGTTCTTCTTGCCTCGCTCAGCAGTCTGGCACCGACACAATACGCGCTCCCTTTTTTCGTATTCTCCTGAAATCCGAGAAAATCATATTGCGCCCCAGCTCTCTGTATCGAAAAAGACTGCCCGGTTCGCCACTCATGCAAACGGCGAAAACCGTCACGGAGCCAACTCCCCTGAGGTAATGCGGCCAGTAGACGCTCACAACGGTGGGATGTTGATCCACTCGTCGCTTCGAAATCAGTCACAAAAATGCTGGCAAGCTCTGCTAGCGCAGAGGGCGTCAGCATTTCGCAGAGCAACTCTAGCAAAGATGGCTGGAAAGACGGCGGCATCGACAAAAGAGCGCTCAAAAGCACGCTGGGCTCACTCAGATGCCGCAAAAGCTCTGCAAAAGAGGAAGCGAAGTCCCCGATCAGGCTCGTTTTTGCGGGTTCTTCGGAGTCAAACCGAAAAAGTTCCCAATCCGCGATCACCGATCTGTCGTGATGAATGCGACCGGTACCGTTCTCCGCCGTCAGGAAACACGGAGCTCCGTAGGGCTTTAAGGCGTACTTACCCTCGGACATCGCAATTACCGCAAGGGGTGCGAAACCCGGGCTCCAGCCTTCTTTTCGCGTCGCGGCCTCCTCCTCTGGCCAGCTCCCATCCGAGGCGACAAGCAACGCGAACCCTGGAAACGAGGACCAGGTGAAGGCAAGAGTCTCAAAAGACATCAGCTCCGCGGCATGGTGGGAGAGGCCAGACGTCTGTGGATCGAGCATCAGGTGCGTCTGGTGGTCGGTCACGACATGTGAAATCGTGCAGGTCACGCGCTCGCCATCTGACAAGCGGCACTGAAAGGAGGCCATCTCGTCTACTCCGCCTTTTCCTGAATTAAGCGCGCCATTGTAGGTGCTGCCCGCCATCGACCGCAATCATCTGCCCGGTTACCGACGGCATGCGCAAAAGAGCGATCATGGCTGTGACGATCTCCTGCGGACCCGCTCCGGTTGCGAGCGGCGCGTTTCGGCGCATCGCAGCAAAATGCTCGGGACTTTGACCAGTCGCCGGCAGAACGGGACCGGGACCGATGGCATTGACCCGAATACGCGGCGCCAGCGCCAGCGCCATCGTTTGCGTCAATGTCCACAACCCGGCTTTGGAGAGCGTGTAGCTGACGAAATGCGGCGTCAGGTTCCACACGCGCTGATCGAGCAAGTTAAGGATCATTCCTTGCGCAGTCTCCGGCAACGCGCGCGCAAAGGCTTGCGTGAGCACAAATGGCGCACGGAGATTGGTCTCGAGATGTCGATCCCATGTCTCGCGCGTTGCATCATGCCACTCGTCACGCTCGAAGACCGATGCATTATTGATCAGCACACCGATCGGTCCGAGTGCTGTCGTAGCCTCGTCGATGAGTGTTTCCGTTTCGCGCTCATTGGCGAGATCTGCCTCGAGCACGCAGCCTTTCACACCTAAGGTCCTGAGCAGTGACCGCGCTTCGTCTGCGTGACTGCGGCAATGCAGCGCAATTGAGAAGCCTTCCTGCGCGAGCCCTTCGACCAACGCCTTGCCGATACGCCTGACGCCGCCCGTGACAAGAGCCACACGCGGAAGAGCCTCGGAAAATCCTGACGGGGAGAGAGGACTCACTGTGCTGGCCGCCTGGCCGAGAGCGCCGCCGCCAGGGTGCCATCATCCAGCACATCGAGTGCGCCCCCGATGGGCACACCATGCCCGACGCGGGTGACCGTCACATCGAGTGCCGCCAGCTTGTCCTGCAACCAATGAGCCGTGCTGGCGCCCTCAACCGTGGCACCCAGCGCCAGAATGACCTCGCGCACCTCGCCTGAAGCCACCCGGGACATGAGAGAAGCGGTATTGAGGTCTTCAGGACCTGTGCCCGAGAGAGCCGAGAGCACGCCCCCAAGAACCTGATAGGTTCCGGGATGCAGCCGCGACCGCTCGAGGGCCCAGAGATCACCCACCGTCTCCACAACGCAGATCACTCCGTGATCCCGTGTCTGATCGGAGCAGATGCTGCATGGATCGCTGCTATCGAGGGTTCCGCAGACATGACAACTTCGCACCGAGTGCGCTGCGGCCTGCATCGCCTGAGCAAGCGGAAGCAGTCGCGTTTCCGGCGCGCGTAGCAAGACAAGGGCAGCGCGCCGCGCCGAGCGAGGGCCAAGCCCGGGCAGTCGTGACAGGAGCTGGATCAGCCTGTCCACATCGCCGCCACCCATCATGACTTTGCCCTCCCGGAAATACGGATCAGAACGGGAATTTCAGACCCGCAGGCAGATCGATCCCACCTGTCACCTTGCGCATTTCATCGGCATTGGCCGCTTCGACCTTGGTACGGGCATCGGCAAATGCCGCAACGATCAGATCCTGAAGCATCTCGACTTCACCCGGGTCAATGAGCTTGGGATCGATCTTGAGCGAACGCACGTCACCCTTGCCGCTCAGCGTTACGGTGACCAGACCCGCACCAGAAGACCCTTCCACTGTCAGCGCATTCAGCGTGCTCTGAACCTCTTCCATGCGCGACTGCATCTGTGAGGCCTGCTTCATCAGCCCTGCGAGATTTTTCATAGTGCTTTATCCTTGAAATCTAGAAAGACGATCCGCCACCGAAATCGTGCCAGTCGTCATCATCCATCAGATCGGCATCGATCGGGGCAAAATCCAGATCGGGCGCCGGTGGTTCGGTTGCCCAGCTCTCAGGGGCCTCCAGCTCTTCAGGCGGCAATCCGTATTCATCGAGCGACAGATCTTTCGGTTCCCCGACACGCGCATCCGGAAAGACATCGAGAATAGCGCGCAGCAGAGGATGAGCGTGCAGCTCTTCGCGACGCAGCGCAACGATTTCGGCCCCCTGCTCGTCGAGGGTTGGCTCCCCTTCCTCCTGCGAGGTCTCGATCTGCCATTGTCCAGGATAGACACGCTCCAGAAGCGACTGAAGCCGCGTTTCCGTGCGTGGCGGTGTGCCCCGCTCCATGCGGATGACAACACGCGGGGGCTCAAAGCGAATGAGATGGGCGGAGTGACGCAACATGCCGTGCAGCATGGCCTCGGACTCGCGCGCAACAAACGCCACCATTTCCCGCCAGGACCGTAAGGGTGGATGCGCGGCCTCTGCCTTCTCGCTCTCGGGTGGTGGAGGCACTGGTGTCAGGACCGGTGTCGGGGCAAGGGTCGCAGCCCCCGCCTCATAGGCAACGCCACCATTGGCCACGAGGCGCAATGAGGCGCGCGGACGGTCGTCACCTGCCCCATCTGACGCCCCGCCATGAGGGACATTTGAGTGCGCGCTCGTCGTGACAGCCTCTCCCCGAGACGTCTCGGTCAGGGTTGAGGCGCCAGATGGCATCGGTGAGCTGCCATTCGCCTCATCGGCAGGCATCTGCATGACCAGGCGTGCCAGACGATCAGGGGTAGGCAACGTGCTGGCATAGCAGAGGCGTATCAGCACCATCTCGGCTGCGGCACGTCGTTCCGGCGCCTGCTCCACTTCCTGCACGCCTTTGAGCAGGATCTGCCATGCCCGGCCCAGTTCGGCATTGGGCAAGCGATCGGCAAGCGAGGCACCACGATCCCGCTCGGCCTCGGGAAGCTCGCGGCTATGACGCAGAGCGGGAATGGCCTTGAGCCGCGAAATGATATGAATCAGGTCGAGCAGATCGGTCAGAAGAACGCCGAGATCGGCACCCTGAGCATAGGCGTTCCCGCTGATCTGCAGAGCCTGATCGGCCTTGCCCTGCATCAGCACTTCAAACAGATCGAAGACGAGCTGACGATCGGCCAAGCCAAGCATGGCGCTGACCATGGGAGCCTCAACCTGCGCTGTGCCCTCGCCTTCGCCTTGGGCAATCGCCTGATCGAGCAAAGAGAGACCGTCGCGCACGGATCCGTCAGCCGCACGCGCGATAAGGGAGAGCGCCTCGTCTGAAAACGCGACCGATTCCTTGCCTGCGATACCGGCAAAATGCTGCATCAGCATTTCCTGCGGCACGCGGCGTAGATCGAATCTCTGGCAACGGGACAGTACGGTGACGGGCACCTTGCGCAATTCCGTAGTTGCGAAGATGAAGGTCACCTGCTCCGGTGGCTCTTCAAGCGTCTTGAGCAAGGCGTTGAACGCATTGCGCGAAAGCATATGGACTTCATCGATGATGAAGACCTTCATGCGCCCTTGCATGGGGCGAAAGCGCGTCGCCTCGATAATTTCGCGGATATCATCCACGCCCGTGCGCGAGGCGGCATCCATCTCGAGCACGTCAGGATGACGATCGGCCAGGATGGCTTTGCAATTCGCGCAGACGCCACATGGATCGGCCGTCGCGCTTCCCTGCCCATCCACACCGATACAATTCAGAGCACGCGCGATGATCCGCGCCGTCGTCGTCTTGCCGACACCCCGCACCCCGGTCAGCATGAACGCATGCGCGACGCGTCCAAGCTGGAAAGCACGACGCAGAATCCGCACCGTCGCGTCCTGACCGATCAGATCATCGAAATGCTGGGGGCGGTATTTCCGCGCGAGCACCCGATAAGGCCCTGCACGCTCCGTCGTCGCAGAGGGAGCTGGCGTCGCATCTGACGGCTTCTGCGGGGGAGGCGCCATGTCGAAAAAGCCTCCCTCTTCAGTCGGGGGCAACGGGATGTCGTCGTATGTAGGGGGGATATCTGAAGGCGTCATGCGCGTACGAGCGAGACTGGCTGCTTCAGAGGGTGGGAGGCCGAACACATGACCCGAACAAAACTCACTGCGGCTGCTTCCTTCCGGACCTGACCGGGTTCGCAAGCCGTCCGTCCAAGGCCGACCTCCCGGTGCAGGGTTAACACCATTCTGCCTCTGTTACGCAAGAGGCAGAAGCAGGTTTTTTTACAATCCGCTCGCGCCACCGCCCTCATGACGACGATCCCAGCCACCATAAAGCTTGCCCGTCTCGGGCGCAGCAACGGACGGACGGCCAAAAAGAATGCCTTCAGCCACGCCCCATGGGCGGTGTGGTGAAAGCGTATATCCCTCGAGTTGCAGGGCCTGCATGACATCGGTGCTCAACGCCCGTGGCTCAAGCTCGATGGCGGCCGGCTTCCACTGCTGATGGATGCGCGGCAGATCGACCGCCTGCTGAATGTCCAGCCCGCCATCGATCACGCCAAGCAAAGCCGACAACACGATGGTCGGGATACGCGAGCCTCCGGGGCTGCCAATGACCATGAAAGGCTTTCCGTCATGGGAGATGATCGTCGGGGCCATCGAAGAAAGCGGCGTCTTGCCCGGTGCGATGGCGTTGGCCTCTGAGCCCACGATACCGAACATATTGACGCTGCCCGGCTTGGCAGAGAAATCGTCCATCTCGTCATTGAGGAAAAACCCGGTGTCTCCCCCGATAACCCCGGCACCGAACCAGCCATTCAGCGTATAGGTGGCGGAGATGGCAAAGCCCGACCGGTCTGCTACGGAGAATTGCGTCGTCTCGTGCTTCTCATGCGTGTCGCTCGCCGCAGGCTGCGCCATCGCGGGCAGTGCTGTCCCGGCAATGAGCGCATCGGAGTTCAACGCGTGATCGAGCGGGATTCCCTTGCGGATCTCTGCCGCATAGGCCGGGTCGATCAGATGCGTCACCGGGTTCTTGACGAAGTGGGATCGCCAAGATTTCGACGATCCGAATAGGCATGGCGCATCGCCTCGACCTGACGCTGCACGCCTGCGACGCTCCGCAGCCCCAGAGCTTTCATGTCGTAGCCTGAGAGAATATCGAGCATCTCGCATAGCGCGACACCGCCCCCGCTCGGCGGTGGGGCCGTATCGATATCATAGCCGCGATAGCTGCAATGAATTGGAGCGAATTCACGCGGGTGGTAGGCGGCAAAATCTGCGCGCGTCAGAATACCCCCACTCTTGTCACTCGCTGCAACAACGCGCTGTGCGATGTCGCCTTTATAAAAAACGTCTGCACCGGATCGGGCAATGCTGCGGAGTGTCTGCGCCAGAGCTTTTTGCACCAGACGGTCGCCCGGCTGCAGCGGTGAACCATCGGGCCGCAGGAAAATCGTGCGGGCATGAGCATCCTTGCGGAATGCCTCCGTGCTGGTGTGCAACAGATCGGCATCGCCCTGCCCAAGGATAAAGCCTTTCTCTGCCAAAGCGATCGCAGGCGCCATCACCTTCTCCCGGCTCAGCTTGCCCCAGCGATGATGAATCTCCTCAAGCCCGGCAACCGTGCCGGGCACAGCAATCGCACGCCAGCCCTCAATCGATGCCTTGGGGTCAACATTGCCCTGAGCATCCTGATACATGGTCGGCGTTGCTGCATGAGGCGCACGCTCACGAAAGTCGATGAATGTCGTCTTGCCGTCAGGCAGACGCAGGGTCATGAAACCGCCACCGCCGATATTACCCGCAGCAGGATAGACAACAGCCAGAGCATAGCCGACGGCGACCGCCGCATCGGCGGCGTTCCCGCCCGAAGCCAGAATCTGGCGTCCGGCCTCGGAAGCAAGATGCTGCGCCGACACCACCATACCCCGAGAGCCTTCGACGGGCTTCACCGGTTTCAGATCAGGGGTGACGGTTCCGAATGCCAGAGGGTCATAAGGCATGGCAGGAGCTGCCAAAGCGAGACCCGGCAGGGAAACGCCCGCGAGGAGAAACGAGAGGGACGCCGCCCGAATGCAGACTTGCTTCACGAGAGTCTATTCCTTGCAGATCAGCCGAGAACGTAAGGCGGTTTGGTGAAACCCGCGGGGGAGAGCGTGAAAATCTCGCAGCCATCGGCGGTCACGGCAAGCATATGCTCGAATTGTGCCGACAATGACCGGTCACGTGTCACGGCTGTCCAGTCATCTTCGAGAATCTTGGTGCCTTCCTTGCCGAGATTCAGCATGGGTTCGATGGTGAAGACCATGCCTTCATGCAGCGTCAGCCCCTTGCCGGGTTTGCCGTAATGCACCACCTGAGGCTCCGCGTGGAATTCGCGGCCGATGCCGTGGCCGCAGAAATCGCGCACAACGGACAGACGCTTGCCTTCGGCAAAGCTCTGGATCGCATGGCCAACATCGCCGAGCGTCTTGCCGGGAGCCACCTCGGCAATCCCGAGCATGAGCGCCTTATGGGTCGCTTCGACAAGGTTGATCGCCTTGCGGGGCACATTGCCCACCAGATACATGCGCGATGTGTCGCCGTACCATCCGTCGAGAATGGAGGTCACGTCGATATTGACGATGTCGCCATCCTTGAGGCAGCGCTCGCCGGGAATGCCATGGCAGACCACGTGATTGATCGAGATGCAGCAGGATTTGGGAAAGCCACGATAGTTCAGCGGCGCCGGCACCGCCCCATGATCGAGCGTGAAATCGTGGATCAGGCGGTTCAGATCGTCTGTATTGGCTCCGGGAACGACATGGGGGGTGATCATGTCGAGCGTCGCAGCAGCGAGCTGACCCGCTTTTCTCAGGCCAACGAAGTCAGCCTCAGTATAGATCGTAACCCCGTGAATTGAGTCCTTGCCGGCCATACGCTCTTTTCGCTCCCTTGACGCAATCGCTTGTTCTTAAAGATAAGAGCGCGAAAATGCGCCGTCGCGACGCAGGGAGCAAGGGCGAAGGCCCGTTTTTTACCGGGGCCCTCAATCAACTTCTGGTGTCGGGAAGATTTTTTGGTGGAAACGGCATGGCGCGAGGTCGCCATCCGGATGCTGGCCTTCGTGACGCTGCGGTGCTTCGCCCCATGACCGACCGGCCGATAATGGCGCGGTCCACTTGGGGCTTCGGCGACTTCAACGACAGAATTCGTATTACCCGATGCATGACCCCGGCGACGTACGTGACGGGCGAGGACGGTCGGCTGACGAAGCGGCGCCATCGGAGCGACCCCTTCAGAGGCAAAGCCCTGATCAAGCAGCTTCGTCATGATCATGTTGCGCTGCGGGTTCGAACGGGCACCGAGCAGCACCGCGACCAGACGCACATTGCTGCGCTGGGCCGAGGTAATCAGATTATGGCCCGCCAGATCCGTATAACCCGTCTTCATACCATCAGCCCCTGCATAGGTCTTGAGCATGGGGTTATGGTTTGGAATCATCCGCCCATGGAACGCAAAGGAGGGGGTCGCAAAGTAATGATAGTATTCGGGGAAATCATGCACGAGGTGCTGGGCTAAAACAGAAAGATCCCGTGCCGTCGTCACCTGATCCGGATCAGGCAGACCCGATGCGTTGCGGAAGGTCGTGTTCGACATCCCCAAGGCACGCGCCTGCTGCGTCATCATGTTGGCGAAGCGCACTTCGTCCCCGCCGCCGAGCAGCTCACCCAGCGCACACGCTGCATCATTCGCCGATTTCGTCACAAGACCAAGAATGGCCTGCTGAACGACGAAGCGCGTACCGGGCACAAGCCCGAGCTTGGATGGCGCCTGCGTGGAGGCATGGATCGAAACCGGTACCGAAGTGTCGGGCGTGATCTCTCCCCCGCGCAACGCACGGAAGGTCATGTAGAGCGTCATCAGCTTGGTCAGGGATGCCGGATAACGCTGAAGATCGGGATCGACCTGAGACAGTACGGCCCCACTATTGGCATCGACAACGTAGGAGCTGACGTGACCGGCGTACTGGGCGTGCGCTGCCTTTGGCAACGCGATGACGCCGGCGCTGAGGAAGACACCGAGCGCTGTGCGCGAAAAGACAGCCCATCGACGTGCCTTTGGGGCCTTCGAACGGCTCTTCTTTTCGGACTGCATGCAGTAGGTCACTCGTGCCCTCGGTTATCTGGCGGTTTTCCCATCATAGACAGACGCTTTTACTGTCGTCCACGTTCATATGAACCAATTGCGGGAAAAATAAGGTAAAGCGCACCGCAATCAGCCTTTTGTCGTTTTGTCGGCTCTTAGATCTTTGCGATCACCGTTTTCATCCCATATGGTCTTTCCCATGCACCATCGCACCACAACCTTCGAGATCGTCCCCTCGTCCGGTACCCGCGTCACCGCTCCCACCGTGACAGGCCCTTCCACTCCGGAAGAGCCGCCCGGCAACACGGAGAACGGTGACGAGTCGCATATCAGCGTTGTCATTCAGGCCCGTCCCGAAACGCGCCGTCCTGCGATGTATAAAGTATTGATGCTGAATGACGATTACACGCCGATGGAATTCGTCGTGCACGTCCTCGAGCGCTTTTTTTCCAAGTCCCGGGAAGAGGCAACGAATATCATGCTCAATGTTCACAAGAAAGGCGTAGGCGTGTGCGGCGTCTTCACCTTCGAAGTGGCGGAAAGCAAGGTAACCCAAGTGATGGATCTTGCACGACAGAACCAGCACCCGTTGCAATGTATGATTGAACAAGCCTGAGCCCGGTTCCGACCGCAAGAACCGCTCGGGATGACCGCAGGTAGATTACTCTTTTACCAAAACAGGATTAGCCTGCATCCTGTCCCGTCGGCCCGTCACACCACACTAAAAGGAGCGCTCCCATGTTGTCTCGTATGCTCGAACAGACGCTCCATCGTGCCCTCACCCTCGCAGGTGAACGCCGGCATGAATATGCGACGCTCGAACATCTGCTTCTCGCCCTGACCGAAGACACCGACTCGGTCACGGTGTTCAAGGCCTGTGGCATCGACCTCGATAAGCTGCGCGCCGATCTTACCGAATTTCTCGACAAGGATCTGGCGGGGCTTGCGTCTGACAGACCGACCGAACCGAAACCGACGGCCGCCTTCCAGCGCGTGATTCAGCGTGCCGCCATTCACGTCCAGTCAACCGGACGTGACGAGGTCACCGGCGCCAATGTCCTCGTCGCCCTGTTCGCCGAACGGGAAAGCCACGCTGTCTATTTCCTGCAATTGCAGGACATGACACGCCTGGACGCCGTCAACTTCATCTCGCATGGCATTGCCAAGGCGCCCGACAAGACGACCCGACGCACACCGACGGGCTCACGCGACAAGGAAGAGGGCGAGCGCGAAGAAAAGCCCGGCAAAGCTCCAAGCCGATGGAAGCTCTTGCAGCCTACTGCGTCGATCTCAACAAGCGCGCCAAGGACGGCAAGATCGACCCACTGATCGGGCGCGAGAACGAAGTTGAGCGCACCATTCAGATCCTCTGCCGCCGCACGAAAAACAATCCGCTTTATGTCGGCGATCCGGGCGTGGGTAAGACAGCCATTGCCGAAGGCCTGGCGAAGCGGATTGTCGAGGGCGACGTTCCCGAGGTCCTGCTCGGCGCGACCATTTTCTCGCTCGACATGGGCGCCCTTCTCGCAGGCACGCGCTATCGCGGCGATTTCGAAGAACGCCTGAAAGCCGTTGTGACTGAGCTCGACCAGACCCCGGGTGGCGTCCTGTTTATCGATGAAATCCATACCGTCATCGGTGCGGGGGCAACCTCAGGTGGTGCGATGGATGCCTCGAACCTGCTCAAGCCCGCGCTCGCGGCGGGCACGCTGCGTTGCATCGGATCGACCACCTATAAGGAATATCGCCAGCATTTCGAGAAGGATCGCGCTTTGGTGCGGCGCTTCCAGAAGATCGACGTGCCCGAGCCCTCGATCAGCGACACGATCAAGATCCTGCGCGGCCTGAAGGGTAATTATGAACGCCACCACAAGGTGCGTTACACAGACGATGCGCTGAAGGCTGCGGTCGAGCTCTCGGCCAAATACATGAACGACCGCAAGCTGCCGGATAAGGCAATCGATATCATCGACGAAGCCGGGGCGTCCCGCATGCTCCTGCCCGAGAGCAAGCGCCGCAAGACGATCACGCTTAAGGATATCGAAGAGATCGTCGCCAAGATCGCCCGCATCCCACCCAAATCGGTCTCTACCGATGACCGTGAAACGCTACGCCTTCTGCCCCGCGACCTGAAGAATATGGTCTTCGGTCAGGACCGTGCGATTGAATCGCTTACCTCTGCCATCAAGCTGGCCCGTGCCGGGCTGCGCGATGCAGAGAAGCCGATTGGCAATTATCTGTTCTCGGGTCCGACCGGCGTCGGCAAGACCGAGGTGGCCAAGCAGCTTGCCGCCACTTTGGGCATCGAGCTGATCCGCTTCGATATGTCCGAATATATGGAACGCCACTCGATCTCACGGTTGATCGGCGCACCTCCAGGCTATGTGGGCTTCGATCAGGGTGGCTTGTTGACCGATGCCATCGATCAGCATCCGCATGCAGTGCTGCTTCTCGACGAGATCGAAAAGGCTCATCCCGAGCTTTACAACATCCTCTTGCAGGTCATGGATCACGGACGTCTGACCGACCATAACGGCAAGACGATCGACTTCCGTAATGTGATCCTGATCATGACGACCAATGCTGGGGCCGCCGATCTGAGCAAGGAAGCCGTCGGCTTCGGCCGCAAGGATCGCGTGGGTGAAGACGAAGATGCGATCAAACGCCTCTTCACGCCTGAGTTCCGCAACCGTCTGGACTCGATCATCCCCTTCGCCAACCTCACGCCTGAGACCGTTGGCCGCGTGGTGGAGAAGTTCATCCTGCAACTCGAGGCGCAGCTTGCGGATCGCCATGTGACGATCGAAATCACATCAGCGGCCAAGGAATGGCTCGCCGAGCGTGGCTATGACCGTCACTACGGCGCTCGACCGTTGGGACGTGTCATTCAGGAGAAAATCAAGAAGCCATTGGCGGAAGAGCTTCTCTTTGGCGCACTCGCCAATGGCGGGGCGGTCAGGATCGGTCTCAAGGAAGACGCGCTTGATTTCGAGTTTCTTGAAGCCGCCTCTCCCGCCAAAAAGCTTGGCGAGGACGAACCCGAAGAACGCTCCGAGGTAACCAGCGACAGCTGAAACCAAAAACGCGTCCTCTCACTCAAGAAAAAGCGGTGGCCTTTGCCACCGCTTTTTCTTGTTTTACTCGTATTTGATTCCATTGACCTCGACATAGCCCGGGCTGGCCCAGTGGCGCCCGGTGCCATGATGGGTCCAGTCAATTCCCTGACTGCGTGCTGAGTCGAAATAATAGCGCCCGACAACCTCTACCTTGTCACCAGGCTTGACCCACGCCCATTGAGGCGCCTGCATCCGATCCAGATCGGACACAATCCGTATCAGGTGACCGTCCGCAACCTGCATCACGAAATATCCGTGCACACCGCTGCGGGTCCGGCGTGATCGCTGCGTCACCGAAACAACCTGACCGCAGACATGCTCCGGCAGATCGCCCCTTGTCGGGCCATTCTGGATAAATCCGGCCTGATCGGAGAGAAATTTCTGGTTGTCGCACTGCGCTGGCGCCATCAGAGCTTGGGCCTGCGCTGGCTGATAGACCGCTAACAAGCCAGCAAGAGCGCAAACGCTCAAGCCTGCGTAGCGACGTATGAGAGAGCCGCTCACGCCTTGTGCACCGTATCAGGCTTATGGGCAGCCTTGGCGCCTGTCTTGTCGCTCTCAACCAGAATTTTAGGATTATCCTCCGAAGCCTTGATCTCGTTATTCTTGATCTTCATCGGTTCGGTCACGGTTTCGACCACGTGTCCGTGTGTCTCGCCATTTCTGGTGTTCCAGGTGACATCGTCACCTTTCTTGAAATCTTCCGCCGACATGGTGATGCTCCTCAACACTGTGCTGAGCGAACGCTCGGAGAGGCATCGTCGTTGCCCGTCACGCTATCGATGGACATAAAAAAACCGCCCTAGAGAGGGCAGTTTTTCCACGGCGATGACTATGACGATCAGGCAGCGATCGAGCGTGCTTTCGCCTGTGCGTCGATGATCTTCTTCAGAATCACCGGGAACTCGGAGAGATGACCGATGCGCAGCAGGCCAGGCCAGCTCGGAGCGGGCTTTTCGAGATCACGGAGCAGCACACAGGCCATGCCAGCACGACGGGCCGCTTCCGCACCTGTGTCGGAATCTTCAAGCACGATGCAATGCTCCGGGCCAACACCTTCAACCTCTGCCGCATGCAGATAGAGGTCGGGGCGGGGCTTCGGCATGTCGAGATCGCGACCTGAGTGGATCCGCTCATCCTCAAGCAGCTCGTCCAGCCCGGTGCTGGAGAACTTGGCTTCCATTTCCGCACCAGAAGAGTTGGAACCGATGCGGATCGAAGGCCGAGATCATGAACGCGCTGCAGCATCTCATGCGCACCGTCGATGGTCTCGGCTTCCGTTTCCATCATCTTGACAATGCGATCCTGCATCATCATGTCCCAGTTCGCTGGCATTTCCTTGCCCGTCTCACGCCCGATGCGCTCGCCAATCTTGACCAGCTCGCCGCCGGTAAAGATCTTGTGGGCTTCCTCGTTGGAGAGTTCCCAACCGTGGTTGCGCGCTTCTTCAGCCATTTTGGCGGTGGAAAGATGTTCGCCGTCAACAAGAACGCCATCGCAATCGAAAATAACGAGCTTCAGCTCACCGTCTTCGCGCAGAGCGGCAGGAATGTCTGTTTCATGGGCAGGGGATACGGTCATGGTTTGTCCTCTCGACGTGCGAGGAGGCGCCATTTGACGCTTTTCGCACTCAGGGTTGGGGCAATCACGAAATCGTGTGTATGCGGTTAACATAGACGTCTTCGCATAAATTTCAAGGATAAAATGTCAAAACCTGCCTGACATCTCAGAACTGACAGAATGATCAGAGCTCAAAGTGTTGTCTCACGTGAAGACTCTTCGGGATAAGAATATTCATTCTATCTTTATTGATAATCTCGTTCTTATATTTATTATGAAAATACAGTAAGGATTAGGCGTTTTCGTGATTTTTTTATTACACGCCTCTTATACCCTCTGAGGAGAAAGGCTTCAGCCGCCGCCTCTTCACCTACTCCCTGAGCAGATCAGAGGCGCGTTGGGGAGCGCTTTGACGCCATATTTTCTTCAAGAACTTCATCGTGAAAAGCGCGTCCCCGAACCTGCGGTTTTGCGACGATAAGGTGAAATTTCTGTCGTACAGACGTCACATTGCGAGGGGGGGTATTGCCTTGTTTTCACCACACCGAGGATCAATTCCCCAAGGACATCATCGCTCGAATGAGGCCATCCGGCCCTGAGGATTCAAGACAGTCAGCCATGATCCTCTGGCTCTTCCGAGCCTCCCATCGCGGAACGAGACTCTCAGAAACTATCTACTGATTTGTGGCGGCGCGACGATCATGATGCGCGGCCCGGAAGAGCGTCCATTCTTCGACAATGCGACCGTAAGCGAGGTGGCAGTAACCGACCTCCCCGTCTTTTTCTCGCCGGATCTCAAGCTTACCCCCCTGCTCCTTGCAATATACCGATGCAGGGTTTGCGAGCATGGCGTGAGACGGCTTGCTGCTTTTTTCAGCGCAACCGCAAAGCAGGGCAGTCGTCACCATCATAAGACCGATCCGGCCGGAGATCCGTGCGAGGATACGGGTCATCGGAGTGTGCTCCAATCCAGTTTTGCCTGTCATGCAGACACCCTACCACGGCACCGCGAGGCGAAGGCAACCCCGGTAAAGCCTCCTAAGCGGTTGCTGAAAAGCACTTCAAAGAGAAGCTCCCTGCAAGAACGCGCCCTCACACCATGAGAGCCTCAGGCACATATCCCGAAGGCCTGGACAATCAATTGAGGGAGATTATTGCGACTTGAAACGTCGATTTCAGGGGCCAATGCAGCACATCCGGCAAGACCGGATTACTCCCCTACAGCACAGCATCTTACTGGCGCACTGTAACGACGATTTTGCATCACCTCAAAGTCACATTTAAATGCTCAAATAAATCACTAATACATGATGCAAAGCACATGAAATTGTTCGGTCGTCCCCTTTCGCAGGATCATATTCCCTCGTTCAATCAACACTTTCAGTGGCGCACTTTTGCGGCACGCCTTGGTCGCGATGGAGACGTAAAATGGATCTGGGCCTCAGGAACAAAGTGGCGGTCGTCACGGGTGGCAGTGTCGGCATAGGTCTCGCAGTCGCCGAGGGACTGGCGCGTGAAGGCGCTCACATCGTCATGGTGGCACGCGACCAGAACCGACTAGCTACGGCCGCCCGCGACCTCGCTGATCGGCATGGCGTACGTTGTCTGCCTGTCTCCGCTGATGTCGCGACCTGCGACGGCATAGCGAGTATCGTAAGCCAGACTGAAGAGGCCTTTGGCGGCGCAGACATCCTCATCAACAATGCTGGCACCGGATCGAACGAAACGATTATGGAAGCTGCTGACGAGAAATGGCAGTTTTACTGGGAACTTCACGTTATGGCGGCGGTTCGTCTAGCGCGGGGACTGGTCCCCGGCATGAGAAAGCGCGGCGGTGGAGCAATCATCCATAATGCCTCGATCTGTGCCGCGCAGCCTCTCTGGTACGAACCGATCTACAACGTCACCAAGGCAGCTTTGATGATGTTCTCCAAAACGCTTTCCACCGAAGTCATCAAGGATAATATCAGGGTGAATTGCGTCAATCCCGGTCTGATTCTGACACCTGACTGGGTGAAGACCGCCAAGCAGCTGACGACAGAAACCGGGGGTGACTGGGAGGGCTATCTGCAATCCGTCGCTGAAGAACATGCTCCGATCAAACGGTTCGGATCGCCCGAAGAACTGGCCAATTTCTTCGTCTTCCTCTGCTCGGACAATGCTTCTTACAGCGTCGGCTCATCCTATTTTGTCGATGGAGGCATGCTCAAGACTCTTTGAACCAGCGCGCGCAGCCAAGCTCTTTACCGATGGTTTAAGGTCTCGGGACGCGCCATTCCTCGCACAGAGTCGGATGACGCCAAAAAGGAAAATAATCGATGAGTGATACCAAACGCTTTGCTGGAAAAACCGCCCTGGTCACAGGAGCTGCAGGCAATATCGGTCTTGCCGTTGCCCGCCGCCTCGCCAAGGAGGGGAGCCACATCGTTCTGCTCGATCTTGACCAGGCCAAGCTCGATGAGGCCGCCAAGGGCTTTGCGGAACACGGAGTGAAGGTCAAAACGGTCGTGTGCGACGTGACCAACTACACCAGTGTCGAAGAGGCTGTAGAGTACGCAGAGAAATCAGTCGGACCAATCGACTTCCTGTTCAACAACGCTGGCTATCAGGGCGCTTTTTCACCCGTTCAGGATTACCCGGTCGAAGATTTTCAGCGCGTCGTCAATATCGATCTGGTCGGCGCATTCCACGTTTTGCGGGCAGTCTCTCGCCGAATGATCGAACGTCGCTCGGGAAGCATCGTCAACACATCGAGTATGGCAGGCCTGCAGGGCCCTCCGAACATGGCAGCTTATGGCGCGTCGAAATTTGGCGTGGTTGGCCTGACCCAGGTCGCCTCGAAGGATCTGGCGCCCCATAATATCCGCGTCAACGGGATTGCCCCGGCACTCATGGGCCCCGGCTTCATGTGGGATCGCCAGACGGAACTCCAGGCCGCGACCAACACCCAGTATTTCTCAACCGATCCGGAAAAGGTGAAGGTCGAAATGGTTGCAGGCGTGCCGATGCGCCGACTGGGAGACATCGAGGAGATTCCGGGAACGGTTTCCTTCCTGCTCAGCGAAGATTCGAGCTACATCACGGGTGTTACCCTGCCAATCTCAGGCGGCATTCTCTAGTCGCTATAACCTCATGCCTGCTCACACGGGCATGAGGTTCTGGAAGACACAAGCACCAGGCAGGCGAAGCCTTCAAATTTCTCTGATACAGCCGCAAGCGGAAGAGTAAGCGGAGGCTCAATCGACTTCTGAACATCGAAATAGTGCCCCCATTCTTGTGATCTCAGATGAGTGTTATCTGCCGACCTATCTGAAGCTTTATATCAAGCATGACAGGCTGAAAGCTCAAGCGCTCTGCAAGCTTTGTGCGCCCTGAATTCGAAGGGATCTCCTAGGAAACACGCCTCGGATATTCCAATCACGCTGCACCGTCTCAACAAAGCAGAAGCCCAGCAGACAAGGCTGTCTATCGCGCTCTAGGCCGATCCACCCTGACCGTCCAAGCGCCAGCCTCACCGCCCCATCGCCAAGGCTGACGTGTCAGATCAGGAGAGAGAGACAAAACCAGCTACACCACTAAAATCGATGGCGCGACAGTCAGGCGAGCTAAGTAGCCTCTATTATCAAGGGGTCGCGCAGACCGCGTAGACGCGCAATGTCAAATCGACCTCGGATATTCCGCCGACTTCCCAGCCGGATGAAGTCGGATCTGAATGCGTGACGATATAGGTTGGAATGTCCCAACCAAGGCCGTTAACGCGCATCCATCCATTTCCTGAGATTATATTCCACCCACCTCCAACTGGTGAAAAGCCACCCGGACATGATGCCGTAGCCGTTGACTGTGCCCCTCTAGAATAGTGCTGATCGGTCGTCACGACGCGATAATTTGCCGCCATTGCGCTGGCAGATGAACCCACGAGCATAGTGGCGAGAAGAAAATATTTTAACATTAAAGAATCCTTTGAAAAACCTCCATCATCACCTGATGGACATAAGTAATTATACGAATATATTTATGTTTGTAAATGTTTATTTCATTAAATCATAAGGGACGACTCTTATATATTTATAGAGCTGACAATCGGTCATATTTGTTGTTTATTTATACTGAATATTCCTGTCTTATTTTTACATTTCTGGCGCATCTTCCTCCAACAACAGATCAAGTCCGTGAATTTCTTTGCTTGTGAAGAATGGCCTTAGATGTACGGCATCTGCGAATTTTGGTTTCCCTTCTTCAGTTAAGGGGAAACAGACTGTGGTTCCTCCGCAAATCTCGGACGTTAGATCCAGCGTCGTGGCCCCGGTTTGATCTGCAATGCTTTTGAGGATCCTCGCGATCTCTGCGGTTTCGGTACGCCATGGCCCCAGAGGCACGCCCGCCCGTAGAGCGCCTGTGTCGATTGTCACATGGGTATAGCTTCGCTGAACCATCTTGGCTGGGTCGAAGCGTATATCCGTCGGTGTCGGCAAAAGGATTGTCACGGGACGTTTTCCATCGCCTGATAAGCTTTTGATTGCAGCCGTGAAGCGCTCTCGCAGAGCGGGCCACTGTGCGGAGTCGTCACCAAAAACGCGGAGCCAGTACGCACCGATAACGATTTTTTTGATCGGTAGATCACGCAAGATCTTTTGCTGTATCTCTGGCATCGCCGAACAAAATGCAAAAGCGGGTTTGTAATGCTCCCCCGCCAATGGGCTGCAACTCGGACCAGAAATAAAAATCACAGCACGGGAAAGTTTACCCTGGCTGAAAAGCGCGTCGATACGTGGCGCCCACTGGAATAACAGACTGTCGCCCGTCAGAAGAACTGGATGACCCAGATTCGATCCAATGGTGGCGATGGTTAGACCGCGTTCATGCCGAACCTTCATATGAGAGGTAATAGGGAAGATTCCGTCGCGCTCAGCCAGGTTAATTTTCGCGACTTCAATTCCCACTGAACCATGGTGCACTCTTCCGGGCCAACCATGATGGCACCAGGTCAGAAGTCCGCTTCCGACAAGAAGCAAAAGGACGGAAAGGAGCCCCAGGGATGTCGCACCTGGATAACGGTTCCAGCGCAAGGGTCGCTCTACATAACACGTCGTGAAAACGGCAAGGACGAAGGCAATGACGAGGATCGTCATACCCGTACTATGACGCAACGGTCTTGTTCCATGAACGATATGGGTGAATGCAATGAGCGGCCAGTGCCAGAGATAAAGGGCATAGCTGATACGACCGAGCGCACATATCGGCGACGCAGACAGAACACGGCGAGAAAACGCATGATCCGGCCCCGCTGCAATCAGAAACGCAGTGCCCGCAACCGGCAACAAGGCGGTAAAACCCGGAAAAAACCAGCCGGACCGCAATAGCGCGAATCCTGAGATAATTAAGATGATCCCCATCCAACCAACCGAGCGTCGGTGCTTCAAGGGCAGTGTTATGAGGAGCCCACCCGCCATAAACTCCCACAGCCGGGTTAACGGGCAGTAGAATCCCGACTCAGGCCAAAAGAGCGCACTGGTAATGCTCAGCAAAAAGGACGGAATTGCCAGCATGAGGCCGATGCGTCGCAATGTCAGGCTCGTCCCGTGAGTCATGAGCAAAAGGACGGGCCAAAAGATGTAAAATTGCTCCTCCACCCCGAGCGACCACAAATGGATCAATGGTTTGAGTTCGGCGGCGCGATCGAAATACCCCTGCTCGCCCCAGGAGAGAAAGTTGGACAGGGATGAGGCTCCGGCAGCCCAATCCAGCCCCAGAGACGCGAATTCTCCCGGTAACAAGATCAGGCTACCGGCGAGAGCAGTCCCTATCAGGACGAAAACCAGCGCAGGGACTAGACGACGAAGACGGCGAGCGTAAAAACCGCGGCATGAAAAACGGCCTTGCTCGAGCTCTTCGTTCAAATGGCTGGTGATAAGAAAGCCTGACAAGACGAAGAAGATATCGACGCCGCTAAACCCTCCGGGCATTAGATCGGGGAACAAATGGTAGAGCAGAACTGCAGAAACTGCGACTGCTCGAAGTCCGTCGAGATCGGGACGATACCCGCGCGCACTTTCTTTCTCTGGATTATAAATGCAACGCGAGATTCGAGACATATGCAGAAAAAACCTGATCTCACGCGTAATTTTCAGGCTTCGGGATGTGTTTCCCGAGCGACTTCGCTCAATTCAAACATATCGAACGGAGTATCTGAAAATTAGCTCTTGTTTTTCATTGTTATTATCTTAATTTACAGTACATTTTAGATTTATGTGATGAATTTGTCTTGATACAGGTTTATATAATTATATTTATTTGATAGTGCGCCAGTTTAAACTGATCGAGCAGGCTGACCTGGATGAGACTGGGGTCGATGGGTCACAAATGGCATGGATCTCCGCAAAGCTGCGAAACGCCGTGAAATCTGGAAGATGGATGAGGTCTGACTCACGCTCCGTATCAACCCAGCTGACTGCGATGTGCAATCGATCACGGAGGTTGTGCTCGCGACAAGATTAGGGCCCCGCCAGAGGAACAAGGTAGTAGCAAGGCGCTTGCTGACCGAATGTTGAAATGGCGAATTGACCGCCTGGCTGGATGACCCGGAGAGGCTTGCATCACATAATGCAGCCGAGCGTACCCTAAGCCTCTTCGCTCGGCCTCGAAGAGGCCGAGAAAGCTATAGCCTGATCCATGACACCCATGTGCGATGGCAGAATCTCGGCCCACATGCCGTGAGGCCTCGCCTGATGTGCGGCATACGGTTTTACGGAAACTGGTTCAGTGTCGGTTACATGAAGGTCGGAGACGAAATTGATCTACGGCCCCGCCTTCTGAACCTACCCTCACGACAATCAGTGTCGACAAAGCGACGATAGCAATCTCTTGCCCAGCTAAACCAGTCGCGGAGGTACCGGATCTACGGTCACGGCTGTGTCACTTTGCAGAAGATCTTCCGCCTCCTCCGAGCTCGCGACCGCTGGGGGCGAGCCACGTAGCGGCATGCCTGCTGTTTCACGGACCGTCATCATTGTCAGAATACCGATGGCTGCAGCGCCCATCAGATACCATGCCGGCATATCCAGATAGGCCGTCTTCTTGACAAGCCAGGCCATCACCAGCGGCGTCGTTCCCCCAAAGAGCGACACCGAGAGATTGAACGCTACGGATAACGCCGTGTAGCGGATCGGCGTGTAGAACAGGGCCGGTAACGTAGAGGGCATCGAACTTGTAAACCCGGCAAGAGCAACGCCCAAGAGAAGCAGCCCGAGGAAGATGCGTCCGTCGGAATGGCTCTGTATCAAGTGAAAGCAAGGTATGGCCAGAACCAGGAGCGCTGCCGAGGCACCGAGGATCATGGGGCGACGTCCGATGCGATCGCTGAGAAACCCGCCTAGAACGTTGAACGGCATCATCAAGATCATGACGACGATGATGAGGATGAGGCCTTTACTCTCCTTATACCCCAAAGAAACAGTCATATAGCTCGGAACATAAGCCAAAAGCATGTAGTCGGTGACGTTGAATACCAGCACAAGACCAACGCATTTGAGCAACTGCCGCCAATGCACGCTGAAAAGGGAGCGCCAACCAGGACGATCATGCTCTCGTTTTTCGGCTTCAGCTGCATAAGCCTGAAAAGACGGTGTCTCTTCCAGCCTTGTGCGAGCATAGAGCCCCAAAAGGCCGAGCGGAGCAGCGACAAGAAAAGGAATTCGCCAGCCCCATGAAAGCAGAGCCTCCTCAGTCATACTGACCTGCAACAGCGTCACCACACCGGCGCCTGCGACATAGCCAGCGAGTGTCCCGAACTCCAGCCAACTCCCCATGAGCCCGCGACGCCGATCTGTCGAATATTCTGCGATGAAGGTCGCCGCCCCCCCATATTCACCGCCAGTAGAGAATCCCTGCACCAATCGGGCAAGCAGCAGAAGGATCGGTGCCCAGATCCCGATACTTGCATAAGAGGGGATCAAGCCTATCGCAAATGTCCCCAACGACATGGCGATCATGGTCGCCGCCAACACTTTCTGCCGACCGTAACGATCGCCCAGAGGCCCAAAAATGGCGCCCCCGATAGGACGAATCAAAAACGCTATGGAAAAAGTGGCCAAGGTTGCAATCAGACTGACCGATTTGTCGGCAGCGGGAAAGAACACTTTCCCCAGTGTGACAGCAATGTAGCCGTACACCCCGAAGTCGAACCACTCCATGGCATTACCAAGAGCTGCTGCACCAACCGCCCGTTTCAGCATATCTGAATCGACAACGGTAATATCGTTCTGGTTGAGCTGCTTAGGATGTTTGAACCACCCAAAATGGGGATGGGATAACGAGCCTCTCTTCATAGGGACCGTCCCAATACGGAAGCCGAGGAAGGAGCACTTCGAGAAAATTCAAACATCAATTTGGGAGAGATCAGCAAAATCATGCGCTTAGGATAGCAGAAAATTGCGTAGATGTCGAAAACGTAATTTTTTGCTATCCGATTGCACACTGATGCATTGAAGCCTGTAGCTGCGCGCGTCAAAGCTACATGTGCCCAGGATGGCTATACCAAAACGCGACGGCGCATCGCCATGACTTATCTGGACATCGAAACTCAACCGGCAATGTCGGCATCCTAGATGCCACGCCTCTCCAATTCAGGGAGCGCTAAGTGTCTATTTTTTTGGGAAGATTATGGTGCTGCTAGCGAGGATTGAACTCGCGACCTCTCCCTTACCAAGGGAGTGCTCTACCACTGAGCTACAGCAGCAACTGGAGCGCTTCGTAGCTTCTTGGCTGGAAAGCCGCAAGCCCCGAAAGCGCTTTTTTGTAAAAGAATTCAATCGTCGCGGTGAATTTTTTCCATGCGTTCGTGACGCTCCTGAGCTTCGATCGACATTGTCGCAATCGGGCGGGCTTCCAGACGTCGCAGGCCAATGGGCTCGCCTGTTTCTTCGCAGAAACCGTAAGATCCATTTTCGACGCGCTGCAGAGCCAGATTGATCTTGCCGATCAGCTTGCGGGCGCGGTCACGTGTCCGGAGCTCGAGGGCACGGTCAGTTTCGACGCTCGCACGATCCGTGACATCGGCTTCGTGGATGCCGCCTTCGGAGAGGCTGGCAAGCGTCAGATTGGCTTCCTTGAGAAGGTCGGTGCGCCAGCGAAGCAATTTCTGTCGGAAGAACTCCACCTGAAGCGGGTTCATGAATTCTTCTTCGTCAGATGGCCGATAATCCGGTGGGAGCGTGATCATGCACGTCTGTCCTTAACGCAAGTCGCTTGAACCTCGCCGCCGCTCTTGACACTCCAGGTGAAAAAGGGGGTTAGCCTGTGACCCCTGAACCTGACGGCATGGCTGGTTTGGCGCGGCTTATACCTGCGCTCTCAAGGTTCGCCAAGCCCGAACTGAGAAAAACGACCAACTAACACGTTACTAAAATGCTAAATTTCATAAAACTTTAAGGTGCAATAAAAGCGTCTTGAAAGTTTCGTACTCTTTTATTTTTGTCCCAAACAATAATCTCACATTGTGAGATTATTGCAGACATCACGCGTACTGTTAGATCGTTTGGGAGCGTAATATTCCCCTCAGGCAAGAGACTCATAATAGTCGAGCTGCCATTCTGCGGGTTCCAATGCTGCGAGGCGTGACCATTCCTGCATGAGAGGATGATCGATCAAAGCCTTCCGATAGGCTTCCGCAACCGACGACAGTTCGACCCCGTAGGACGTAAAGCGTGAAGCGACAGGAGCGAACATGATATCGGCATTGGTGAAATCAGCACCGAAAAGATAAGGCCCGGTTCGTCCGAAGCTCTCGCGTGTC
The DNA here is from genome assembly GCF_000613845.1 of Asaia astilbis JCM 15831. Classification (GTDB taxonomy): domain Bacteria; phylum Pseudomonadota; class Alphaproteobacteria; order Acetobacterales; family Acetobacteraceae; genus Asaia; species Asaia astilbis. The sequence goes on from NZ_BAJT01000010.1 coordinate 114,109, forward strand.
TCGCACCAGAGCCGGTCGATTTTCTCGATGTCGCTCCGCAACTCGGCAGATATTTCCGGGAGAGGACGACCCACTCTCCCCAAATTCATGGGCATTGCCTGTCTTAATGCCCGAAACCCTGCGTGCATTTCAGACGCAATGCTCCGTGCGCTGCGCGGGCTACCGGCTCGGCCGGCCACAGAGAAGGCGAATTCTCGGCACAATATTCGCAGATCGCAAGACTTTCCCAGATCTTCACGCCCCGATATTCGAGATAAGGAACCAGACCATTAGGTGAGATGGCATGAATTTCGGCGGTCGTCCCGCCACCGCGTAACGCAATCACATGGTCTGGCACATCGAGCCCCGCAGCGCGTACCGCCAACCAACCACGTAAGGACCAGGAAGAGTATCGGCGCGTACCGATGACGAGACGATCCAAGGCAGAGCCCTTTCAGGAGAGGATGAAGCCCCCACCCAGAACCCTGCTGCCCTGATAGAGCACGCAGGCCTGACCAGGTGCGGGCATGGCGAGATCATCCAACACGACCCGCGCGCCTTCGGCAATCGGATAGACCCAGGCTTCACGCGAAATTTCGCGCGCCTGATCTGGACATGGCAGCGTACGCCCTCGGGCGGGGGCTCGATCAGCCAGTTCATGTCGCGCAACGCAAACTCATGCCGGCCAGCATTCTCTTTCGGCCCGACAATGATCCGACGTGTCGTCGCATCGATCCGTTTGACGATCTGACGTCGCCCATCCTTGGTATGAATATCGCCAAGACGCTTGCTCTGCCCCACCGTATAGCGGGCAATGCCTTCATGCTGGCCGAGAACGCGTCCAGACTCGTCGACGATCTCCCCTGTCCCGCCTGTCTCCGGTCGCATTTTCTCGACGACGGACGCGTAAGTTCCGGAAGGGACGAAGCAGATATCCTGACTGTCTGGCTTGGCGGCAATGGCCAGACCGAACTCCTGCGCTTTTTGCCGCACCGCGTCCTTGTCCGGCATATCGCCCAGCGGAAAGCGTAGGTAGTCGAGCTGGTCCTGAGTCGTGGCAAACAAAAACCAGGACTGATCACGCGACAGATCGGTCGGACGGTGCAGCTCAACCCTCTCAGCCCCCTCGACCCGGCGGACATAATGACCGGTCGCCATCGCCTCACAACCGAGATCGCGCGCCATGCTGAGCAAGTCGGTAAACTTCACCCCCTGATTGCACGCGACGCAGGGCACTGGCGTCTCGCCACGTGCATAGCTGTCGGCAAAGCTCGCCATTACACTGCTACGAAAGCGCTCTTCGGCATCAATCACATAATGCGGGATATTAAGCCTGTCTGCCACTGCGCGCGCATCGAGGATATCGCGCCCTGCACAGCAGGCTCCGGGCTTGGAGACAGCCTGACCGTGATCGTAAAGTTGCAGTGTTGCGCCGATGACCTCATGCCCCTCCTGTTTCAGGGTCGCGGCCACAACGGAACTGTCCACGCCTCCCGACATGGCGACTAGGATACGCATGAGATCTCTCTAACTCTGTGGAAAAGGGTGTCCCGGCTCAGGACGCCTTGGGCAGGCGCACCACGAGGCCGTCAAGAGCGTCCGTCATAACGATCTGGCATCCAAGACGCGACGTCTTTTCCAGACCGAAAGCCAGATCGAGCATGTCTTCTTCGTCATCTGTCGGGGCTGAAAGCTTTTCCGCCCAGGCCGGATCGACGACCACATGACAGGTCGCGCAGGCGAGAGAGCCCTCGCAGGCACCCTCGAGTTCGATATCGTGCTTGTGAGCAATCTCGAGCACGGACAGACCGACGGGAGCATCGACTTCCTTGCGGGAGCCGTCCTGCTCAACGAAAATCATATGAGGCATGTTCTTGTTACCCTGCTTCTTCGTTACGAGGCGTGACGGGCCTCGCGTGCGACCTCTTGGAACCTGTCCAGGGCCTGCACGATCTCGCGCGTGGAGGTAAAGCGTCCCACCGATAGACGCAAGCATCGTGTCGCGTCTTTCGCGTCAAGCCCCATCGCCGTCAACACGTAAGAGGGGGCAATCTCAGCCGAACTACAGGCTGAACCGGTCGAAAGCGCGATATCAGGCAGCGCCTCGATCAGATCGCGCGCTGCATAGCCGGCAGGAAAACGCAGATTAAGCGCTCCGGGAAGCCGTGAGGCACCCGCGCCGTTGACCTCAATCCCGGGGAAAATCTCGGTCAGCCCTGCCAGGAGATCGGCGCGTAATCCTGCCAGCCGGGAGGACTCCTCGGACATAGCGGCCTGCGCAAGGCGGGCTGCCACACCGAAACCGACCACCAGTGGCGTCGGCAACGTGCCAGAACGCAGCCCCCTCTCCTGCCCACCGCCTGAAAAAAGAGGCAGAAGCCGCGTGCGTGGTCGATGTCGAACGTAAAGAGCGCCGATCCCCTTCGGCCCATAAAATTTGTGCGCCGACAGCGACATCAGATCGACTGCGTCACAGGTCAGCCTCATTTTGCCCGCTGCCTGCGCCGCATCGGTGTGGAACAAGGCTCCGGCTTGCCTGGAGAGCGCTGCAAGAGCAGCAATGTCCTGCACAACGCCGGTTTCGTTATTTGCCGTCATGATGCTGACGAGCGCTGTCGGCACTTCAAGGGCTTTGACCAGTTCCTGTAGATCGACAACGCCTGAAGGAGAGACAGGCAGAATGACAGGGTCGAACCCTTCATGGGTCAGGTCACGTACTGATTCGAGCACACATTTATGCTCTGTTGCGACCGTTATGATGCGCCTGCGCGCGCTACCCTGCCGGGCGCGATAACGCGCAGCCCCCTTGATCGCGAGGTTATTGGCTTCCGTCGCGCCCGAGGTCAGAACGATTTCTCTCGGTGACGCGCCGATAAGGGCGGCGACGTCGCCACGCGCCGTTTCAACCGCCCGGGCGGCCTTGCGACCAGCTTCATGACCCTCACTATGAGGATTGCCATAGGTCTCGGCAAACCAGGGCAGCATGGCGGCGACCACTTCAGGGTCGCACTGAGTCGTCGCCTGATTATCGAGATAGATCATGCGCCTCGTTTTCCGAGGCGGGAGGCCATTTCCCGATAAGCCGCAATAAAGCCGTCGATCTGCGCCTCGGTGATATTCCACGGAAGGGAGACACGAATGGCGCATGACGCGGTCTCGCCAAGCCCCATCGCGTAAAGAACATGAGACGCGGAAACCTTGCCCGACGAGCAGGCGGCTCCCGTCGAAACCGCGAAACCAGCGAGATCGAGCATCATGAGCTGCGTCTGGGCCGAGACGCCCGGCAAGATAAGAGACGTCGTATTAGGTAGCCGTGCTCTTTTGCGATCCCCCGTAATCATGGCCCCACATGCCAGTGCTGCCTCATCCACACGATCGCGTAGCGCAGCAATGGGCGCCCAGTTCTGGGCCAAAGCGCTCTCGAGAGCAGCAGCCATGGATGCAATCGCCGGCAGGGCTGGCGTACCACCGCGCCGTCCCCGCTCCTGCCCGCCGCCTCGCATCAGAGGCGTCACATGGCCTTCGGCACCCAGAAGAAGTGCTCCCGCCCCTTTTATCCCGCCGGCCTTGTGACCCGAAATCGCCAGACTGGTTACACCCCCGACGCTGAGCGGCTCGATCCCGTCGCCCTGACGCCCTGCCAGCTGAACGGCATCGACATGCAACCGTGCCTCATAGCGCGCGCATAGGGCTTTGATCTCTTCGATCGGGTGAAGGATGCCCGTCTCATTATTGGCGGCCATCGTGCAGACGAGAGTGGGAGGCCCCTCTCGCAACATAGCTTCAAGCGCCTCCAGACAGAGACTACCGTCTGCAAGCACCGGAAGAACCTCCCCCTTGGGCGCAGCCGCGCGCACCGCATCATGCTCGGTCGCACCGACCAAAAGACGCCGTCCTTCTCCAAAGGTATGCAGCGCAAGGTTATTGGCCTCAGTCCCGCCAGAGGTGAAGATCACCTGCTCGGACCCGGCCTGCCAGCAACGGCCAATGCTGTCTCTCGCATCTTCAAGCAGACGTCGCGCCTCGCGTCCCGGTCCATGAACGGAAGAAGGATTGCCCGTCAGACGTGCGGCATCCAGCAGAGCTTCCATCGCTCCTTCGCGCAGAATCTCCGAGGCGTTAGCATCAAGGTAAACGGTCATGAGTTTATAAATCGACCTCTGGACAACAAGTGCAAGTCAAAAACCTCACGAAAGTGAAATCGCGTTGCTTGACGATTTCTGTGGAATTTTACCCATCAGCCTCGTTATACACTGCGGCAATGATGGCGTGGTGGCTATTTCGTCGAGGCTCTTCTGCTCGTTGAAATGCCGACATTGCGTCAAGGGGATATCCGCTCGATATCCTCATCACCGTCGAGGAGCCTGTCTATGTGCGTATCAACGCCTGTCGAAGCCTTACATGGTTTTTACGCTCGACCAGATGCTCTCCCAGTACCTCTGCACTTCATGCAGCTTGGCTGACGCTTCCGCGCCATTCATCGTGAGCCGCTCTGTGTGCGGCGTGTGGCACCGTCTCGTGCCACCCGTGCATTAACGGCCTCATTCCCCCGCAATAAAAACACGTCTCTGTAACGGTGTTTCACCGTCAGCATGAGGCAAAAACGGAAGCATCTTAATGCCAGAAGTCATGTTCGCCGGCCCCGACGGCCGGTTGGAGGGTCGTTACCACCATTCTGACGAGCCCAATGCGCCGCTCGCTCTGGTCTTGCATCCACACCCGCTTCACGGCGGCACCATGAATAACCGCATCACCTACACGATGTACCGGTCATTCGAAAAAATGGGTTTTTCCGTCATGCGCTACAATTCGCGTGGCGTCGGTCGCTCACAGGGGCGCTACGATGGTGGCATTGGAGAAATTTCCGATGCGGCCGCTGCGCTCGACTGGATGCAGATGGTCAATCCGAATTCAAACGAGCTCTGGATTGCCGGTTATTCCTTCGGTGCTTTCGTTGGCATGCAGCTCCTGATGCGTCGCCCGGAAATCAGTGGCTGGATCAGCGTTGCGCCGCCAGCCAATGATTATGATTTCGGCTTTCTCGCCCCGTGTCCCTGCGGTGGACTGATGATTGCAGGCGACAAGGACGATATGGCGCCAGAACCCGGCATCAGAAAGCTGGTCGACAAGCTGAACACCCAGAAGAACGTTGAAGTCGATTATCGTATCTTCGACGGCGCCAACCACATCTTCGCCAACGAGGCAGAGAAAGTGGCCCATGCGCTTGAAGACCATGTGACAGTCATGCGCAATCGTCGCGTGCTTTCGCTGGCAGCTGATTGATCCCCTTATCTACAGGGTGATTTTTCTCAAGGCGGGAGATTTTCTCCCGCCTTTTTTATTGTCGGCCCCATGTTGTTTTCGATGAGCGGTCGGCTTGCGACCATTTTCATGCTACGACCCCCGTCCCTTACCCGTCTTTGAGTGGATCATCCGATATGGCAGAGCACGTGCTGAAAAGTCCCTTCCTGAAAGAGGCTGACGCTCGGGGCTATATTTTCCAGTGTACAGACCTCGCCGCCCTCGATGAGGCGATGAGCGCTGGACCCGTGACAGGTTATATCGGTTTCGATCCGACAGCGGACTCCCTGCATGTCGGTAACGCGCTCTCGATCATGATGCTGCGCCTCATGCAAAAGCATGGCCATCGTCCGATCGCACTTATGGGCGGCGGCACGGCAAAAATCGGCGATCCGTCTTTTCGCGATGAAGCTCGTGCCTGATGAGCCCCGAGAAGCTGGCTCATAATCTGGCCGGGATTAAAATCAGTCTATCGCAGTTTCTGAGCTTCGGCAGCGCAAGCAGTGACGCCCTTCTGGTCGATAATGCCACTTGGCTCGACAAACTCTCCTATATCGAGCTTCTTCAGGATGTCGGGGTGCATTTCTCGATCAGCCGCATGCTCTCTTTCGACAGCGTCAAGCAACGTCTCGATCGCGAGCAGGGGCTGACCTTCCTCGAATTCAATTATTCCATTCTGCAATCCTACGATTTCCGCGAACTGAACCGCCGTCATGGGGCCGTGCTCCAGATGGGCGGGTCGGATCAGTGGGGGAATATCGTGGCCGGCATCGACCTGGCACGCCGCACAGACGCAAAGCAGGTTTTCGGCCTGACAACGCCGCTCGTCACAACGTCTTCCGGGGCGAAAATGGGCAAATCGGCCAAGGGTGCAACCTGGTCAGTGCGGAAAAACTGCCTGTGTTCGAATACTGGCAGTTCTGGAGGAATACCGAGGATGCCGATGTCGGACGCTTCCTGAAATTCTTCACCGACCTCCCTGTCGAAGAATGCGAACGGCTCGGTGCCTTGCAAGGGGCGGAAATCAACGAGGCCAAGAAAATTCTCGCGACCGAAGCGACCGCCATCTGCCACGGACGCGACGCAGCCCTTGCCGCGGCTGAAACAGCGAGACAGGCGTTCGAAACGGGCAGCCTTGCCGCAGACCTGCCGTCGCGCGATCTGCCACGCGCCGAGCTCGAGGCCGGTATTCCTGCCTTCAAGCTTTTTGGAGACTCAGGTCTGGTCACCACGAACAGCGAAGCCCGACGCCTCATCCGCGGTGGTGGAGCCCGTCTAAACGATCTGCCCATCCAGGATGAAAACCGGGTCATTGGTCTTGATGATCTGGTCGAAGGAGTCCTCAAGCTCTCATCCGGCAAGAAGCGCCATCTTCTGCTGCGCCCTATCTGAACAGACCGGGACGCCTTTTCTGAACATCGTGTCATGAGCGGTCATTTTCTTTTCATGACACGGCACACTGTTTCCATACCGAAACTTCCTTCATGATCTCCTTCTCGACCACTAATTCTGGTTTCTGGAGGATCGATCGATGGGCTCTCTCCCAAAACAGTCGCCATTATGGCGTTACGCCCTGACTGATCTGGGTGGGCTCGCCTTTGCCGCGATATGGGGCATGCGCGGTCTCGCCGCTCTCAAATGGCCTCTCTGGCTCTGCATCACGCTCATCGTCGCCATCACGCTGCCTCTCACCTGGGGATTCCTGAGTCGCGACCTGCGTCTGGGACGCCCTGAAATCATTGTCGATCACGCTCTGGCAAAACGCGCCCGGCGCACCCGGATCATCATTCTTTTCGTCGCCGGGATGACGCTTTCGATGACGCATCGACAGGATCTGATGCTCGTGGTTGCAGGCTTCGTCATCGGCGCCTCCTATCTTCCGCTGGGTCGAGCCATGAAAGAGCCGGTCCATCTTCTGACCGGCGCGCTGATACTAGCAATCACCGCCTCTTCGATGCTGCTGACACAGCCTCTTCACACCATCGTGGCGGGTCTCGGTACTGCGCTTGCCTTCTGGCTTGGCGCAACACTCAGGCTCGTGCGGACCCTGCCGACAAGCGTACCCGACGGCGCGCAGATCCGGTCATGACAGGCTCGAGCCCTCTTGCCAGATCAGCCTTGCTCAGACGCGCCTCTTTCAGCATCTATCTTCTGCTCTACCCGTTGCCCTGGCTGGTACGTGGCACCACCCTCTCCGCCATTCTTGCCTTTCTGGCCGGGTTTGCCCTTTTTCTGGTGTTGCCCTTTCTGCCAGGACGCTACGCCCTGACGATAGGACTGCGCGCCTGGGTCTATGCGCTGATCGGGATCGCCCTGATGTCTTTTGACGGGTATTGGGGGGTTTTCTTCATCTCAGCCGCAGCCACTTGCGGTGCCATGCCTCGCACCGCCACCAGACTGATTTCCTTCGCAGCACTCCTCGCCGTCTGCGCAGGGACAAGCTGGTTTTTCACTCAGGACATGATCGGCACGCTGATCACGCTCATCGTTGCGACGGGCGTGCACATGACAGGCAAGCTTTCCATGGATCTGCACCGGCAGAACGAAGCCCTTGCCAAAGCCCAATCCGATATCAGAGCCCTGACCCTGATCGCTGAACGGGAACGTTTTGCGCGCGATCTGCATGACACGCTCGGTCATTCCCTGACCCTGATCGCGCTCAAATCCGAGCTCGCATTGCGCCACCTCCCCCATGCCCCGGAAGACGCGACCAAAGAACTGGTTGATATCGGCGAGAAGGCCCGTCAGGCATTATCCGAGACGAGGCTCACCGTCTCGGCCATACGCATTGCGAGCCTCGAAGCGGAGCTTGAAGGAGGCCGCAAAGCTCTGGAAGAGGCCGGTATTCAGGTCAACGTCCTTGGTCAGGCCTCCCTGATGCCCGCCTCAGCCGAGGGCGTTCTGGCCCAGATCCTGCGGGAAGCCCTGACCAATATCCTGCGCCACGCACGGGCCCAGACATGTTCGATCCGCTTTGCGCTGAATGGCCCGGGGCAGGCCATGCTCGAGATTACCGACCGCAGAGCTGACCGACTTGACGGCGAAATCCCGCTTTCATTCCGGGAAGGGAATGGTATAAGCGGAATGCGTGCCCGTCTGGCTGAAGTCGATGGCAGTCTCACCATTACGCCCCGTCACGACGGAACCACTCTCCTCATCACTTTGGGACCCCTCCATGAGACAGAAGCTGCGCCTCGTTCTGGCTGAAGATCAGGCCATGCTTCTCGATGCGTTCGAAGCCCTGCTCGCCCTCGAGCCTGACTTCGAAATTGTTGGAAAGGCTCGCAATGGCAGTGAAGCGCTCTCTCTGGTCAAGGAGCACCGTCCGGACATCCTGCTGACGGATATCGAGATGCCCGAACTTGGCGGCATCGAGCTGGCCGAGGCACTTCAGGCAGCCAAGGCGCGCACGGTTGTTGTGATCGTCACGACATTCGCCCGCGCCGGCTATATGAAACGCGCGCTCAATGCAGGGGTCAGGGGATATCTGCTTAAAGATGCCCCGCTTGCTCAGCTTTCAGAGGCGCTTCGCACTGTCGGACGCGGCGGGCGCGCCATCGACGACGCTTGCCCAAGCCGTCTGGGACGCCGCCCATGATCCACTCAATCCTCGGGACCGGGCGATCTTACGCCTCGTGGAGTCCGGCCGATCGAGCGATCAGATCGCCACTCTTTTCGACCTCTCCCCCGGAACCTTGCGGAACTGCTTTTCCGATATCATCCAGAAAATCGGGGCCAGAAACAGAGTCGAGGCCAGCCGGATCGCGCGTCAGAACGGGTGGCTCTAGCTCAGCAGGGCAACGACACGCTTTAACACGGTCGCTTCGGCATAAATCGCCTTCGCCCGCTCGCGCCCTGCCGCCCCCATCGCCTCTCGTAAAGAGCGATCGAGAACGAGCCGCGTCAAGGCGTTAGCAAGAGGCATCGCGAGCCCCGGAGGCACGAGAAGGCCTGTGTCTTCTGGATGATCTGTTCATTCGGCCCACGGATATCGGTGGCCACCACGGGTAACCCTGCCAGCATGGCCTCGATAACCGACATGGGCAGGCCCTCGAAATGGCTCGGCAGGGTAAAAATATCGGCCGCCGCCAGCAGGCGCGCCGTGTCATGACGATACCCTAGCAGGCGCAACCTGCCGCCTAGAACGGAAGCCGCCTGGGCGAATTCCTGTTCCATCGTGTCGCCGTGATCGGAGGGAAGACGGTCACCAACAACAAGGAGCACCGCTTCGGGCACTTTTTCCATCGCCCGCAGGAGTTCGGGATATCCCTTGTGCCGCACAATCCGCGATACCGCGATGATGACGACCTGATCATCACGAATTCCGAGAGATCGGCGTATGTCGGCGCGCGCAACGGCATCGGGCCTGTACTGATCAGGGTCGCGCCCATTACCGATGCCTTGCGCAAGACGATGAATGCGCCAACGACGAGCGTCCCGCGCCTCGGCTTGTGAAACGGTCATGTACCGGTCTGTCACCTGTCCTGCGACCCATTCGAGCAGAAAGGACAAGGTACGTCGCCGAAGCGAGCCGGGCTGGTTGAACAAAAAGCCATGACACGTATAGGCGATGCAGGGCACACCACACCACCACCCCGCCACACGCGCCAGAAAACCGCTGATCGGCATGTGACCATGCACGAGATCGGGTTGCACATACCTGATCAGTCGGATCAACGCTCTCAGCGCACGGAGCTGAGCCACGGGCGAAAAGGACCGCGCCATTGGGAGAGGATGAACGATAAATCCGTCGTCACGCAGCGTCTTGAGATGCTCACCTTCGGCGCAGCTCCCTCAACCGAGTGACCCGCCTCTCGCAATGCCTGCATCAGGGGATGCAGGAACTGTTTCATCGCAAAATCGACATTGGTGATTTCGAGAATACGTCGGGCGCCGGGGGCTCGTCTTCCGGGCTTCCGGCGCCGGAGCCATCCGCTCATTCGGGAACACGCTCCATCACCCATTGCACGACCTGCCTGGCCGAAGCCTGTTCGGCTTTCTGGATCGAGCCTGCCTCCTCCGGCGCATTCCCGGAGGAAACTGTCTGACCTGCCTGATCTGTGGTCGCAGAACTTTCCGCCGCAACCTCGTCAGTGGTCGCCGGGACCAGATCTGCGCGCTGTGGCCGAATGACGATCTGCAGGCTCGCAACGGGCTTCTCACCGCCAGCATAGACGCTGCGTTCCAGAGAGAGGACACCCCCCTCCTGCCGGAAGCGCCAGATCATTCCCCCGGCGCGCATCAGGACCTCGTCTCCTTCGGGCGCGAGCTCGGCCTCGACCGAGGGATGGAGGTGAAATCTGATCGCATAGGCAACGGGACGCTCACCATTGAGACATTCCTCACCGCGAAGATCCTCGCCCGTCGGCCCCAGATAGAGCCGACGCTGCCAGCTCACCCCAAAGCCCGGATACCAGCCATCGTGCTGGCCATCGAGCCAATGCGCCCCGTCCTGCGTCTGATGGCTCAGCGTGACATGAGCAGGTCGGCGCGTCACAGCGCCAGAGGCGTCGAAATCACAGCACGAGGTCTCTTCAACCACGAGCGAGGAGTGAGCTGCGGTCTCACGCAAAGCCTGCTTCCACGGAGGGGTCGCCGCACCGCCGCAATTGACGAAGAGCCGTTGACGGCCATGCGAGAATTCCAGCGAGAGCGGAGCCGCATGGGCATTGCCATCGTAACGCGCAGGCGGAGGGGGCGCCCCATCCACAAAGAGCAGCGCCTTGCCTGCCCCGATCCGCCAGAAGCCTCCATCAGGCATTGAGGCCGCCAGAAGACGCTGACGGGCCCCATATTGCATGATCCGGTCTATCTGACGGTCATCCTGCTCCTTGCTGCCATTGAAAAGGGCGAGACCGCCATCACCATGGCGCAATGCCCGAAGGACAGGACAGACACGGGCGACAGCGTTCTGCACTTTCTCGGAAGGAGGAAGCTGGGCCATACGCATGAACACGCTGATCTCTGCCAGCTCACGCGCCACTTCCATCTGCGCCTGCGGGCTCCGCTCCCGCAGCGTCCCATCAGGCAGGATCTGACGGTCCAGCTCCTGCTCGAGATAGCGATAGAAGCGTTGCAGCAGGCCGCTCTGTGAGGGAATGGCAACCCCGACGGCCAGAAGCCCCTTGAGCGCCGTGAAATTCTTCCAGCCCTGCTCTTCCAGCGGAAACATCAGCGAGATAAGGCGCCTTCAACCAGAAGGCGATCCATGACCTTTTGCCGGAAACCCTGATTGGCAGAGGCGGCGAAGAAATCGAAATGACCGAGCCAGGAAGCCACACGGGCACCTGCGGCCGAAGCGTTGAGCACAAGTGTGTCGACTGGCGGCTGATCGAGCCAACTCCCGACGATAGAGCGAGCGTAAAGTCTGGCTTCGTCACTCCCCAGAGCGCGCAGATCTCGAAGCCAGGTGAATCCTTGCAACCAGTTCCGCGTTGCTTCCGGGAGGTCGGCGTATTCCCAGTCATGCGCGCGCAGGGATAGATTGCGCCCCTCGAAACGCGCTGCACCGCTGACAAGCAATCCGCCATGATCAGGATTACCCGGCCAGATGTCACGGATCGCATGAATGGGACGATCGGGAGCACGTGCGACCCCCGGCACGCTCGAAGGAAGGCGGGCTAATGAAAGACGTGCTTCACGCGCCCAGCTTCCGAACATGTCGGTCGGCTCCCTCAATCAGAAGATCAGGACAGGCGTCCGGCCTGTCTCAAAGATGTGATTGCTTTAGCATAGTCGTCTTGGCCGTAGATGGAAGTCCCCGCAACCATCATATCTGCACCGGCCTGTGTCGCGAGGGAGGCTGTCGTCAGATCGATACCGCCATCGACGCCAATACGGATGTCACGACCGGTCGCATCGGCCATCTCCCGCAGCTTGCGAATTTTGGGGAGCTGGCTTTGCAGGAATTTCTGTCCGCCGAAACCCGGATTGACGGTCATGACCAGAATGACATCGACCAGATCGAGCAGATAATCGAGCGCTTCAGGCGGCGTACCGGGGCAGATGGCGATACCGGGCTTTTTACCAAGCGCGCGAATATGCTGGAGCGTGCGATGGACATGAGGGTTATTCTCGACATGCACGTGGATATGATCCGCCCCCGCCTTGGCGAAAGCCTCGATGAAAGCATCGGCGGGCTCGATCATCAGATGCACGTCGAATGGGCGGTCGGTGCGGTTGCGAAGAGCCGCAACCATGCCGGGACCAAACGTCATGTTGGGAACGAAATGCCCGTCCATGACATCCAGATGCAGCCAGTCGGCCCCATCACGCACCACGGCCTCGACCTCTTCGCCCATGCGGGCAAAATCGGCGCTGAGAATACTCGGAGCAATGAGTGGGGTCTTCAGCTGGGGCATTATCCTACCTTCGTTCTAGAGCAGCTCGGTTTCAGGCGCTCTTGCGGAGCCGTGCTGCAAAAAATCCATCCATTCCGCCGCGCTCAGCCCACATACCGGGATGCGTGCGGAATGTTCCCTGTTTTGTCAAAGCTTCGGGCATGGAGGCAAGCTCTTCTGCCGTAAAACGCTCGAGCACCCAGCCCCGCTTGAGCGCGGCAGCAACACGCTGGGGGCCCTCTTCATCCTGAAGCGAGCAGACCGCGTACAGCAGCACGCCGCCCGGTTTAAGCATGGCACCTGCTGCATCGATCAACAGATCCTGATCCTTGGCCAGAGCGAGCACGTCGCGCGGACGCTTGACCCAGAGCACGTCAGGGTGACGACGCAATGTCCCCGTGGCCGAACACGGGGCATCCAGCAGGACCGCATCGACTTTCTCTTCTGGTTGCCATTCGAGCGCATCGGCAATAACCATCCGCGCCTCCAGATCCAGACGATCGAGATTCTGTTGCAACCGCTTGGCGCGTGTTTCCTCGCGTTCGACAGCGATCACCTTGGCTCCGGCCACGGCGAGCTGGGCCGTTTTACCGCCAGGTGCCGCACAGAGATCGACGACACTTTGCCCGGGCTGGATATTCAGCAGACGGGCCGGCATGGTCGCCGCCGCATCCTGCACCCAGAAAGCCCCTTCGTCGAAGCCGGCCAATTCGGTCACGCGTGTTCCGGGGACAAAACGCACGCTTCCATTGGGCAGAACCTCGCCGCCTTCAGGAGCCGTCGCTCCCGGACGCAAGGTCAGATCGATCGGGGCCTCACGATGCAATCCCGCAGCGATGTCACGCGCACGGTTGCCCCAAGCGGACCAAAGCCAGGCTGGCACATCGAGACGGTCCGCATCGAGACCTTCTGACAGCTCATCACCCTCTCGCGCCACGCGCCGCAACACGGCATTGGCCAGACCTGCGAACGGAGCCAGTCCACGACGACGCAACAGAGAGACGATGGTCCCGACAGCCGCATGCGGCGGCGTTTCCAGATGACGCAGCTGGGCCACACCCATCAGAAGGGCACACCGCACGGGAGCGGGCGGTTCACGACGCAGCAAGGGCTGGAGCAGCTCCGTCATGCTGCCCATGTGACGCAGGACCGTGGCAGCGAGCCGATGCGCACTGGCCCGATCACGGGGATCGGTCAGCGGACTGCGATCGAGGGTAGTCTCCAGCATGCGCCGGTGCTCGACCACGCCGCAGAGGATATCGAAGGCAGATCGCGTGTTGGATCGGCGGGAATCTGTGAAGGTGCTTTGGACATTGCCTTGCCAATGGCATTTCGCGAAGCGGCGCGCTACCCCTTCTCGCACCCGAACAGCAACAACTTACGGAACCGGCCATGTCAAACGACACGCTTTCCTCCCGTCTCGACGGCATCCGCACCCGCATCGCCCGCGCCAGCGAGGCCGCGCATCGCCCGCAAGGCGACGTCAGGCTTGTCGCCGTCAGCAAGTTTCATCCCGCCAGCGCCATCGAACAGGCCTTGAAAGCAGGACAACGGCTCTTTGGCGAAAACCGGGTGCAGGAAGCAAAAGACAAGTTTCCCGCGCTGCGGGAGCAATGGCCGGATCTGCGTCTTCACATCATCGGCAGCCTACAAACGAACAAGGCGGCAGAGGCCTGTCGTCTCGCCGATGTCATCGAGTCCGTCGATCGACCCGCTCTTGTCGATGCCCTCTCACGCGCGGCTGACCGGGCCGGTCGGCTCCCCGACCTCTTCGTTCAGGTCAATACAGGTGACGAGCCCCAAAAATCCGGCATCCCGCGTCAGGAGGCGGATGCGTTTATCGCCTCATGCAAGGCGCGCTTTGGCGGCTCCCTGAAAGGCGTCATGTGCATCCCTCCTGAAGGCGAAGACCCGAGCTCTCATTTTGCCTTTCTGGCTCAGCTTGCACATGGACACGAATTAACCGAGTGCTCGATGGGCATGTCGGCCGACTTCGAAACAGCGATTGGACAGGGGGCCACGCTCGTCAGGGTCGGCACGGCCATCTTCGGTAGCCGCCCGACGGCCTGATTTCTGCCATTATTGATCCACGCCATGCTTGCAGTCGCCGGAATAACCATCGTATGGCAAGCCTTATGTCACTGATCGCTCACATCTATGTGTGCCACGCAGCGAGCTTGCCATGAGTGGGAATAAAAATGACAGACAGGCCTGACGGACAGCCAGGTTCGGCTAACGCTGGCGCCCCTCAGGGTGTGAAGATAGCGACCGGCGAACAGGGCCCGATCCGTGAGTTTGGTGCAACCGGAAACCCGCACAAGAAGGCACCGGTAGGACTGGCCGGTCTTCTGGGTGTTCTCGGCGTCGTTTATGGCGATATCGGCACGAGCCGCTTTATGCCTTTCAGGCCTCGGTCCAGATCGTCGGTTCGATCCGTCACCCTGCGGAACGCTGGGAAATCATGGGCATCGAAAGCCTGATTTTCTGGGCGCTGATGCTGGTTGTCACACTCAAATACGTCATGCTTGTGATGCGCGCCGACCATGATGGAGAAGGCGGGATCATCGCGCTGATGTCGCTGGCCCAGCGCGTCTGCAAATCGCCCAGATTCCGGTGGATTTTTGGTATCATCGGCATTGGCGGTGCCTGCCTCTTCTTCGGTGACGGCATCATCACCCCAGCGGTCTCTGTCCTCTCGGCCATTGAGGGAATCGAGGTCTCCGTCCCCTCGGCGTCGCATATCATCATCCCTGTCGCCATCATGATCCTGATCGCCCTGTTCAGTGCGCAGGCGTTGGGCACAGGCAAGATCGGCCGCGCTTTCGGACCGATCATGATGGTGTGGTTTCTGACGCTGGCGGTGATGGGCATACATTCCATCGCACAGACACCGGCCATTCTTGCCGCGCTCTCTCCTTTTTACGCAGCGCAGTTCGTTTTCTATCACGGCTGGCTCGCCTTTATCGCGCTGGGATCGGTTGTGCTTGCCGTGACAGGGGCCGAAGCACTTTACGCCGATATGGGGCATTTCGGACGCGCGCCGATCCGTTATGCATGGCTCTTCTTCGTTCTGCCCTCACTGACCCTGAACTATCTCGGTCAGGGCGCCCTGTTGCTCCGCAATCCTGCAGCCCTGCAAAACCCGTTCTTTCATCTCGCTCCGGGATGGGCGCAGATCCCGCTTCTGTTTCTGGCAACGATGGCGACGGTCATCGCCAGCCAGGCGGGAATTTCGGGCGGGTTCTCTTTGTGCCGACAGCTCATCCAGCTCGGTTACCTGCCTCGCATGCGGATCACCCATACCAATGCGGCTGAAGAAGCGCAGATCTATCTGCCTGTCTTTAACTGGGTGCTGGCCATCGGTTCGATCCTGTTGGTGATCTCGTTCCGCTCCTCCTCTGCTCTGGCAGCGGCCTACGGTATCGCCGTGACCGGCACCTTCATGTGCACAGCCATCCTCGCCATGGTGGTTTTTCGCCGCGTCTTCAAATGGAGCGCGCCTCTGGCGGGTCTCGTCTTCGGGTTCTTCCTTCTCAGCGACGGCACCTTCTTTGCCGCCAATGTCCTGAAAATCCCCGATGGAGGATGGGTGCCGCTCGCGATCGGAGTCTCGGCGACCATTCTCATGACGACCTGGTCACGAGGGCGCAGCCTCATCCGAGCCCGTCAATCGTCCGACTCCCTGCCCATGGCGTCCTTCCTCGCACGCCTGCCGCAGTCGCGCACAGTGCGCGTTCCCGGCATGGCTGTCTTCCTGACGGCCAATCCAGATACAGTGCCGACCTGCCTTTTACACAACCTCAAGCATAACAAGGTGCTGCACGACCACGTTCTCTTCGTGACCGTGCAAAACCTCGACCAGCCGGAAGCCGAGCGGGGTCACCGCGCCATGGTGCAGGAGCTGGCACCCAATATCTATCGGGTGATCATCCGTTACGGCTTTATGGAGATGCCCAATCTCCCAAGAGCGCTTGAAGAACTGAATGCGGCCGGGGTCGAGTTCGATGCCATTCAGGCGTCCTATTTCGTCTCGCGCGAACTCGTCGTGCGTTCTTCACTGCCAAAACTGTCGATTTGGCGCATGTGGCTGTTCCTTGTGATGGTCCGCAATGCGACCTCCAGCACCGAGTTCTTCCGTATCCCACCGGATCGCGTGGTCGAGCTGGGCGTGAGGATTGCAATCTGAGCGATCTGACGCCGCTTTCGCTCTATGTGCATTGGCCGTTCTGTCTGGCAAAATGCCCCTATTGCGACTTCAACTCGCATGTCCGCGACGAGATTCCGCATGAGCGCTTTACGGCAGCTCTGAAGCAGGAGCTCGCATCGGATGCCGCGCGCACCGGCCGCCGCCCCTTGCGCTCGATTTTTTTTGGTGGCGGTACACCTTCGCTAATGAAGCCGGAGACCGTGGCGACGCTGATCGAAGACGCGCGACAGCTCTTTGACGCGCCTGACGATCTGGAAATCACGCTCGAAGCCAATCCGACGAGCGTCGAACGGGGCAAACTCGCTGCTTTTCGCGAAGCAGGCGTCAATCGTGTCTCTCTAGGTATCCAGAGTCTCGACGAAGGCGCCTTGCGCTTTCTGGGTCGCGAACATTCTGCCTCTCAGGCCATTGCCGCACTCGAGACAGCGCGAACGCTTTTCCCCCGTCTGTCCTTCGATCTGATCTACGCACGGCCTGAGCAGACACTTGCGGCCTGGGAAGCGGAACTGCACCGCGCCCTCGATCTCGCCTCCGATCATCTCTCGCTCTACCAACTCACAATCGAGCAGGGCACGAAATTCGAAGGGCTCTATCGTCAAGGGCAGTTTGTCCTGCCCGAGAATGACGATGCGGCGCTTCTCTATGAAAAGACGGCCGAGATCGCTGCCGAACACGGTCTGATCGATTATGAAATCTCTAATTATGCCCGTCCCGGTGCAGAGAGCCGGCACAATCTGACCTATTGGCGCTATCAGGACTATATCGGAATCGGTCCTGGTGCTCATGGACGCCTGACCCTGGAGGGGGCGTTGCATGCCACGCGTCGCCATCGTGCGCCCGAAATCTGGGCGGACCGGGTCGAGCAACGCGGCAATGGTTCGACCGAGGAAGTCCCTCTCTCCGTGGAAGAACGCGGACGCGAAGCCTTGCTCATGGGATTACGACTGCGTGAAGGTATTGCGCTCGACTGGTTTGCCGAGCGTTCGGGCCGCCCCCTCGAGGCGTGTGTCGATCCGGTCATTCTCGAAGCAGCGCTTGCCGAAGGGTACCTGATCCAGACCGATCAGCGCCTGATCGCCACAAATGAAGGGCGCGTAAGGCTCGAAGCCTTGCTGGGTGCCCTCGTTCTCTGATCTGTCTGCGGTCTCGAGAAGGAATTAATCTCAACTCAGCCGGAACGAAGCGACCGACCGGATACTTTCCTTGTCGAGCCAATGCTCTAGAAGCGTTCTTCGGGGATCCCTCCCCCTTTGTTGGAGTACGAGTTTTCCATGCGTCGTTTTCTTGCCAGTCTGGCTCTTGCAGCCGTCACGATCGGCTCGGCTCATGCCGAGACCCCTACCGGCCCCGAACTGGTCATCGCCGATAATGACTATCTGGGCCCGGGCGGCTCCAACATCCAGTCCGTCATCCCTCTTCTGAACAACCCCAGACTCAAACCGCTCGGGTTGACTGTGGTCGCCGGTGACGACTGGGAGAATGCAGAGAGCGCGCGCATCCGCCGGTTTCTGGAGATTTCGGGCCATCGCGATGTTCCGGTCTATGACGGCGCGACCCAGCCTTTGATCAACACCGTGGCGCTCACCCGCCTGCGGGAACAGCAATTCGGCACGCTTCCCTGGAAGCGCCTGGGGCGGGCTTGGCTCCATGAGCAAGACTCCGGACACGCAGCCCGCGATTGCCACCACCCCTGACGGTGCTCCCGCCCTTCAGCCGCAGGGCATCCCGGCCGCGCTGTTCATGATCCAGCAGGTTCATGCTCATCCCCATCAGGTGACGATCCTCGAGGCAGGTCCCATGACCAATCTCGCCCTCGCCATTCGTCTGGATCCGAGCTTTGCCAGCACTGCCAAACAGCTCGTTTTCATGGGCGGCTATCTCGACCTCTCGATGATGTCAGTCACGGGGAATGCCGATAACGGCTCCGATTTCAATCTCATCTTCGACCCGGAGGCCGCTCACATCACGCTGACAGCGCCCTGGGCGCGCATCACCTCGGTAGCGAATGTCTCCAATGATGTTGTGCTTTCGAAAGATGAGGTCGACTCAATCGCCAAGAATCACAAGACACCGGTTACTGACTATCTGGTGAAATACTATGTGCCTCTGGCCATGTGGGACGAGGTGACGAGCGCTATCGTCGCAGACCCCTCTTTGGTCACCAAGACCCAGGATGCCTACATGGATGTCGAAACCGGCAAGGGTATTGGCTACGGTCACGCCTATGTCTGGCCCGACTCACTCGCGCCCAAAGCCATGGGGGTTCGCAAGGTCAGAATTGTACAGGCCATCGACAAGGCCCGCTTCAAGAAGCAATACGCCGTCTGGGCGCAAGGGCTGATGGGAAAACACTGAGCCTTGCTGCACATCATCAAGCTTGTCGTCGGGTGTACGACGCTCGACGAACTTGCCGCCTGGATGCAGCGCGGTGAGCGTGTGGAAGGGTATGGAGTCATCCGTACCCGCACCATGCCCAAACAGGCAGACGAGATCAGCGGTCAGGGCTCACTCTATCGCGTGATGGGTGGGTTGATCCTGTGTCGTCAGCCTGTTGTCGGGTTCAGACCGTTCACGCGTCCTGACGGACAGCTCGGCACGCATATTCTGGTGACCGACGAGATTATCCCGGTTCATCCACGGGCCATGCGACCGTTTCAGGGCTGGCGTTATCTCAAGCCCGACGACGCTCCGGCAGATCTCGGAACTTCGGCGACAATCTCCGGGATTGAGGAGCTGCCTGCCGCCTTACGCCGTAGCCTCTCCGAGCTGTGCCTGATCTGAGGTTCCCCTGCCTCTGCTGACACGCTGCAGGAATATCTCGTCCTGCAACAGCCCTGTGATCTCATCGAGAGGCTCCCCTCGCTCAAGATCCCGCTCAACCTTCTCGAAACAGGAAGCTTCCTGAAGGTTCGGCGCTCGTAGCCCGTTTTGCATGTCAAAGCGATATAGGGTCAGCTCACCACTCAGACGCCGCAGGGCTCTCAGTGTCTCCTGCCGGGCCAGCGAAGCATCGTCATGAAGCTGCGTCGCAAGCCCCCCGAAGAGAGGCAGGCCTCCTCGTGAGAACTCAGCTGCAATCGTCGCGGTGCCCGCCTGACGTTGCGCCTTGTCGGTCTCACTAGGCTGCGTGTCACCCCGCAGAACCAGTTTGGCATAATTGAAATTTGCAATGATCGCCCGTTTCAGAAGAGCATCGCGATCTACATCGTTGCGCTGCGGCCAAAGAACTAGAACGCATAAAAGGGCGATCCCACTGCCAATCAGATTATCGAGCACCCGGGCCCAGATAATTCCCCCTCCCGGCGTCACGGCCTCGGCAATCACAACGACCAGGCCGGTCAGGAAAAAGACTAGCATCGTATAATTGACGGCGCGCGTCGCAATCGCGGCCAGAGAGAGAAAGACCGCGATACCCAGCAATGCTGGCTTCCCAGGCAGAAAAAGCGCGCAGAGTGCGGCGAGCAGACTTCCACCGATGCTCCCGATAACGCGCTCGACGCTCCTCACGAGCGTGAGATTCCCGGCTGGCTGCATGACGAGCAATGCGGCAATCAGCGCCCAATAAGAAAACCCTTCCCCACCATAGAGGCAGACAATCTCCGTCAGGGTCAAAGCCAGAGACAACCGCAAGGCGTGACGCCATATGGCAGGCGTCAACGTTCGCAGATCGCTTGCCTCTGCGATTTCGGCCTCATGGTGACGACGGGAACACACGACGATCAGGTGTTCGAATGCTTCAGCGCAGGCAAGGATCGGCCTCGCATGGGTCCCCCCACCAAGGCGGGCCTTTCTTACGAGCGTCTCAATCACCTGACCCAGAATTGTGAAATCTGGCTCGGGACGCGCAACCTGACGCATACATTCATGGCACGCCATTCCGAGGCGCATCAGAAGCGGTTGTAATTCGGTACCAAGGAGGCCGGATTGTGCCTGATGCTCAAGGGCAAGAAGTGCTGTGAAGACACGTTCAGCCGTCATCAAGGCCGCTTCCATACGACGTCTCAGGCGAAAATTCCCGTGTCGCGCATCGAGCACCATCACCATGGAGCGGGCTCGTTCGATGGCGTTTCGCGCTGCCTGCCGATGCACCGTCTCCCGCAGCCGTCCAGCCGAAAGCTCTCGTGCCATCAAATCGAGAATATAAAAGGTTGCCGTCAGACTCCGTCTGGCTGGCGCGTAAGGATGCTGTCGCCACAACACAAGGCAAAACAGCATCGCCAGCGCGCCGCCAGAAAAGAACAGTCCGGAGATTTCGGCAGCGCGCCAGACAGAGACGGGAAACCCGGTCGCTGCCATGGCCGCACATCCAGCCAGCACCCAGAGCTGCATGACGGCAGGCGAGAAAGCACGGGCGAGACCACACCCCAGACCGACAAGAGCCACGAGCGCAGGATCGCGACGGGACCGAAAATGCTCAATGAGGAGACCGTGAAGACCAGCCCCGTCCCTGCCAGGGTAAATCCGCCGAGCACCTGAAACCGCTCTCGATGAGGCCCACCGGGGTCGATCAGACACGCCCAGAAGCAGGCAAAAGCGATCCAGGCCAGTATCGGCTGATCGAAAAAAAGGGACGGGCTGAGGGCAAGCGCGGTCACGACAGCCGCGCGCGCGCCCTCGTGAAGGCTCAACTGTTCCGGCGAAAGCGTAATCGCATAACGCGCGAGATGATTGGTGGAAGAGGTCAGGAGAGAGGCAAAGGGGCGTTTGGCTGAAAGTCGGGTTGGCCCCTTCACCATGCCGTAACGCTCCTTTGCAAAAGAGGGGCTTTTAGCGCCCCGTCATGATCTGCTCGACCAGCTCTCTGACTGTCGGCGTGAAGCCGGAAGCATAAAACGGATCGGTTCCGAAACGCCATGCATTGGTGCCACCAAACATGAGGTTATTGTCGACAACAGCATCTGCTGCCGCCTGACCTGCGCTGTCATCGGAATGCGCGATGTCCTGCAAACTCTTCTGAATGCAGAAAGAGCGCGGATCGGCCTTGGCACCATTGGTGTAGTTCGGCCCCCGCTGGCTCCAGTTGGAGAAGCGGCACTCCGACAGACAGCCCATGCAGGCTACCTGCTCGGCCACGATCACGCGGCTCTCCTCAGGCGTCACGAACACCAGAGTCGAATCCGGCGTGCGCATAGCCTCGGTATACCCTGCCCGCTCCCATGCCAGAACATGCTCACGATCGGTCGCCGTCATGAAAACCTCACGCTTGCGTGCGCCAATTCCATGTCCTGTATCATGCTCGCCAACGGGCTCGCTGCTATAGGCAACCTGACGCTCTGAACGGCCCCGCAGATTTTGCATGAAGCTGTTGTTCACGGCAGAGGAATAAAATCCGGTCGGCGAAAAGCGATTGAGATAGACATCGCCTTCCTTGAGGTCACGCAGGCGTCGCTTCCAGGCATCGGGGATCGGGCTTTCCTGCGTCAGCAGCGGACGTGTGCCGAACTGGAAGACGATCGGGCCGATCTCGGGATTATTGAACCAGTGCTCCCACTCCTCGAGCCACCAGACACCACCGGCCATGATGATTGGCACGGCCTGAAGACCGAACTGGTTCATCGCCTTGCGCAGCGCCGCGACACGGGGATACGGATCCTCGGGAAGGAGCGGGTTCTCGGTGTTCGACAGTCCGTTATGACCACCGGCGCGCCAGGGATCTTCATAAACGACCGCTCCAAGAAGCTCTGCCGTTTTATGATAGGCGCGCTTCCACAGGGCGTTGAATGCCCGTGCCGAGGAGACAATTGGATAATAATGCACGTTGTGCCGTGCAGCGATCTCCGAGAGGCGATAGGGCATGCCTGCGCCGCAGGTCAGGCCATCGATCAGACCGGGGGCCTGTTCGAGGATACCTTCGATCACCAGCTCGGCGCCGCCCATCTCCCAGAGGAGATTGGCATTGATCATGCCGTTGCCACCGGCAATCTCGCGCGCGATTTTAACCTGCGTGATACCGCCTTCAATCGCATAGCGAATCAGCTCTTCATGCCGCTCACGTCGGGTACGGCCTGAATAGGTCTGGGGTATGCGGTTGCCATCAGCATCGTAGCTATCGGCGTTGACGGCAGAAACCGTGCCTACGCCGCCAGCTGCGGCCCAATGGCCAGCAGAAATACCAGTCGAGACCGAAACACCTTTCCCGCCCTCAACAAGGGGAAGAACGTCTCGGCCCGCCATGCGGACGGTATCAATCGACATCATAATCTGTGTAGTACTCCGAGAAGAGCGACCGGATGGCCGCCCTCTCCTGAAACGGCAGGTCAGTCAGCGTCGCGCTGCCTGGTGGGGCGGCCCGGCTTCTCGCCAACGCTCTCCGTGATATCGGCGCCCGTCTGCTGATCGACAACGCGCATCGACAGCTTCACCTTGCCACGGTCATCGAAGCCAACGACCTTGACCTTCACGGCATCGCCCTGCTTGACGACGTCGGTGGTCTTGGCAACACGGCCATCGCTCAGTTCAGAGATATGAACCAGACCGTCGCGCGGGCCGAGGAAGTTTACGAACGCACCGAAATCGGCAGTCTTCACGACCTTGCGTCGTAGATACGGCCGATTTCCGGCTCGGCCACGATGCCTTCGATGCGCGAGATTGCCTTCTGGGCCTGCTCGTCATTCGAGGCCGCGATCGTGATCACGCCTTCATCATTGATGTCAACCTTGGCACCCGAGAACTCGACGATCTCGCGGATGACCTTGCCGCCGGAACCGATCACGTCACGGATCTTTTCCTTGGCGATGTTCATCGTCGTGATCTTCGGCGCATTGCGGGACACGCCCTCACGCCCTTCATCGATGGCCTTGGCCATCTCACCAAGGATGTGCAGACGACCATCACGAGCCTGCTCGAGAGCAACCTTCATGATTTCCGGCGTGATGGACGTGATCTTGATATCCATCTGGAGCGCGGTGATGCCGTCTTCCGTTCCGGCTACCTTGAAGTCCATGTCGCCAAGGTGATCTTCATCACCGAGGATATCGGAAAGAACGGCATAACCGCGATCTTCCTTGATCAGACCCATGGCGATACCGGCGACCGGGCGCGGGAGTGGAACGCCGGCATCCATCAGGGCGAGAGACGACCCGCAGACGGTTGCCATCGACGACGAGCCATTGCTCTCGGTGATTTCCGACACGATACGCACGGTGTACGGGAAGCGATCCTTACCCGGCAGGAGCGGATGAAGCGCACGCCAGGCAAGCTTGCCGTGGCCGATTTCGCGACGGCCCGGGCTACCCATACGGCCGCACTCACCAACCGAATAGGGCGGGAAGTTGTAATGCAGCATGAAGTTGGAGCGGTACTCGCCTTCGAGCGCATCGATGATCTGCTCATCCTGCGTCGTGCCGAGCGTCGCAACGACCAGAGCCTGCGTCTCACCACGGGTGAAGAGCGCCGAGCCATGAGCGCGCGGAAGAATACCGACTTCCGACACGATCGGGCGAACCGTCTTCGTGTCGCGTCCATCGATACGCGTCCCCGTCTTCAGGATCGCTCCGCGAACAACCTGCGCCTCGAGCTCCTTGAGCATCGGCTTGGCCAGATCGACATCCAGACCTTCTTCCTGAAGACCCTCGATGATACGGCCCTTAGCGATTGCAATCTTCTCGTAGCGAGCCTGCTTCGCCTTTTCCTTGTACGCATCGGCCATCAGCTTGGTGCCAAGCTTCTCGACGCGCTTGCGAAGAGCGATCTGCTCCTTGGTCGGACCTTCGAGGTCCCAGGGTTGCTTAGCTGCATGCTCGGCGAGATCGATAATCGCATCGATGACAGGCTGGAACGCAGCATGACCGGCCGTAACGGCTTCGAGCATGACCTTTTCCGAAAGCTCGGAAGCTTCGGATTCAACCATCAATACGCCTTCGGTCGTTCCGGCGACAACCAGATCGAGCGCGCTTGCCTTCATTTCGGCAACCGTCGGATTGATGACCATCTGGTCGTCAATCAGGGCAACGCGCGCGACGCCAACCGGACCGTAGAACGGAATGCCAGACAGCGTGAGGGCTGCCGAGCACCCGATAAGCGCGACCAGACCCGGATCGTTTTCCATGTCGTGGCTGAGCACGGTGGCCGTGATCTGCACTTCATTACGGAAATTGTCCGGGAAGAGCGGACGGATCGGACGATCGATCAGACGCGAGATAAGGGTCTCGCTCTCGGAGGGACGCCCTTCACGCTTGAAGAAGCCGCCCGGGATACGACCCGCAGCGTAGGCTTTCTCCTGGTAGTTGACCGTTAGCGGGAAGAAATCCTGACCCGGCTTAACGGTTTTGGCGCCAACGGCCGTGCAAAGCACTACCGTGTCACCATAGGTGACGACGACAGCGCCGTCTGCCTGGCGGGCAATCTTGCCGGTCTCGAGGACGAGCGGGCGGCCTGCCCAGTCGATTTCCTTACGGAAGTAATTGAACATCATTCTGTCCTGAAATTAGGCTTAGACACTAAAGAGGGAGAACTGGAGGGAACGGGCCCTGACTGGCTGGCAGCGTTTCGGACGGCATGGCAAGAACGGCCGGGATCGGACCGGCATGTCACCATGTGGCCTGAAACGCCGAAGGCCGGTTCTGTCTCCAGCTTCAACGTTCAGTGACGCAGCCTGTTGGCCCGTCGCCGGAAAGGCGACGGGCAATGGCGGAAATAAAACTCCCCGCCCGAGCAAATCAGCGGCGCAGGCCGAGACGCTCGATAAGGGTCTGGTAACGGCCCTGATTCTTGCGCTTGAGGTAGTCAAGCAGGCTACGACGCTGACCGACGAGCATCAGAAGGCCACGACGTGAGTGGAAGTCCTTCTTGTGCGTCTGCAGATGACCCGTCAGGTTCACGATACGCTCGCTGAGCAGCGCAACCTGAACTTCCGGCGATCCGGTGTCGGTCGGGGTGGTCTTGTATTCTTCGATAAGCGCCGCGCGGCGTTCAACTGTAATCGACATCTCTGTCTCCATATTTAAACGACTCGAATATTCGTATCGGCTTGAGACGCCCCTCCTGGAGGCGGCATAAACCGACAAGACACTTCCCGTCCTGGGCCTGCAGGACGTCACCGTCCTGCATCGTCAGCATCAGATCGAGACGCTCGTCCAGAGCGAGGCTCTGACCAAAGCGTAGGGCCTGTGCTTCTGCGGCAGTCACGGCCAGAGCCGGGATGTCGGCCAGCGCGGTCGAGACCGGACGCAGAAACGCTGAAAGTGCAACGGCCTTGTCGTCATTTTGGACCAGCTTGTCCAGTGTTATCGCATGCTTCTCCTCAAAGGGACCGCATTTGGTGCGACGTAGAACAGCGATATGTCCAACAGTATCACACGCCAGGGCAATATCGCGGGCAAGGCTACGCATATAGACGCCCTTGCCTGACTGAACCTCGAAGATGGCATGATCCCGATCAGGACGGTCAACCATTATGATGGAATCGACACGAGCCGGGCGCGGAGGCAGCTCCGGCGGCTTGCCTGCGCGGGCCAGATCATAAGATCGGGCACCATCGACCTTGAGAGCGGAATACACAGGGGGAACCTGCATGATATCACCCGTCAACGCGGGAAGCGCTGCACGCAAGGCTTCGTCGGACGGGCGATGTTCACTGGTCGCAACAACCTCGCCCTCACGGTCATCCGTCGTGCGGGACTCTCCGAGGTAGAGCGTAAATCGATACCGCTTGGTGGCATCCATAATATAGGGAATTGTCTTGGTCGCCTGACCGAACGCGACGGGCAAAATCCCAGTCGCAAGCGGATCCAGCGTACCGCCATGCCCCGCCTTTTTCGCGTCGAAGAGCCAGCGTGTTTTATTGACGACGTCGGTAGAGCGTGTGCAGGTCCTTATCGACGACCAGCCAGCCGTCGATATCCTGCCCTTTTTTGCGTCCCATGATGGGTCGCTCCGCTCAGTCTTCTGAATCGAGGTCGCGCTTGACCTCGGGAGTACGCATGAGCGCGTCCATGTCCATCGCATGTTCCAGCGCCGTATCGGGCTGGAAATGGATCTCGGGAACCATGCGGGAACGCAATGTCTTTGAGAGCCCGGTGCGCAGAAACGGCGCGATACGCTTGAGCGCCGGAAGGATTTCGTCAACATCGCTCCGTCCGAGACGGCAAACGAAGGCCGTGGCATGACGGAAATCAGGCGAGATACGAACCTCGGTGACCGTCACACGCACGTCGACAAGCTCCGGATCACGGAATTCAGTGCGGGCAAAGATCTCCGAGAGGACACGACGGACCTCTTCGGACATCCTCAGCTGGCGCTGCGACGGGCCACCGGCGGCGTCGCCGGGGCCCGAAAACCCCGGAACCTTGGAACGCGATCCCCTCATGCAGGGATCACTTCCATTTCGAAGCACTCAACCATATCGCCTTCGCGGAGGTCGTTATAGCCAGCGAAGGAAAGACCGCACTCGTAGTTGCGAGCGACTTCCTTGACGTCGTCCTTGAAGCGCTTGAGCTGGCTCAGATCGCCTTCATGGATCACCACGTTTTCACGCAGCAGACGCACGCCACAGCCACGCTTGACCACGCCCTCGGTGACATAGCAACCGGCGACCTTGCCGACCTTGGTGATGTTGAAGACCTGACGGATCTCCGCATAACCGAGGAACTTCTCGCGGTGCTTAGGCGCGACCTTGCCCTTGACCAGCTGCTCCACATCGTCGGTCACCTGATAGATGATCGAGTAGTAACGGATGTCGACATCTTCGCGCTGGGCCATTTCACGAGCCTGCGAGGTCGCACGAACATTGAAGGCCACGATGATGGCGTTCGAGGCCTTCGCGAGCTGGATGTCGCTCTCCGTAATCTGACCAACCGAGGCGTTCAGCACGCGGATGCGGACTTCCTCATGCTCGAGCTTGAGCACCGAGGCTTCGATCGCTTCGGCAGAGCCCTGCACGTCGGCCTTGATGAGCAGAGCCACTTCCTTCTGCTCACCTGCCTGAATGCGGGCAAGCATCTGGTCGAGCGTACCACGAGCAGCAGCACGACCGGCTGCCATCTTGTCACGCTGGCGACGCTGACGGAACTCGCAGATCTCACGAGCGCGGTTTTCGTTCTCGACAACGACGAACGGTTCACCCGCACCCGGGACGCCCGTGATACCGAGCAGCTCGACCGGCATGGACGGACCGGCATCCTTGAGCTGACGTCCCTTGTCGTCGAGCATGGCACGCACGCGGCCCCACTCGGCGCCAGCCACCACGATGTCGGAGCGGTTGAGCGTCCCCTTTTGAACCAGAACGGTAGCCACCGGACCACGACCACGGTCGAGACGGCTTTCGATGACCGAGCCTTCGGCGACACGGTTCGGATTCGCCTTCAGGTCGAGCACTTCTGCCTGAAGCAGGATGGCTTCTTCCAGTTTGTCCAGACCCGTACGCTTGAGCGCCGAAACCTCGACATCCTGCACATCACCGCCGAGAGCCTCAACAACGATCTCGTGGCTGAGGAGCGACTGACGCACGCGGTCAGGATTCGCACCCGGCTTGTCGATTTTGTTGATGGCCACAATGATCGGAGCATCAGCTGCCTTGGCGTGCTTGATGGCTTCAATCGTCTGCGGCATCACACCGTCATCGGCTGCAACGACCAGAATGACGACGTCTGTCACGGAAGCACCGCGAGCACGCATCGACGTAAAGGCTTCGTGACCCGGCGTATCGACGAAGGTGATCTTCGCGCCGCTGGGGACCGTTACCTGATAGGCACCGATATGCTGCGTGATGCCACCGGCTTCGCCTGCTGCCACATCCGTGGTGCGAAGCGCGTCGAGCAGCGAGGTCTTGCCGTGATCGACGTGACCCATAACGGTCACAACCGGAGCGCGGGCAACCAGCTCGTCTTCACGATCTTCAACGCCCTCGATGCCGAGTTCCACGTCGCTTTCCGCAACACGACGAACGCGATGTCCGAATTCGCTGATGACCAGCTCAGCCGTATCCGCATCGATAAGCTGGGTCGGTGTCGCCATCACACCCATCTTCATGAGCGCCTTGACGACCTCAGCCTGACGGAGAGCCATACGGTTGGCGAGTTCGGCAACGCTGATCGACTCCGGCAGAATCACGTCACGGACGACGCGAACCTGATCGGCACGCAAACGCTCGAGTTCAGCCTGACGACGCTCACGATCGCGCTGACGACGGACAGAAGCGAGTGAACGCGTCTTGTCGTCATCACCTTCGATTGCGGCACGCACATCGATGCGGCCCGAACGACGGGAATCACCGGTCTTCTTGGGGGCGGCAGGCGCACCACGACG
>NZ_BAJT01000009.1 GCF_000613845.1 Asaia astilbis JCM 15831
GCTTAGTCAGAAATCGGCTACGCGCGAATGCGCAGGCAGTGGCATGACAGTGGCTGTGGCGCCTGAGACACTTTGTCGGCTAAATGCACTGTGTCGGCGAAGGCCAGCAGTGGACGCACGCCTCTTCGCGTAGAGTGTCACAATTTACTGCGCCCATGAGTGATAGGTTTGTGTGGATTTCGCGCTGCAAAAGTCCAATCGCGTGTCTCACATACGGTTCTCCGCCGAGAGCAGCAGCATAAAGAAACGGTCGACCGATCAATGTTGAGGCGGCGCCAAGAGCCAGCCCTTTTATGACGTCGGTCCCTCGTCTGAAGCCGCTATCGACCAGAACGGTCATATCGCCGGAATGCTCATGCACGCGCTTTAGGGTCTCTATAGGCGAGACAGCGCAATCGAGCTGACGTCCCCCGTGGTTCGAAACCACGATACCATCCGCACCGATCTCGCGCGCCAGACGTGCATCTTCTGGGGAGAGAATGCCTTTGATGATGAAGGCGCTTTTCCAGTGGCGCCGGATCATTTCGGCAT
Source organism: Asaia astilbis JCM 15831 (assembly GCF_000613845.1). Taxonomy (GTDB): domain Bacteria; phylum Pseudomonadota; class Alphaproteobacteria; order Acetobacterales; family Acetobacteraceae; genus Asaia; species Asaia astilbis. The sequence goes on from NZ_BAJT01000009.1 coordinate 532, forward strand.
GCTTCCAGTTGAAGCCTGGATAGCCGGTTACTGAATTGATCTCTCGCGAAAAGATGGAAGGGGAGGCTGCCGGATCGATGTTGCGGATCGCCGGGATTCCTCTTTGACGCAGGGTTCGCCATGCGGTGCGATAGAGCCATGACGGATGAGAGAGCATATCCAATGCCAGGCGGGCTGTCGGCCTAAAGGGCATGGTATACCCGTTACGCGCATTATTCTCTCTATTCGACCCAACCGCCACGTCGGCGGTCAGAAAGTAAGCACTGAAGCCTGCGTCTGCGACGCGTTTGGTCATGCGCTCAATGTTGGGCTCATCGGGTTTCTGATAGCCGGCGAACCAGCAGCCGGGGTAGGTTTTTCCAATCTCCTCGATCGATGTGATCGCATTGGCACTCAGAATAAAAGGTATGCGTGCGGCCTTCGCGGCTCTGGCCATGGCGTTGTCGGCGTCATATCCGACGATCGCTGAGGCGCCCATTGGCGCGATCATGAAGGGACTGGCATAGCGCTTTCCGAAGAGGGTTACCTCCTGCGAGCCAGTTGAGACATCACGCAGGACCCGCGGTATCATTTTGATACGCTCGAGCGCTTCCAGATTATGGCGAAGCGTCACGCCGCCATCCGCGCCCCCCTTGACATACCCGTAGAGCGCTTTTGGCAGATGAGCTCGAGCCAGGACTTCGAAATCGTTCAGGTTCAGAATTTTTTCAAGCGGTTTGGAAAAAGGTGGGACAAATCTCAACTCCTGACAGGGTGGGCGGCAGGGACACAGAGCGTCTCGCTGAGCTCCAGGGGGGCAATGGGCCCCACGATGAAGAGATAGGAGAGGGCGCCTAATAGTCCGAAGATGCCTGTGGCACAGAGCGGAATGATGAAGGACCCGTGGGTCAGGCTCACCATGAGGCCCGTGAAACTTGCGATGACGATCCCGGCAATATTGGCTGCGCTGTTCTGCAATCCGCTCAGTGTTGCGACGAGGTCGGGGCTCGGTGCGATATCTGCAGGCAGAGACCAGATATTGGCACCTGTAAAAGCGATGCCTCCGAAAGAGAGGGAAAGAAACGTGATGCAGAGCCAGGTCTGGGTTGTGAAAGCCGACAAGCCAATGACCGATGAAAGCAGCAGCCCGCCAACGAGGCAGCTTTTGCGTGCTGCGGTCAGGCTCCAGCCCTTTTGATAGAGTCGATCAGACGTCCAGCCGCCCAGCCATGCCGCCGGTATCGCGACGAGACCCGGGATCATCCCGATCAAACCAAGTTCCTTGAGCGAAAATCCGTGGGCACTGACGAGATAACTCGGAAACCAGGTAGCAAAGAAGTAGAAGACGAAATTCGCGCAGAAGAAGCCGAGCATCATGCCCCAGACCGTTCGTCTGCGAAGCAATTCCCGCCATGCACCGGGTGGAGCCGTCGCAGAGCAAGGTTGAGCCGCTTTCAGCGTAGCGAGTTCGTTCGCTGGTAGAGACCGATGTTTGTCAGGATCATGGTAGAGCGCCAACCAGACAAAAACCCAGATAAGGCCGAGACCTCCGGCAGCGACGAAAGCCAGTTTCCAGCCGAGCCACGCGATGAGTAAGGCGACGAGGGGCAGAGAAAGAGCCGACCCAGCGCGTGAGCCACTATCGAAAATGCCCGCTGCGATGCCGCGTTCCCCTTTCGGAAACCAGACTGCAGCCACCTTTGCATTGGACGGATAGCTGCCTGCTTCCCCGATACCGAGAGCCAGACGCAGTGCGAAGATGCTGTAGGGACCTGTTGCCCCTGCGGTCAGCGCGGTGCAGATCGACCACCATATGACGGCACATGCGTAGGAAACGCGCACGCCGAGGCGGTCAATCACCAGCGAAGGGGAGCTGCATCAACGCATAGGTCCAGAAGAACGCGCCCAGAATGAGACCAAGCGTTGCCGGATCGATGTTCAGATCGCGGGCCATGAACGGGGCCGCAATGGCGATTGTCGCCCGATCGATGTAATTGATCGCGGTCGCGGCAAAACAGAGGCCGATCATCAGCCAGCGTAATCTGGGCATGATTTTCTCAGGGTCGATTGAGGAAAAAATAGGTGCAGCTTGCAGTGCCCTCGCATCAGGCATGATCTTGAATGCGAGGGCGCATTTTCATCGCGGCAGAATGCGGCGTAGATACTCGCGGTTCGTCGCGCTGACGCTCAAACCGTCACCGCCGTAATGCTCGACCAGAAAAGCGCTTTTGAAGCCGTGAGCGAGCGCCATCTTGATCGCCGCACGGTAACTGATAACGCCGAATTCAAGGGGCGCCGGAGCGGTTACGACCATTCCGGTCGTGGCGTCCTCAGTCCGGTAGTAGTTTTTGGCGTGCCAGTAACGCGCAAAAGGGGCCACTTGTGCCATCATCGTGGCCCAGTGCTCGACCGGCCGATGCAGTCTGACCAGGTTGCCCAGATCGGGATTGATGCCGACAGCGGGATGATCGACATCCTGCACGAAGCGCACGGCGCTCTCGGCGGAGCCGAGATAAGTGTCCTCATACATCTCCATCGAAAGGCCGATACCGACCTCCTGAGCATGTCGGGCCAACTCGCGGATACGGCTGACAGCCTTCTGCCAGACTGACGGATCTTCCGGGCTGACTGTCCCCTGAGCCGTCCAGAACCACAGCGCAGCTTGTTGAGCCGGGGTCAGAGGATAGAAAAGCCCGAACGAGACTTCCTTTATTCCCAGTCGCGCTGCGGTATCGATGACGCGATGACTATAGGCAAGATTCTCATCCGCCCGTTCCGGATCGATGACCGAGCGACGAGCCGTGGTGAATCCCGGCATTGTCAGTCCTGCCTCTTTCACGAGATCCGCGAAGAGGGTCAGGCGGGCTTCGGAGAGATCGGCAAGCCTGATCCACGAATCCGTGGGATCGATTTCGGTAAAACCTGCATCTGTAACTTCCGCCAAGGTGGCGGCCCATTCTTCAGGTTTCTGATCCTGTACGCTCGATCCGTCAGGCAGAATGTTGGGATATTGGATCATCGCAGCGGCGATCGGCCAGTTTGTGCGGTTGAGAGGCGATGACATTGCTTTATCCTTTCAGGGGGTATCGGGAAGGCGAGGCTCACAGGGCGGGGTGGTGACTTTGTCGATGCGTTCGCGGCAGGAAGGCTGCGATCATCAGACCGACAAGTCCCGAGACTGCGACGGCGTAGAGCCCCGCTACCGGCGTCGCCCAAAGATGGGCGGCAAAACTGCGGATGTTTGGCGCAACGAACCCGCCAAGATTACCAAGAGCATTGATGAGGGCGATTGCCCCCGCAGCCTGGACACCGGTGAAATGGGTGAGGGGAAAATTCCAGAAGACAGCCTGCACGGTGACCACGCCAGCGGCTGCAATGCAGAGGCCGATGATGGCGACCGGGCCTGAATCGGCGCCCGATATGACGAGGCCGAGCGCCGCTGCGGCGAGGCAGAAGATAAGACCCAGTCGTGATGCGTCATGTTTCTGAACGAGCCGTGTGACGACGAAGGTCAATAATATGGCGAAAGCCCAGGGTATTCCGCTGACAAGACCGACCCTGAAGCCGATTTCCTCATGCAGAATGGATGAGACCTGTTCGGGCAGATAAAAAACGACGCCATAACTTGCGATCTGGATGACCATGTAAAGCATCAGGAACTGGAGAAGCTTGCTGGACTGCAATAATCCCCCGAGGTGAGCACCGTCATAGTGCGCCCCTTGTTTGGTGATCGCTTCGCTTTTCAGGATCGTTTCCAGCGCGAGTTTCTCATCCGCACTCAGCCAGGCGACGCTCTGTGGGCCATCTGGCAGGATGAACCAGGTTGCGATCCCCATCACGACGGCGAGGCCGCCTTCGAGAAGGAACATCCATTGCCATCCCGCCAGACCGAGAACACCGTCCAGACCGAACAGGGCGCCTGAGAGCGGATTGCCGAATGTCATGGCCAGCGGGTAACCGAAATAGAAGACGCCAAGAACGCGCGTTCGCTCTTTTTCAGGAAACCAGAAGGTTAAATAGAGCATGATCCCCGGGAAAAAACCGGCTTCGGCGATCCCGAGCAGAGTGCGGAGGATGACGAAGGAGAGGTCACCATGCGTGAACATCATGGCAGCGGAGACGACACCCCATGTTACCATGATCCGTGCCATCCAACGTCGCGCTCCGACACGATACAGGATCAGGTTACTCGGGACTTCAAACAGGGCGTAGCCGATAAAAAACACACCAGCCCCGAAGGCGAACATCGCATCCGAGACGCCTGCATCGCTGTGCAGGGCCTGTTTGGCCGATCCGATATTCGATCGATCCAGAAAAGCGACGATGTACATCAGGATGAGAAACGGCAGGAGCTTGGCGAACGCTTTCTTCGTAGCTCCTGCCCGAAGGGTGTCCGTTTCGTGAGAGTGAGGAAGCGAAGAAAGTGACGTCTCGACAGTCATGAGAGGTGACTCCTCGTGCGCGACACGGGCAAGACGCCTGGAGGCGGAGGTGATCAGAGAAGAAACAGGGAAAATCGATCAGACGAGACGATCGCCGAGTTCGTCCGCGATATGGGCCAGGATGATGTCATCGAAGCTTTGTTCGGTCGTGAAGCCCAGTTTCAGTGCTCGTTGTGGGTCGAAACTTCTCGCCCAGCCCGAAACGATCCGGGCAATCGCCTCATCCGGCTCATGCCGGATAAGAGCAACCGCCTCAGGACCGGCGATCCGCTTCAGTGCGGCGATCTGATCGCCCACGGTGACAGACAGGGCGGGCATCGAGAGATTGGGGCGCTCGCCAAGGAGAGAGAGATCGAGTGTGGCGGCGTGGCGCAGGAATTCCACGGCAGAGCGAGGGCTCGTCATCCAGTGGCGTGTGGTCTCAGGCACAGGCAGGGTGGCTTTCTGACCGATCAGAGGTTCGCGGATGATTCCGGAAAAGAAGCCCGAGGCGGCGCGGTTGGGTTTGCCCGGTCGCACGCAGATTGTTGGCAGGCGCAGGCCGATCCCGTCGAAAATACCGCGACGCCGATAATCGGTCAGAAGCAGCTCGCCAATGGCCTTCTGGGTGCCGTAGCTGGTCTGAGGGGTCAGAATGTAGTCGTCGGGAATGTAATCGGGAAAGTCCCCGCCGAATACGGCGTTGGACGAGGCGAAAACGACGCGGGGTTTCCAGCTCTCTTTTGCGCCAATCTGGCGGATGGTTTCAAAGAGCGTTCGAGTGCCATCGAGGTTGACGGTATACCCTTTTTCAAAATCGGCTTCAGCCTCGCCTGAAACGATGGCTGCGAGATGGAAGATGATGTCAGGTCGGCCGCTCAGCAGGCGTTGGGCAGATCCGGGCTGAGTGAGATCGCAGGTCATCGTCTCGCAGCTTCCTGCGAAATCGGTCGGCACGAGGGGAGCGACGACATCCGCGAGGGTGAGGCGTGTCGGCGTGGGGGCAGAGTGGAGTGGTTTGCGAACCAGGCTCTCCGCAAACTTGCGGCCGAGCATGCCTGCAGCGCCAATGATGAGGATCTTCATCTGTGTCACCTTTCCTTTCGGATAACCCGAAGCAAGATGACCAAAGACTATCTAAAAGTTAATGATACGCTAGGTGCAATAAGGAAAGGGTCGATCAGCTTTTCTGATCGACTGAGCTTCGATTGCGTCGAAAACCAGCTGGGACGCGGGAGAAAGAGGTCTGTCCACGCGCCTTATGAGTGAGTAGGCCCCCAGGAGGTCTGGCAGAGAAACAGACAGGCGACGGATCATCCCGGCTCTTTCGTAATGTTGGCTGACACTTCTGGGGATAACGGCAAGCATATTGGAGTGCATGAGGAGGTCTATGGTCGCGAACATGGAGGAGGCCTCGATCGGATGAGCAGGAAGCGGCAGGAGCGCTGTCGTAAATGCGGCTTCGATCGCTCGTCTCATAGGGCTCGGCGCCGTTTGAAGGATCCATCGCTCCTGAGCAACATCGCGTAAGGTGAGGTCTCCGGTGTCATCAATCGGATTGCGGCAACTGGTCACGACGCATAAAGGCTCATTAGCAAGTTCGAGGCATTCGATCGAGCCTGGGCTGTGCAGTCCAATCGGGCGACCGACGATAAAATCCAGCCTGCACGTTTCCATCGCGAGAAGCAGCGCATCGCTTGTATCGATTGTCAGAGAGAGGCCGATCCCGGGGTGAGACTGGGTGATCTCGGCAAAAACGGGTGAGATGAGATCGGGCAGGGCAGCGACGATCGAGCCCACCCGGACCGTGCCGTGAGTGCCTTCTTCCAGAGCATCGATGTCATGTTGCAGACGCTCGATGTCGTTGAGCATCAATCGGGCATGTCGCGCAGCCATGACCCCGCCCGCCGTTGGAAAAACGCCCTGGGACGTCCGCTCGAACAAGCGTGTGTTGAGTGCGTGCTCGATTTCCTGAAGGAGCTTGGAAGCCGAGGGTTGAGAGAGGTTCATGCGCTCGGCAGCACGGTGAAGATTATTCGTCGCTTCCAGCTCGAGAATGAGGCGTAGATGCCGAAGCTTCAGACGATTGATGAGTGAATGGGCCGTCATGACGAAAGGCTCCGAACGTTTTGCACCATCAGCGAGGCAGGATCGTGCGTGCAGGGGGATTAGGTGCGACTGGTGTGATCGATCGTGTGAAAGGTGGGGCTCATCGCCGGCCTCAGGGTCTGTGTGAGCAGAGAGAGAATGGTAATGGCGGCGGGGGTGAGCGCGCGTGCTCTGGATGTGATGAGGCCCCACGGAGCGGTATCGAGCGTGAAGTCGATCGGAAGCAGAGAGATCTGGCCAATATCGCGCTGAAGTTCGGCTGCGGGCGCAGACAGGAGAGTGAGGGCGTCCGATCGGGTGATGTAGGCCAGAGTCATCATCCAGGAATCAGAAGAGACGACACGCTGCGGGAGGGCGAGTTTTCGCTCGAGAAAAAGCTCTTCCAGGCACTGTCTCGACCTGCTGCCTCTGCGCTGCAGAATCCAAGAGCATGATGCCAGATCTTCGAGCGCGACCGCACCGCCCGAAAGGAGAGGGTGGCCGGGGCGTGCGGCGACAACCAGATTTTCAGACGCAATTTCCTCGTAGGAAAACGGACAGGCCCAAGGCTGGACCGGACGCCGACCGAGCATGATGTCAATCTGGCCATCTGCCAGCATCTGGAAGAGCGCGTCGCTCGGACCACTGCGACAATCGAGCTCGATCTGCGGGTAATCTCTCTGGGCGACGCCCAGCATATCGACCACCGACTGAATGACGGGTCCATCGATCGCGCCAATTGAGACATAGCCGGAATGGCCATCGATGAACGCATTGAGTTCGACGCGGGTCCGGTCGAGCTCGTCCAGAATGGTGAGAGCGTGGCGTGTCAGCACCTCCCCGGCGAAGGTTGGGATCATGCGTCGCCCTTCCTGCTGAAAAAGCTTCACTTTCATGAGTGTTTCGAGATCGCCGATGAGTTTCGATGCCGCAGGCTGAACCATGCCGAGACTTTCGGCGGCAGCCTGCAGTGTTGAATGGCGTGAGAACGCAGCGAGAAGCTGAAGATGGCGTATCTTGAGGCGCGAAGCGTTGAACCAGAAGGGGCCGAGAGGGAGAGGGGGGATCGGTAGTTTCATAGTAAAACCGTTATGTAATGCGCGAATACCTCTATTGGACGTGCCCCTCTTTGGGTGATTATTTCTTTCGCCCTGATCATCGCTGGAACAACCGGGTTTCAGCGTCCATCAAATTGATCGTGAGGGGTAAGCATCATGTCGGTTCAGGTTATCGAGAGCGCTGCAGTGATTGGCGCGGGCTATATGGGTGGAGGAATTGCGCAAAGTCTTGCGGCTGCCGGCATACGGGTCGTTCTCGCCGATATCTCTCCTGAAGTGACGCGAGGCGCTCTGGAGCGTTTGCTCCGTGAGGCGCGCGCGTTCGAAGACCAGGGATTAATCCAACCTGGCAGCTATGACCGTATCTCGGCCAATCTCGCGGCGGCTCCCTCTATCGAACAGGCTGTGCGGGATGTCGATTTTATCGAAGAGGCGGTGTTCGAAAACGAGGATATCAAACGCACCGTGCTCGAGCGCATCAGCGCGGCAGCCAGGCCTGATGCAATTATCGGGACAAATACCTCCACGCTTCCCGTTCATGTTCTGGCGCCTTTTGTCTCGGGGCAGGAGCGGTTTCTGACGGTGCATTTCAGTAATCCAGCGCCCTTCATTCCCGGTGTCGAACTCGTTAGCGGCACGAAGACGAGCCGGGACGTGGTCGCAGCAGTCAAGGAGATGCTGGAACGCATCGACCGGCAAGCCGCTGAAGTGGCCGACCGACCGACTTTTGTCCTGAACCGCTTACAATATGCCCTGTTCAAGGAAGCCAACACGATTGTGGAAGAAGGCGTTGCGACGCCGGAGGATGTCGACACGCTCGTCCGTTCGACATTCGGGTTTCGGTTGCCTTTTTTTGGTCCCTTCGCCATCGCCGACATGGCGGGTCTCGATGTCTACGTGAATTGCTTCGTGACAGCTGAAAAGGCTTTCGGCCCTCGTTTGTCCTGCCCGGAGACAGTCAAAAATCTGGTCGCTGAGGGGAAGCACGGTGTCAAGAACGGTGCCGGCTATTACGGGGACTATACACCAGAAGAGACGGAAGCCCTCGTGGCCTATCGAAACAAGGCTTATGCCAGAATGGCAGAACTGCTGCGTGAGCTCGGCCCCTCTCCGCTCGAGAAGAGGCGAGCCGGGAAGGGATAATCAAGAGGGTCGGTTCGTTTCGCAGCGCTGCCGGCCAAGTGGGCTATGTTTCCGCTCGTCTCAGGTGAGGCTGAGTGGGGACATGGATACAAAAATATACCAAGTAGCGAATTATGGTCGTCGTCTTCTTGCATTTACGCGGTCAGTCTATTGAACGGCCGAACGTAGAAAATAAAAAGATACTCAAATATCGAACAAGAATAAAACGATATAAAAACGAAATATAACGTCAAAAATCCTTGCAATGTAGAAAATATAAATGCGTTTCATCGTAATTTAATAATTGTTGTTTTATATGTACTTTACTTGAAAAAGAACGTTCCTCAAGAAAATTGCCTTGAAATCTTCGTGTTTACAACGGTCTTCGGATCGCTCTAAATAGGAGGCTATTCACGCTTGTGGAACAGGACTGATTGACTATGTCTGTACGGACGCTTTCGCCCGGTTCGCTGTGCTGACGGTTCACACCACAAGGCGGTTCATGCTTCGTGATCACGTTCATGGCGCCCATGAGAGGCTTGATGGCCTTATCGGTGCGCTAGGGACGAAACGGGATTATGACCGTTATGTGCTGGGTATGGCGGCGTTTCGGTCTGCAGCAGAAACCGCTCTTGAAATCCGGCCTTATCCTGTTTGGCTGTCAGATTGGCGCCCCGTGTCGACCCGCGCGGCGCTGGCGCGGGATATGACTAGTCTCTGCCTTTTGCCGCTCGAGGTGCCAGAGATCGCGCCTCCTGAAACAGGATCGAGTTTGCTTGGAATGCTGTACACCTTGGAAGGGTCGGCTTTGGGCGCACGGATCATAGCTAAACGAGCGATGGCCTTAGGATTTGATGAGGCGCATGGCGCTAGTCACCTTGCTTTGCAGACCGGCGCGCCGGAAAACTGGCGCAAATTCCTGACCTTGCTCGAAGAGGCGCCGGAGTTCGACCCTGATGAAGCAGGGGCGGCGGCCTTGCTTCTTTTCAGTCACGCTTACAATGCACTGACCCGTGTCGCCTGTGCAGGGAGTCAAGCCTATGGCTGAGTTTGGTCAGGTTGATCTGACGAGTTGTGACCGCGAACCGATTCATGTTCCCGGCAGCATCCAGCCCCATGGTTGCCTCGTCACCTGTACGATGAGCGAGTTTACGGTGCTGCGTCATTCGGCCAATGCGCCGTTGATGCTCGACCGGGATGATCTGAAGCTCGGATGCAACCTGATCGAGCTCTTCGGACCCGACATCGTACATGATATCCGCAATGCCCTGACCCTGAGCGTGACCCAGCGTCGTCCCGTTTTTCTGCTCAATCAGGGCTTGGGTCTTGAGTCGAATTTCGATCTTGCGGTGCATATGGTCGATGGCGAGGTCGTTCTCGAATGCGAACCTGCGGCCCCGACTCAACGTGCGACCAAGTTTCTGACCCAGCTTCATGGCATGATGGATCGGGTCCGTAAGACGACCGACATTGCTCGTCTCTTTGACGTTGTGACCATGCTGATGCGCGGTCTGCTCGATTATGATCGTGTCATGGTTTATCGCTTTGCCGATGACTGGTCGGGCAAGGTTGTGTCCGAAGCGCGTGCACTGTCTCTGGAAAGCTTCCTGGGGCAGCATTTTCCGAGTGCGGACATTCCCGCTCAGGCGAGAGAACTTTACCGCCGCTCTCCCATTCGGATGATTGCGGATGTGCTTTACACGCCGGTGCCGCTCGTCGAGACCGAAGGGCTGACACCGCTCGACATGTCGCTCGGCCAGTTGCGTAGTGTGTCCCCTATCCATTGTGAATATCTGACCAATATGGGCGTGCGTGCTTCGATGTCGATTTCGATCGTCATTGATGGTGCGCTCTGGGGCATGATCGCGTGCCATCACTATTCCCCCCGCGCGCTGCCAATTGCAGAGCGTGCCGTCGTGCAGATGTTTTCGGAGTTTTTTGCGCTTCAGATCATCGTTATCCTCAAGACAACACGTCTTCAGGTCGCCGAGCGGACGCATGGACTTATCGAGAGCGTGCTGCGCAATGCGGCTTCAGTGTCGGATATGCCTGCATATCTGCGGGGGCAGATCAGCCGTCTCGCGCCGCTGATCCAGTCCGACGGTATTGCCATCTGGATCGATAACGAATGGACCGGGCACGGGATTTCAGCTCCGAAAGACGTTCAGCGGGAGTTTGTCGAGCTTGCTCGGAAAAAAGCAGGTACCCAGATCTGGCAGTCCGATCATCTGGTCAAGGATCATCCCTGGATCGCCGCGCACACAGCGGACCTTGCGGGTGTGCTCATCATTCCAATCTCGCCTCAACCGGAAAACTACGTGTTTCTGTTCAGGCGCGAGATTGTACAGACGATCAACTGGGTGGTGACCCCAACAAGACATACGAACATGGCCCGCACGGCCCACGTCTGACCCCCCGACAGAGTTTCGCCATCTGGAAAGAGCAGGTGCATGAACGCTGCCTGCCATGGTCGAGCTTCGATATCGAGGCGGCCGGACAGTTGCGTTCGGCGCTGATTGAAGTGATGGGCGTTTATCACCAGCAGCAGCTTTCAGAACGTGCCGATGCCGATCTGCGTCAACGCATGCTCAATGAAGAGCTCAATCATCGCGTCAAAAACATTTTGGCGGTTGTGCAATCCCTCGTTGGTCGCCCGGTTGGCGGTGACCGGACGATTGAAGACTATGTCGAGACCTTGCGGGGGCGCATCAAGGCGCTCGCCAGCGCGCATGATCAGGTGGCGCGCAGCGATGGCGGGGGATTGCTGCGCGTTCTGCTCGAAGCCGAACTTGAGCCCTATCGTCATCAACCGTCTGCTGTGCAGCTTGAGGGGCCCAATCTCTGGTTGTCCGGACCTGCACTTTCTGTCTCCGCCCTCACATTGCACGAGCTGGCGACCAACGCCGCCAAGTATGGGGCTCTGTCACGTCCTTCAGGCACCCTGAAAATCACGTGGTTCCTCGATGCTGCACAGGGTGGCTGGGTGCTTGAATGGATCGAAAGTGGAGGGCCGCCTGTCACACCTCCCAAGTCAAGCGGGTTCGGCTCGGTGCTGCTCGAGCGAGCAATTCCGCATGAACTTGGCGGAACGTCGTTGCGAGAGTTCCGGCCTGAAGGTCTCTATATTCGTCTGACTTTCCCTGAGAGCCATGCGGTGCTTGTTTCCGAGAAGACGGAAGCGCCGGAACCGGATGAGGTTGGGGACGCCACGGCCGCGCAATCCGCGTTGCTCCACTCAGCCCGGGTTCTGCTGGTCGAAGATCAGCTTCTGATTGCCATGGAGACAGAGCAGGCGCTCAATGCTGCTGGTGTGCGACATATCCGCACGGTCTCTTCTGTCTACGAGGCATTGCAAGCCATCAAAGAGCAGAGCCCGGATGTCGCACTTCTGGACTTCAATCTTGGCAAGGAGTCCTCCGAAGACATCGCCTCGGTTCTTCGCAAGAAGGGAATTCCGTTCCTCTTTGCAACTGGCTATGCGGATCGAACGATGATTCCACAGGAATTCGAAGACGTGCCGATCTTGCGGAAGCCCTACACGGTCAAGAATGCTGTGCAGGAACTGCTCAAGGTGCTTCCCGTCTAGCGCATCGACTGACGAAATCCAAATCGATACCGTGCTGCGTCAGGGGTGTCGAAATGATCCTGTGTAGTGTCGGTCGTCGTTCGTCGAAAAATCAGCTTTTGGGGATCGAATGTTCTTGACTTGTTCCAGTCGGAAACCCATCTCCGAGGAATGAAAAAGACCCTCGCTGCCAGGCTGGAAATTCTCTCCGATGCCGCCAAATACGACGCGTCCTGCGCATCGAGCGGGGTGAGTTCGAAAAAGAAGCCGGGCGAGCTGGGGCTTGGGTCGAAGGCCTCCAATGGGATCTGTCACGCCTATACGCCTGACGGCCGATGCATCTCGCTGCTCAAGATACTGATGACCAATTTCTGCATCTATGACTGCGCCTATTGCATCAACCGTTCTTCCTCGAAGATCGAGCGTACCCGGTTCAGCGTGGAAGAGATCATCTGGATTACGCTCGAATTCTACCGGCGCAATTACATTGAGGGTCTCTTTCTTTCCTCTGGTGTAATCCGTTCCTCTGACTACACCATGGAGGAGATGGTGCGTGTCGCGCGCGAGCTGCGCCTGAAGCACCATTTCCATGGTTATATCCATCTCAAGACCATTCCCGATGCGGCTCCTCACCTTATCGAAGAGGCAGGCTCTATGCTGACCGGCTCTCGATCAATGTCGAGATGCCGACCGAAGCCGGGCTTGCTGCGTATGCGCCTGAAAAGGATGCCGGGCATATCCGTCAGAGCATGGGCGCGCTGCGGCTCAAGATCGAGGAATCGGGCGACAGGACGCTCAGCGGGCGCAAACCGCGGCGCTTCGCGCCGGGAGGGCAGAGCACGCAAATGATCGTCGGGGCGGATACCTCTACCGATCACGACATCCTGCGCAGTAGCGCCGCGCTCTATTCGGGCTACGCGCTGCGACGGGTTTATTACTCGGCCTTCAGTCCCATCCCGGATGCGTCGATTGCCCTGCCAGCGCAGTCTCCGCCTCTTATACGTGAGCATCGTCTTTACCAGGCTGACTGGATGGTGCGCTTCTACGGCTTCTCGTTCGATGAGATTGTTGCCCAGCGAGAGGGCGGCATGCTCGATCTGGAGCTTGATCCAAAGCTGGCCTGGGCCTTGCAGAACCGTGCCCAGTTTCCTGTCGATCTGAACCGGGCGGGGCGGGAGATGTTGTTGCGCGTGCCGGGGCTCGGTCCGCGCAGCGTGGGCGCCTTGTTGTCTGCGCGTCGCCATAAGGCGATCCGGCTGGAGGATATCGAGCGTTTGAAAGTCTCTCTGCGCAAGGTCAGACCGTTCATCATCACGGCGGACTGGTCTCCGGCGCGGGTGCTCGACCGCAACAATCTGGCTGCGCTGTTTCGTCCGCAGCCGCAGCAACTCAGTCTGCTTTGAAGACGGTTCACCTACCGGGCGATGCGGATTTCGATGCGTGGCGCGCTGTAGCGCGTGTGGCGCTGGCCGAAAATCGGGCGCCCGAGCAGGTTGAGTGGGTGAGCTCGGATGCGGCTCAATCAGAGCTTTTTCAAACGGCTTCTGATGCTGTTTCCGTTCCCCCTGTTGCCGGGGCGTCGGAGGCGCCTGTGGGTCATGTTTCCAAAGCAGGTCTGACGCTGCTGCGCGTTATTCTGCGGCATCGCGACCCGGCACGTTTTGCTCTGGCTTATCGTTTGTTGTGGCGTTTGCAGCGGGAAAAAGCCCTGCTGGAAATCGCGACCGATCCGGATATCCGGGAGCGTCGCGGATGACCCAGCAGATCAGACGCGACGCGCATAAGATGAAGGCCTTTCTGCGTTTCCGGGAGACGAAACGAGAAGGAGAAGGGCGCAGGCATTTTGTCGCCTGGTTCGAGCCCGAGCATTATATTCTTGAGAGTGTCGCGCCGTTCTTCGCTGAGCGGTTCTCAGACATGGACTGGATGATCCTGACACCGATCGGGTCCATCCTGCATGAAGACGGCAAGATGCGCTGCGACCGCACGCCTTGCGAAGCGCCTGATCTCAAAGACGATGTCGAAACGCTCTGGCACAGCTATTATCAGTCGATTTTCAATCCGGCGCGGATCAAGACCAAGGCCATGCGCTCGGAAATGCCGACGAAATACTGGAAAAACCTGCCCGAAACCCGCTTGATCCCGCAGATGCTGGCCGACGCTGAAAATCGCGTTGCGGCGATGGTTGCCTTGCAGAATGACGGGCGCGCACCGGCTTTTCATGCGCGTCATCAAGCGGAGTGGCGCGAAAGAGAGGCGGTGACCCGAAGGGAGGAGCAAGCTCTGGAGGGGCTTCCTGCCCTTGGTCGCGCGCTCGAAACCTGCCAGCGCTGCGAGTTGTGCCGCTATGCAACGCAAAGCGTGCCCGGAGCGGGGCCTGAGCGCGCGCGTCTGATGCTGGTGGGCGAGCAGCCCGGAGATCAGGAGGATTTGCAGGGAAAGCCATTTGTCGGACCTGCGGGGCAGGTGCTCGATCGGGTGCTGAAGCATGTCGGGATCGATCAGGAAACGGTCTATCTGACGAATGCTGTCAAGCATTTCAAATTCGTTTCCAAGGGAAGGCGGCGCATCCATCAGACGCCAGACCGAACGGAAATTGTCGCGTGCTCGGCATGGCTGGAGCAGGAGATCAGGCTCGTCCAGCCCGATTTGATTGTCACGTTGGGTGCCAGCGCCCTTCAGGCGGTGGAGGGCCGGATCAGTCGTCTTGGAGAAATGCGAGGAAGGATTCGTGAGGGCTCGATGGCGCGCCCGGCAAGTCTGGCCACCATTCACCCCTCCTACCTTCTGCGTTTGCCGGACCCTCAGCGCGCCAGGGAGGAAGAGGCTCGCTTCATGCACGAGCTTGGTCTGGCGCGAGACTGGCTCGCCCGCCGCTAGAGCGGCTCGTTTTGTAAAAGCGGCCAGGCACCGGGCAAGTGTTGGAGAAGCCGGGATGCAGCGGTGAGCATCCCGGCTGTTGGGTTATTTCTGGTAGCCTGATTGACGGATCACGCGATTGGTTGCGCTGTTCGCCGCGCTTAGCCCGGCATCGACGCTGGTTGAGCCGGCGAGGATCGAGGCGACCGTCTGGCCGACCTGCGTCCCGATCCCCTGATACGGTGTGATATCCACAAACTGGGCCCCGACATAAGGGCGCGGCTGTGCCGTTTGACCGGAAGGATTCGAGCTCTCGATGGCTTTCAGGACGAATGCCGAGAAAGGGGCGACCTTCTGATAATCGGGCGACTGGTAAGACGAGCTCCGTGTGCCCGGAGGAATACTGACCCAGCCATCTGTCTTGGCGACGAGCTGGATATACTCCTTCGATGTCGCCCATTGAATGAAGGTGCTTGCGGCCTCGGCATGGGTCGAGGATGCTGGGATCGCAAGGTTCCAGGACCAGAGCCAGGTGGGGCCTCCCTTGAAGCTGCCCGTCGGGAGCGAGGCGAAACCGACCTTGTCGGCCACGCTGCTCTGCTTGGCATCGAAAACCACGCCCGCTGCGCTGGTCGCGTCGATCCAGATCGCGCAATGGCCGGTTGCGAAAAGCGAGAGGTTTTCGTTGAAGCCGTTTGCGCTGGCGCCTGGAGGGCCGGATTGCTTCAGAAGCGACGTGTAATAGGTGAGAGCATTGCGCCATGCAGGCGTGGCAAGGGTGGGTTTCCAGTTCATGTCGAACCACTGACCGCCAAATCCGGTGACCATCGTCGTGATGACGGTCATGTTCTCGCCCCAGCCCGGTTTGCCACGCAGGCAAATGCCGTAGGTGTCGCTTCCCTTGTCCGTCGTCTTGGTCGCGAAGTCCCGGATCTGATCGTAAGTCGGCGTCTCGGGCATGGTGATCCCGGCCTTGGCGAAGAGGTCCTTGCGATAGAACGTCATGACGCTCTCGGCATAGAAGGGCAGGGCGTAGATCTTGCCTTCATAGTTGATGCTCTCGCGGACCGAAGCGATGATGTCGTTCAGGTCATAGGCGGCCGGAAGCGTATCGAATTTATATAGCCAGCCCTGCTTCGCCCAGAGCGGGACCTCGTAATTGCCGATGGTCAGAATGTCGAACTGGCCTGCATGGGTGGCGATATCGGTCGTCACGCGCTGGCGCAGCACATTTTCCTCCAGCGTGACCCAGCGCAGGTGGATATCCGGATGCGCTTTCTCGAACACGGTCGAAAGCTTACGCATCTCGATCATCTGCGTGTTGTTCACGGTGGCGATCGTGAGGGTCGTTTCGGCTCTGGCCTGAGCTGCCAGACCAAAGCCGAGGGCCACGCTGGCCAGAAGCAGGGTTTTCTTCATGTGAGGCTGTCCTTGGAGGGCCACTTGATGCCGGGCGAGGCGCTCTTTTTCGTCGAGCGGAGCGTTTTCGGCGTCAGTCAGGAAAACGAGGGCTCGTATCCCTGAAATCTTTTAAAATGTAACAGGAGGACGTGCCTCGGATCGCGCTTTGCGCACAGACAGGGCGTTGTCTGTTGTCAAGGGCCTCATGCAGATGTCTGGGCATGATACACATGGGTTTTGCCGATCCGAGTCATGACGCATTCCGGCGGGAGCGCGTGGGATGACGCTCTCATTCTTCCCGCGAAATAACAAGGTGGTGGTATGTAAATAACATGAATGTGTTATATGTGTCTCGAGCGCTGTTTTGCAGATGAGTATTGGGCCGCTGCGTGTCGGGGGCTCCCTGTAACAATCCATACACTCTGTAGTGCTTTGGCCCTCGTTCTCCTCATTCTTCTTGCTAAAGAGCCGTCACGGACATCGTCCTTGATGTCTTCGTGAGTATAGGAAGATGACGAGTATGATCTCTAAGAGGACTTTCTGCATGTTGGCCATTGTGGCCGCGCCTTCTTTCTTGGCGCTGGCTCATGCCCATGCTCCGATACCAGCATCCGGTGGTCCGTTACCGCCTCCAGACCATATGGGCTTCATGCCGCCACCGCCGCCGCCCTTGATGGGTATGCTGCACGGTGTCGAGCTGACCAAAGAACAGCGTGACAAGATCCATAGCCTCGTGCACGCGCATCATGCCGAGCGTCGTGCCGATATGCGCCAGCATCGTGATCTCGACCGTCAGATCGGCGCCCTGTTTCTGGCCAAGGGACCCATAGACAAGACAAAGCTCGATGGCCTGATCAAGCAGAAAGAGGCCCTCAATGCGAAGGACGAGGAGGCGAGGGCTGCCGATGCCGTTGCCATTCATGATATCCTGACCCCGGAGCAGCTCGACAAGGCACGAGTCACGCAGGACAAGCTTGACGCACTCGAGGGTCAGATACACGACCTGCTGCGTCCGCCTCATGTGAAGGGCGACGCCGACAAGGACGATCCCGACGCGCCGTAAGAGACGCATCGTCTCTTCAGCGGGTCTCTTATCAGAGACTCTCATGGGCGAGGGGTGTTTGGGCTTGACTTTGCGTCCCCACCCCTTTAGCTCGACGTCAGATTTGAAACGCCACCTCGCGAAGGCTCGCGCAGTGGCGTCTTTCTGTTGCTTATAAGGGTTCTCCGTGTTCGACGCGCTTTCTGGCAAACTTTCCGGTGTATTTGAGGGGCTGTCCAAGCGTGGTCGGCTGTCCGAGGCGGATGTTGCCGAAGCGATGCGCGAAGTGCGTCTGGCGATGCTGGATGCGGACGTTGCCCTGCCGGTCGTTCGTGACTTCGTCAACAAGGTGAAGGAAAAAGCGGTCGGGACTGAAGTGCTTGAGAGCATTTCGCCCGGTCAGGCCGTTGCTAAGATCGTCAATGATGCGCTGATCGAAGCACTTGGCGGTGCAGGGAATGTGCCGCTCAATCTGTCGGCTGCCGCCCCTGTTCCTGTCCTGATGGTAGGCCTTCAGGGCTCGGGCAAGACAACGACATCAGGTAAGATTGCCCTGCGTTTGGCGCAGCGTGAGCGCAAGCGCGTTCTGCTGGCCTCCCTCGACGTTCAGCGTCCTGCAGCCCAGCTTCAGCTTCAGCAGCTGGCAGAGCGTGTCGGCGTTGGCTCGCTCCCCATCATTGCCGGTCAGCAGCCGGTCGAGATTGCCAAGCGTGCGCTCGAGACGGGGCGTCGCGAAGGCTACGATATCGTCATTCTCGATACGGCAGGTCGTCTGTCGATCGACGAAGCCTCATGCAGGAAGTGCGTGAGGTTCGCGATGCAACCAGCCCGGTAGAGACGCTTCTCGTCGTCGATGCCATGACGGGTCAGGATGCGGTCAACACGGCGCAGCGCTTTAACGAGGCTGTTGGCATCACCGGTGTCGTCATGACCCGTATGGATGGCGATGCGCGTGGCGGTGCAGCGCTGTCGATGCGCGCCATCACAGGCGCTCCGATCAAGCTGGTCGGTCTTGGCGAAAAGCTTGAAGCGCTCGACGATTTCTATCCCGAGCGTGTGGCGGGTCGTATTCTCGGCCTCGGTGATATTGCCGGACTGGTCGAGAAGGCCAGTGAGACGCTCGATCATGAAGAGAGCGAACGCGTCGCCAAGAAGATGATGGCCGGCAAGTTCGATCTTGACGATTACGCCTCTCAGCTGCGTCAGATCGGCAAGATGGGGTCCATTTCCGGTATCCTTGGCATGCTTCCCGGCATGGGCAAGCTCAAGGACAAGCTGGGCGATCAGGATCTCGATACGTCGGTTTTCAAGCGTCACCAGGCCATCATCTCGTCGATGACGAAAGATGAGCGCAAGACGCCCTCCGTTATCAAGGCCTCCCGCAAGAAGCGTATCGCTGCCGGTTCCGGCACGAGCGTTCAGGAGGTCAACAAATTGCTCAAGCAGTTTGACGATATGTCCACCATGATGAAGCGCATCAGCAAGATGGGCCTCGGTGGCATGAAGCAGATGCTTTCCGGTCTCATGTCGGGCGGTGCTCCCGGCGGGCGGCCCGGCGGTGGCTTTGGCGGCCCGCGTCGCTAACCCCAACCGGCATGATTTTCACATAGTTTTCGATACCCTGGAGTCTAAAAATGAGCGTTAAGATCCGCCTTTCGCGTGCAGGTGCCAAGAAGCGTCCGTACTACCACATCGTAATTTCCGACAGCCGCAGCCCGCGCGATGGCCGTTTCATCGAGAAGGTTGGCGCCTATAACCCGATGCTGCCTTCCGACCACGCCGACCGCATCCGTCTGAATGACGAGCGCATCAAGCACTGGCTGTCGAATGGCGCGCAGGCGACCGATCGCGTTGCCCGTTTCCTCGGCAATGCCGGTCTGATCGAGAAGCCCGTTTACAACGAGCAACCCAAGCAGTCCGCGCCGAAGAAGCGTGCGCAGGAGCGTGCAGCTGCCAAGGCCGCAGCCTGAGCGATCCAGCAGGAATAGGCTTTAGCATTCCATGACACGCGGCAACGCCCTCAAAAATATTCTGGTTGCGACTGTGGGCAGGCCCCACGGCGTACGGGGGCTTGTGCATCTTTTTGCGGCAACTGACGATCCGGCTTCGGTCGAAGAGATCGGCGTGTTGCACGACGAAAAGGGGAGTGTCTGGCGCGCAGAGTGGCAGGGTCACGGTATCGCACGATTGTTCGATGCTTCCGGCCGGGCCATTACAGACCGCGATGAAGCCGCGCGCCTCGTTAACCTCAAGCTTTATGTCGAGCGGGATCGCCTGCCCGACGTGGAGGAGGACGAGTTCTATCATGCCGATCTGATCGGGCTGCGCGCCGAAACCCGCGAGGGTACGGTGCTGGGCACGGTTGCGATCGTTCATGATTATGGCGCGGGCGTGAGTCTGGAGATTACCGGTAACGGGCAGGATCTGATCGTGCCGTTTACCCAGGCCTGTGTACCCGAGATCCTTTTCGATCAGGGTCGGGTCATTGTCGAGCCGCCTCTTGAGGTGGAAGTCGAGGGTGATCTGTCAGGCAAGGGCGATGTGGCGGTGCGTTCGTGAGCTGGCACGCCGACATTCTCACCCTGTTCCCGGACATGTTTCCGGGACCGCTGGGGGTCTCCCTGGCGGGGCGCGCACTCGAAGAGGGTGTGTGGTCGCTGGGTGTGCATGATCTGCGTGATTTCGGGCGCGGCCGTCATCGTGCCGTGGATGACACGCCGTTCGGTGGTGGTGCGGGAATGGTGCTTCGGGCCGATGTGGTCTCCGAAGCGCTGGACTCGATCGCTGCAGAAGGGCGTCCGGTCATCTATCCCACCCCGCGCGGTGCGCGTCTGACTCAGGCGCACTCCCGCGACTTCGCCTCGGGCGATGGGGTGGTGGTGCTGTGCGGACGTTTCGAGGGTGTCGATGAGCGGGTTCTGGAGCGGCGCGGTGTCG
Source organism: Asaia astilbis JCM 15831 (assembly GCF_000613845.1). Taxonomy (GTDB): domain Bacteria; phylum Pseudomonadota; class Alphaproteobacteria; order Acetobacterales; family Acetobacteraceae; genus Asaia; species Asaia astilbis. The sequence goes on from NZ_BAJT01000009.1 coordinate 21,004, forward strand.
TGCAGATTTCGCTTGGCGATTTTGTGCTGTCCGGCGGGGAAATCCCTGCCTATGCGCTGCTCGATTCCTGCGTGCGTCTGTTGCCCGGCGTGATGGGGTCAGAGCTGAGCGATGCCGAAGAAAGCTTCGGCGACGGTCTGCTCGAATACCCGCACTACACCAAGCCCGCCTCATGGGAGGGATTGGATGTGCCACCGGTTCTGCTTTCAGGGCATCATGCTGCGATTGCGGCATGGCGTCACGAGCAGGCGTGCCAGACGACTAAGGTCAGACGCCCCGATCTCTGGGCGGCCTATGCTGAAGCCAAGACAACTAGATAAATTTCGTATTCTCGGAGAAGTAACATGAACATTGTCCAGCAGTATGAGGCGCGCGAGATCGAGCGTCTGGTAGCCGTCCGTCCGGTTCCCGAATTCCAGGCCGGTGACACCGTGCGCGTTGGCGTGCGCGTTGTCGAAGGCACGCGTGAGCGCGTCCAGGCTTACGAAGGCGTTGTGATTGCCCGTTCCAACAAGGGGCTGAACAGCAACTTCACGGTTCGCAAGATCTCCAACGGTGAAGGCGTCGAGCGTATCTTCCCGCTGTACTCGCCCAGCATCGCCGAAATCACCGTTGTCCGTCGCGGCAAGGTGCGTCGTGCAAAGCTGTACTATCTGCGTGAGCGTAGCGGTAAGTCGGCTCGTATTGCCGAGCGTCCCCGTGACGTGGTGAAGACGGCTTCCTAAATCAGGATAGTCCAGTCCGGTTTATGACAAAGGAGAGTGTGGTGGCCCGAACCCTGTTCGATAAAATCTGGGATGACCATGTGGTCGAACGCCTCCCGGATGGCACCTGCATTCTCTACATAGACCGTCACCTTCTCCATGAGGTGACAAGCCCTCAGGCTTTCGAAGGCCTGAGGATGTCCGGGCGTCGTCTGCGCCGTGCGGATGCGACGGTTGCCGTGGTCGATCACAACGTGCCGACCTCGGACCGCTCGCTGCCGATCGAGGAGCCGGAATCCCGGCTCCAGATCGAGACTCTGGAAAAGAATGTCGCCGAATTCGGCGTGCCCTATTTCAAGCTGCGGTCGAAAGACCAGGGCATCGTGCATGTCGTCGGCCCCGAGCAGGGCATCTCCCTGCCTGGCATGACGATTGTCTGCGGTGACAGCCATACCTCGACCCATGGTGCGATGGGGGCTCTGGCCTTCGGTATCGGGACGTCAGAGGTCGAGCATGTCATGGCGACACAGACCCTGCTGCAAAAGCCTGCGAAAAATATGCGGATCACGGTTTCGGGGCATGTCGGCCCGGGTGTGACTGCAAAAGACATCATGCTGGCCATCATCGGCAAGATCGGCACGGCAGGTGGCACCGGTCATGTGATGGAATTTGCCGGAGACGCCATTCGCGCTCTCGACATGGCCGGGCGTATGACGCTCTGCAACATGTCGATCGAGGCGGGCGCCCGTGCAGGGCTGGTGGCGCCTGATGAGACGACTTTCGCCTATGTCGAAGGTCGACGCTTTGCGCCCAAGGGCGAGGATTTTGACAAGGCCTGTGCCTATTGGCGCACGCTGGTGTCGGATAGCGACGCCGTCTTCGACACCGAGGTCACGCTCGATGCTGCCGACATCAAACCCAACCTGACCTGGGGAACGAGCCCTGAGGATGTGATCGGGATCGATGGCGTTGTGCCTGACCCTGCGAGCTGCAACGATCCGGCGCGGGCGCGTCAGGTTCAGCGCATGCTCGATTACATGGGGCTTGAAGCCGGTCAGAAGATCGCAGGTACGAAGATCGACGTGGCCTTTATCGGATCTTGCACGAATAGCCGCATCGAAGATCTGCGGGCTGCAGCGGCTGTCGCCAAGGGACGTCATGTTGCCCCCGGTGTGCGCGCCATGGTGGTACCCGGTTCCGGTAATGTCAAAGCTGCGGCCGAAGCTGAAGGGCTCGATCTGATTTTCCGTGAGGCAGGGTTCGAATGGCGTGAGGCCGGATGCTCGATGTGTCTCGGGATGAACCCTGACAAGCTCACCTCGGGCCAGCGTTGCGCCTCGACGTCGAACCGCAATTTCGAAGGGCGTCAGGGCCCCGGTGGCCGCACCCATCTCTGCTCCCCCGCCATGGCGGCGGCGGCGGCGGTATCGGGCTGCTTTGTCGATGTGCGGGAGATGGCATGATGGATAAGTTTACGACGCTCACGGCGATTGCTGCCCCTCTGCCTGTCGAGAATATCGACACCGATCAGATCATTCCGGCGCGTTTTCTAAAAACCATTCAGCGCAGCGGTCTCGGCAAGAATGCCTTCGCAGCCCAGCGCTATAACGAGGATGGGTCGGAAAAGCCGGATTTCGTGCTGAACAAGGAGCCTTTCCGCAAGGCAGAGATCCTGATCACTTTCGAGAACCTTGGTTGTGGCTCGTCTCGTGAGCATGCGCCCTGGGCACTGCTCGATTTCGGGATACGCTGCGTCATCGCGCCGAGCTTTGCGGATATCTTTTTCAATAACTGCTTCAAGAATGGCATCCTGCCGATCCGCCTGCCGCGCGAGATCTGCGAGACGCTTATGGAAGATGCGCAGATGGGGGCGAATGCCCGCATCACCATCGATCTGGAAAATCAGGTCGTGCAGCGCCCCGATGGCAGCACCCTTCCTTTCGAAGTCGATAGTTTCCGCAAGCACATGCTGATCGAAGGGCTCGATGACATTGGTCAGACGCTCCAGCATGACAGCGCGATCCAGTCCTTCGAGCAGAAGCGTCAGCGAGACGAATCCTGGCGCCCCACCATCGTGATGGAGACCGTTTCGTGAGCCAGGCCACCAAGCTACTCGTTCTTCCCGGCGACGGGATCGGTCCCGAAGTCATGCGCGAAGTTGTCAAGATCGCGCGCTGGCTCGGTGAGGCAAGAGGCCTCACGCTCGAGCTGACCGAAGAACTGGTGGGCGGCGCCTCGCTCGAAGCGCATGGCGTACCGCTCCGTCCCGAAGTGGTCGATCTGGCCAAAGAGGCGGATGCCGTTCTGTTCGGCTCGGTCGGCGATCCGAAATGGAGCCATGTCTCTTTCGACAAGCGTCCCGAGGCAGCTATTCTTGGCTTGCGTCAGGAGCTGGAGCTTTTCGCTAATCTTCGCCCTGCTCAGGTCTTCGAGCCGCTGGTCAATGCGTCTTCGCTGAAGGCAGAGCTGGTGGCCGGGCTCGATATCATGATCGTGCGCGAGACGGTTGGCGGCATCTATTTCGGTGAGCCTCGCGGCATCGAGACGCTGGCCGATGGCTCGCAGCGCGGAATCAATACCGAAGTCTATACCACGTCGGAAATAGAGCGCGTAGCACGCGTGGCCTTCGAGTTGGCCCGCCTGCGCGACAACCATGTCTGCTCGGTGGAGAAGTGCAATGTGATGGAGAGCGGCCTGCTCTGGAAGCAGGTTGTGACGGCATTGCATGAGCGCGAGTACTCCGACGTCAAGCTGAGCCATATGCTGGCCGATAACTGCGCCATGCAGCTCGTGCGCAACCCGAAGCAATTCGATGTGATCGTGACCGGCAATCTGTTCGGCGATCTGCTTTCGGATCTTGCTTCGATGCTGACGGGTTCTTTGGGCATGCTACCCTCGGCCACGCTCGGACCGGTGCAGGAGAGTGGCAAGCGTCATGCGCTGTATGAGCCGATTCATGGTTCGGCTCCTGACATTGCAGGGCAGGGCATCGCCAATCCGTTGGCACAGATCCTGTCTTTTGCCATGCTGCTTCGCTATTCGCTCAACCGCGAGGACGATGCCCGTCTGATCGAGCAAGCTGTCTCAAATGTGCTTTCCAGCGGATTGCGAACAGCTGATATCATGTCTGAAGGTATGAACCGCGTTGGCACCGAAGCGATGGGTGCGGCGGTTCTTCAAGAAATGCAGAAGCTGGCGTAGAGCCAGCCGGAGGAAACCATGTCCCTGATCGCTGCCCGGCTTAACCGGATTTCTCCCAGCCAGACGATCGCGATCTCGCAAAAAGCGCGGGCCCTGAAAGAAGCGGGGCGGGACATTATCAGCCTCTCGGCCGGCGAGCCTGATTTCGAGACGCCTGAAAACGTCAAACAGGCCGCCTGCGCAGCGATCGCGCGTGGTGAAACACGTTACACTGACGTCGCAGGAACACCGGCGCTGCGCAAAGCCGTGGCGAACTGGCTGAACCAGGATTTCGGCCTTGATTACAAGGCAGAAGAAATTGTGGTGTCGACCGGCGGCAAGCAGGTCATTTATGACGTGTTTACCGCAACTCTGGACGCGGGTGATGAAGTCGTCATTCCGGCTCCGGCCTGGGTTTCCTATCCCGATATCGTGGCGCTGGCCGATGGGACGCCGGTCATTGTGCAGACCAGACCTGAAAATGGCTTCCGTCTGGATGCGGATGCTCTGCGCGCCGCTATTACTCCGAAGACAAAATGGCTGGTCCTGAACTCGCCGTGTAACCCGACGGGCGCGGTCTATTCGGACGCCGATCTGCGCGCGCTCTGCGATGTGCTGCTCGATCATCCTCGTGTCTGGGTGCTGACCGACGATATCTACGCCAAGCTGGTCTATGACGGTCTGGTCAGCAAGACGCTGGTTCAGGTCGAGCCGAGACTGCGCGATCGCGTCGTCACCATGAATGGTGTTTCCAAAGCCTATGCCATGACCGGCTGGCGCATCGGCTTTTCTGCCGCGCCAGTTGAGCTGACCAAGGCGCTGATCAAGTTGCAGGGGCAGAGCACGAGCAATGCCAGCTCGATCGCTCAGGCTGCGGCACTTGAGGCCGTGACAGGCAAGCAGGATTTTATTGGTGGGATGGTGTCGGTCTATCAGGAGCGCCGCGATCTGGTTCTTGCCATGCTGGCTCAGGCACCGGGTCTAACCTGCACCCGTCCTGAAGGCGCATTCTACGTCTTCCCGTCCATTGCGGGGCTCATTGGCAAAAAGACGTCTTCCGGCAAGGTAATCGAGAATGACGAGATTTTCGTGACCGAATTGCTCGAAGAAACAGGTGTTGCCGCCGTGCATGGCAGCGCCTTCCTGACGCCGGGCTATTTCCGCATTTCTTACGCGACCGACACAGAGAGCCTTCGCGAGGCCTGCACGCGCATCCAGCGTTTCTGTGCCTCTTTGAGCTGAGACCATCATCATGAGCTTTCGTCTGGCACAGCGTCTTCAGGGTCTGCCCCAGCCCGCAACGATTGCAATGTCGGCGAAAGCCCGGGCCCTGAAGGCCCAAGGTATCGATGTCATCTCACTCGCTCTGGGCGAGCCCGATTTTCCCTCACCGCCCGAGGCAGTCGAAGCGGCCTATCAGGCCGGGTTGCGAGGCGATACCAAATATCCGCCGGTCGGAGGACAGCCCGCGCTCAAGGCTGCCGTCGCGAAGAAGTTCCTCGATGAAAATGGACTGACTTACGCGCCAGAAGAAATTCTGATCGCCAATGGCGGCAAGCAGCTTATCTATAATGCCTTCGCTGCAACCATCGATCCCGGAGACGAAGTCATCGTGCCGGCCCCCTATTGGGTGAGCTATCCCATCATCGCGCAGATGATGGGGGGCGTCTCTGTTCCGGTGATCTGTCGTGAAGAAGATCGGTTTCGGCTCCGGGCCAAAGCACTTCAGGAGGCGATTACGCCGCGCACGCGCTGGCTTGTCATGAATTTTCCGAATAATCCGAGCGGCGCCATCATGGAGCGCGAGGATCTTGAAGCCATTGCAGACGTGCTGCGCGCTGCGCCCCATGTTCTGGTGATGGCTGACGAGATTTATGAACATCTGACCTTTGACGGTCGGCGTCACGTCTCTCTGGCCGCCATCGCGCCGGATCTGAAAGACCGCATCCTGACCATCAATGGCATGGCCAAGGCCTATGCCATGACTGGATGGCGCGTGGGGTTCTGTGGGGGCCCAGCTCCGCTGATCAAAGCCATGACGAGCATCCAGAGCAACGCGACGTCGGGTATCTGCACTCTGGCTCAGGCTGGAGCCGTGGCAGCGCTTGGAACACCGGATGCGGCGCGACGTGCGATGCGTGACGTCTATCAGAGCCGACGTGATCTCGTGGTGTCGGCTTTACGCGCCATGCCTCATGTGACCTGTGCGATGCCTGAGGGAGCTTTTTATGCCTTCCCCGGGGTAGCTGCGTCGTTCGGTAAAACCAGTGCGGGCGGACGTCTGATTGTCGATGACATTGCCTTTGCCGAAGCTGTGCTGGAGGAGGCTCATGTGAGCGTCGTGCCCGGCAGTGCCTTCGGTCAGACGGGACATATTCGCCTGTCGGTTGCGGCATCGGATGCGCTTCTGGTCGAGGCCTGCGCGCGGATCCGCCGGTTTCTCGACGGATTGCACTGACTGGACGAAGCCGGGACGGGATGCGACCATAGGGGCATGGCTACATCTTTTCCCAAATTCGAGACACTGGATTTTCCTCGGCCGACACGTGAGTCGCTCGATCAGGCTTACGCTGCGATTAGCGAGGCGCTTGACGCCGGCGATCTCCCGCACGCGCTTACCCTTTTTGACGCCCAACGTCGGAGTTATGAGTCGTGGTCTGCGCTCGTCGAGCTGCGCTTTTCGCAGGACACGCGCAACGCCGATCATGTAGAGGCGCGCGACTACGCCGACCAACTGACCCCTTACGCCATCAATCTCGAGACGCAGGTCAAAAGACGTCTTCTGGAGCGACGAGAAGAGACAGCTCATCATCTCGATGACCATGTTCTGGCTTTATGGGATGCCGATATTACCACGTTCGACGGGCGTATCGAGTCCATGCTGGCCGACGAATCCCGTCTCTCTGCGGAATACACGGCGCTTCTTGCCTCAGCCGAAATCCCGTTCCGTGGCGAGCGATATAATCTTTCGGGGCTGGAGCCTTTCCAGCAGGATCCGGATCGCGCAACGCGTCATGAGGCTGAGATCGCGCGCTGGGGCTTTTATGAAGAGCATGGCGCTCAGCTCGACCGTATCTTCGCCGATCTCGTGAAGCTGCGTACAGAGATGGCGCGGACACTCGGCTTTGAGTCCTATATCGAGCTTGGATATCGGCGCATGCGTCGGACTGACTATACGGCTCAGGATGTGGCGCGCTTTCGCGAGCGCATCGCGGCCCATGTGACGCCTCTGGTGCAGGCGCTGTTGCAGCGTCGTCAGTTCGAGATGGGATGGGAGAGTCTCAAGTCATGGGACGAGGCGCTGGTCGACCCCAAGGGCAACCCGGGGCCTGCTGGCGACTATGATCTGATGATCGTACGCGCAAGAGAGATGTTCACGCGTCTTGATGACACGGGTGAAATGGCGGCCTTCTTCTCTGAAATGGTCGAGAAAAATTATCTGGATCTGAAAAACCGCCCCGGCAAGGCAGGGGGCGGTTTCTGCACGTCTTTCTCGACGCAGGGCACACCATTTATTTTTGCCAATTTCAACGGCACTCATGGCGATATCGGTGTGTTCACGCATGAGATGGGCCATGCTTTCCAGAACTGGAAAAGCCGCGAGCTTCCCTCCATCGATACACTCTGGCCGACCATGGAAGCCGCCGAGATCCACTCAATGGGACTCGAGTTTCTTACATGGCCCGAGATCGATTTGTTGGTGGAAGAAGGCGCAGGAGAACGCTATCGGCGGTTGCATCTGATCGAAAGCCTGAGCTTTCTGCCCTATGGGGCGTGCGTGGATCACTTTCAGCATGAGATCTATGCCAAGCCCGATATGAGCCCAGAGGAACGCCATGCAACGTGGCAGCGCCTCGAGCAGCATTATCTCCCTGGCGTGACTGGGATGATCTGGCCTATCCGGCCAAAGGCGGACGGTGGCAGGCCCAACGCCACATCTATTGCTCACCGTTTTATTATATCGATTATACGCTGGCTCTGTGCGTCGCCTTGCAGATCTGGCTTATCGCCCAGGTCGATGCGCCGCGCGCGCTCGAGCTCTATCGCGGTCTGTGTGAGGCAGGGGGAAACCAGGCTTTCAGTGCACTCGTGCGAAATGCGGGGCTGACTGTGCCGTTCGAAGATGATGCTCTGGCAGAAATTGTCGATGAAGCCGAGCAGATGCTGATGATGTAATCATGATGGCCCCACTCACGTGAGTGGGGCCATCTCATGGTCGCTCAGTTGCGGTGGTTCCATTTGTCCAGCAGATCCAGCACGGATTGCGAGGACATGGCCCGTGCATTACCCAACGTGTTGGTCCCATCGGCATTCAAAAGTTTACGTCCGGCCGTGACGATCAGAACTGTCGGGACTTCATGGATTGTCACACCGAATTGCTGCGCAATATCGAGATTTTTGTCGATGCGCCCGACATTGACCGGCACCACGACAAACTGGGATTCGAGCCACTGCGCGACTTCCGGCTGATTGAAAAGCCCGGCCAGCATTCTGCAATCGGGGCACCAGTTTCCACCAAAATCGATCAGCACTTTACGCTTGGTGCGCGCTGCCGTGGCAAAAGCTTCCTCAACCTGTGTCTTGGCAAGAGCGATGTCCGGGTAGACATCTTTTGCGGGGTGATCTGCACAGAGCTGTCGATCTTCGGCGGTGAGGGAGGGTTCTCTTCTGCAAAGGCCGTGCCGCCAAGAAGGCTGGACGAGGCCGGAGCAACTGCCGAGAGGCCGAGGACGAGGGAGGTCAGGACGCCAAATTTGCGTTTCAGCACGGAACAGGCCTTTCAGAGCAGTGGGAAGAAACAGGGTGGGCTGGTTGAAATTCTACCTGACTATGAAATGTTTCGTCCTGTCAGGGAATACAAGGGCTTGAGGAAGTTGATGATGAAACAACGAGATGTTCCGCAGGGGGCAGCAAAAGAGATTTCGGTAACGGCAACGCTGGTCCGGACGATCGGGCTTGTCGGGCTGACGCTCGTTTTCGCCTGCCTGATTCGCTTCGTGCCTTTTCTCAGTCACGGCGCGCAGTGGATCGCCGGCACGAATGCGTGGCAGACCCTTTATTCTCTCCTTGGCATCGAGACCAGTCTCGGACGTGAACAGCTTATTCTGATCGGGATCATGCTGTGCTGTTTCGTTGCTGCCCTCGCAGTGCAGGGCGCCTTTGTTTACTTCGCCGCCCGCATCCGGCGTTGAGCGAAGACCGCCATCACCGTCAGGCCGAGCCAGGCCGCCATGGTCAGCATGCCTCCTATCGGTGCCAGAAAGGCGACGTTCGGTCCCTGAAGGGCGAGTGAGACAACAGAGCCAACGAAAAGGACGGTCCCTGACGCCATAGGCAACGCGATCCAGCGCAGGGGGGCAGCACCACTCACGCCGAGCGCGAGCAAGGCAATGACATGCCACATCAGCATCTCGACGGCGCGAGACAGCATGGGGCGTCCCCCGGGAATGAAAGCCGTGTCAGGCAGATGGGCCCCTAGTGCAGCCAGCATGACGCCGAGACAGCCTGCGATGCCGCAAAAGCCGAAAATCATCCGTTGCGATGGTGTCATTGGGGAACACTTTCATTCCAGAAGGGTTCAGACCTCGATTGCGGGCAGTATAGGCGCGTCTGATGACATCAAGAAGAGAAGGTTGGAAACCATGAAAACAGGTCTCTGGATCGCGCTGGCGGCATTGCCGCTTTGCGCCTGCACACCGGATTATCCGCGTCTGCCGCCTTTGCCTGCACAGGCTGCGCCCTTCACGACGGGCGATGCGGCGTTTCTGCAGCAGGCAAATGAGCATGATCTGACTCAGGTTGCGCTTGGGAAACTTGCCGCCGATCATGCGCGCGCTGCCGAGGTGAAAGATCTGGCGCTGTCCTCAGTCAAGGATTACGAGGCCCATCGCGCAACGCTGGCAACGCTGGCTGGGAAGCACGATCTGGCTTTGACGGATGCGCCGCTCGCACGCGACCAAGCGACTATTGAACGCCTCTCTAAGCTTCACGGCCCGCGTTTCGACACGGCTTATGTGACCGCTCTGCGAGATGAGGCCCAGGCAAATGAAAAGGCGACGGTTTCGGCGTCTGCAACTTTGAAGGATGGCGACCTGAAAAGCGCCGCGACAGCCCTTCAGAAGCTGGATCAGAGCAGAATCTCGTCCGCCTATAGCTGGTTGCCGCATCTGAGCACGCGTAAGCACAGTAGAGGGCAGAAGCGGTGAGTCTGGTTCCATGAGTGTACGTCTGGACAAAATTGTGACCCGGGGGGGTGATCTCGGTGTTACATCCCTTGGAGACGGAGCCCGCATCCGCAAAGACGATCCTCTCATTGAGGCGATCGGGTGCGTCGACGAGCTTAACGCTGTTCTGGGATTGGTCAGGCTTCATTGCGCGAATCGGGAGGAGCTGGCTCGGATCCAGAATATCCTCTTCGACATGGGGGCGATCCTCTGCATTCCCGATCGGCAGGACGAGCAAGGGCAGCTTCAGGCAGCGGTGCTCTGGCTGGAAGGCTGGTCGAGCAGATTCGTGAACCTCAGGCGCCTCTGAAAAGTTTCGTGCTGCCAGGAGGTTCCGAGGGAGCAACTTGGCTCATATGGCCCGGGTCGTTGCCAGACGGGCTGAGCGCCGCCTGGTCGCGCTCGATCTGGCGCGACTGGCGCCCGCCGTCGTATTTCTGAATCGGCTGAGCGATTACTTTTTCGTTCTGGCGCGTCATATGAATGATGATGGGCGGTCCGATATCCTGTGGAACCGCCAGAAAGCCTGAAGACACCAGAGAAATTGGGGCCTTCAGCGGGTAGCGTCTGCCCCAGCTTTCGACATGGCGCAGGCAGACAATCCGCCGTTTGGATCAGTTATGAACAAACAATACTACCGGATCGAAATGAACGATCTCAGCACTACAAATTTCTGTGATATCGCGGAAATAAGGGGTGTATCAGCATGAATTCGTTTCTTTACGTATTATTTTGCTGCTACGCTTTATTCGATAAATGAACTATGGTGGCAAGAGTCGGCACCCTTTGTAAAATGAATAAAGAAAGTCTAAATTAAAATTCACAGAATATTTTATTATCGAATTTAAGTAGAAAATACGAAGGTTATTCTATTCCTATTTGCTGATGTTAAGGTGACATGCGTGAATTTATCGTTTAGGAGCAGGGCTCTGAGCCTTACGGCCTCGATAGCAATCGTCATTCCCGGTGCAACACTCGAAGAAGTCGTGCCCGGACACGTCAAGTCTCTGGCTTAGCGATAACTGTCTTTCTGACTAGATCGGCAAGACAAGCCAGAGCCAAACATTTTCGTTGCGATGTGAAGTGAGCGGAACAGGCTCTCAGCACCCAAAGATTTCCCTAGATCGAAAGAAGTAAAGTGGGCATCGACTCGGATTTTTTTAACAAGGATGGCAGTCCTGAGGGAGAGCTCAGCGAAGATTCTCTGCGTCTTGCGTTGGAGCGCCTGGGCGGCAAGAACCACAGAAGGCCCACCCCGACAAATCACCAGAAGGCTCATCCGGACCAGAAGCGTCGGCGCTTCGTGCAGGAAGGGCAGGTGGTCGTTGAGCATCATCAGCTTTCTCGCGCCAGCCTTCGTGCCGCTCCCATCATCTCGGACGATCATGCTGAAGAGGTCTCGAGACTTCGGAATCTTCTCAAGGTCGAGCAGCGGCGCGCAGAGGATGCGCAACGTGATCTTAACGATGTTCAAGTACAGTTGCGAACACTCGAGACGCATTTAGTGCATGAAAAACTGCATGCGACTGAGATCAAGAAGAAGTATGCCGAGGTTGAAAGGTCTTTATTGGAAGCACAGGGGGTAATCTCACGCCTGCGTGAGGAAGCCGAGCTGCGCAAGCCCAAGGTAGAGCTGGAGAGTGGCGAGCCTACACCAGAGCGTAAGACCCGAGGGCGTGGACGTCCACCGCGCGTCAGAGAAGAGACGGTCACCTCAGGGGAGCCGGAACCGGTTCGCTGGTGGAAAGAGTGATTTTAAGGGTGGGAGACCAGTCTTTGAAAAGAGTCTGTCTCTCCCTGTAGTCAGCAAATCACAGTCAAAAAAAGGCCGAGCGACCTTCTGGTTCGAGCGGCCTTTTTTGTATGAAGCGCGAGCCTTTTGATTGGTCTCAGGCCAGTTTTTTAAGTCTGGCCAGCTCCCGGGCAAACCAGATCAGGCATGCGGCAAACAGGATTGGACCGATCAGGCTTGCGCTCCTGCGTTCAAAGGGAGAGCCAGGAGGTTGCTATGACCTGTCACGCCACTCAGCACAGCGATGACAACGCCAATCAGGCTTTCTCCTACAATGAAGCCAGATGCGATCATCGTGCCGGTGCTGTCATCGCTCTGCTTTGACTCACGTCGGTTGCGGTCGAAGAACCAGGCAATGACAGCGCCAAAAGCAATTGTGACCGAGACATCGGCCGGAAGATAAATACCCATGCCGACGGCCAGAGGAGGCAGGGCCAGCCCTCTGATCTTGAGAAGACGGTCGATCAGGATCAGGGCGCATCCGATGCCGACGCCGATCAGGATCATCGTCCAGTCAAGATTATGAAGCAGAATGCCATGCGCGATATCGACCATCAGTGCAGGCTGAGGGGCCGCCAGCGCGCGTGAGGGATCCATATTAGGACGCGGTAAAGCGCCTGCAAATCCGTAAGCCTGATAAAGCACGTTGAGAACCGGCGGGATGACAAAAGCGCCGATGACGCAGCCGATCAGGAGAACAATTTCCTGCTTCCAGGGCGTGGCGCCGACGAGCTGGCCGGTCTTGAGGTCCTGCAGATTATCGTTCGATATCGCGGCTGACCCGGTCAACGCAGTCAAGACAAAGAGAATAAAGGCGATGGCACCGTGCTGCTCGTGGGCTGAAAGTGCATCCGGAACCAGATGCAGAGCCTCAAGACCGAGCATGGCCGCACAGAGTGCGACGACGCTGATGATCGATATGCCCGAGATCGGCGAGGAGGATGAGCCGATGATACCGGCCATGTATCCGCAGGCGCTCGCAACCAGAAAGCCGATCAGAAGGCAGGCGGCGAGGCCGAGTGCGATCATGACGACCAGAAGGAAGTCGTGAGTGGAGACAGGCCATAGGAAGACGGTGAAAAGGGCGCCCAACCCGAGGATCAAGGCAACGAGAAGAAAATTCATCACGACCGGAGGCAGATCGCGGTCGGTGTCATCCAGACTGGCGCGATGCGTCTGCGAGAAGGCTTCACGCAGGCCGCGTATGACGGGGCTCAACAGGGAGGCAACGGTCCAGCACGCTGCGACGGCGATCGTGCCTGCTCCCATGAAGCGGATCTTATGCACCCAGAGTCCCGTTGCAAAACTGGCGGCAGCAACTCCGGAAGGATGGGGAACGATCGTGCAGAGCCAGGGTATGGCAACACCCCAGCCCAGAACGACGCCCAAAAGCATGGCGATGCCGCCGCCAAGGCCAACCAGATAGCCGGTGCCGATCAGGGCGAGAGAATAGGCACCTTGCAGGCGGAAAATCGAGGGACCGACGGAAAAAGTCGTGCTCCAGCCATCTTTCATGATGCGGAAACCCGATGTCAGGAACGTGAGGCCCGCAGCGATGAGGCTGCCATGGATCAAGGCTCTGAGGGACTGCTGGTTTCCCTCAGGCGATGCGACACGCAAAATCTCGGCACAGGCTACGCCTTCGGGGTAGGGAAGGGCGCTATGCGTCACAAGCGCTCGTCTTAGCGGGATTGTGAAGAGAACGCCCGTGGCGCCGCCCAGCAGCGTGATGAAGAAGCTCTCCCAGAACGGGAAGCCTCCCCAAAACCCGATCATCACAAGCCCGGGAATAGTGGCGAACACGCAGCTCAGCGTGCCCGCGGCAGAGGCCTGGGTCTGAACCAGATTATTTTCGAGGATAGTGCTGCCTCCCAAGGCCCTCAGCACAGCCATCGAAATGACCGTCGCGGGAATGGAGGAGGCAAAAGTGAGGCCTATCTTCAGGCCAAGATAGACATTGGAAGCCGTGAAGATGATCGTGATCAACGCGCCGAGAACAAGTCCTCGAATAGTCAGTTCCCGTGTCGCCGGCTTCATGCTGTCTCTCTGTGTCGATGGCGTAAGGAACAGCTCCTACGACGAAGCGCCTAGAAACGGAAGACGAAGCTGGACTGGTAGTAGCTGCCACTCTTGCCACCGGCCGCCCGCAAACCGTCCGAACCGATGAAGCGGGCGCCGTATTGCGTCCAGGTCAGATGGCGGTTGAGCTGCATGGTCAGCGATGCCTGCGGGACGATCCCGATCAGCCCTCCCCGGAATGAAGTGAAGGCATAAGCGCCGGAAGGGCTGTAAACTGCGTCATCGGTCGAGGCGCGCCACAGGATGGGGCTTTTGAATTGGAGGCTGAGCCAGTTGCGCGGCGTGATGCGAATGACAGGTGAAAAGCTCACCAGATTGCTCGGAGCAACGTAGGTCGTTGTCTCAAGGTAGTTCGTCTGGGGATTGAAGGGAGCAATATAGGTGCCAACGGTGCCCTGATTACGCTGTGACGATCCGCCGGAATAAAGATCTGCCTGTAGTCCGAGAAAAGGATGGAGGGGCGAGGTTGTCTGGCGATAGCCTGCAATCGCATTGAAGGCATAGGCCGAGACGCTGCGGTTCCGGCCTGTGCTGTTCAGTTCGAAACTGCCTCCCTGATAGAGCCCTCCAACGGAGAATTCGAAAGACGGCGCTCCGCCATACCAGCGGAAACCGTAATCCTGCCGCGCTGTTGTGCCGTTCAGTGTTGTCTTCTTGTAAGGCAGGGCGGCTGCCGTTCCCCCGACCCGGAAGGCGATCAGAAACAGATCGACGAAAGATGACACGCGCTCCTTGCCGACAGAAAAGGAGGGGGGAGCCCAGGTGACGTCTAACCCGTGTAGTCGTGTGCTCCAGTCGGGGCGGTTGTGAAACATCTTGTTCGACGTGATATTTGTGCCGACAAAATCGTATACATCGGCGCGGAGGCGGGGCCAGATCGCGTAGCCGCGTATGCCGTTCCACGATAACGGGACGTTGGGCGTTTCACGATTATAGAGGATGTAAGAGGGAGCATCGAGGAATTGCTGCCGACCGACGATAAGGCCGGTCTTGGCGCCCACCAGTTTTGACTTCAGCTCGACGAATCCCTGTTGCAGGTCGAGACGCTTTCGGAAGGTCGAATTATAGCCATAGCCGCCCCATCCTGCGGCATCGGCGTTAACGAGCTGACCGAAAAAACGCACATGCTCCCCGAGATGCAGATCGGCACCGTAAAGATTGCGGACCGCAAAGCGCCCTGATCCCGGCGTCCCTCTGGTGCCAAGGAAAGGGGCTTCTTCGTACCAGTTACGCAGCCGCGTTTCGCCAGAGAAGGTCAGCCACCACCGCCCGTTTTGCGTGAGCGGAATGAATTTCAGCGGGTCGAACGGATCGTCGCGGCGTTTTTTATCGCGCAGAAACGACCAGTCTTCCGCCCAGGGCGCAATGCCATAGCGCCCGACAGGGCCGAATCCCGCAGATTCGCCGTTGCCTCGGGTAAAGACCCCCCAATCTCCCTGCGTTCCGCGGGGCGCACGATTCTGCAGAGGGGTGACGCGACGGGGCTGTCCAACCGGACCCGCATGCGGGTAATCCTGAATTGCCGGACGATGCGTGCCGTTGATGACCAGCGTCTCGTCAGACGTGCTCGGATCGACTGGATGTTCGGACAGTTTCTTTACGTAATCGGAACGTGTTGGTGGCGCGGAAGCAGTCTGAGAGAAAGCCTTTTCGCCCGCACAGGGAGTCACGCCCGCAAGCAGGAAGAGAGCAGGCAGGGCGTGACGTGGGCGCATCTGAAGAAGTTCCGAAGAAGAAGGGTTCTCCAGAGTATTGAGAGTATAGCTCTAAAACAACGTGTTTTTATAAAAGCACGTTAACTATCTGTTGTTTAGTTTGTGTGTGCGGCAAATTTGGCCGGGCGCAGATGAGTCTGGTTGTAATCGAGTTGCTTGTGATCGAGCTGAAAGCCGATTTTTAGCGCATAATTGGTCTGCTGCAGATCCGGGGATGCGGGAACGTCGATGAGGCGTACGGGTGTACGCAAGGACACGGTCGACTGATTGCCAGCGAAGGAAACGGGAACCTCGAATTCCTTCTTCTCCAGAATCTTACCATCTCTGAGAACGGCGACGAAGTAGGGAAGGACGATGTCCTTTCCGTCTGAAGCAGGGCCGCGTTCGACGGTGATGGCCAGACTCATTCTTGTGCGCACGCTCTTTTTGGGTCCCGCCTCGCAGTTGCCGGTCAGGCCGCTCATGCCTGCATGGGTGACGAGGCTGCCCGCATCGAGGCCGTGTCCGTCATATTGGTAGAAATCTGCCGCCTGGCTCAGAATTTCCACCGGAGGGCAGATGGGCGCGAAAGCGCTCTGATCGTCCTGGTTGCAACCCGTCAGGGCAACGGTCGAACCGATGAGTGTGAGGAGGGGAAGAAGGGGGCGGGCGGATCTGGTCATGAACAAGGCTCTTCGTCTTTTCACCGGTGCAGAAACTGGGCCCGGTATGGTAAGAAGGCGACACTAAGCCGAATGAACATGCAATGTCGGGCTTGCATACTGTTGACGGGTTGCGTAGCTCCCCTATGCGAGCCCATATCGTGAAGCGTTGCATCATTCGTCATGCGTGCTGCCTTGGGGCTTGTTCGCATATACCGCCTGCCGTGAGATTGGGGAACACCATGCCCGACACCTTGACCACTTCACGCCCGCAAGCGTCTTCGCAGCAGGAGTCCGAGGCACAAACGCTTCGTGTTCTTCTGGCGGGACCGCGTGGCTTTTGCGCTGGCGTCGATCGGGCCATTCGCGTGGTGGAAGAAGCCCTTCGCCGCTACGGCGCTCCGGTTTATGTCCGCCATGAGATCGTTCATAATCGCACCGTCGTCGAAAATCTCGAAGAACAGGGCGCGATTTTCGTCGAGGAGCTCGATGAGGTTCCCGCAGACGGTCATGTCGTGTTCTCCGCCCATGGCGTGCCTAGATCGGTCCCGGCAGAGGCGCAGCGTCGCAATCTGCTCTATCTAGATGCGACATGCCCCCTCGTGTCGAAAGTTCATCGCGAGGCCGAACGTCACTTTGCCGGTGGCGGTGCAGATGCACGCCACATTCTGATGATCGGACATGCCGGGCACCCGGAAGTCGTCGGCACGATGGGCCAGCTTCCGAACGGCGCGGTGACGCTGATCAATGATGCGGAAGAAGCGCGGACGGTCGAGCCTGCTGACCCGTCGCGTCTGGCCTTCATCACGCAGACGACGCTCTCGGTCGATGACACGTCCGAGATCGTCGCGATCCTGCGCGAGCGCTTCCCCCTGATCGAAGGCCGAAGAAGGAAGATATCTGCTACGCGACGACCAATCGTCAGGAAGCAGTGAAGGCGATCGCACCGGAAAGCGACCTCGTCATCGTCATCGGTTCACCCAATTCGTCGAACTCGCAGCGTCTGCGTGAAGTTGCAGAACGCTCGGGCGCCAAGCGCGCCCTGCTTGTGCCGAAACTCGCAGCCCTCGACTGGAGCGTCCTCGAAGGCGTTCGGACCGTCGGGATCACGGCTGGCGCATCCGCACCGGAGACGCTGGTGCAGGAAATCGTCGATGCCCTGTCGACGCGATACAAGCTCGAAATCGAGGAGCGTATCGTGAAGAAAGAGAACGTGGCGTTCCGTCTTCCGAGCCCACTCGGCGAGCCAGCCTGAAATCCGGCGCGAGTATGATGAACGTTCTGGTTTTCGTCTGAGCCCATGGCGGTTTACACAGCAATTCCGCCAGAGGAGCTCGAGGCTTTTCTGGCGGAATACGATCTCGGCGCGCTCAGGCACGTCGAGGGAATTGCCGAAGGCGTAGAAAATACAAATTATCTGATCGAGACCGAATCGGGACGCGCGATACTGACGCTTTACGAGAAGCGCGTGCGCCCCGAGGAGCTGCCCTGGTTTCTCGGTCTGATGCAGCATCTCTCGCAACAAGGCTTGAAATGTCCGACACCGGTTATCGGTCGTGATCGGATCGCGCTGCGCCGCCTGATGGATCGTCCTGCTGCGATCACAACGTTTCTGCCCGGTAGGCCGATTGAAACAATTACAGCCTCGGCCTGTTTCAGCCTCGGTCAGTCTCTGGCGAGGTTCCACCTGCTTGGAGAAGATTTCAGGGCGAAGCGGCGAAACGGGCTCGGCCCGGATTCGTGGAGGCCACTGCTTGAAAGCTGTCACGGTGAGGGTGATGCGCTGAAAGAAGGTCTCACGGGCGAACTGGATAAAGCGATCACGGACGTCCTGGCGGCCTGGCCTCAGGATGGCGATCTGCCCCGTGGGCAAATCCATGCCGACCTTTTCCCCGACAATGTCTTTTTTCAGGGAAGCCGCGTTTCAGGCCTGATCGACTTCTATTTCGCCTGCACGGATATGCTGGCCTATGATCTGGCGATCTGCCTCAATGCATGGTGTTTCCCGGATGAGAAGACGCCGTGTCCCGCACTGATCGCGGGTCTGATGGGCGGATATCAATCGGTTCGCCCGCTAAGTCCTGAGGAGATAGGGGCGCTTCCGGTTTTGACGCAAGGAGCAGCGATCAGGTTTCTGCTGACCCGGCTTTACGACTGGATCAACACCCCCGAGGACGCGATCGTGACACGCAAGGATCCGCTCGCCTATTACAATCGTCTGACCGCCTGGCGAGGCGAGGCAAAGGCACTCCTCCATGTCTGAGACCGGTACGACACGCGAGAGTAAAGCGGCGCTTCCTGAAGATGCGCCTTCCGTCGAAATCTGGACCGATGGCGGGTGCAAGCCCAACCCGGGGCCGGGCGGTTGGGCCGCTCTGTTATGTGCTCGTGGGCGCGAGCGGGAGATTTCGGGCGGTGAGACCGCCACGACGAATAACCGGATGGAACTGACGGCAGCGGCTGAGGCTCTGGAAGCGCTCAAGCGCCCTTGTCTGGTGACATTGCATACCGACAGTGAATATCTGAGGAACGGTATCACACGGTGGCATACGGGTTGGGTACGCCGGAACTGGCGTAATGCTGCCGGCGACCCCGTCAAAAACCTCGATCTGTGGCAACGCATTTTGGCGGCAGAAAAACAGCACAACGTCACTTGGCTCTGGGTGCGCGGTCATAGTGGCGACGTCAATAATGAGCGCGTGGACCAGCTCGCGACCGCCGCTCGCGAGGCGCTTGAGGGCGGTTAAACGCTCCGTTTTCTGGCCTAGAAGTCACTCTACCTCTTTCTCTGATTAGAGAGAGAGGCAAAGACGATGGGCGATTTCGGTTGTCTTGTCCGCGTCAGGCATCAGGCCGATTAGTTTGAGCTCATCGACATATTGCTCGACCTGAATCCTGAACGGGTGGCCGGTCACGGCTTTGCTCGGGACTTCCCGGTCGAGCATGCC
Organism: Asaia astilbis JCM 15831; assembly: GCF_000613845.1. Taxonomy (GTDB): domain Bacteria; phylum Pseudomonadota; class Alphaproteobacteria; order Acetobacterales; family Acetobacteraceae; genus Asaia; species Asaia astilbis. The sequence continues at coordinate 40,287 of NZ_BAJT01000009.1, forward strand.
TTTTGCATCTTTCGGCGCATCGCCATCTTCTTCCCAAAGCCGTGCCAGTTCGTCGAGATGCGCCGGAAATTCGTGTTGCGCGTCGTGCAGCGCAGCGCTGAGTGCGACTGCGAGACCGGGGTCGTGCGCGACTGCCTCGGTTGCGATGCCGAGAGTAAGATCGATTCGCTCCCGTTCTGCGCCAGTCATGCTGTCGAGCATGTTCCAGCTGATGCCTCTGGTTTCCTGAAGGATACGCCAGCCGATCGGATCATGAACGGCAACGGCGTCAAGCTCGCCTGCGCGGAGCGCGTCGGCCATGTCCTCGGCGGGAATGGCGACCCAATGAACCGAATCGGTCGGATGCAGGCCCCGTCGTCTGAGCTGGATGCTGACGAATCGCCTGTCCGCGCCTTCCAGACTGACGACACCGATTTTCCTGCCTGCGAGGTTACCGATCTTGTGCAGATGAAGGTCGCGTCTGACCAGAAGACGGTAGCTTCCTGCACGAACGCCGCAGGCGAGACGTGCAGGGAGTTCGTTTTCCTCATCCTGGTAGAGCACCGGAAGCCAGTCGAGCAGAGGGCTCAGCGCAGCGTCAGCACGGTTGCTGATAACGGCATCAACAGCGCTGGTTCCGCCGGGAACTTTGACGATGTCGACTGTCAGATCATAGCGACCGAAAATGCCCTGTTGGCAGAGCCAGAGCAGCGGATCGTAGTCGGGTTCGGGCCAGGCAAGTCGGACGTGGCGATTTTTGCCATCCGTTGCGATCGGTTTGTGATGGTGGAAAAAGTGTCGTGATTGCAGGGCCGTAGCCAGAATAACGCCGCCAGCGCCCATAAGGAGAAGGCGGCGGGAAGGGGCTGCCATCAGGAAAAAACTCCATGTGCAAAAAAAATGACAAAGGGGGGTTTACCCCATGAAAAGCATTCGCTAGATAGTGCCTCGCTGGTCCCGAATAGCTCAGTTGGTAGAGCAAGCGACTGTTAATCGCTGGGTCGTAGGTTCGAGTCCTACTTCGGGAGCCAGGCATTTTCCTCTTAAAGTTCATCCTTCATCGGGCTTGATTGTATCGAGACGATCGAGTCTCCAGAGGCTTGGGAACATCCTGATCCAGAGCCCGGCCACGATCAGTGTGCCGATGCCGCCTGCCACAACGGCAGCTTCCGTTCCAATGGCCGTTGCCAGCATTCCGCTCTCAAACTCTCCTAATTGATTGCTTGAGCCGATAAACAGCATGTTTACGGCCGAAACGCGGCCGCGCATGCCGTCGGGTGTGGCCAGTTGCGTCAGGGCGCCGCGAATCACCACGCTGACGACATCAGCGGCTCCGAGCACGGCGAGTGAAAGCACCGACAAGGTCAGAGAGTGCGAGATCCCGAACACGATGGTGGCAATTCCGAAAATCCCGACCGAGGCGAACATGATGGGTCCTGCGTGACCCCTGAGCGGGTAGCGCGCGAGATAAAGAGAGCCGAGAAGAGCGCCGATTGCGGGCGATGCGCGCAGGATTCCGAGACCGATCGGTCCAAGATGGAGCACGTCATTGGCGTAAACCGGCAGCATGGCCGTGGCGCCGCCCAGCAGCACGGCGAAAAGATCCAGCGAGATGGCCCCCAGCAAATCGCGTCTGCGACGAAGAAACGCGATGCCGCCGAACAGGGATTCGAGGCTCATCGGCGAGCGGCTGCCGCCGAATGGCCTGAGCTTGAGCATATTTGTCGAGAACAAGGCGATCGCGAAGCCGCACGCGCATGTCAGATAGCAGAAATCTGCTCCCAGACCGTAGAGAAGGCCGCCGAGTGAGGGGCCGATGATCGAGGCTGTCTGAAAGAGTGAGGCCGAGAGCGCTGCCGCGCGTGGAAACTGCGCCGGAGTTGCGATGGAGGGCAGGAAGGTCTGCTGGCAGGGCCCCTCGAAAGACCGCAAGGCGCCGAAGCAGGCGACCAGTCCGTACAGTGCCCAAGGGGCCAATTGTCCGGTGAAGGTGGCTACCGCCATTGCCGAAGCAATAACGACTTCGATGGTCTGACAGATCAGAACGATACGCTTGCGATTATAGCGATCGGCAACATGACCGGAAATGAAGACCAGAGCCAGCATGGGCAGGAATTGCGCAAGACCGAGAAGTCCTAGCGCTGCGACGCTATGGGTGAGGGCATAAGTCTGCCAGGCAACGGCAACAGCCAGAACCTGAGCGGAGAGAGCTGAGAGGGTGCGTCCGACGAGAAAGGGACGCAGGCTCGGGATAGCGCTCAAAGCGCTATCGAGCACGGGGCGAGAGTCATCTGACGATGTGGGATCTGGCATGGCCCCACACTATAAGCAGAGGGTGCGAAGCAGAGCCAGCATCGAACAAGGGTCAATCAATTGCATTTTCTGGTCTGTGAGGGCAGGTTCCGGCGATGAATCCAGACCGTGACCCTGTTGTCGACTCGCCGTCGTCTGTCGTGACCCGTGATGTTGCCCAGCCTGATATCCGCGTGGGGACAATCTCCTCTGCGCGCGAAGAGGGGGAGAAGATGCTTCTCTGGATCGATTTTGGCACGCATCTGGGTGTCCGACGTGCCACAATGACGCTGGCGAAACGCTATGACGTGGCGCAGCTGGTTGGCAGGCAAGTTTGTGCTGTGGTTAATCCGCAGCTGCACACACTCTCTGTGAATCAAGTACTGGCGCTTGGTATGCCGGATCAGTCCGGTGACCTGGTTTTGATTTGCCCGGATCGCCGGGTGCCAGATGGAGGAAAACTGTTCTGATGGCTACAAACTACGCAACCGTCACCTGGGATCAGCTGCATCGCGATGCGCGCACCCTCGCTTCGGCTCTCATGGGGCGTGCCCCTTTCAAGGGAATCGTTGCTGTGACTCGTGGCGGACTCATTCCGGCGGCAATTATTGCGCGTGAGCTGGATTGCCGTCTCGTCGAATCAATTTCGGTCATCAGCTATTCAGGCGAAAGCGCGGAAGATCAGAAAGAGCCGCGTGTTGTGAAATCCCCTGTTGCCGCCGGTGATGGTGAGGGCTTCCTGATCATCGATGATCTGGTCGATTCAGGCGAGACAGCCAAGGTCGTGCGGGACGTGCTGCCCAAGGCGCATTTTGCCTGCCTCTACGCCAAGCCGAACGGGAAAGCCCATACCGATCAGTATGTGATGGAAGTCGCTCAGGATACCTGGGTGCTGTTCCCCTGGGACACGGCGCCGCTCTTCGTGCCGCCTTTGGCTCGTAACCTCGGATAATTCTTCACTTTTTTCAAAAGCGCATCTTTCACCCTGCTGCGAGTTGCGGTAGGGTCCGCGCGTTCGGGGCGTGGCGCAGCCTGGTAGCGCGCTTGTTTTGGGTACAAGAGGCCCCCGGTTCGAGTCCGGGCGCCCCGACCATCACCACCAGGGTTCAAGAGGTAAGCGCCCTTAGCTCAGTTGGATAGAGCAACAGCCTTCTAAGCTGTGGGTCGCTGGTTCGAATCCAGCAGGGCGCGCCAGTTGCTTCGTGCAAGAGCATCAGCTGTCCAGACTAATCCTTCGTGATTGATCCTCCTCACCTGTCCCCGTTATGAAATGCCTGACAGCCGAATTTTATGCTTCTTTCTTCGGTCGCGCGCGTACCCTTGCTTCTCAAAGACCAGTGATGTCGGTTGAGCATCGCACGATCAGGCCGTTGTTGAGACAAAAGGTCTGTGATTCTGGCGAGAAGCATGACGCTCCCGCGTTTTGTATTCATATCCGATTGGAAGGGCTTTCATCGCGTTGAAGCGCAGGAGACAGCGCGCGCCAGCAGCCCGTCTGGTTGAGCTGTAAGAGAACCGCAGCAGTTGCGTCAGGTGACTGCGCTTGACGCATCCCTGAGGACCCAATGATTGTCTTCGACATCGCAGGGAGTGGTTTCACCGCGTCTATCCAACGACTAATGGTCGGGCATCTTCGAGTTCTCAACCCGGAAAACGATGTGGAGAGGAAATAATTGGTGAACGCCCCCCGTATCTGAAGTATTTCGTCGATGAAGTTTTTTTTGTATTATTGATTAATTTGCATGTTCGTGATATGTTTCACTTACGCTTCTCTTTTTGAGTTGCGACGTGATCCATTCGAGACCGATTACTCGTTTGAGATTTCACTATGTGGCTCGTCCCAGCCAGAGTGGCGGTCGCTTGAAGGCAGCTTCTTGCAGCGACAGATAACCGTACCGATCCTGACGGGGGCGAAAAGTCTCCGTGCCGCAAACGTAACGACGTCTCGGGACTGTCGGCCTGTCCCTTGTCTGTCTTCAGAACGACCTGATCAGGCACGTTAAGAACACGGGCTCTCCGCGTCGTCATGCGGGTCCTGCGTCACAGATCTTCCAAGAAAATCAGGGTTGTTTTCTCAGCCCGTCAAGCTCCATCGGGCACAACGCACGGCTTTCGATGCGTCTGCCGGTGTCTTTGGGCTCTGGAAGCGACCCGTTCATCAACGAAAAGAGAGTCATGCCAGAAAATCTGCAACCACAACCGTGGTGGGTGGCCGTTCTTGGGGGGCTTCTTTTTACCATACGCTGGCTGATTGGCCTTGGAGCCTCCGGATCGCGTGCCACGATCGACGCGCAAAAAGCGGCTCTTGAGCGGCTTAATGCGCGCGTCGATATACTTGAAAAGCGCGAGGATCAGAACCTCGCCCTGATCGGGGAATTGCGAACCCAGAACGCCCTCCTGCGCGATGCCCTGTGCCGCGCGGGGCTTGATCTTCCAGCTTCGTCGGAACGAACGGCTCATCCGGAAAAACGAAATGAAAGACTCACTGAAAATCGCCATGGCACTGCTGAGCCGTGATGATGTCGAGGGGCTACGTCTGGCTCCTTATCTCTGCCCGGCAGGCTACTGGACCATCGGCTGCGGAAACCGTTTTCTGGCTGATGGGACAGCTGTAACCGCCGAAACGCAGCCGCTTACTCAAAAAAGCGCTCTGCTTTTACTCAGGCAGACGGTCATAGGGTTGAGGGCAGTCTTGCGCCAATGCGTGACCGTGCCGCTCACGCCGTGGCAGGAAGGGGCACTTCTCTCCTGGCAATTTAACATAGGCAGTTCGGCCATGCGCCGTTCGACGCTTTTACGCTTGCTCAATAAAGGTCTCTACGCCGAGGCCGGTCAGCAACTTCTGAGATGGGACAAAGCAACGCTCTCAGGGCGTCAGGTTGTCATGACCGGTCTGCAGAGGCGCAGACGTCTTGAGCTGGGTGTTTACTCCGGTCACCCGGTCGACGGGGTTTCGTTTACGGCCTGATCGATCTCTTTCTTCAAAAAATCAGAAACGGGAAACAAGTTATGGATTTGGACTGGCAACAACTTCTGATCGCCATTCAGCCTTTCATACCGCAGCAGATCGTGAGTGATCTAACGCTTATCGGCACGGCAATGATCGCGCTCTGTGCCATTGTGGCGAGGTTCTGGCCGAGACCCAGGGCAGGGTCGAACTGGCTGGTTCTCTATGAAGTGGTCAATCGCATCGCGATGAATAGCAAACATGCTGCGAACGCGAATGACACGGCAGCTCAATCTTCCCGCGATAAATCGCGGTAAAATCACCCAATCGCGATAAACAGGAGAAGACGCCTTTTTCCGTCCCGATTTGCATGGGAAGAGGTCCGTTAGCACTTCTGCAGAAAGGCAATATCGCGTAGGAGCGAAGAGAAATGAGGCTCGACTGCCCGATAATTTTCAGGGCCGCGCGATTGCATGGATGCTGGCATGGTCGATAACAGTGCGAGAGCGGTTGGGTTACTCGCGTACGACATCCTCGATACGCCCCCCGAGCGTGGATACGATGATCTTGTCCTTCTCGCGCGTCAGATCTGCGCGACGCCTATTGCCACGATGGGTCTCATTGATGCTCATCGCCAGTGGTTCAAGGCCAAAACGGGCACGACGGTCTGCGAGAGCGCGCTTGAAGAGGCAATCTGTCGTCTGGTTGTGGAAGAAGACGGTCCGGTCGAGATCGAGGATCTCACTTGCGATCCGCGCACGGCTGCCAATCCGAATGTTCTGGGCGGCCCAAAGGTGCGCTTTTACTCAGGTGTCCCTCTACGAACGCCCTTTGGGACCATCGGCGCCCTTGCTGTTATCGATACGGTGCCACGACCGGGCGGGTTGACGACGGCGCAGCGAGAAGCACTGGAAAAATTCTCGTCTCTTGTGGTTGATCTGCTTGAATTGCGTCGCCGCTCGAGCGCGCTCGATGACAGTCAGAAACGCTGGCGCAGCCTCTTTTCGAACATGGACGAGGGGTATTATCTGGCGCGTGTCGTGCGAGACGAGACGGGGCGGATCTGCGACTGGCTTTATCAGGAGGTCAATCCGGCCTGGGAGCGTCACGTCGGCATTGGACCCGACCAGGTACTCGGTCAGACCTATGGGGCGCTTTTCTCTGTGGACGAGCCTGAATGGGTCGATCTCGTCACGCGCACGATGGAGAGTGATCGGCCGGTATCGTTTCTCCAGCGATTGCAATCGACGGGGCGCTGGTATGACGGCACCTTCTATCCCGTCGGTCAGGATTATTTTTCTGCGACTTTCAGAGAGGTGACCAAGCAGATCGCGGCCGAGCAGCGTCAGGCGGGGCTCATCGCGCTGGGCGACGTGCTGCGCGATGAACGCGATATCGCCCTCATGATCAGCAAGGCCATGGAGGTGATCGGGACGGCCTTCAGTGCCGATCGCGCGACCTATGGGGAGATCGATCATGACATTGAGACGATCACGGTATCTGAAGGATGGGCGTTGCCCGGAATGCCTCCGATCAAGGGGATCTATCGTTTCGACGATTATGGGAAATTGCGTCCGACCCTGTTGGCGGGAGACCCTCTGGTCATCACCGACACTCTGACAGACATACGAACGCGCGATGATAGCGAAGCGTGGCTCTCCTTGCGCGCGCGCGGTGTCATCAACGTCCCTGTGCGCGAGGATGGGCGTAATGTCGCTCTGATGCTGGTCCATTTCGCAGATCCTCATGAATGGACCAGTGAGGAAATCCACTGGCTCCACAACGCGGCGGACAGGATCGAACTGGCTATTGCCCGCAGACGTGCAGACGAACTGCAGAGCATGATCAATGGCGAGATTGCTCATCGGCTGCGTAACACGCTTGCTATGGTTCAGGCCGTGGCACGCATGACGTTGCGCCATTCCTTGTCCAAGGAAGAGGCTGATCGTTTTCACGAGCGGCTTCACTCTTTGGGACGTGCGCATGATCTGCTCCATAGTGACGATCGTCGTGCCGCGGTTCTGGGTGATCTCGTCGGCAATATCCTCGGCGATGCCAGTGTTCTGGAGCGATGCCGGATTTCAGGACCGGTCATTCGTCTGGGCACGCGCGCTGCCATGTCGACGGCGCTGCTGATCCACGAGATGACGACCAATGCTTGTAAACATGGGGCACTGTCCCTGCCGGACGGCATTGTGACGGTTGAGTGGCTGATAGAGAAGACAGTGTCTGGCTCGGATCTGGTCCTGTTGTGGCGGGAGAGCCATGGCCCTTCGGTCATTGCCCCGACGCGCAAGGGGTTCGGGGCGCGTCTGATTTCCTTCGGGTTGATTGGAACGGGAGGCGTTTCCCTGCGCTATGAGCAGGAAGGTCTGTCGGCCAGCTTCAGGGCCGATATAGAAAAGATCATGAGGACTTGATGGCGCACTCACTCATCTACACCCAGTCTGCCGTGCCGACGGTCCTCGTGGTCGAAGATGAGCCTCTGCAGCGCATGAGCCTCATGGATCTCGTTGAAGAGGCGGGATACCCGGTGGAGGAGGCCTGCGATGCCGATCAGGCTCTGGCTATCCTGGAGACGCGGCCCGACATCCGAATTGTGCTGGCTGACGTCGACATGCCAGGGTCCATGGACGGGCTTCGGCTCGCTGCACTGGTGCGCGACCGTTGGCCGCCTATTGAGATTATCGTGACGAGCGGGCGGGGTATTCCGCAACTCAAGACAATCCCGGCCCGTGCAATGTTCTTGCCCAAGCCGCTCAGTGAGCAACGCGTGATAGAAGCTCTGTCCCAGTTCGGCTAAGCCCGTCGCACGGCGAAGTTAAACCGTTTGTACGTCGGGGGATTGGACGGTGGGCTTTCTGTGGGCTGCCACGCAACAAAGAACGCTTACGACGATGGCCAAAAACGAGGCGATCTCGAGGGGGCGCGGCATGCGCCAGTCCCAGAGAAAACCATAGAGAAGAGCGAAGAGCGTTTCGAACAGGATCATCTGTCCTGTCAGGGTGAGGGGTAGCAGACGGCTCATCCGGTTCCACAAGGAGTTGCCGCATACGGAGGCGATGACGGCCACACCGAGAGAAACGCTTCCGAACCAGGCCCAGTCTTCGGCATTGTGCCTCGTTGAGTCCAAGGCCCATGCAATCGGCAGCATAAAGATGGCCTGCGCGCCGGTCACCAGTCCAGTCAGCAGACTCCATTCATGAGCCGAGACATGGTCCAGCCGGCTCAAGGCCCGGCTGTTCCCGACCGCAAAGCAGGTCCAGGAAGCAAGCGCTGCACAGGCGCAGATCAGGCCGATAAGGCTGTCTTTCCCCGCCCGTTCGGGTGACTGCGAAGTCGTAGCGAGAGCCTGCCACCCGATACAAAACGCACCGACGATACAGAAGAAGAGTGAGGGGGCGAGCTTGACGAAGGCGGGAGAGTCCTGATCACGGCTGCCGATGATCGTAACAGCAACGGGCATGAAGCCGATCACCAGCGAGGTAAGCGCAATGCCACCCTTCTGCACGCCCATCGACAGCATGACGTAATAGAAGCTGTTGCCGAAAAAGGAGAGCCAGAAGAGGACAAGCCAGTCGTGACGGCGAAGAGTGCGACAGAGAACGGGTAACCGCCTGGCCACAAGAGCGAGTGCAATGAGGCCGTAAGCGAGATATCGACCTGCGGCTAGATCGAGCGGCGGAAACGAGCGGACCAGTTCCGGCGCGAGAAAGACCAGCCCCCAGAGAGATCCCGCACCGGCGCCGCACAGCACGCCGAGCGGCAAATTCTGGCGATGTGGAGTCAGAATCTTTTTCATGCTGTCTTCTACCGTCCGATTTGTTTTGTGCTTCGCTGCTCCCGCCGGATGCTCTCTCTCGATGCATTTTTCAGCGTCTGCGCGACCCGCTTCATCCCGATCATAAAGCCAGCGAGACAGAGTGTGGTCGCGCCAAGAAGGAGAGGCAGAACAAAGAGCAATCGGGCAAGTGGCCTGCGCAGCCAACTAAAGAAATCGAGATCATGGGGCCCGTAGATCATCCAGCGCGAGGCTCTCGCTGCTGGATCGATCAGGAGTAGCGCGGCGCCAGTATGGCCATCGAGGTAAAGGCGCATCGCTTCAGGCCCGATGATACGGAAAACAGGAAGGCTGCGTTTTTTGAAGTGGCTCGAAAAATAATAGGCATCTTCGACAGTGAGGCGCTCGATCTGAACGTGAAGGCCTCTTTCCCGAAAGCTACGTGTAAGATTGCCCTCCGTGAGAGGGGCGGGACCAAGATGCTCATTCAGGCGTTCGAAGGCACCTGCGTCGTCGACTGCATTCAGGACGATCTCATGGTTCTGCATCCCGATGTCGATCGTACGATAACCGTGCTCAGAGTGAGCCTGTAACGCCAGGATAAGCGGAGCGAGTGCGCTCATCTCGACAGGCTCTGTCATCCTGGTGACCCATTGAGGGGTTTCCCCTCGTGCCATCAAGCCTGCCGGGTTCATGGTCAGAAATCCGGTCGTAATCCAGGATAGAAGTACGACCCCAAAATCAGCCCGCCGAGATGGTGAACACGGTGCAAGCGCTGATAAGGGGAGAGATGGCGTCCTGTCCTGAAACGGCGCCAGCCGATCCATAAACCCAATGCCGTGAGAAAAATCCCTAGTCCGGAAAGGACAGTCAGGGTGTCGACCCAGAGCGTCTGATGGCGTTTCAGAAGGGAGGGATAAAGCCAGTGAGGGATTGCACCGATCCACGCCCAGAAACGTGTTTCCTGTGTTGTCTCCTGCATGATGTCGCCGCTCGACGGTGAGAGATAGAGAAGACGTCTCGACGGTCCCTCGATTTCATAGCGGTAAAGGCCCGAGCGATGTTCTGGCGTGTTGAGGATCCACTGGTCGTCCTGACGCAATCCCTGAAAATGCGGGATTCCGTCTTCTCCCGCCAGTGATGCGTAGCGTTTTACATCACCCAAAAGGTCGTCCGGCGAGAAATGGAATGGGATTCCATTGCGCAGGTTGAAGGATTGAACGTCCCCTTGTTCGCTTCTCGCCTGAAGAAGGGGAACACCGTGCACCATGAGGAGGCGAAAATTTCGATATCGCCCCGTCAGTTGAGGGAGCTGGAGCGTGCCTCTGAGGCTGATCGTCTCATGAGCCATCCGGACGTGCGTTTCGTCGGGCTGAGGCCAGGCTTTCCACAGCATCACGATGCCGGAAAGACACCAGACCGACATCATGAGCCCCAGAGTGATCCCGAGCCAGCGATGGAGGAGGAAGGTGAATCGTACCGCCTTCTTGTGGAGTATCCTCACGGGTGAGGCTCTTCCGCATTCCGGCTAAGACGGCTTGTGGTCCTGACGTCGGGTCTCTTGAGATTTGAGCCGAGAGGTATCAAGAGCCGGAATTCCGACGACTGTTTTCGAAGCGGGACAAAAGGAAGGTCGTCAGGAAGTGATGAGTTTGATGCCGAGCTCTGACAGCTCTTGCAGACAAGGGGTTTCATCGGCTGCGATGCCTTTGCAGGCATTGAGGGCGATCGAGGTCTCAAACCCCTGACTGCGGGCATCGCGTGCCGTCGCTGCCACGCAGACATCGAGTGCCAGGCCGCAAAGCGTTACCTTTTCGATATAGAAGCCACGAAGCAGCGCATCGAGCCCCGTGCTGGCCTGCTGCTCGTTGTCAAAAAACGCCGAATAGGAATCACACGACTCACGTGTTCCCTTATGGATGATATGGGTGAGGCTGCGCTGGTCGAGACCGGGGGCGAATGCCGCGCCCGACGTGCCTGCAACGCAATGAACCGGCCAGGGACCACCCTGGGCCGTAAACGAGATGTGGTGTTCCGGGTGCCAGTCCCGGCTGGCGATCACAGCAGTAAAATCCTGCTGCAGCAGCGCATTGACCGTGGGAAGGATTAGATCCCCCTCGTTTATGGCAAGAGCCCCCCCTGGCAGGAAATCGTTCTGAATGTCGATCACGATCAAAGCATGTCGTGAGAGCGCGCGCTGGCTGGCCATGTTTGTGGGCTCCTATGGGGTCAGTGACCGATAACATGGCGCATATCGTCGCCGAAATGATGAAGCGCATCTCCTGCAGACATATGCTTTCTATGGCCGTTTTCGGCGACGATCGTCACAGTGGCGGTCATGCCTGCTGCCAGATGCAGCTCTGGGGGCAGTTGATCGATATGAACCCGCACGGGAATACGCTGGGCGAGACGCACCCAGGTGTAAACAGGATCCACTGAAGGTAGCCCCTGCGTTGCGGTTGTAGCGTTCATGGATGAAATACCGCGCGTGATGCTCTCGACATGTCCGAAAACAGGGTGATGCGCCCCCATGAGATCCATACGCACGGGATCGCCGACTTCAATATTATGAACCTTGGTTTCTTCGAAATAACCATCCACCCAATAGGATGAGGAATCGATGATCTGGATGTTGACGTGCCCTGCTGTTGCGAAGTCACCAGGGCGCATGAGCAGATTGGTGACGTACCCATCGATCGAGCTATGGACGACCGTCCGCTCCAGATCGATCCTTGCCTGCCTGAGCGCAGCCTGTGCCGCGTCATACTGGGCACGGGCCTGCGCCGCTCGGGCTTCGTATTGCTGTTTTTCTTCTGTTGAGACAGCGACGCCGGGAATGATGCGGCGTCGCTGAAACTGCGAGACACGGAAATCGAGATCGGCCTTGCGTTCGGCAAGATTGGCTTCGGCAGAGGCAACACGAACGTTGAAATCGAAAGGATCGATGACGTAGAGCACATCTCCCCGATGGACGAATTCATTGTCGTGCACACGGACATCGATGATCTCTCCCGACACGCGGGGCGCCATGTTCACCACCTGGGCGCGAACCTGGCCGTTTCGTGTCCAGGGAGCAGCTGTATAATAATCCCACAGGATCACGATCACGACCCCCGCAACGACGAGGATCGACAGGGTGATGAGCCATCTGATCAGGCGTGAGGCGCGAGCGAGCACGATCTAAATTCTTTCACAAGAGCCAAGTGTAAAGGCCCAGCAGGCAGACCAGAAGGCCGAACTGGGCCAGAGGCGGGTTCCAGAAAAATTGCCAGAGATTGAGCCTGCCAAAGCACCAGCGGATAAGGCAAGCGTGAGCAGAGCCAGAAAGAGATTGGCAACGAAGGTCGAAACGAGAACACCTTCCAGATCGATGACCTGACTCATGATGCGCACTCCCCTGTAGCGAATGAGCCGTCTTTACGGTGTTTTACCATCTTGAGCGTCCAAGGCCGAAATGCATCAGGGTCGACCGGTTCTCAGCCAGCGCCGAGCGCAGGGCTTCGAGACTTCCAGCGCAGAGGAGGGCCAGAGCCCGCTCTCCGGAAACGCTGCTTCGGGAAGAGACATCAAGAAACTCGCAGCTGAGACGCGGAAGATCCCGGGCCAGAGTCGGGAAGGCTGCGCTCTTCACGACGTCACGCGCGTCATTTGCGAGTGCTGTCAGGCAGGAGCAGGCACAGGCGTCATCGAGGTAGTGCCGGACGCGAGCAAGAGTGCTGGCAAGATCTTCAAGCTCGACAAGTCGATTGAAAACGTGACGATTAACGGGGCGTTCGACAGGCCGCTCGCCCTCGCGCCTGCTGAAATGATGCGGGGGAATACGCTTTGTCCAGCTCAGGAGCTGCGCCAGACGATCGTATTTAAGCGTGAGGAGCGCCGCACCTGCCGGCCTGCCCTGACCTTTGAGCTGCGCCTCGAAATCCTGTCCGATTGATGCGGCAATCCGAAAGCGTCGGCTGCGCGGGGTGGGGGGGAACAGGAGCACGAGGATGATGAACGAGATGACCCCTGCAATAAGATAAAAGATGTTGCGGGAGATGAAGGCGAGGGGATCGTAATCCTGATGATTACTCAGGCCGAGAATGAGGGGAAAGAACGCCCCATAATTGAAGCCGACGGCACTGCTTTTCGGGTTGAGGAGCATCAGGCACGCAAAGATCGTGTGGGGCAACAGAACGAGCGCCAATGCGCCAAAAGTGGCGAGGTGAGGCAGCACCAGATAATTCATAAAGATGGCGACGAACACGGCGAGAGACAGCCCCCAGACGGCTCCCATGCCGAATTGCGTCGTGTCATTGGCTGTGGATGCCAAAGTGAGGATGAGCGCTGCCTGCGACAGAGCTGCCATTGAGGGCGGTTGCCCGCTGGCGATGCAAAGCCCGGCGGTAATCGAGAAACCGAGCAGGACGCGCAAGGCGTTGATCAGGGCGGCGATGTGATCGGGGTGGCGGGCGATCTGGGCAAGTTTGAGAGCCTCACCCGCCGGGGTCGCATATTGAAGCGTATTGATCCCGGTGCTGATATGCATCCGGTTGCTCAGCATGACCGCGCTTCGTTCAAGAAAATGCGCGTCTGCAGCATTGGGGTGATAAGAGGGGTCCTCCTCACGCATGCTTTGCAGAAGCGAGCTGACGGTTTCGAGACGGTCGCTGTGATCTTCGCGCAATTCATGCCAGGCGAGAACGTGACGTCTTGCGAGAGCGGAGACCTTGTTGTGACGCAGGATATGGGCGATGGCCCGCCCTGAGCCCAGCACGGTGAGCATCCCGATAATCGCCAGTCGGGCACCTGCTGTGCGTCGTGTCGAGCGGTCGATTTCGGTCTTTGCATAGGTGATCTGGGCCGAAAGCGAGAGGATGTCCCCAGCGAGAGCGGTTGTTTCCATGGCATCGGGCACATCTTCGCCCTGCATGGCCCTGCGACCGAAATCCCTGATCTGTCTTGCCCTGCTCTCGAGCCCGTCAGCCAGTTTTTGCCAGGCTTTGGGAGAACCGGTGAGCATGTTGACGAACGCTACCGAGGCGATGCCGATGGCCACACAGCTTGCGCGGGAAATCGCGACATCGAAGACGTTTTGCGGCTTGTCGACCACGTTCACGGCGACAAGGGCAATCGTGTATCCGGACAGCAATGCACCGTAAGAGCGGAAATTTCGCTCCAACGACCCGATATAGGTGCAGCCTGCAAGCCAGAGCGCGCAGCCACCCAGCAGCATGCCGCGATCCTGGCTGAAGCAGGTGATGAGAAGGATCGAGGCTGCGGTGCCCAGCATCGTGCCGACCAGACGGTAAAGGGCTTTCGACAGCGCCTGGCCCCGAAGCGGCTGGGTGATGATCATCACCGTCACGGCCGCACCGGCCGGTGAATCGAGCTGCGCCCAGAAGGCCGTTGCCAGAGCAAGGCAGACGGCTGCCCAGCTTCGAAACGAAAAGCCGATCCATCCGGATTGAAAAGGGGGGCTGGGCAGGTCGCTTGGCAATGGCCACCAGCGCTCGCGTCTTTGTGCCCCCTCTGTCATACGGCTCCCACTCAGTCTTCCGGTTAATCGCAGAGGAACGCCCTGGGGCAGGGGCGGGTCAAGTCCTGAAGGTCTGGCGAAGGTCGCAGACAACCTTTGTCAGATACGGTTCTGAAATCTCAGACTTCGGGAGGAACGCGGGACACCAGAAGCTGGTTGATTCTGAAACCGTCGACATCCACCACTTCGAAACGGTAATTCGCCGCTTCGATCCTGTCGGCCTTGCGCGCCATCCGACGCAGGCGATGCATGACAAAGCCGCCAATCGTATGAAAGAGATCCCGTTCGGCACTCAGGTCGATATCCAGTTCGCGGAACACGTCACCGATCGGAGCTGCACCGTCGATCAACCAGGAATTGGCGTCGCGCCGAACGATGGCCTGTTCTTCGAACGGGCTTGCAAGCCCGTCCATCAGGCGCCCATGATATCTTTGAAGGTGATGAGGCCGACCACAAGGCCATACTCATTAACGATCAGCGCGAACCCGGCACCGTGTGAGTCGAATTGTGCCAGTGTGTCCCACAGATTGAGCGTATCGGGCAAAGAAAGTGTGTCGCGCCGCATCCGGAAGATCTGGTTGCTGATCGGCTGGCTCGGATCTGTCAGCGGGGGGGCTTCATCGACGACCGCGACAAGCACGTCTTCGGCGCGGATCGACCCGATGACATGATCGAGCCCGCCATCGCAGAGAGGATAGCGGGAATAGGGTCGAATACGCACCTTGTCGCGCTGGGACTCAAGGCTCTCCTGTATGTCGAGAAAGACAATCTCGTCACGCGGGGTCATGGCCGAGGTAACCGAGCGATCCTGAAGTGCGAGCACGTTCTGGATCAGCTGATGTTCTTTTTCCTGCAGGACACCCGATGCCGTCCCCGCTGCCAGCATGGCATTGAGGTCTTCTGGTGTGACAGGCTCGACAACCGAAGCTGCAGGAATGCGCAAGAGGCTCAACAGCCAGTCTGAGATGATCGAGAACACCCAGACGGCTGGGTAGAGCACCTTGAGAGCGCCGGTCAGAAACCAGCCGACTTTCAGGGCGACCCGGTCCGGGTTGTTGAGTGCGATCCGCTTGGGCAGAAGATCGGCAAAAAGCACGAACAGGCCCGTTACGACGATGAACGCCAGGGTTGCCGCGGTCTTGCCGGCGAAGCCCGGTGTCAGACCGGCCTCGATCAGCGCTTCCGTAAAAGCAGGTGCCAGCAATTCGCTCGAGATCACACCGCCAAGCACGCCGACAGCGTTGAGGCAGATCTGAAGGACTGTGATGACCTGCCCGCTATTGCGCCGCAGCTTCAGGAAGGCCGACGCACGGGTGTCGCCCTGATCGGCCAACGCACGCAGGCGAATGTCACGAGCAGCAGCAAAAGATATTTCCGACAGCGAAATCAGAATGGAGACGGCAATCGCTGCCACAATGGCCGCGAGGCCCAGAAGCAGCAACGTCACGCGCGTAGCTCCTCAAAGGAAGGGAAAATGTAATTCGAAGACTTCTTCCTAAACGGCTTGGTCTTCATTTGCCAGTATTTGCTTTTAATTTGCAGCGGGGAGACCGGCGAGTAGGCGCCAGCCAGCTTCATCGCAGGTCTCAAGACCAAGCTCGGCTGCCTTTTTGGCCTTCGATCCGGCTTTTTCGCCCAGGACGACCAATCCGGTTTTTTTCGACACAGAGTCACTGACCTGTGCGCCAAGGCGCTCGGCAATCGATTTGGCTTCCGGGCGCGTCATGGTGTGCAACGTCCCGGTGAAGACGATTGTCTTGCCGGAAAGAGGGCCTTCCTCTGGGCGCGCTTCTGTCTCGATTGTCAGTTCGCCACGAAGGTCGGAGAGCGTTGCGAGATTATGCGGCTCTGCGAAAAAGGCGAGCAGATCGGCCACGATGCTCTCGCCGATGCCCATGATACTTCCAAGCGCCAGACGCTCGTCCGAGCCGATGAGACTGGCGGCTTTCATAGCCTCAAACCAGGCTTCATAGGTCTGGTAGTGGCGCGCCAGAAGCTGGGCATTACGCTCGCCGATACGTCTGATCCCCAGTCCGAAGAGGAACCGGCTGAATGAGATGCTGCGTCTCTGCTCGATCGCTCGCAGCAGATTGCGCGTGGAGAGCTCCCCCCAACCCTCCCGGGTTCGAATGAGATCGGCTTTTTCATGCAGCCGGAAAATGTCTCCGGGTTTGTCGATGAGCCCGATCTCGTGGAACTCACGGATGGAGCGCTCGCCCAGCCCGTCAATGTCGAAGGCAGGACGTGAGACGAAATGGATCAGTCTTTCGACGACCTGCGCCTCGCAGGTGAGGCCGCCCGTGCAGCGGCGGACAGCCTCTCCATCGGGCCGCTCTGTCTGAGCGTGGCAGACCGGGCATTGCGCCGGAAAAACATAGGCAGGGCCACGGGGTTTGTCCTCAGGCACGGGGCCGAGGATCTGGGGAATGACGTCGCCTGCTCGTTGCACACGCACAAGATCGCCCGGTCGGACATCCTTGCGGGCAATTTCGTCTTCGTTATGAAGTGTCGCCCTCGAGACGATCACCCCGCCAACATTGACGGGTTGGAGATGAGCGGTCGGCGTAAGCGCGCCGGTTCGACCGACCTGGATCTCGATTTTCTCAAGACGGGTGATGGCCTGCTCGGAGGGAAACTTCCACGCGATGGCCCAGCGCGGGGCGCGCCCGGCAAAGCCAAGACGGCTTTGAAGATCGAGATCGTCCAGCTTGAAGACCACACCGTCGATGTCATAGGCAAGCGCGGCACGCTGACGGGCCAGATCGTCGATATAAGCCGGGATCTCGCTCGCATGGGCAATTGGCGTCGAAAGCGGATTGACGGGAAATCCCCATTTTTTCAGCTGATCGAGATAGGCCTGATGCGTGGAGGCGCAGCGTTCACTGGCAAAGCCTTGCGCATAGGCAAACAGGGAAAGAGGGCGGCGCGCCGTCACGGCGGGATCGAGCTGACGCAAGGATCCCGCCGCCGCATTTCGGGGATTAGCGAAGGGTTTTTGGTCCTGCGCGATCATTGTCTCGTTGAGCGCAAGAAAATCCGCTTTGGCCATAAAGATCTCGCCGCGGATCTCGATTTCATCGGGTGCCGAGTCGGTGAGCTTCCGAGGGATCGCGGCAATTGTCAGTAGATTGGCGGTGACGTCTTCTCCCACCAATCCGTCGCCACGCGTGGTCCCACGCACAAGCTTGCCACCCTTATAGGTCAGATTGATCGAAAGACCGTCGATCTTGGGCTCTGCGACGAAGGTCAGGGCATCTGCCGCCTTGGTATCGAGACCGAGAAAGCGGGCTGCCTTGGAGACGAAAGAGGCGAATTCCTCCGGCGTGAAAACGTTATCCAGCGAGAGCATCGGCACACGATGGGCCTGTTTGCCGAAAGCGGAATCAGGCGCAGCGCCAACCTCATCCGTGACGCTTCCTTCGGCTTTTAGTTCAGGATGGGCTTCCTCAAGCATGACAAGGGCGCGTCGCTTCTCGTCGTACTCCGCATCCGACACCTCAGGCGCGTCATTCTGATAATAAGCCGTGTTCCAGCGCGTGATGAGTGCTGCGAGCTGCGCATGCTGCTGGGCGGGGGTGTCGTCCATTACTCTCGTTCCAAAAGGCTGTCGGCTGCAGTGCGGGCGGCGTCGGTGATCGTTTCTCCAGCAACATACGCGCGATCTCCTCGCGGCGTTCCTCTGCCGATAGCTTTTCAGCAGAGGTTTCCGTGCGTTCCTTGCGAATGCGTTTGCTGATCCGCAGATGCTGATCGCCGCGCGCCGCGACCTGCGGGCTATGAGTGACCACCAGAACCTGCACATCCTGCGCGACGCGGTGCAGTCGGTCGCCGATTGACGACGCCGTTGCACCGCCGACCCCTGAATCGACTTCATCGAAAACGAGGGTCGGAATAGCCGAACGCTCGGCAAGGACGACTTTGAGCGCCAGCATGAGACGGGACAATTCGCCGCCGGAGGCGACCTTGGCCAGCGGTCCCGGTGGCTGGCCGGGGTTGGCTGCAATCAGGAATGAGGCCTGTTCCTTGCCGCGCAGGTTCCATGCCTCAGGCTCGAGCGGGTTCAGCGAAACGATAAATCGGGCACGCTCGAGCCGAACGGGCTTAAGCTCAGCCATGACTGCCGTTTCCAGCCGTCGCGCAGCGCGTTCCCTGATCGCGCTGAGCTTTTCGGCCTCGGCAGCAAACAGGGCACGTGCTTCCTGAGTTTCCTTCTGGAGCTGCTCGATACGCGCATTGCCTGAATCGAGTGCGTCGAGCCTCGCTTGCAGACTGGCGAGCAGGGCTGCCAGCTCGTTGACCGCAACGCCATGTTTGCGTCCGGCAGCGCGCAGCGCGAAGAGACGCTCTTCGGTCTCTTCCAGAAGGCGAGGGTCCGTATCGGCGTCAGCGGCAAGACGGGAGAGCAATGTTTCAGCTTCTGCGAGCGCTTCTTCTGCCTTTTCCAAAGCCACGAGCGCTTCCTGTGCCTGATTCTGCTGGGCAGAGCTGGGCGCATTTTCCTCGCCCGGCGCAGGAAGGAGACGGGCCAGGGTTCGGCTGGCACTGCGGAGTGCCGCAGCAGGGGTCGCAGAGCGACGATCACGTGGTGTCAGCTCTGCCAACGCGGCGGCAATGGCTTCCCCACGGCGTTCGCCCTGTTGCAGACCGATGCGCAGAGCGGCCAGATGCTCTTCTTCGTCTTCCTGCGGGGCGAGGACGCTGAGATCGTCAACAGCCTGTCTCAGCCAGTCTTCTTCGCGCCTTGTCGCTTCCATTTCCGAGAGGGCAGTGGCGAGAGCCGCTGTTGCTTCAATCCACCGGCGATAGCTGCGTGCAACCTGATCCCTGATGGCGCGGTCCACGCCGAAAGCATCGAGAAGATCCAGATGGGTCGCCTGATCGGCAAGGCCCATCTGATCATGCTGGCCCTGAATTTCCACGAGCAACGCCGCGATACGGCGTAGAAGGCCGACACCGATCGGCTGGTCGTTGACATAGGCGCGCGAGCGCGCGTCCGCTGTCACGGTGCGGCGTAAAACAACCGGCTCATGCGGGTCATCGAGCGCGATACCCTGCTCGGTGAGGAGCTGATGGACCGGGTGTTGATCGGAAATTTCGAAACATGCCGAGACAGCGGCTTGATCTGCGCCCGCCCGAACGAGCCCACCGCTCGCTCGGTCACCCAGCGCGAGACCAAGAGAGTCGAGCAGGATGGATTTCCCAGCCCCGGTCTCACCCGTGAGAACGGTCAAACCGGGGTGGAAAGGGAGGTCGAGCCTCTCGATGAGAACCACATCGCGTATCGAGAGGTGAGTCAGCATGAGGCGGGATCCTGAAATGTCAGCAAGAAAATCTCGTTGGCGGGCGGCAGTGCCGCCAACGGAAAACCCTTTTTCGGATCAGAACACCGAATGCCACATGCGACCGAAGAAACCGCTCTTGTCGGCATCTGGCGCCACGCTGTGCTCGGGAAGCAGATTGCGGTTGCGCAACAGGTTATAGCTGTAACGATACCATTGGCTGTTGGGGTAGTTATAACCCAGAACCGATGCGGATTTACGGGCTTCATCGATCAGGCCAAGCTGAAGATTGACTTCAACCAGACGTTCAAGGGCTTCGGCCACGTGGTTGGTGGTCTGGAAGTCGGCGACCACGCGCTGATAACGACCAAGGGCGGCTTCATAGTTATGCTGCTGTTGGTAGTACCGACCGACAAGCATTTCCTTGCCCGCCAGATGGTCACGGCAGAGATCGATCTTGAGCTGGGCATCGCGCGCATAGGCTGTCTGCGGAAAGCGCGTTACGACTTCTTCAAGCGCGTTCAGGGCTTCAACCGTGCCCTGCTGGTCACGCTGCACTTCAGCGATCTGCTCATAATAGCACAGGGCGCGCAGGTAGTAGGCATAGGCAGCGTCAGGGCTTGTCGGATGCAGAAGCAGATAGCGCTCAAGCTGCTGAACGGAGAGCGCGTATTCACCCTGCAGATAATAGGCATAGCCTTCCATCAGCTCGGCGTTACCGACATAGCCCGAATAGGGATAATTCTGCTGAAGCAGCTCGAACTCGCCACTCGCCAGCGTGTAACGCTTTGAGTGCAGTGCATCGATACCGTAATTATACAGTGTCTCCGCGCTTGCTACTTTGGGGGCCTTGAACTCTTCTTTATTGGAGAAGAGAGAGCAACCGCTCAGGAGTAGAAAGCTGCTCGCCATCATTGCGGCAACGAGACGCTGACGCTTGGGAGCAGGAGGTACGTTACGTTCTATGTTTTGATGCATGCCGACTCTTCCACTGACGAAGGGTCTTATATCACGCCTGACCATTCGCGGAAGACCTCTGCGCACGAGATCGTTTCTCTTATGCCGATGCGCGCAGCTCGGTCCGTGCCTCGTTTTCGCTTCCGACAAAACGCCAGTTTGCGGGGGACGCAAAGAGCGCGTGAAGCAGGCGGTTATTCAGTCCATGGCCAGATTTATGGCCCATGAACCGGCTTGCAGCGTGTGCCCTGCAAGATAGAGATCGCCAACCGCATCCATCAGCTTGTGCCGGACAAATTCCTTAGGATGGCGCAGGCCGCACGGGTTGAGAACCGTATCGTCCTCAACGACAATGGCGTTGTCCAGCGAACCGCCACGGGCGAGGCCCATTTGCTGCAAAGCCTCGATTTCCTTGCGTTCGACGAAGGTGCGGCAAAAACCAACTTCCTGCCTGAAGCGCTCCAGCGTGAGCGGCATAGCATGGCGCTGCTGACCAATGACCGAAGCCGAAAAATCGATGGACATGGCAAGAGCGAAACCTGAGCGGGCAGGGCGCAGCTCGGCAAAGGCGCCGTTATCATCCTCGACGTGAACAGGCTTGAGCACCTCGATCACTCTGCGCGCGCTGTTTAGCGTGACGGCACCAGCACACTGGATCAGAAAATCGAATTCAGCGGCGGAGCCGTCGAGAACGGGAGTCTCCGGTCCGTCGATTTCAATCAAGGCGTTATCGATGCCATTGGCGTGCAAGGCCGCCATAAGATGCTCGATCGTCGCGACCCGGATCGTGGGGGCGTCAGGTCGGGCGATAACCGTGCTCAGTCTGGTATCGACCACATGGTCATGGCGCGCGATGATCGGCAAGGAAGCAGGCAGATCGCTCCGCTTGAAAGCAATGCCGTGATCGCTGGGTGCAGGATTGAGGGTCATCTGGACCCGGGCGCCGCTATGCAGCCCTGTGCCAACGCAGGTGATCGACTGCTTCAGCGTCCCTTGATGGGAGATGTTTGTCCCCTTTTTGGGAACCGTAGGAAAACCTTGGGAGATGGTGGAGAGCGGCAGAGGCACAATCGATGCTTTGAACGGTGTTTCAGCCGTGATCTGCATGATGGGGCGCTCTCCATGGTTACTTCGACGTTATGTCGAGATCCTAAGAAGAGCTGTAGCCTCGAAGCAGTGACGCAGACCAGTCAATGTTTATTGCCAAGTATTACGGTCTAAAGTCCTGAAACTGAAGTGTAATTTCAGTTTCAGGATGCAATAATGTGACCGAAATCAGCGACCCTGATCGCGGCGCAGGAAGGCCGGGATGTCGAGCCCGTTTTCTTCACCCTGCTCATGGTTTGAGGAGCTGCGAGGCGTTTCTTCGCGTTCGACCACCATCGGAGAATGACGAGGGGCTTCCATCGGCGGGGGCGAAGCGGGAGCCGGACGGCCACGCAGCGCACCGGTTACGATACCGAAGAGGCTGCGAGGCTGTGCCTGCTGCTCCGGCATGGCCCGCTGGTTCTGGTCCGAGAAGAGTCCGGAACGCGGGGAAGGAGCCTGTTGCGGTGCGTGCTTTCCAGCCTGAGAGGGGATTGTGTGAGGCGACGGCGCCGATGACGGTGCTGCGTTGTTTTCTGGCGCGTAATGAGCAGGCTGACGGGGAACCGCGGCGTAGGTCGATGCAGGCTTGAAGGGAGCCTGAGTTTCCGGATGAGCAACGTCGACACTCTCAGGCGCAGCAGCGGGTTGCTCGACGACCTCGACAGGCTCTTCCACGATTTCCGGCTGGCGCGAATGGCTGCCATCGATGCCGGTTGCAACAACGGAAACACGGATGCGCCCATTGAGCGAGGAATCGATCGCAGACCCCCAGATGATCGTGGCGTCGTCGGCGACCTCCTGACGGATCCGCTCTGCAGCTTGATCGACTTCATACAGGGTGAGGTCGTCGCCACCGGTGATATTGATAAGCAGGCCGCGTGCCCCCGACATCGACGAATCATCGAGAAGCGGGTTCGAGATCGCCCGGTTGGCGGCTTCGAGGGCGCGGTCTTCACCCTCGGCTTCACCTGTGCCCATCATGGCCTTGCCCATTTCCGCCATGACAGTGCGGATATCGGCGAAATCGAGATTGATCAGTCCAGGCGCCAGCATCAGATCGGTCACGCCGCGCACGCCCATGTAGAGCACTTCGTCAGCCATCTTGAAGGCTTCACGCAGCGTCGTGTGCATGGTGGCCATGCGGAACAGATTCTGGTTGGGGATGACGATCAGCGTATCGACATGCTGCTGCAGCTCGGCAATGCCGGCATCGGCCACCTTCTTGCGTCGCGCGCCCTCAAAACCGAAAGGCGTGCTGACGACGCCGACGGTCAGGATCTTGCGATCACGCGCCATCTTCGCGATGACCGGTGCTGCACCCGTTCCCGTGCCGCCCCCCATACCGGCGGTGACGAAGACCATGTGCGCGCCATCGATATGACGGCTGATTTCCTCTGCGGCTTCCTCTGCGGCGGCTTTCCCGATTTCGGGCTTTGCCCCGGCGCCAAGCCCCTGGGTCAGATGCGGACCGAGCTGCACCCGGCGCTCGGCGCGCGAACCGGCGAGAGCCTGAGCATCGGTGTTGGCAACGACGAACTCGACACCCTGCAGCTGCATTTCGATCATGTTGTTGACGGCGTTCATGCCGCCGCCACCCACGCCGATCACGGTGATACGCGGTGAGGAATCGGAATAGTTATACTGCGGGGCGGTGAGATTGAGCGTCATGGCGTAATCCGAAACAGAGCTGAAATCAGTCGCAACAGGTAAAATAGAGACTGAGGAGCAATAACAATATAAGTTACTTTTTCCTCAGGCGCGACCCCTAATGAAATGAACGAGGCGCTTTAGTACCCCATTTGGGCGTGGATCGGGAGCATCGGCGTCATGAAATCCACGATCGGCGCCTGCAACCCAGGCGAGAAGGCCTGAAGCGGTCGAAAATCCCGCAGAATTTGCGCCGATTTCGGGCAGACCCACAATACCGAGAGGGCGCCCGAGCCGGATCGGTCGATCGAGAATACGAGCGGCCATCGGGCCGACGCCGTCCAGAAGCGACGCGCCCCCCGTGAGCACCACGCGCTCACGCCCGGTGCGGCCAAACCCGGCATCGTCGAGACGGTCCCGAACGAGTTCAAGCGTTTCCTCGATGCGCGGGCGAATGGCCGAGACCAGTCTTGCACGCGATACCGTTGTCAGAACGCCCGCGGCCTCGCCGATTTTCTGCAGTGTGATGAGTTCGCTGCTGTCTTCTGCCGAAAGTTCTGCTGCGCCGTATTTTGTCTTGAGGCGCTCGGCTTCGTCGAGCGACGTCGAAAGCATGCCCGCAAGGTCGCGTGTGACATGCAGCCCCCCCACAGGCAGAAAGGCGGAATACCGCAGCATCCCCTCGCCAAAGACGGCGATAGAAGTTGTGCCACCGCCCATATCCACCACGGTTGCACCGAGTTCGCGCTCATCGGCATCGAGAACCGAAAGTCCGGAGGCGAGCGAGGCGGAGACCAGATTGGTCAGTTTGAGCTCGGACCGCATGAGCACCGAATCAAGGGTTCTGACCGCTGTCGTGGCGGCATCGACGACATGAAGCCGTGCCGTCAGTTGCTCGCAGACCTGACCGCGTGGGTCGATAATCCCGGTGGTGTCGTCAACGGCGTAGCCTACGGGGAGCGTATGGATGACGGTGCGGCCCTCGGTATAGGCGCGTGCCTGACCTTCGGCCACGACGCGCCCCATATCGGTTTCGCTGACTTCGCGCCCACCGATCGGCATGCGGGCGTTAAACAGATGGCTCTCGGGATGGCCGCAGGAAAGATTGACTGCAATGTGGTCCAGGCGGCGATCTGCCGCATCTTCAGCCTGACCGACAGTCGCGCGGATCGCCTGTTCTGCTTCGTTGAGGTCGACGATATTACCGTTGCGGATCCCGCGTGACCGGCGCCAGCCATAGCCCAGAACCCGCAACGTGCCATCGGCCTCGCCCCGGCCGATCAGGCAGGTCATTTTCGTCGAGCCGATATCCAGAACCCCGAAGACACCGACGCGCCAGTTTCTCGGGATACTGGGCTCATCTGCTGGGGGCAAAGACAGGATATGCTCTTCGGAACGTCCATGATTATTCCGGCGCGAAGAGACAGGCAGCAGTGAGCGGCTTTTGACCGAGCGGCGGCGCTTTTTCTGGGGGGCTTCCGGGGGGATGGCCACAAGGTCGTTCATTCTGCCGGGGCTCCGTCTTTGGGATGGGGGGCGGGAAGGGGAGAAGCTCCACCATGCGTCGCCGGTGACTGCGTCGTTTTCGCGTTAGAGGAGGGGGACGGTTTTTGAGTCGTGTTCCGTGTCGTCCCAGCTGAAGCCCCGGGCGCCGCTTTACCGGGTGCTGTTTGTGGTGCGCTGGGAGTGGAAGACGGTGATGGATTCTGATGGACGGTCATACGATCAGGCAGGCGCATATCGATCGAGACGACAGGGCGCTCCAGAAGTCGGAACTGCGCCTGATAGTGAGCCAGACGGCTGAGTGCGGCCTGTTCCTGACCCTCGGGCAGAAGAACGGTTGCACCGTCGCGCAGGCTGAGGTTCCAGCGTCTCTGGCCGATGCGGACGGCCGCCACGACGAAGCCCTGCACTTCAGGATTTGCCGTCAGGGCATCGACAAGGGAGGAGGCGGCAAGATTGGCCCCTTCTCCCACGACCAGCGGCAGCTTGACGAAAGCCTGGCCGTTCTTTCCCTCCAGTCCCTGATCGGGCACGCGCTCCCCCTCTCGATTGATGAGAATGAACTGACCGTGGGCCTGCCACACCGCGATCGGACTGCGTTCGACGATCTTGATCGTGATCGTATCCGGCATGTGCCGCTGGACCGTTGCGTGATCGACAAAGGGCAGCGTGTCGATGCGCTCACGTGCAGACGTGACCGAAAAACCGAAAATGGGCTCACCGACCGAAGTCCCGAGCGCCTTCAGCAGGTCTTCTTCAGAGGTGAGGTTACGCCCTTCGATATGGATGGTCTTGATCTTGAAGGGCAGATATTCGACCAGACGGGCGCGGTATGGCGCAAAGCGTGTCTCGGACGTGGAAAGCTTGAGGCGGAGGCGGCAAAGCCTGCCATGCCAAGCAGGATGACAAAAAACACAGCCAGACGCAGCCCGCGCTTGTGACGACGCATGAACAAAAGCAAACGCGATGGGCGGTCCTGCTGTACCGAGCCTCTGTGGCGCGTGTCCGGCCGTCGGTTTTTCATGCGGTCGATTTGCCTCGGGTCGCCAACGCGTCGCGCACCAGCCAGTCGCAGAGTTCCGGGTAGGTGATTCCGCAATAGGCAGCCTGTTCTGGCAGCAGTGAGGTGGCCGTCATGCCGGGCTGCGTGTTGACTTCGAGCAGGATGAGGCGACCCGTTTCCTCGTCATAGCGATAATCGGCTCTTGATGCCCCCGCGCATCCCAGTGCGCGATGGGCGGCTTCTGCCACACGCAGCGCGCGCTCGAAGATTTCCTCAGGCACTTGCGCGGGTACATGATGAACCGAGCCACCAGGAGCATATTTGGCGTCGAAATCGTAGAAGTCACCGGTAGGGGAAGCCGCGACGATGTCGGTTACGGTCAAGGCACGCTGACCCAGTACGGCAACCGTGAGTTCGCGGCCCGGGATATATTCTTCGACCAAAGCCTCGTTTCCGAAAGCCCAGTTTGCAGCAATCGTCTGGCGACGATTGCTGCCGGTCCGGACGATTTCCACTCCGAAAGAAGAGCCTTCAGAGACCGGTTTGACGACATAGGGTGTGGGCAGCGGATCGGCGGCGGACAGTTCGTCCATCGTGACCACGCGCCCTTCCGCCACCGGGAGGCCTGCGGCTGCAAAGACGCGACGCGAAGCTTCCTTGTCCATGGCCATAGCCGAGGCCCGGATCGAGGAGTGGGTATAGGGCAGGCCAATCCATTCCAGCACACCCTGAATGGCACCGTCTTCCCCGAGCGGACCGTGCAGGGCATTAAAAACCACATGGGGAGCAGCCGAACGCAGAGCCTTGATTGTCTCTACGAGATCCGGTCCGGCATCGACTGTCACCACATCATGACCAGCCTCGGTCAAAGCCTGGGCGACACCCGCACCGCTTCGCAGGCTCACAGGGCGTTCGCTTGAAATTCCCCCCTGAAGGACAGCGATTTTCAGGCTCATGATGCATTCCCCAGTCGTTTGATTTCCCAGTGCAGCGCGATGCCGCTGTGGTCGAGCACGCGCTGACGCACCTCGTCGCCGAGGGCTTCGAGATCGCTGCTCGTGGCCTCGCCGAGATTGAGCAGAAAATTGCAGTGCTTCTCGCTGACCTGTGCTCCCCCGCGTGTCAGCCCACGACATCCCGCCTCGTCGATCAATTGCCAGGCTTTGTGACCTTCGGGATTGCGAAAGGTCGATCCTCCCGTCCGCGCCCGGACCGGTTGCGACGCCTCGCGTGCGGCTTTGATCTCGGCGATATGGGCGCGGATTGCGGCTGCGTCGCCCTGATGCGCCTTGAGCCGCGCGCGCAACACGATCGCGCCCTCGGGGAGGGTCGCATGGCGGTATGTAAAAGCGAGCGTCTGGTTGCTCAGCTTCGAGATCGTTCCGTCGGGCAGCAGGATCTCAGCCCAGTCGAGCACGGCGTTGATGTCAGAGCCATAAGCACCGGCATTCATGACGACGGCACCACCGATCGAGCCAGGAATTCCGGCGAGAAATTCCAGCCCTGCAAGTCCGGCATTGGCAGCCTGTTCGGCCACGATCATGTCGAGGGCAGCGGCACCGGCAATCAGTCCGTCAGCTTCAATCACGATGTCAGCAAAGCCGCCGGCCATGCGGATGACAAGACCGTCGATCCCGCCGTCGCGGATAATGACATTCGAGCACGCCCCGAGCAACGTGACAGGCGTTCCTTGCGGCAGGGCTGCGAGCGTCTCGGCCAGATCCTGCCCGTCTTTGGGCACGAAAAGCGCCTCGGCATTGCCGCCAGTGCGAAACCAGGCGCGCGGGCCAAGCGGCGCATCGAAGCTCAGCCGACCGCGTGGGGAAAGGGCACGAAGCGCCGTGGTCATGATGCCTTGCCGTTCAGCGCGGCGAGCTGGCCGGGAAGGGCATGGGCCCAGTTGGTGATTGTGCCTGCCCCGAGGCAAACGACAAAATCGCCGGGCTTGGCGATGGCATTGACCATTTCGGCCATATGCTCCGGTCCGGGCAGCGGCACAACCGACCGATGGCCGCTGGCCCGCAGACCTTCGATCAGCGAGTCACGGCTGAACCCCTCGATTGGCGCTTCTCCGGCGGCATAGACATCAGTGACGATGACGGTGCCGGCATCGTTCATGCAGGTGCAAAAATCGCTGAACAGCGCCTCAAGACGCGAATAGCGGTGGGGTTGAACGATGGCGATCACGTCACGTGCACCCGCCTGACGGGCAGCCCGCAGGACGGCAGCGATTTCGACAGGATGATGACCGTAATCATCGATGACCGTGATGCCGTTATAATCGCCGCAGCGCGTGAAGCGACGCTTGACGCCACGGAACCCGGCCAGAGCCAGACGGATCGTCTCGTCGCTGATGTCCATCTCGCTGGCGACGGCGATCGCGGCCAGGGCGTTCAGGACATTGTGCTGGCCCAGCATCGGCAGGCGGAACGGCCCGGCGCGACGGGTGAGCTTCTTCGCACGGTTGGTGATGACCACTTCGAAGGTGGCGCCGAGACGATCGGTAATCAGCTTGTCGGCCCGGATATCGGCTTGCGGGCTGAAGCCGTAGGTGACGACACGATGATCCGAAAGTCGCGGAATCATCTGCTGCACGGCGGGGTGATCGATGCAGAGGACGGCAAAGCCATAGAAAGGAATATTGGACACAAACTGGTCATAGGCCGCCTGCATGGCCTCGGCAGTGCCCCAATGATCGAGATGCTCGGGGTCCATATTTGTCACGACAGCAATGACGGCAGGCAGACGGAGGAAGGATCCGTCGCTCTCATCGGCTTCGACGACCATCCAGTCGCCCGAGCCCATGCGCGTATTGGTGCCATAGGCTTCGATAATGCCGCCATTGATGACGGTCGGGTCGAGCTTCGCCTGTTCCAGTACGCAGGCGACAAGGCTGGTCGTCGTTGTCTTGCCATGTGTTCCGCCAATGGCGACGGCCCAGCGCAGACGCATAAGCTCCGCCAGCATTTCCGCACGACGCACGACGGGAACCAGACGCGCGCGGGCAGCCAGCACTTCCGGATTGTCTTTTTTGACTGCGGTCGATGTGACGACAACCTGTGCGGTGCCGAGATTGGCTTCGTCATGGCCGATTGCAATCGTAATGCCGAGCTTGCGCAGACGCAGCACATTGGCATTTTCACTGATATCCGACCCCTGAACCTTGTAGCCAAGCATGTGCAGCACTTCGCGATGCCCGACATCCCGATGCCGCCGATACCGACGAAATGGATGGTGCCGATGGTGAGGGGAAGTGCGCGCATGAGCCAGGCTTTCAGGGAAACAGTAGAAAATCGGTGAAGTGACAGGGCATGTCAGGAAGTCGAGGAGCGGTAATCCGAAATACGGGCCTCGACAAGGTCAGCCAGGAGGCGAGCGCTGCGAGGGCGGGCAAAAGCGCGTGCCGCCTTTGCCGCTGCGGCCAGACGCTCGGGATCATTGAGCAAGGTTCCCAGAAAGGCCGAGAGGCTCTCGGGCGTCAGCGTGTTCTGTCTGAACATCCAGGCGCCTCCCTCATCGACCAGCTGGCTCGCATTGGCCCCTTGCTCGTCAGACGCGGCGATCGGGAGGGGAACAAGAACAGAGGGGCGGCCCGAAATCGTCAGCTCTGCAACAGATGAGCCTCCGGCTCGCCCGATCACGAGATGCGCCTTCTTCAACTGGTCCGCGATATTGGTGAAAAACGGTGCCAGCTCACACCGGATGCCGGCTTTCTCATAGGCGGCGCGAACATCGGCCAGGTCTTTTTCGTGTACCTGCTGCGTTACATGCAGTCTGGCGCGAAAGCCCGCAGGCAGAAGCGCAAGCGCTTCCGGGACGATTGTCGAAAAAACCCTCGCGCCCAGAGAGCCGCCCCAGACGAGCAGATGAATCGCATCACCCGGTGGGGTGTAAGATTCGTCAAACAGCGCCTCGATTTCCGGACGGACAGGCATGCCGGTGAGCGCGGTGCGGAGCCCTAGCGGCAGGCGCGCGACTGTTGGATAGGATGTCGCGATTGTCGTTGCAAAACGCGCCAGAAGCGCATTGGCCTGACCCAGAACAGCGTTACCTTCATGCAGGATCACAAGCGGACGTTTTGAGCCGGAAGTGAAGCGACTGCCGAGGATGGGAGGGACCGAAGGGTAGCCCCCAAAGCCGATAATGGCGATGGGGTTGATCTGCTTGTGAAGGCTGCGTGCCGCCCAGGCCCCGCGCAGGAGAGCCGTGACGCCGCGAAGCTTCGCAGAAAGACCTTTGCCAGCCACTCCGGCGCCATCGAGCACATATTGCGGCCTGTCTTTGAAGAGCCCTGACAGACGTTTGCCAGCACGCTGATCGGTCATCAGAACGAGGTCATGACCCCGCGACGCGAGTTCGGTTGCCAGAGCCTCAGCCGGGAAGAAATGGCCGCCGGTTCCCCCTGCGGCAATGACGATTGGACGTGTCATGAAGTCGGTCCTTCCCGAAGCGAGGTCCAGTGGCCCTGGCTGGCATAAGTCGAGCTGATCGGGCTCGCAGAAACCTGATGACGCGTCAAAGCCAGCACCATGCCCAGTGTCAGGGCAATGGAAATAGCAGAGGACCCGCCATAGGAAATCAGCGGCAGCGTCATGCCCTTGGTCGGGATCAGATGCAAGGTCGATCCCATATTGATGAAAGCCTGCAATCCAAAGCCTGCCACGAGCCCCGCTGCCGCTGTGATCACAAAGGGATCGCTCTCGCGCATGAGCTTGAGCAGCGTACGCAAGACGATCACCGCAAAGACGAGAATGATGAAGAGACAGATCAGAAGCCCATATTCTTCTCCAGCGACGGCGAAGACGAAATCGGCATGGGCATCAGGCAGCAGATCCTTGACGCGTCCTTCTCCGGGGCCACGTCCCATCAATCCGCCATTACCGAAGGCGCGCAAGGCGGTATCGATCTGGTAGTGATCGCCGACATCCGGGTGCAAAAATCGCTCGACGCGGGAGCGCACATGCGGAAACGCAACATAGGCGCCCGCAAAAGCGGCGATCATCGCGCCCACTCCTGCACCGACGAAAATGATCGGCAGACCATTCACGAAGAGCTGGATGAAAAACACCATCGTGATGACGGACAACATCCCGATATCGGGCTGCGATTTGAGCAAAAGCAGGATCAATCCAAAACAGCCGAAAGCGATCAGCATGCCAGGAAAGCGGATCGAGCCGAGAATGACCCGTCGTCGCCGCTCGGCGAGAAGCCACCCTGTCACGACGGCAAAAAATGGCTTCAGGAATTCGGAAGGCTGGACCGACATCATGGGCAGGGCGATCCAGCGGCGAGCGCCTTTGATCTCGATGCCATGGACCAGCGTCATGAAGGTGGCACCCAGAGCGAGCACCCCACCGATCAGAGCGAGGGATCTGATCGCAGGCCTCGAAAGAGACGAGACAGCAAGGACGACGGCACCCGCCAAAAGCAGAAAGATGACCTGCTTGAGGATGAACATCTCACGCGACGCACCGATACGCACTGCAACGGCCGGGCTGGCGGCCAGCATTAGAATATAACCGAAGGCAATCAGGATCCCGACACAGCTGAGCGTAACGCGATCGATATTGCGCCACCATCGTCCGATTTTGGACGTATCGACACGTGAAAGCCCTGCCATTATTTCTTAAACCCTTCTGGCCCCTCGGATCAGGGCGCCTCTGTCTCGTGTAGATGAGTCAGAATATCGACAAAATGCGCGCCTCGCGCCTCAAAACTCGCGAATTGATCAAAACTTGCGCAGGCAGGAGACAATAAAACAACAGGGGTGTGAAGCGCTTTGGCTGCATGAAGAGCGGCTTTCGTCGCGGCATCGAGCGTGCCCGAAATTTCCACCGCGACGTTATGGTCGCTCAGGGTTTTTTCCAAAAGCGAGGCATCGCGCCCGATGAGGTACGCCTTGGCAATACGCGGGAAAAGCGGAGCGAGTGTGTCGATCCCGCCCGATTTTGCCGTACCCCCGGCAATCCAGATGACCTTGTCATAGCAGAGAAGCGCTTTTTCGGCGGCCTCTGCATTGGTGGCCTTGCTGTCGTTGATGAAGCGGATGCCGTCGATGACCCCAGCAAGCGCTTGTCGATGCGGCAGCCCGGGATAGTTTTCAGGCCGTCGGCAATGGCGCTTTCATCGAGCCCAAGATGTCGCGCCATGCTGCTGGCAGCCAGAGAATTTTGCAGATTATGCGCGCCGGGCAGCGTGGTGGACGAATGCAAGGCGCTGGCAATTGCGGCGACAGAGGTGCGATCATCAATGGAAAGCGGTGCCACCGAGAGACCATGCTCAATGCAGGTCAGGGCGATCTTCTGGCAATAGCTGTCGTCAATACTGATCACGGCCTGATCGTCCGCCGTCATGTTGTCGAACACATGGCGTTTGGCTGTGGCGTAACCGGCCATATCGCCGTGACGGTCGAGATGATCCGGTGTCAGGTTCAGCAGGCAGGCTGTGTCGGCGTGAAAGGAATGCAGACGTTCCAGCATGTAGGATGACATTTCGATCACATACACACCGTCATCGGGCAGAAGAGGCAGAGCCAGAGAGGCCGTGCCGAGATTGCCACCGGCAGCAACAGGCCGCCCGGCTTTTTCAAGCATGTGGGCCAGAAGCGCGGTTGTTGTCGATTTGCCATTCGTGCCGGTGATCGCGGCAAAACGCGCTTTTGAGCCGGTCCGGCGCACGGCCTGATAGAGAATTTCCGCATCCGAGAGGATCGGAACCCCGGCGTCTCTTGCGATTTCCGCGACAGGATGGGGGGTCGGCAGAAGATGGGGAATGCCGGGTGAGAGAATAAGCGCGTCGAAGCCAGAGAGCGTTTCGATAGGGGCCGCTGTCAATCGTGGCTGCGTGGGATCGGCAATCGGTGGGTTGCGATCGTCCCAGACCTGCACGTCTGCGCCCATGACGAGCAAGGTTTGGACGACGGCGCTGCCGTTGCGGCCCAGTCCGGCGACGGCAAAGCGGGAGCCGGCGAACAGATCGGCGGGGAAGCTGCGATCTGTCATGTCAACGGAGCTTCAATGTGGCGAGACCTGCCAGACCGAGCAGGATCGAGACGATCCAGAAACGGATGACGATCTTGGGCTCCTGCCACCCTTTTTTCTCAAAGTGATGATGCAGTGGCGCCATCAGAAAGACCCGGCGCTTCGTGCGTTTGTACCAGAACACCTGGATGACGACGGAGAGTGTCTCGACGACAAACAGACCGCCCACGATGCACAGTACCAGCTCATGCTTGACCGCAACGGCCACAGCACCAAGCGCGCCCCCTAATGAGAGCGATCCTGTATCTCCCATGAAGACATCGGCGGGTGTCGCATTGAACCAGAGAAAGCCAAGCCCCGCGCCGATCAGGGCCGCACAGAACACAGCAAGCTCTCCTGTTCCGGGGACCTGATGCAATTGCAGATAATCGGCAAAAACCCGGTTGCCGACGAGATAGGCGATCAGAGCGAAAACGAGCGCAGCAATGACCACGGGCACAATTGCCAGACCGTCGAGCCCGTCCGTGAAATTCACCGCATTGCCGAAACCGGTCATGGTGATCATGGCAAAGAGGGGAAAAGCAAAGCCGAGCGGCAACAGGAAATCCTTGACGAAGGGAAAGGCCACCATGTTGCGCAGCTCAGGCGGCATCAGGCTTTCCATCCAGTATCCTGCGATCAGGGAGGCGGCGAACTCACTTCCCAGTCGGGCACGTTTCGAAACCCCGGCTGTATTGCGCTTTGAAAGCTTGAGATAATCATCGGCAAAGCCGACGGCGCCAAAGGCTGCTGTTACGAACATGACGGCCCAGACGAGGCCGTTGGTCAGATCCGCCCAAAGCAAGGTCGAGGCGAAAAGGGCAATCAGGATCAGCATCCCCCCCATGGTGGGCGTGCCTGCCTTTTCCAGAATATGCCGTTCGGGGCCGAGCGTGCGTATCGGCTGACCTTCCCGCTGGATGCGCTTGAGCTGCGCGATGAAGGGGCGCCCGAAAACCAGCGAGATCACAAAGGCCGTCAGACATGCGCCGCCCGAGCGGAATGTCAGATAATGGAAGAGATTGAAAAAGCCGCCATGGGTCGTGTCATGAATGGCGATCAGATTATACAGCATCAGGCTTGCTCGCCCCCTGCCAGAAGAGGGGTAACGATGTCGCGCATGCGACTGCCAAGACTGCCTTTTACGAGAACCACGTCACCGGCTTTCAGATTGGATTGGACGATGGGGGCGAGAGATGCCGCGTCTGCTTGCCAGACGCCACGCTTTTCTTCTGCAAGCGCGTCAAAAACATGGCGCATCTCGGGACAACAGCAAAAAACCAGATCGGCATGGGTCATGAGATCGGGGACGAGCGAAAGATGCTCGCGTTCGGCAAAGTCACCGAGCTCCCTGATGTCGCCCAGCACGGCAATCCGACGTTTACCGGGAACGAGAGAGAGGGTCTCCAAGGCCGCCCGGATCGAGAGAACAGACGCGTTATAGCTCTCATCCAGCAGAGACGCCGTGCCGCCCAGTATCGGCTGGATCTGGCCGCGACCCGCACCGGGACGCCAGCGGGTCAGTGCCTCGATCGCAGCGTCGAGTGGTAAATCCAGCGCGTCTAAGGCTGCCAGAGCAAGTGCGGCGTTGCGTGCAAGATGGGCACCAGGTGCGGTGAGCGTGACGTTGCGCTCATCGAAGCTGAAAGACGAGCCTTCAGGGTCTGTGATCAGCTTGGCAAGGGCATGATCGGCTCTTGCGGTCAGGCCCACTCGACTGAGACGGGCGCCGGATCTTGCGGCAGCTTTTTCGAAGATCGCTTCCATGCCGGTATCGTCGGGCACGACAGCCACACCTCCGGCAGGAAGAGCTGCGATCAACTCGGCTTTTTCCTCGGCGATCGCTCGATACTGCCCATATAACCGAGATGGGAGCTGCCGATCGTGGTGATGACAGCCACGTCAGGGCGCACCATTGCAGCAAGGGGCGCGATTTCGCCGGGGTGATTCATGCCGATTTCTGCGACGCAAAAAGCAGTGTTGCGTGGCATCCGGGCGAGGGTGAGCGGCACGCCCCAATGATTGTTGTAGGAAGCGATTGCGGCGTGAGTCGGGCCTAGAGCCGAGAGCGCGCAGTGAAGCATGTTCTTGGTTGTCGTCTTGCCCACCGACCCCGTTACACCGACCATCTTCCCGGTGAAACGCGTCCGTGCCGCATGACCCAGAGCCTGTAGACCTGCCATCGTGTCAGCGACATGCAGCAAACGCGGGTCATTGCCGCCGCTGTCATCATGCACCATCACGCAGGCAGCGCCTTTTTCAAGCGCTGTGGCGATATGGGCGTGGCCGTCACTGTTCTCCCCCAAGAGGGCGATGAAGAGATCGCCCTCCTCAAGGCTGCGCGTATCGATCGAAATGCCGGTTGCGACGATATCGGCCTCGAGGCGTCCGTGAGTGGCTTTTCTGAGTTCGAAGCTGGTCCAGAGACCCGTCATTCTGAAATTCCTGCCAGATCGCGGATGACCGCGCGATCGTCGAATGGGGTGGTAATGCCTGCGACCGTCTGGCCGCTTTCATGACCCTTGCCTGCCACGACCACAACGTCACCTGCACGTGCTTCAGAAAGCGCCGCGGCAATGGCGGCGCGCCTGTCACCGATTTCGAGCGCGTTGGGGCAGGCAGCCCGAATGGCCGCGCGGATTGTTGCCGGATCTTCGTTGCGGGGGTTGTCATCCGTAACGATGGCCAGATCTGCCAGATCGGCTGCAATCTGACCCATGAGAGGCCGTTTGCCGCGATCACGGTCCCCCCCTGCACCGAAGACCACGATCAGCCGGTTTTGCGCATGGGGCCGCAGGCTGTGGAGCAGATGCTCAAGGGCGTCGGGGGTATGAGCGTAATCGACATAGACGCCGGCGCCGTGATCGAGCGTCACGGCCAGTTCGGCGCGCCCGCGGACCCCGCCAAGTTGAGGAACAAGATCGAGCACAGCGCGCGCCTGCGCGTCATCTTCCCAAGCCAGAGCCGCAGCGAGCAGGACATTATCGACCTGAAAACGCCCTGTCAGAGCAAGTTCGTATTCTGGCAGGGTTTCGCCGAAAAGCGACAGGGAGACCAGCTGACCGTGAGGAAGAGGCCTTACCTTCAAAAGCCTGATCGTTTCGCCCTTTTCTCCGACGCTACGGGCACGCAGATGACGTGCCTGGGTCAGATCGCGCAATGCCGAGGCGGTCTGCGGGTCCATATCGGCGTTGAAGCCAGCAATCGCCCCTCGAGGGAGAAGATCCGAGAACAGGCGCAATTTGGCAACGCGATAGGCGTTCACCGTGCCGTGATAATCGAGATGATCGCGTGTCAGGTTGCTGAAGCCGCCTGCGCTCAGGGACACGCCATCGAGCCGGTGTTGGTCGAGACCATGGGACGAGGCTTCGAGTGCCACATGATCCACCCCCGCGGCTTTCAGGCTGGCAAGGGTCTGCGCCAGCGAGACGGCATCTGGCGTTGTCAGCGGGGGAGGCGCCTCGACAGGGATGTCGCTGATAAGTCCAAGCGTGCCGATGCTGGCGGAAGGGGTGCCGAGCATCGACCAGAGCTGACGGAGGAAATCGGCGGTGCTGCTCTTGCCGTTCGTTCCGGTAATGGCTGCAACATGCCTCGGCTGAGGCCCGGCCAGAATATGGGCGATAAGAGCCAGAGTGTGGCGTGGCGCGGCGCTTGTCACGCAGGGGACCGGGCTGTTGCGCACGATCGCGGCGTCGTCAGACACGAGAAGTGATGTCGCCCCCCTGTAGAGGGCCTGGGGAATGAACCGTGCGCCGTTCAGACTGGCCCCTGGAAGCGCGGCGAAGATCATGCCCGGTGTCACGGAGCGGCTGTCTGCCGTGATACCCACGATATCCGGATCGACCTGGTGGGAGCTGTTCGAGCTGATACGGCACGACGCGTCCAGATCATTGACGCGTTGCAGGATCTCGGAAAGTCGCATGAGTTAACCCCGTTCAGGAGTGTGGCGCGTGGTGCGCTGGGAGGCCTTGGCAGCGAGTCTTGCTGCTTTTTCCGAAGCCTTGGCTGCGTCTCTCTCGGATTTTTCTTTTTGTGCGGCGATGCGCGGATCGCCAGGGTCGTTGCCCGGTCCCAATGCGCGACGACCTGTCGGGATTGAGGGTTCGAGCGGTATCGCCATGTCTGCGTCGATCTGGGCTGCATTCTGCGTATCAGGGAACATACCGAGCATGGGCCCGATACGCGCGATCAGCTTGCCTGTGGTTGGCGCAGCATTCCAGCCCGAAGTGACAAAGCCGTGCGTTTTTGGGGTCGGGTGAGGAGAGTCGAGCATGACGTAAACCGCATAGCGCGGCGCATTCATGGGAATGATCGACGTGAAGGCCGAAATGTTCACGTGTTTCAGGTAGCGCCCATTGGGGCCGACTTTTTCAGCCGTGCCTGTTTTTCCGCCGACAAAATAGCCCGGTACTTCAGCACTGCGGGCGGTCCCTTGTGTGACGTCGAGGCGGAGCATCTTGCGGATGAGATCCGAATTCTCTTTCGACACAACCCGAGGTCCCTGAGGCTCGGGTAAGGGGCTGGCAGCGTCGCTCCCGTCATCTGAAGCGGTTTTGTCAGAGGCGGGGACGGCGGATGCTGTCTTCGAGGCAGGATCTCCCAAGGGGGGAAGATTGCCAGTATCCGGTCTGCTGCCGTCGCCCTGATCCCGCGCGACGAGAGTTGGCTTGATCAGGATGCCGCCATTCACTGTGGCTGCTGTGCCGCGCACGATGGCAAGCGGCGGTTCGGCCACGCCGTGACCGAAGCCAACGGTCATGACTGTGGATATCCCCCAGTTCTTCAGGGACGGGACGATGGGGCGACCGGCCTCGGGAAGCTCGACGGGCACACGATTGAAAAAACCCATCGTGCGCAGCCAGTCCTGCTGCCGCTTGGCGCCGACATCGAGGGCGATATGAGCGGCGGCCGGATTGGACGATTTGGCGAGAACGTCGGGCAAGGCGAGCCAGGGAGCAAAATGATCGCTCTTGATGTCTGAAATCGTGAAGCGGCCGATATGGATCGGAATGGTCGAAAAACGGTCCCAGATATGGGCGACGCCATATTCGATCGCCATGGCAGCGGTCTGTAGTTTGAAGGTCGATCCCGGTTCGTACATACCTGTAACAGCGCGGTTGAACCGGGAATCAGCAGGCGCACGGCCGAAATCATTCGCGTCGTAATCGGGGAGACTCACCATGGAGATGATTTCTCCCGTATTGACGTCCATCACGATGGCTGCAGCGCCGATGGCCTGGAATTCATCCATGGCTGCCTGAACGACTTCACGGGCGACGGCCTGAACGCGCACATCAAGAGACAGGCGAAGAGGCGTGCGGTCCTTGTTGAGGCGCTCGTTGAAGAAGCGCTCGACGCCTGCCACACCGTGATCGTCGATATCGACGCCTCCGAGAATTTGTGCGGCGGTCCGTCCCAGCGGATAGTGCCGACGCTCGCTGGCTTCGAAATAGATCCCCGGAATGCCAAGATTATTGATCGCAATTTCCTGCACCGGCGAAATATCGCGCGCGATATAGACGAATTGCTTCTTCAGTGAGAGACGACGCGTCGTCTCAGCCTCGTCGAGCTGGGGGAGAACCGATTTGAGTTTTTGTGCGGCGTCAGCTGGGTCGATCAGCTCCATAGGGTTCGCGTAAACCTGCGCAACAGGAAGCGAGAGCGCGAGGGTCTGCCCATTGCGATCAATGATGCTGGCGCGATGTACATCGGGAAGGGAGAAATCGCCCGAGATCTGGCCCTTGGGATCGCTTTTGGGAATTTCAGGAACCTGAGAGGCGATCTGACGCTTTTCGGGAGCCATAGGCTGAAAGACGGTCGCAAGGCTCAGCTTGCCCGCGACCAGACCGAAAAGAATCAAAAAACCGAGGCCGACACCGATGAGCCTCGTATGCATCTGGTCTAGGGAAGCTTTGACCCGTTTGGGGCTTTTGCCCTCAGGCGCATGCCACTGGTAGGACCCGACCTTTTGAAAGGAGGTGTTCTGCCTGCCATGCTCAGACGCTTTCATATCCACTCAATTGGCGAGAGGCATGGGGGGCGGTAGCGCGTCGCCATAGCCTGCGAGAGACGAGGAAGATCCTGAGTCACTCTGCACATGATGCGGCTTGGGAGACTGCATGGCAATATCGGTGTGAGGGCGTGCTGTATGGGGGGCGCCTGAAGCGTGAGCATTACGCCAAGCCGTGGCGGCCGTTGCTTGCGGGCGATCGCCCCGAAAACTTGCCAGACGAACGCCAGCCTCCTGCCCGTTGCTGCCTTGCGCGGGCGTGTTGCGCGTCGTTGCATGAACGACGGCCCCGAAGCGGCGCGGGTGATGAGCTGGCTGGCCAAGCTCGTCGGAGACCATGTGAGCATGGCTGGTCTGCTGCGCCAGCTCGATAGTCGGGCGTGGTGCGGGAGGCGCGACGCGCGTGGGGCGCGGTGCAATGCGTACCGGTTCAGGAGCCGGAGCTGAAACGGGTGCCAAGGCAGGGCGTCGAGGCGTGGTTTCCGCGCTCGCGATGAGAGTTTTGGTCTCGTCGCGTGCTGCAGGAGCCGCCGAAGGAAGCGTTTTCTTTTCCGGAGCCTTGTAGCTTTCCGCCACAGGCGCGTTCGAGACCGCGATGCTCAGGCTCTCGCGTGGATCATGATAGGCCGGTTTGGTGGAAGGAGCAGGAAGGCTCGCGACCATGCTGGCAAGCCGCACGTACTGATTGGGTGCCATGGGATGAAGCTGCGCGAGAAACCGCGTTGACAACGTGCTCAATCGATCCGGCTGGTTCAGCAGTGCCCACTGCGTGCGAAGCATGGCTGTCTGCTGACGCACGCGCTCCGTCTTTTGCACGATCGATGTGATCTGCTGATCTAGCACAGTGGTTTCATGCTTCTTCGTGTAGAGAAACATGCCCGAACCACCGGCAAGAAGTGCGCAGACGATCGTGAAAGGCCGGATCATGAATAAATTCCTCGAACAGAGGCTAAAGGTGCGGAACGGAGCAGACTGCGCAGCTTGGCACTGCGCGACCGTGGATTGCGGCTGATCTCTTCGTCTGACGCGAGGATCGGGCGCGTGTGGGGCAGAGCATAATCGGGGGTTGCGAAACGCTCGGTCATGGGTTCGTGTCGCGAAGGACGGCTGACACGCCCGGCTGCCTGAGCGAGGGCACGTTTGACCAGACGGTCTTCGAGCGAATGGAAGGTGACCACAACGAGACGTCCGCCCTCAGCCAGAAGAGCGGGAGCCTCGTCGAGCGCCTTCTGAAGCTCGCCGAGCTCATCGTTTACGGCGATGCGCAGCGCCTGAAAGGTGCGTGTGGCGGGATGAATACCCGATTTATCGGGGCGCACGACGCTTCGAACGATGTCAGCGAGGCGTGCTGTTGTCGTGATCGTCTCTTCTTCGCGTGCACGCACAATGGCAGCAGCGATGCGACGAGACATGCGATCTTCGCCATAGTGATAAATGATGTCGGCGAGTTCATTGGCTTCGGCCTCGTTTACGAGATCGGCAGCGGACCGTCCGGCTTGTGACATCCGCATGTCCAGAGGACCATCATGGCGGAAAGAGAAGCCGCGCTCTGCCTCGTCGATCTGATAGGACGAAACGCCGATATCGAGAACGATACCGTCGAAGGGCGCTTCGTCGGCGAGCAGATCGCCCATGGAACCGAACGTGCCAGGCACTGCAATCAGCTTGCGCGTGGAGTCTGCCAAGCGTCGAGTTCAGCGGCAAGAGCTTCGGCGCGTGCGATCGCAGCCGGATCACGATCGATACCCCAGACGGTGCAGGGAGCTTGCGCAAGAATCCCACGCGTGTAGCCACCACCGCCAAACGTTCCATCGACGTAACGACCACCCTCTTTCAGGGTGAGCGCGGTGATTACTTCAGGCAGCATCACCGGGACGTGTCCTGAGTCGTGGCCAGCCAGAAAATCCAACGAAGCGGTTGCGGTCATTGTACGACCTCGCTCGCTGCAGGGGTGGGGCGTGCGGTCATGCGTCTGGCTCGTGAGCGTGCTTCTTCACGGCGCTTTGCAGCAGCCTCAGGCTCCCATATCTGGAAGACGCGACCCAGCCCCATAAAAGAGATCTCGTCGACAAGATTTGCGTGACGCTTCAGAACATCTGGCAGGATAATACGCCCTTCTTTATCCGCGTCGATTGGATAAGCGTCAGCATAGAGACTAGCAGCCAAGTCGTCATGGTCATCAGAAAAAATATCGAGCGCCTCAACAGGCCCCGCGAGTGAAGCAAAAGCAGCACTGGGCCATGCTTCGATACAGGGATGAAGATGAGACGGACGCAGAATAACAAGGCTCTCGTCTGGCTTGACCTGTGCGCGGAGGGCAGCACGAAACGAAGCCGGAATGGACACGCGGCCCTTGGCGTCAAAACGGTTCTGATGCGTGCCAAGAAACACACTCACGCCGTTCGATGCCTCCTCTTCGCCCAGAAGTAATGACCAGTGATATTTGCGCCCGTCGCGGAACAAAGCTGCCCGCTTTCTGCCTAACAGCACCGCTTGGGATGAGTTTGGGATATCATGGGATTTCGTGGGACGTCAAACAATTCGCAGCGATTTTTGGCGGAATACCTTGGCTTTTTCCGAAGTGCGTAAATAATTAGTTCTCTAAATGTTCTCATTTCGGAATCGGCTAGCAGCATTGCGATAGTTATGCGCTGCGTTTCTGTTATGTTCTTATTGCTGGAGGAGAAGTAGTAATTGCGGCGTGATTGTGGCCGATTTTGCTAATGTGAAGACCTATTTCGATCTTCAAATAAAGAGAATGACTCTTTTTGAGGGCCTTGAGTGTTAAGGGAGAAGTGTTTTATTAATAAGTTGCATAGAGTGAAAAATATTTTGAGCGATTCCTGAGCGACAGGAATCGGGCGAATGGTTAACAAATAACCGTAAATTAAATAATTGTCAGACGGTCTGTAAGCCGGGTTCTGTCCGCCTAAGCGGGGCGATCATTCCTCTGGGACCGGTTTTGCAACCGGCCTCACGCAACCAACCCGAATGACAAGGCGGGAGAGCCTCTGATCCCACCTCGCGAGAGGCAGATCCGCCATTCCTATTCGGTTTTGCTCCCGATGGGGTTTGCCCTGCCTCCCGCGTTACCGAAGGAGCGGTGCGCTCTTACCGCACCGTTTCACCCTTACCTGCAGCCCGAGAGCCGGGCAGGCGGTTTGTTTTCTGTGGCACTTTCCCTAGGGTCACCCCCGCCGGCCGTTAGCCGGCATCGTTCTCCCGTGGAGCCCGGACTTTCCTCCATCACGCCAGTTCACACTGACGCAGCAGCGATCGCCCGACCGTCTGACGGGCGCAACCTGACCGATGCGCGATGCGGGGTCAAGCGGCATGTAGGGGCTCGTCAGGGCTTCTCAGCAGAGATTTTTACGCTCGGCCTCTACAGAACATCACTTTAAAGTGATGTCTCCTAAACCTCATGCAGAGGGCTCTCATTGCGGATGTTCGGCTGTCGCGGCGTCATGTGAGTGGCATGACTCGGCTGCTGCCCGCTTGGCTGCCTGTTTGTAGGGCATGGCCTACGAATCCAGAGACGCTTTATCGCTCTGATCTTCTCCGACAGATTCATGTTTCCGCTGGATGCAGCGGACAGATGGGTCGTAACCTCTCGCTATGACCGAGTTGCCTGTTTCGCGCCCTGGATGGCTCTATCGTCTCTTTTTGCTCTGGCTCGGGAAGGCCTCTCAAGGCCGAGACGCACTACCTTTGCCAGAAACAGTCTCCCCGGAATCGCTCGCCGCGCTGCGTCGCATGACGGGGATGCCGAGCTTTCCCCAGCGTCTCTCCGCATGGCAGATTAGGTCCTGGCGCGAAATCATGCTGCCTTGTGGCGCGTTTTCGCGTCCTGCCCGGATTTATCGTCCCAGAGGCCGGGTGACGGGCCTCGTGCTCTTTTTGCATGGAGGCGGGTTCGTGCATTGCGATCTGGTGTCGCATCACGGAATTTGCTGCCGTCTTGCGCGCCATTCAGGTGCCATGGTGCTTTCGCTCGATTATCGCCTTGCGCCCGAGGCGCCGTTTCCCGCCGCGGTGGAGGATGGCTGGGCGGCACTGCTTTGGCTGCACGCTCAGGCAGAGGCAATGGATCTTGATGTCGCTGTCTGTGGCGATAGCGCTGGCGGTAATCTGGCCGCCGTTCTCGCTCTGCGTGCCAGAGATCACGGGCTGCGACGACTGGTCGGGCAGTTGCTGTACTATCCGACAGTCACCGGGCTCTGGTCGCCACGGAGCCGTGAGCTTTACGCTGAAGGCTATATGCTGACCGCGCGTCTGCTCGACTGGTACGGCAGACAATATATACGTCATGACCGGGAAATGCTCGACCCGGACTTTGCGCCGGTCTTTGCGCGAGATCTTGAGGGCGTTGCGTCAGCCATGATCGTAACGGCAGGCTTCGACCCCCTGCGTGGGGAGGGGGAGCTTTATGCAACTCTCCTGCGCAGAGCCGGAACGAAGGTGACGTTGACCTGCTTCCCTCGCGCCATTCATGGTTTTTTGAACTTCTACGCAGCCCTGGTCGATGGCAGGCGCGCCCTGCGTCAGGGAGGGCTCTTCCTGCGAAAGATTTTTTCGGGCTGAGGCGTCGTCTCAAGAAAAAAGCCGGGTCTGAGCCCGGCTTCGATCAGTGTTGCGCCATCGCGTGGAAGCGACCGGGCGTGCCCTGGTCGGTGGCCAAAAGGCGATCGGCCCTGTTGACCTTGATCGTGAAGAGCCGGTCGAACGTGCCAGCCTTGCCGGGGCATCCGTCATTGCTTCGCTGCATGAAATCGATGCGCGTCGCTTCTGGCGGGTCATTGCCGTTGAGGATCGGGACGAGGCACTTGGCTGGCACATCGGTCATACCGTTATGCGTGACCATGACCCGTAAATGTTC
Source organism: Asaia astilbis JCM 15831 (assembly GCF_000613845.1). Taxonomy (GTDB): domain Bacteria; phylum Pseudomonadota; class Alphaproteobacteria; order Acetobacterales; family Acetobacteraceae; genus Asaia; species Asaia astilbis. Next base: position 84,190 of record NZ_BAJT01000009.1, read on the forward strand.
GACAAGCTTGGTGTTGTCGAACCAGGCAAGGCGATCAAACTGGATCTTGTCAGCCGCTTGATCGAGCCAGCCCATTTTCATGACGACAACAGCGAGAAGCGAGACTGGCACCAGCACAACGAGGCGACGCAAGAGATGCTGCTTAAGCGTGCGCGGCTTGCGTCGCTTCGAACCCGGCCTTGACGAGCCGGGTTCGGAGGGAGTTTTGGGTTCGAAAGCCAAGGGAGTGCCTTACTCTACGTCTTCGTGCCAGACCTGCCCGTCACGGGCGAGCATCTGACGGGCCTCTTCCGGGCCCCAGCTGCCGGCAGCATAATGCGACATCGGAACCTCGTTCTTGGCCCAGGCTTCCATGACCGGAGCAACCCATTTCCATGCCGCCTCGACTTCGTCGCGACGGATGAAGAGCACGGGATAACCGCGCACGGCGTCGAGCAGAAGGCGCTCATAGGCATCAGGATAGCGTACCGAGAAGGCGCGTTCGAAATGAACGTCCAGATTGGCTTCCCACAGGCCGAAATCGTCATCGGTCGGGTTCTTGACGTTGAACTGATAGGAGACGCCTTCATCCGGCTGGATGCGGATGACGAGCACATTCTTCTCAGGCTGTGACGGGAACAGCTTGGTGGCAGACGGCTTGAACGTCACCACGATCTCGCTGACCTTGGCCTTCAGGCGTTTGGCCGAGCGGATAAAGAACGGCACGTTCTTCCAGCGAGGGGTGTCGATTTCAGCACGCAGCGCGACGTAGGTCTCGGTGTTGCTCTCATGACCCAGCTCGTCGAGATAGCCATCCACCGTGGCGCCCTTGCTATGGCCCTTGGTGTACTGAGCGCGCACCGTGCTGGTCCGCAGGGTCTCGGCGGTAAGGGGCACCAGCGATTTCAGCACGGAGACCTTCGCATCGCGAACGTCATCGGCCTGAAGCGATGCAGGCTTTTCCATGGCGACGAGGCACAGCACCTGAAGCAGGTGATTTTGCACCATGTCGCGCAGCGCACCGGAATTGTCGTAATAGGCGGCCCGGCCTTCGACACCGACCAGTTCACCCGCTGTGATCTGAACGGACTCGATATGCTCTGCCGACCAAGCTGCTTCGAAAAGCGGGTTGGCGAAACGGAGCGCGATCACGTTCTGGACGGTTTCCTTGCCCAGATAATGATCGATGCGGAAGACGTTCTTTTCCTTGAAATACTGACCGACGCCTTCGTTGATCTCTTCGGCTGTCTTCAGATCAATACCGATCGGCTTTTCCAGCACCACGCGGCTCTCATCGGTGACGAGGCCTTCGTTATGCAGGTTCTTCGAGATGGCGCCGTAGAGATCGGGAGCCGTGGCGTAATAGAAGACGCGCACATGCTCTTCGGCCTTGTGGCTGAGCACTTCGCGCAACCCTTCCCAGTTGCTGTCCGGCTTGGAGCCGTCGAGGCTCACATAATGGACCATCTTCAGGAAGCGTTCGACGGTATCCTCGTCGAAATCATCGGCCTTCACGAAACGCTTCAGCGCGTCGCGGGCCCGGCTCTGATACTCGCTGCGCGCGAGCGGTGAGCGCGCCGTGCCGATGATCTGCGCCGTGTCGGGCACCTGTCCCATCGTCAGACGATAATAGAGGGCGGGCAGCAATTTGCGCATCGTCAAATCGCCAGTGGCGCCGAAAATGACGTAATCGAAAGGGGCGACCTGGTGGCAATTGGTCATCGGCCTGGCTCTCCGGTTCTCGATGGGGGCAGTGCGGTGTTATGACATGCACCCCCTGATGGGGTAAAGGTGGCAAAGAGAACGCGGTCCAAGCCAGAACGTTCGGGCGCAATTTGCGTTGACCCGCCCCGGCGTCGCGCGATAAATCGCCGTTCTTCGCAAGTGTCTGCCCGGATACTTTCGGCTCTTTCGGTCCCTCAGGGGCTGCGTGTAACCCCCGTTTTCGAGGTCACCATGTCTGACATGCCTTTTGATATTGACGAAGCCGCCGCCAGCCGTGCGCGTCAGGCTGCTGATCCTGAATCGAATGTCGGGGGGATTGCTGTCGATCGTCTGCGGAGCGTGATCGAGCGTGTCGAGCGTCTGGAAGAAGAGCGTAAGGCACTCGCCGGCGACATCAAGGACATTTTCAGCGAGGCGAAATCGGCCGGGTTCGACGTGGCGACAATCAAGAACATCATCAAGCTGCGCAAGAAAGAGCCCAACGAGATTGAAGAGCAGGAGAGCCTGCTCGACATCTACCGTCGCGCACTGGGTATGTAATAGATCATCCTGCTCCTGACCGGATTCACGGATCGGGATCAGGTTCCATGAAGATTTGGAGACACGGCGCTGCCTGCGCTGACAATTCGATCCGCCATTGTTATGAACCGGCATCTTCCCGGTGACACATTTCTGGCAGGAAAAAAATGTCAGTCGCAGAATGGTGCTTTGGACAGTCCGTCTGGATGTCTCTGCATGAGCGTATCCGGCGACAGAATCGCAGGCCGGATACGGACGATCTTCTTCAGACAGCACTTCTCCATCTGTTCGAACGAGGTCTGGACGGGATCGATCATCCCGAAGCTTATGTCTTGCGCACGGCACGCAACCTCGCGATCGACCGCGCACGGCGTGAAAAGCGCGTGCGGTTTTCCTCCCTCGATGCAGACGATTGTGTCGAACCCGTCTGTGCGACGCCCGGCCCCGAGCGCGTGTTGCTGGGGCGCGAGCAGCTTGAGCGCGTGCGTCGTGCCTTCGCTCTGCTCGACCCCCGAACAGCACGCATTTTTCTCATGCACCGGCTCGATGGGCTCACGTACAGCCTTATCGCCCGACGCTCGAACTGAGCGTCAGCACCATCGAGAAATCCATTGCGCGCGCATTGGCATCTCTGGCGCTCGCTCTGATCGGTGACAAGCTGTCATGACGCCGGAATTGGTGGAAAAAGCGGCATTCTGGCAGGCGAGACTACTTTCGGATCAGTGCTCCGACAGGGATCGGGCCCAGTTCACGACCTGGCTGGGCGAAAGTGACGCCCATCATCAGGCATATGGCTTGTCACACAGATCTGGGCGTCGAACAGCTTTTCCCGACCTCAGCGCGGTCGTGCGCTTTCCCGCCGCCACGCTGTTGCTGGAGCCGCCTTCCTTGGTCTGGGTGCTTTCTTCGCGCCAGCGAGCGCTGATGCGCGCATTATCCGTACCGGGCGGCACGAACGTCGCAGGATCGATTTTGGTGATCTGACGATCGATATGGATGCGTGCAGTTCTGTCACTGCGGGACCGGTGCGTGGTGCGCTCGCGATTGAAGAAGGGCGCTGCGCAATCGGTCTCGCATCAGGCGTGCGGCAGGTCAGTTTCCGCTGTGCCGACTGGAGGATGAGCGGGACGAGGGGGCGTTATGCGCTCGATGTCAGCAAGACGCTCATGACGGTTGCCGTGATTGAGGGCGCTCTGGAACTGCAGCGGAACGGAGGCGGCCGCCTTGCGCTGAGCGAAGGGCAGGTCTTGAATTATGAGTTCCAGACCGGGCGCATCTCGCGACCGGATACACGGCTCGATGATCTGACGGCCTGGCGTGAGGGGCGAGCCGTCTTTCGAGGGAGCAGGCTGGATCAGGCCGTGGCGGAGATGGCGCGGTATTGTGACCGACCCGTGCGCCTCTTGTCACCCTCGCTCGCAGGGCAGCGGATCAGCGGCGTCTTTCATACGCAGGACCCGATCCGTTTTTTCAAGGCGCTGACCCATCTCCTGCCCGTGCGCGTGTCATTCGATCCCGGGCAGATAGGAATTGTTAAGCTTTGATGAAACGCGCGCGAAAGCGATGAGGGACTGGCCAGCTCCGTCGTCCCACCCGGGAATGACCACTCTGGTCTCAGCCTGATGGAAGCCTGCCCCATGATCCGCGCCCCGTTTATCGCCTCACGACCGCGTAGAAACCTTGCTCTTCTCCTCCTGACATTCTCGACCCTGCCCAATCTTGCGCTGGCCCAAGGGGCAGCGGCGCCTGTTACCCTGAGCCAGAGTGACGCAGCGAAGGCTTTGACAGTTGCCCAGCCCGCCGGGACGCTTGAAGACGCTCTGACGGGGCTTGCCCGCCAGTCGGGCCGGGACATTCTGTTCTCGAGCGATCAGGTGCGCGGCAAGAAGGCGGCAGCACTCAAGGGCAGACTGACCCTCGAAAAGGCCCTTGAGCGCCTGCTGGGTGGATCGGGCTCAGCGCCCATATTCAGCCTGACGGGGTTGTGGTTATTGCGTCTGCTGCACGCGGGTCGAATTTTCAGCACGATGCCCATGATGAAGGGTCAGGTCAGGAGCGTATCACGGTGATCGGTCGCGCTGAGCGCCTGGCTCCGTCAACCGTGCCGTTGACCATCACAGAGCCGACATCGGTTATCCAGAAGCGCTTCATCACCAATAATATCGTGCCGCTCGCGAGCGTTGACGACATTATCAAGTTCCAGCCCAGCATCTGGACCCAGAACCCGAATGGTCCGGGTATGGGCAAGGCAGAAACGATGAGCCTGCGCGGCTTTCAGGACGGGCAATACAATATGCTGTTCGATGGCATTCCATTCGGCAATGCCAGTGACCTGCACCATACGACCTCGTCACTCTTCATCTCGCATTTTCTGGGTGAGGTGCAGGTCAATCGTGGGCCAGGAACAGCGTCGACCATCGGTAATGCGACCTTTGGTGGCACAATCGGATTTCAGTCCCGAACGCCCGCTTCTCATTTCGGCGTCACCCCTTACGGGACTTATGGCAGCTTCAATACGCGCGCCGGTGGGCTCGAGATCGACTCAGGCAAAACGCGTTTTGGCTCGATGGTGCTCGATCTTCAGCACGAAGAGACGGACGGTTACCTGACGGGATCGGGAGAGCGGCGCAACAACCTTCTTTTCAAGGACGTGGCCAAACTGGGAGAGAACACGACCCTCACCGTGCTGACGACCTATAATTGGGAAAATCAGAACACCACCCAGGGCGCGACCCTCGATCAGTACCGTCAGTACGGCAAGAATTACGGGCTTTGCTCCAATCCTGCTCTGCAATGCTATTCTGGTTATCAGCCCAGCACCTATACCGCTGACTTCGACTATATCGACATCAAGAGCCGACTGCTCAACTGGCTGACGATTGAGAACCGTCTCTACACGAACGGGTTCGAGCATGATTACACCGAATCAACCGATGCAAGCTCGGATAATGCCAGCGCCAATGGCGTGACGTTCTATTCTGCAAGCGGGAAAAAACTTGCGACCTACAAGAATGACGTTCCCGGTAAATATGCAGACGCCAAATTCCGGGATTACGGCGATACGCTGACGTTCAAGGCCCATACGTCGCAAGGCGACGTCTTGCTTGGGGCCTGGGCCGATCTGCAGGATGATCGTCGTTACACCTATGCGCTGGACCTGACGAAGGGGGGCATCATGGTCCCTGGAAAGAACGGCTCCGCCTATAGCTATGATATTTCCGACTTCAACACGACGGTGCAACCCTATCTGGAATTCGACTGGAAGCCGCTCAAAAATACGGTCATCAAGCCGGGCATCAAATATTCCTATTTCCGTCGTGACTACGATGCGGCCATCAATAAATCGACCAAGGTGCCTCTGAGCGCGACGCAGAACTTCACATCCTGGCAGCCATCGATTTCCGCCAACCAGATCATTCTGCCGGGCTGGAGTGCCTACGCCCAGATCGCCCGCGGCTTTCTGGCGCCGCCCATGAGCGTGTTCCAGACGCAGAATGTCGGCAGTGTGCGTCCGGAAACCACGCTGAACTATCAGGTGGGCACCGTGGTGCAGCAAAAGCGCTGGACCCTGTCGTTCGATGCTTACTACGTCAATTTCTCGAACTTCATTGCGTCCGCCCAGATCAAGGTTCCCGACCTTGGAACGCAGACGACATCGGTCAATAGTGGCGGTGCCATCTACAAGGGGCTCGAAGTCGAAGGGCAATATGCCATCGGCCATGGCGTCTCGCTTTATGGCAATTACAGCGTGAACGACGCGCAGTACAAGCATAGCTCGGTGCGTGTTGCTGCGACGCCGAATGTGCTCGCCTCGTTCGGTGTTCTTTACGACGATAACAAGGGGCCGTACGCCTCACTGATTGGCAAATTTGTCGGCAATCACTGGGGTCTCGACAGCACGACAAACAGCGCAGGCAATACCGTATTTGCCAATCAGTATCGCATTGGAAGCACCACGACAGCCGATCTGGCTCTTGGATGGCATTTCAAAAAGCTGGGCGGCTTCATGCATGACGTCACGCCGAGCCTCAAGATCTCCAACCTCTTCAATAATCGCGCCGTCAGCGATTTTGCAGGCAATCAATCTGCGACGAGCGCTGCTTATCCGGACGGTGCGCCCCTTTACTGGCGTCTGGCCGGGCGCAGCGTCTTTTTCAATCTGACCGTGACTTTGCCATAAGGGGCGCATGTTGATGATCGGATCGCCAGTGAACGCACTCGCCGCCCTATGGGGTTTTGCCCTTTCCAGTTTGCTCCTTTGCGGCGTGGCGACACCGGCGAGGGCCGTGCCCCTCTCTGCCGCGCCACCGTCGGCGGACGCCGTTCTGGAGCGCGTCGTTCTGGTCGCACGACACGGCATACGCAGCCCGACCCATGATCCGGCAGCGCTCGCGCATGAGACAGGCATTGCCTGGCCCGAATGGCCCGTTTCTCCCGGGCAGCTCACCGAACATGGTCGCGCGACCTTGTCGGTGATGATGCGTGATATCGGTCGGCATTACGATCTGGGCTGCAGCACGCATAAAGAGTCCTGTCTGACCCAGACACGCCCTGTCATCTGGGCGGATTCCGCCGATGATCGGACCCGCGAGAGCGGAGAGATCATGGCGGCGTCGCTGGCGCCCGATCTGCATCTTGTGTCGCGCTCTTTGGGGGCGAAAGTGAAGGATCCCCTTTTCGGTGGACCGCCACAGGATTTCTTCGTTCGCGAGGCAAAGCGTCTCTACAAGGATGCCCTGACGGCGCAAAAGGACGATATGCGGTCGAGGCCTGAGAGCGTGAAGGCGGGTCTTGCGGCCATGCAGCTGCTTCTGGCGCCGCAAGGCTGCGTCAAGGACGACGGCCCCTGCCTGTCAGGACCCATCACCGTAACAAGCAAGAACGGGAAACCTGTTCTGGAAGGGGGACCCGTCCTTGGGGCCTCTCTCGCAGAAAATCTTCTGCTGCTTCACGTTCAGGGGCTCGATCACAAGAAGGCCGGATGGACCACGGCGATTGATCCGGCGTTTCTCACTCGGGCGCTTGCCGTCCACGACTATCTCTCGGACCTGACGCGCAAGCGGGGGAAGCTGGTCGAGGAGAAATCACGCGCTCTGGCGGGGGTAATCGACGCCTTCCTTCAGGGGCGTGACGCGCAGCTGCCGAATGGAGACAGCATCGGTCCTCAGACGCGGTTCCTCGCCTTTGCAGGCCATGACACCACGCTGGACGCGCTGGCTGCCCGCTACGGATTGAGCTGGAGTTTCAAGGATCAGCCGACAGAACAGCTCCGGACACGACGCTGGCTGTCGAGAGATGGAGAGAGTCAGGCGGCAAGATCGTTTATCGCGCTGTCATTTTCCACCAATCCTTGGCTGCATTGCTTGAAGGAAGGGGGCTCGATGAAGCCCATGGAGGGGTTCAGGCCTTGGTGCCGCTCCCGGGCTGAGCGCGCGGGTAATTCCCGTCTTTCTTGCAGAAGGGAAGGGATGATGCGGTGCACGCAACTCTCCTCTTGGCGGAGTCGCTAAAAAGAGCATAGATCGCACATCATGACGACAGCGTTTCTCTCCCTTCCGCTTTGGATGCAGTTCCTTGCAGGGTTCATCCTGCTTGGACTGGGACTTATGTTCATTCTCATGCCGTTTTCAATTTTCGGCGTGAAGCCGAGGCTGGAAGAGGTAGAGCTGCAATTGAACGAGGTGCGCGCCGAGTTGCGCATCATCGCCATGCGGCTAGCACAAGGCGGGAGCGATACCGGCCCATCCGGCGAGCCCATCTATGCGCCGCCCCGACGCAATACGGCACAGTCTGACCCAGCGCCCCGGCCTCCTGAAGTCGCGCCGACGGCGAGATGCCTCGCGCGCCCGAACCCATGCCGTGGTCCGCGCAGGCTGTCCGTCCTGCGCCGCAACGTTCAGCTCCCGAGCGTGCGGAAAGCCCGCATCAGGCACCATTGTCAAAAACCGCTCATGTCCAGCGCGAGCCTTCTTTCGAAGAGCGCCGTGAGCGTCCAGCACCGATGCCTGCGGCTCGTGACGATTACAGCTATGCTGAGTCCGGCGCTCAGGAGAGTATTCATCACATCATGCGGCCAACGCATTTTGACCCGCCCCCTCTGCGCGAGCCGCCCAGACCGCCCGTTGCGCCCCAGAGGCAGGACGCAGCTGTCGAGCCTTCAGCGCCGCTTCATCCAACGCCATCCCAGCCAGCTCCGACCCAGCCTGATGCCGATGAGGCGTGGCGCCTGAGAGTGCAGCGGCAGGAAATGGCACCGCGCGCGGCGGCTGCGGAGGCCGATCGTTTGAGGGAGGCGGAAGAGGCGGGAACACGGCGTGTTCGTTCAGAGCCGACACTGCGCTGGCCACCCCGGCCCTGAGGCCGCAACCCCTCGAACCTTGCGCGGCGCGGCGGGTTTTGAGCCTTTATGGTCGGTGAAGTCTGCCCTTTCGCAGGGGGCAGCTATTTCTCAGCGGATGAGAACCAGATCGTCTCGGTGGATGAGTTCGTCACGCCCGCTATGGCCGAGACAGCTTGTGATATCTTCCGAGCGATGCCCCGCGATCTTGCGCGAGTCCTGAGCGTCATAAGCTGTCAGCCCGCGCCCGATTTCGTGACCCGCTTCGTCAAGAATAACGACCAGATCGCCTTGATCGAATGTCCCTTCGACCTGTCTTACCCCGGCAGGGAGAAGAGAGCTCCCTTTGAGCAGGGCCTGCGCGGCGCCCTGATCGATTGTGACACGACCCTTTGTCTGAAGAGCCCCGGCAAGCCAGCGTTTGCGTGCGGAGCCGGCATCTTCAGCGGCAAGAAACCACGTGTAGCGTCCGGCATCGAGCATCTGTCTGAGGGGATGAGGCGCGAGGCCTGAGGCGATCGCCATATGGGCCCCCGCACGCGTCGCAATCTGGGCAGCGAGGAGTTTCGTGTGCATGCCGCCGGAGGAATATCCCGGCGGGGGCGCACCGCCCATGGCCATGATCGACTCACTCAGTGTTTCGACAACGGGGAGATGCGTCGCTGTGGGATCGAGACGCGGGTCGGCTGTGTACAGTCCGTCGATATCTGAAAGCAGGACGACCGTATCGGCGCCGATCATCTGGGCGACGCGCGCTGCCAGACGATCATTATCGCCAAAACGGATTTCGGTCGTCGCGATGGCGTCGTTTTCGTTGATGACGGGGACGCAGCCCAGAGAAAGCAGCGTGCGCAGCGTGGCGCGGGCATTGAGATGTCGCTCACGATCCTCGGTATCACCCGGGGTGAGCAGCAGCTGTCCTGCGGTCAGGTTCTGCAGGGCGAGAGCGGCGCTCCAGGCCTGAGCAAGCTGGATCTGTCCGACGGTGGCCGCCGCCTGTTTTTCGTCCAGACGCAGCCGACGGCCCACAAGTCCCAGACGGACGCGTGCCAGTGCGATGGCTCCGGAGGAGACCACTACGACATCTGCGCCCTGCTTGCGCAGGGCAGCGATGTCTTCGCAGACAGTATTCAACCAGTGATGGCGAAGCTCGGCGTTTTTGGCATCGACAAGAAGGGCTGAGCCGATCTTGATGACAACACAGCGTGCTTCTGCCAGTCGGTTGGTCACTGATTATTCTCGCGCTCGTCCAGTCGGTGTTGGGTGACGCGATCCTGCACGATACGCAGCAGCTCGGCCAGCCCCTGATGGGTCGCTGCCGACAAGGTGAACACCTCGGCGTCGGACGCTTGGCAAGCGCCTTTTTCTTGGCAGTGATCTGGGTCGTGGTCAGAGCGTCGCATTTATTCAGGACGATGATCTCTGATTTTTCAGCAAGCGTCTCGTCATAAGCCGCGAGCTCGCTGCGGATCATGCGGTAATTCTTGACCAACTGGCTCTCTGTTCCATCCAGAAGATGGATCAGCATGGCGCAGCGCTCGACATGGCCCAGAAAGCGGTCGCCCAGACCTGCCCCTTCGCTCGCGCCTTCGATCAGGCCCGGAATATCGGCAATGACGAATTCTTCCGTTGCCGAGAGACGCACAACGCCTAGTTGCGGATGCAAGGTCGTAAACGGATAATCCGCGATCTTGGGCTTGGCGCGCGAGCAGACGGACAGAAGCGTCGACTTGCCTGCATTGGGCAGACCGACCAGACCGACATCGGCGATCAGCTTCAGCCGCAGCCAGACCCAGCGCTCTTCTCCCGGCCAGCCCTTGTCCGCTCGGCGGGGCGCCCGGTTGGTGCTGGTTTTGAAGTTGGCGTTGCCAAATCCGCCATCGCCGCCTTTGCAGAGCAGCACTTCCTTGCCGTCTTCATCCAGATCGGCAAGCAATGTCTCGCGGTCATCGTCAAAGATCTGCGTGCCGATGGGCACGTTGATGATGACGGTCTCAGCCTTGGCACCTGTGCGATCGGAACCGGCGCCATTGCCACCCTTGCGGGCGCGAAAATGCTGCGTGTATCGAAAGTCGATCAAGGTGTTCAGGTTCGGTACGGCGCGGAAAATGACGTCGCCACCGCGTCCACCATTGCCGCCATCAGGGCCGCCGAACTCAACATACTTCTCACGACGAAACGCGACGACACCATCCCCGCCATCGCCGGAGCGCACATAGATCTTGGCCTGGTCGAGGAATTTCATCGTCTGTCTCGTCTAAGTCCAAAAATAACGGTCTAAACAAGAAAGGCCGGCCCAATCGGACCGGCCTCTCCCGTCAACTGGTTATGGCCAGTTTCTTACTCTGCGGCTTCTGCCAGCGTCACGGAAACATGAACGCGGCCTTCAGCGCGACGCGTGAACTTCACGGCGCCATCGGAGAGGGCGAACAGCGTGTGGTCGCGGCCGACGCCAACATTCGTGCCAGCCATCATCTTCGTGCCGCGCTGACGGACGATGATGTTGCCAGCGATGACTGATTCGCCACCGAACTTCTTGACGCCGAGACGGCGGCCTGCACTGTCGCGTCCGTTACGGCTCGAACCGCCTGCCTTTTTTTGTGCCATGGAGGTCTCTCCTTCTCTCTTGCGTCAGTTACGCTGCGTTGATCGCGTCGATGCGCAGGACGGTCACGTGCTGACGGTGACCATTCTTGCGGCGGCTGTTCTGCCGACGGCGCTTCTTGAAGATGATGACCGTGTCGAGACGGTCCTGAGCGACGACGGTCGCCGTGACGGTTGCGCCTGCAACCAGCGGAGCGCCAATCTTCACACCAGCTTCCGAGCCAACGGCCAGAACGTCGGAGAAGGTGATCGTCGTGCCGGCTTCGGCTTCGAGCTTTTCGACCTTCAGCGTGACCTGCGGGGTGACGCGATACTGCTTTCCGCCTGTGCGGATGACTGCGAACATGTTTTAAACTCTCTTCGTGTCCGATCTCTTGGCAATTTTGCCGGGGTTTTCCCCCAGTCGGCATTGCCCAGTCGCTTTTTATTATTGGCGGGTGCGCAAGCGCTCTCGCGAGGGGGGCTCACTACAGGAGGCAGACCGCGCCCGTCAATGATTATCGAGACGGAGCCGGAGGAAAATACGCGAAAGGCGAAAAAAAACGCATTTTCCCCTCTTGCGTGCGGGGCGATCTGCCCCCTATAAGCCGCCCACGACCCGGTTATCCTGCTACGGAGAGGTGCCAGAGTGGTCGATTGGGACGGTCTCGAAAACCGTTGTGCCTTCACGGGCACCGTGGGTTCGAATCCCACCCTCTCCGCCAGACCCTTTAAAGTGTCTGTAAGATAATAAGCCGACTGGTTGAGCCTCGCTCCCAGAGAAAGCACCGGATCTTCCCCTGAACTTTCCCTATGAAAGCAGCCATTCTGCAGCCGCGATTTGGTTTCAACTATGCGCTAGGGAGTCAGCTTCGCTTTGCACTGACAGTCAGAAATTCTACAAGGCCCTCAACTGAAAGCCATGAAGCTTCTGGAATAATAATGAAGCCGGTGCAGGCGACGGGCGACATCGCGTTGTTCCGGCTCGAAAAACAGGATGTCAAAATCGTGCAAAACGATCTCTGCCCGCAATGTGGCTGCGAACATATCTATCAGGATGGCGAACTCTGGGTGTGCCCCGAATGCGCGCTGGAATGGAGCAGGGCTGAAGGGGCTCAGGCGGTCTCGAGCGAAGCTGCTGTCTGCGATGCGAATGGCAATCCGCTGGCAGACGGTGATAGCGTGACGATCATCAAGGATCTGAAGGTCAAGGGATCGTCTTCCGTCATCAAGGGGGGCACCAAGATCAAAAGTATCCGACTCTCTGACGGGCATGACGGGCATAATCTGTCCTGCAAGATCCCTGGTGTCGGTGCCATGAACCTGAAGTCGGAATTCGTACGCAAGGCCTGAGCGTACGAGGGCAGAGAGCGGAGAAGAGGGCATGAACGGCGATCTTCTTTCCGAATTGCGGCTGAGCCGTCGCGCGATGCTCTCCCTTACTGCTGCGGGATCCGTGTCGGTGCTTGCAGGATGTCACGGTCCTTCCCGTTCTCTCTCGCCCGAGCAAATAGCTCTCTGGCCCGAGACGCCCCCGGGTGGCGGAGGCCCGACCGGACAGGAACAGGCGACGCCGTCTGGCGCCCTTTATAATATCCGTGAGCCTCGGCTGGAAATCTTCAGGCCTGAGAGCCCCAATGGCGGCGTTGCGCTGGTGGCTGCCGGGGGCGGCTATCAGCGTATCGGAATGCGACGCGAAGCATATCCGGCAGCCGCTGGCTGAACGCCAGAGGGATTACCGTCTTCGTCCTTGTCTACCGCCTGCCGGGAGAAGGATGGCTATCGGGGGCGATGGCTCCTTTTCAGGATGCGCGCCGTGCTCTTGCTCTCGTCAGGCAGCGTGTGCGTCTGGAAAAACTGGACCCTGCACGCATATCGCTTCTTGGCTTTTCGGCAGGCGGCCATCTCATGGGACTAACAGCCTCTCGCTGGTCGGGCGTTGGTTCTCCTGAGGAGGAGGACGTTCAGGGACGCGTCGCGCCGCTTTCGGGGGCCGCGTTGATCTATCCGGTTATCACGCTTGAAAAACCCTATGACCGCACGGCGACCCGTCGAAACATCGCGGGGCTTTCTCCCGACCCAGCTCAGGCGCTTTTATGGTCTGTCCAGAGCCATGTGCTGCCCGGCTATCCGCCGGTGTTTCTCACGCAGGCAGATAATGACCGGATAGCCAACCCGGTCAACGCTGCGTTGATGGCGCAGGCCTGTCAGACCGTAGGTACCGAGGTGGAATACCATCGTCTTCCCTCGGGTGGGCATGGCTTTGGAATGGGCGAGCCGGGTCGCACCACGGCGTCATGGCCTCTCTGGTATCAGGGCTGGCTGGCCCGGCGCGGCATGATCTGACACGGAACAGAGTATGCTGATGGCCTAGGGCGAGGCCCTATGACGGCGTCCCATGATATAGGTCGCCTCGATGGCCCGATCATCTCCAAGCATCAACAGCGCAAAAAGCAGGTCAGAGACGCTCTCTGCACGCGCCGCCCGTTGAGCCAACAACGGGGTTGCTTGAGGATTGAGGACGCAGAGATCGGCCTCGGCGCCTTCTTCGAGCCGCCCGATCGTCGGGGCGAGCCCAAGCGCCTGAGCGGCACCCGCGGTGGCCAGCCAGTAAGATTGCACGGGGTGAAGGCTGGTGCCGTGAGTCTGAGCTGCTGTGTAGGCGTCATTCATGACACGCAGCATTGAGAGGCTGTTGCCGCCGCCGATATCGCTACCCAACGCCACATGCACGCGGCGATCCGGACGCATTGCTTCGAAAAGCCGAAAAGCGCCGCTGCCCAGAAACGCGTTCGACGTTGGGCAATGGGCAAGAGTACAGCCAGCATGAGCGCATCGGGTCAGGTCGTTTTCGGTGACATGCACGGCATGCCCGAAGATGCTGCGTGGCCTCACGAGGCCGGCCTGATCGTAGACATCCAGATAGCCTGCACGATGGGGAAAAAGGGCTTCGACCAGCGTGCTTCCTGTTTCGTTTCCAGAAGATGCGTCTGCATGAAGAGGTCCGGCGCCGTATCGAGCAAGGCACCAGCGAGGGTGAGTTGCTCTTCCGTGCTTGTGGGAGCGAAACGAGGCGTCACCGCATAAAGCTGGCGCCCCTGACCGTGCCACCGGTCGATCAGGTCGCGAGACTCGTCATATCCCTGTTGGGCCGTGTCTCGCAGGAAATCTGGCGCGTTGCGGTCCATCAGCACTTTACCCGCAATCATGCGTGTATTGCGCTGGCGTGACGCAGAGAAAAAAGCATCTACCGATTCGGGATGCACGGTGCAGTAGACGGCGGCTGTGGTCGTTCCATGGTCGAGGAGGGAGTCGAGAAAGGCCCCTGCGATACTGTCTGCATAGGCGCGATCGGCGAAACGGCGCTCCTCGGGGAACACGTAGCGCTCCAGCCATGACAGAAGCTGCTCCCCGTAGGACGCGATCACGCCGAACTGGGGATAATGGACATGGGCATCGATAAAGCCGGGTCCGATCAGGCAGGGCCTGTGATCGATGATCGGTAGCGTGGCAGGAAGCGTAGAAGCGAGAGTACTGAAACTGCCGACTGCACTGATGCGGCCGTTTTCAATGATGATGGCACCGTCAGGATCGGCAATCAGGGCCTCTTCGGGAGGCATATCGAATGGATTGCCCGCAAAGCGCAGCGTTGTGCCACGCAGAACGAGGCTGGGAAGTTCTGCTGTCATTTGATTTCTTCCAGAGCGCGGTGGCTGGTGAAGCTGCGCGTCTCGTTGAGGAAGGCAGCATTGGCGACAAGTTCGTCACGGATAACCACGAGATACGAAATACCGCGGATCAATTCGAGCCTGGTTACCAGATCGCGCTCAGTGCGATCGAGAGCTCGCAGGCGCCGCACTGCGGCTGCGGCGACGCGGGCAGGGCGATCATGTCGATCGCGGGTATATTCCATACGGTCCAGCAGTAACTCGATGGGGCGTCGTGCGGTAACGGGAAGATGCTCTCGGTCGAGCAAGGTGCGCAATCTGATGGCGTTCAGCCCGATGGTCGTCACCGCCAGAGTGCCTTGCAGATAACTCTCGACGACTGGAAGGGGCGAGGGGCCAGCATGGCGAATGAGGCGCGCGAATCGATCGATGTTGCGTCCGATCCACATCCGCGTTTCCGGTGCCTTGCTGAGATGGCAAAGCGCCCGCAATTCGCCCAGCATCTGTCTGCGTAGCCGCAATCGCTCCGACTGCGGATTGAAAGGCAGGAAGGTGTGAAAAACCAGAACGGCGGCGCAGGCCGCCAGCAGCGTGGATGTCGCGCCGTTGAAAAAGGCGATCTCGTTCAGGCGGAAATGGTTTTGCACATTCACCATGCTGGGCATCAGCAAACCATAGGCCGCAGCGGCGCCTGCTGTTGCAGCATTTTTGCGCGCGAGGCCGCCGATGAACATGGCCGGTCCGAAGGCCATGATGAACATCTCGTAGGTGTCGAATTTCGGTACGAAAATGAAGGTGAGGATCCCGCCCGCGACAACCGACCAGAACGTTCCCTTAAGGAACGCCGTCGTTCCCAGCACTGGATTCTCCTGCGTTGCGAAAAGCCCGCAGATGAGGGAGGTCATGGCAATGAACGCGGTGCCATTCGGCCATGCAGTAATCTCCCAGACGAGCGCCGTAAACAGAATGGCTGCCATGACGCGAATGCCGTTATTGATGGCGTTGCGCGGATCGCGATGGGTCTGAAGTCGGAAATGAAAGCGGTCGCCGGGGATAAGATGCGTGCTGGCATCATATTCGATGATGGCGATTTCGAGATCGTTCAGCAGCTCTCCCAGGGCGACATGGAGAACGCGTTCATCGACAGGGCCGAGAGCGACGGCCTCTTCATGCTCGGGGCGAACGAATGGAGCGGCATGAATGCGGCATCTCTCGATCAGGACATGCAAATCGGCCAGAATGGAGTGGACGGGCTCCTGTGTCTTGAGCCTCCCTTCCAGATCTCGCAGAAAATCCTGAGCATCACAGGAGGTCTCCTTAAAGCTGCCATGAGTCTGGGAGAGAGCAGCAAGCCGCGCCGACATGCCGAAACCGCGCGACAGGAGAATGGAGACTGCCGCGAGGGCGGCTCGTGCATGATCGCCCTCATGGCCGTGCGGGCCCATCTCGATCTCGGCAAATTCGATTTCGCTGTTCAGGCGCAGGATCGTTGCGAAAAGTTCTCGTGCCTTGCGCTGTGTCGTCGCGGCTTCCGACAGGACATCGGCGATGGAAATCGAGACAAGAGAGAGTGCTGTCTGCAATTTGACGCGTACGGCTTGACGGGCCTGACGCTCCTGACTTGTGGCGAAGATAAGACCCATTGCGGCTTCGCAGATGACGCCGAGCGCAATATAGGTCGAGCGTGAGACCGCGATGATGAACACGTTCTCCGGGTCATAGACCGCGCCCATGGCGATGATGGCGCAGGTATAGCCTGAGAGGACGAGGGCATAGGCGCGAAAATTACTGACGAAGGTCGCAACCCCTGCGCAAAGCCCCATCCACAGCGCCAATGTCATGAAAAACAACAGAGGCTGCTGTGGGAAAACCGTAAAAAGAGCGATTGCAGCCATTGCACCGATGACCGTTCCAACAATGCGCCAGCGCGCCTTGGAAAGACTCTCCTCGAGTGCCTTGAGCGACAGCCCAGACGGTCATCGTGGCCCAGATGGGGCTGTCCAGCTCCATCCACATGGCAATAGCCAGAGCAAGAAGCGCGGCTACGGTATTCCTTAAGGCGAATTCAACCGATTGGGCGGATGGAGCATAAAGCCAGGCCCAACGATCGCGGCGCAAAAGCTGTGACACACGGCCGAAGGAGGTCGGCGCCGTGGAGAGGCGGGATAGCGCGCGGATGATTGCCAAGATCAGGTTTCACACAATCGGAAAGGCGGAATGGCCATGAGAACCACCATGATGGCAGTCACCTGGCTTGAAGAAAAGAATCTCGCTCGGATGCTGATCTAAACATTCCTTAATCTCACCTTGCTTTGAATGCGGGTCATTGATCAGGTTGCGGCACTCAAACGCTCAAATGATCTCTTTTTTCGGTATCTCGAGCTCCGTGACGGGCATCGGGTCATGTTGCATCTGAGGACGTCACATAGCGGTCATTGAACCTGCTATGGGGGTTATAGGAAAAAACAGTTAACATTCGTTATTTGATCAAAAGGTCCGATGACGTTGAATTGCCGATAGTTACGATTAGAGATTAAATTGAAAATAATTTTCTCATCAAGGTGATTTTATGCAAGGACTCTTCGCCATCTCTTGTTATATTCAGCTTTCGTATTTGATTTTCTGAAAATTGTACAGGAGAGCCACTGCGTTGCATTGCCACATCATTCGTAATTATAAGTAAGGACTCGAACTGTGTTTTGGACGATGGTTGACAAGCGACGTTCTCATGACGGAGGCGGCATCCCTCCCAGGGAGAAGGGATTACTTGTTTTGAAGCAGACGAAGCACAGGAATTCCGAAGATAGAATAATTCGTTAAATATTCAATAATTTTTGAGCTTGTGTAGAAGTGTGTCGGCTTTTTAAAAAGACTAGACGTTTAACGGATCTTTATCGAAAATTTCACAAACAGAATATATTATATTTTTACAGTTATTGACGAATTGTTCAAAAAAAAAGCTTTTACGCGAGCGCTGTAAGGATTATTTTCTTGTGCCGCTTGCGGAAACATTGTGATCTTGATCTGTTTTTAACAGAGTTTAATTGAAAGAATAAAAACCAGAAAAGAAACCGTTAAACCTATTTACCTCACAAAAGTGATGGTATAAAAGAATTGTTTAAAAGAGTTAAACTTCAACAAAGAGAAAATAAATGTCGGAATCGGAAACCAACGTAGCCCTTCTCGAGCTGACTGCTCAGATTGTGTCGTCGCACGTTGCCAATAATCCTATGGCGGGTGATGAACTCCCAGGGATGATCAAGCAAGTATACAACGCGCTTCAGGGCGCCGGTCAGGCCGAGCCGGAGCCTGAGCGTCCTCAGCCCGCCGTGCCGATCAAGCGTTCTGTATTCCCGGATTACATCGTCTGTCTCGAAGACGGAAAGAAGCTGAAAATGCTCAAGCGCCATCTGCAGAGCGCCTACGGCATGTCGCCTGAGCAGTATCGTGAGCGTTGGGGCCTACCGAGCGACTATCCGCTCGTTGCACCGAATTATGCAGAGCGTCGTTCGCATCTTGCCCGTGAAATTGGTCTGGGCCGCAAAATTAACGCAGGCGTTGATGCTGCATCGCGTATTTCTAACGATGAAGCCGTCGAAAACGAAGAGCGTCCCGCTCGTCGCGGTCGCGCTAAAAAGGCCTGATAACGTCTTTCTCCAGTAGACGTGTCAGCAAAGGCAACTCATCCTGTGGTGAGTTGCCTTTTTTATTTTCCGGATGGGGAAACGAGTCATGACCACTGACGAACGACCAAGAGACGATTCCGGTCAGGCTTATCGGCTTCAACGCCGACGCCTCGTGTACTGGCGCGGTCTTGCGCTTGTCGGTCTCGTCGTTGTCGGTGGGATTTATCTTTTCTCAGGGCGACCTCCCGCTCCCTCCGACGCGATTGCGCGTTTTGAGATCAAGGGGATTATCGAAGATCGTGTTCGGCCTCAGGTTGAAGCAATCGAGCGTGCCGAGCGGGACCCTCATATCCGTGGCCTACTTCTCGTGATCGACAGTCCGGGCGGAGGTGTGACCGGAGGGGTGGCCCTGCACGATGCCGTGGCGTCTTTCGCAGCTCACAAACCTGTCGCTGTGGCGATGCAGGGTACGGCGGCCTCGGCGGCTTACATGCTTGCGGTGCCTGCACAGCGTCTTTTTGCCTATCCCTCGACTATTACAGGTCGATCGGCGTCATCATGATGAGGCCGGACGCGTCTGGTTTGCTAGGTCGAATCGGGCTTGTGACCGATTCGATTACGTCCGGCCCCATGAAGGATCAGTCGCAACCTTTCGTTCCTCTCAAACCCGAGGGACGCGTCATGCTTCAGGGAATCGTCAACGATCTGTTCGACCAGTTCGTGACCATTGTTGCCAAGGGGCGTCATCGTTCCGTTGAGGAAATCCGTCCTCTGGCTGATGGACGACCCTATACGGGCAGGCAGGCGATCGCCCTTCATCTGATCGATCAGCTCGGTGATGAGGACAAGGCGCTTGACTGGATGCACGCGCAGATACGCGACGGCAAAGACCTTCCGGTGAGAGAGCTCTCAGCCAAAAAGCCGCCCAAAACTCTTCTCGAGAGCCTCGAAAGAAAGATCGGAGGCGACTGGTCAGGGGTAACCGAAGCCCTCGAGCAGGTCGCGGCGTATCAGAAACTTGACGGTGCCGCTGCGATTTTGCCACGGTAGTGGTAATGGTAGGCACCCGGACGGGTCCCCAGGCTTCTGTTGTTAGGTTTTGAGAGCGCTTAGTGTCTTCATGACGAAATCAGAACTCATCGCCGAGCTGACAGCGGCGCATCCCCATCTCGCAGCCCGGGATATTGAACTGATCGTTCAGACGATTCTGTCAGAGATATCGTCTGCCCTGTCTCGAGGTGAACGCGTCGAGATCCGTGGGTTTGGCGCCTTTGTCGTCAAGAAGCGCGAGGCCCGACAGGGGAGGAATCCTCGCACCGGGACGAGTGTGGCGGTGGATGAAAAGACCATCCCGTTTTTCAAGGCGGGTAAGGAACTGCGTGAGCGGGTCAATAAACACACAGCGAAACAGGGCTGATTTGCAGCAACCGCCCTGAATGGCCTGGCTGCGCTGTTACTGCCTTGCGGTCTGGATTTCGCTCAGAAGGAAATCACGCAAAACGGTGATGCGCTTCGACATCTTGAGTTCTTCAGGATAGACGAAAAACGCTTCAACGGTCGGAATAGGTTCCTGAGGTAGTATTCTGACGAGCTCGGGATGCGCCTGCGCAAGATAGGTCGGCAGGGAGCCAATTCCTGCGCCGTTTGCCAAAGCTGTGGCGATGGCGGGGAAGCTATTTATTTCAAGCTTGTTCCGCACCGAGCCATGACATTGACGTCGCACAAGTTCGAGCAGCCAGAAAGCGTCGGGCAGGGGCGGAGACATGCCCGCAAACCCCACCAAATGATGCTGGGCGAGGTCCGTGAATTTTGCGGGGGTCCCATGTTTGTCCAGATATCGCTGGCTCGAATAGATGGGCATCGGGAAGTTGGCCAGATGTCGCTGGATCAGATCGGCCTGTCGCGGGGGATGCATGCGTATCGCGACATCGGCCTCTCTCATGCCAAGATCGAGATCGGTGTCCTCCATGATAAGACTGACTTCGATATCGGGATGCATGGCGAGAAAGCGTTCCAGTTTCGGTGCGAGCCAACCCAGGCCGAAGCCTGAGGTTGTGGTGATTTTGAGCTCGCCTTTCGCCTTGACCTTGCTCTCACTCAGATAGGCCTGGGTGAGGGAGAGTTTGGAAAAAACCTCTCTAACCGTGTGATTGAGTGTTTCGCCCTGTTCGGTCAGGATCAGACCGCGGGCATGGCGGTGAAAGAGCGGAACGTGGAGCGTTTCTTCAAGGGCGGAAATCTGGCGTGACACTGCAGACTGGCTGAGGTTCAGTCGATCTCCGGCATGAGTGAACGACCCTGCCTCGGCGACAGCATGGAAGATACGTAATTTGTCCCAGTCCATGCGGCTTTCCTAGAGCTTATGCCCGTCCGCCCGACAAAAATGGCGTCCTCAGACCGTCAGTCCTGAGGGTTTTCCACACGGTCATAAAGTGTTGAGTACACTGACTTGGCAGCATTCCAGCACGCTGCCAAGTTCTTTTATGCGCTGGGGTCTAACGCTGCAATAACGGTAGCCGCCTTATGAAAGTCCAGCCAAAAGATGCTCCGCTTCAAGAGCTGCCATGCACCCGGTTCCCGCAGCAGTAATGGCCTGCCGGAATTTCTTGTCCTGCACGTCTCCTGCCGCGAATACGCCAGAGACTGAAGTTTTGGTACTCCCCGGCGTCGTGACGATATAGCCTTCAGAGTCACAGTCGAGCGTCTCGCGGAAGGGGGCGGTGTTCGGGCTGTGACCGATGGCAACGAAGACGCCATCGACATCGAGGGTCTGTTCACTGTCATCCTTTGTGTTGCGTAGACGGAGACCGCACACCACTTCGGGTTTCCCCGTGCCAAGAACCTCTTCTACGGCATGATCCCACAGTACCGTGATTTTGGGGTTGGCGAAGAGGCGATCCTGAAGAATGCGCTCGGCGCGTAAGGTGTCACGGCGATGGACCAGGGTGACGTGATCGGCGTGGTGCGTCAGGTACAGGGCTTCTTCGACCGCCGTGTTGCCACCGCCAATGACGGCGACCTTCTTGCTCGGTAGAAAAATCCATCGCAGGTGGCGCAAGCCGAGACGCCACCGCTTTGCAGGCGCGCTTCCGAGGGCAGGCCCAGCCATTTTGCCTGTGCGCCTGTCGCGATAACAACGGTGCGGGCGTGATAAAGAGCGCCGGAATCAGCTTTTAGAATGAAGTAGCCGTCTTCGGTCTTCTGATCGAAATGGCTCTCGGTGATCAGATCATAATGGATCTGGGTCCCGACATGTTCGGCCTGTAGGCGCATCTGCTCGACCAGCCAGGGGCCTTGCACGGGCTCGGCAAAGCCCGGGTAATTTTCGACCTCGGTCGTGATGGTCAGCTGGCCTCCCGGCTGCAATCCGGCCACGAGAATCGGCTTGAGATTGGCGCGGGCGGCGTAGATGGCAGCAGTATATCCTGCCGGGCCTGCGCCGATGACGAGCAGATCTGTCTTGAAACTCTGGCTCACTGTGACGGTCCTCGATCTGGGTTCAGCTGCTTGATCAGCGAAGCGATGTGAAGAGACATGAGTGGATGAGACATGGCTCTTGGGTCAGGATGCAGATATAGGTGATGCGGCGCGCCTGCCAACCGACTAGTTTTGACCGACCCTTACGGTGACGATGACTGACAACGATTCAGAAGATCCCCTTTTCAAGCCTGTTCTGTCACGGGGCGACGCGTTCCGAAGCGAGATCACCCGGGGTGAGACGCATCAGGGGGGGCATTCCCCGGGACCTTCCGCGTCCGGCATCGTCGAGCTTGACGCGATCGATCGCCAGATCGTGGCAGAGCTTCAGCTCGATGGGCGCATGACCAATGTCGAACTTGCCCGTCGAACGGGAATTTCCGCGCCGCCTTGTCTGCGCCGCGTGCGGCGTCTTGAAGAGGTCGGTGTCATTGAAGGCTACCATGCCGATGTGGACGCGTCGAAACTGGGGTGGTCTCTCACCTTCTTTGCGCTGATCGGTCTGGAAAGTCAGAAAGGCAGCGTGCTGGAGGCCTTCGAGGCCGATGTGGCGGCGTGGGTCGAAGTGCGGGAGTGTCACATGATTCGCGGCGGCGGTGATTTTCTGGTCCGTCTCGTGGCACGTGATCCGGCCCATCAGAATTATCTGACAAAGAGACTGACCGATCTGGATCATGTCGTGCGCGTGCAGACCCTGCAGACGATCCGTACAAGTCTCACCCGGGCTGGTGTCCC
The DNA here is from genome assembly GCF_000613845.1 of Asaia astilbis JCM 15831. Classification (GTDB taxonomy): domain Bacteria; phylum Pseudomonadota; class Alphaproteobacteria; order Acetobacterales; family Acetobacteraceae; genus Asaia; species Asaia astilbis. The sequence goes on from NZ_BAJT01000009.1 coordinate 106,839, forward strand.
TGTATGACCCTCCCGCAGCCTGCGGATCTGACGCTCGTCATTCCCTGTTACAATGAAGCCGATAATGTCGTTCCCCTGATCGCGGGGGTGCGAAGCGCCCTGGAAGGCGTGAACTGGGAGATCGTCTTCGTCGATGATGACTCTCCCGATGGCACCTCGCATGCGGTCGAGAAAGCTGCTCAGACCGACCCACGGGTTCGTCTCATTCGCCGCGTCGGGCGGCGAGGTCTTTCCTCGGCTGTCATCGAGGGGGCGTTGTCATCGACGGCCTCGGTCGTTGCCGTCATGGATGGCGACTTGCAGCATGATGAGGGCATTCTTCGCGACCTCGTCACACCACTTCTGGACCATCGGGCCGATATCGCAGTCGCCAGCCGTCATGTTGAAGGCGGTGATAGTGGCGGTCTCGCCAATCGCTGGCGGCATGTTCTGTCGCAGTCTGGCATCCGGCTTGCCCAGACGCTCCTGCCCATGCGGCTCTCGGATCCCATGAGTGGGTTCTTTGCGATCAGACGCAGTCTCTTCGTTCAGGCCCTCCCGCGGCTGACCGGAACGGGCTTCAAGATTTTGCTCGAACTGATGCTTTCGGTCCCGAAAACAGCGCGGCTGGTCGAAGTGCCTTTTGTTTTCAGACCGCGCGTGGCCGGAGAGAGCAAGCTCAGTCCTTTGGTCATGGTGCAGTTTCTGGGGATGCTGATCGAACGGGCGTGTGGCGGGTGGTTGCCGACCCGATTCATCATCTTTGCCGCAGTCGGGGCCATCGGCATCGCCGTCAATCTTCTGGTCTCGGAGGCCGCCCGCTTTGCGGGAGCCAATTTCGAGATGAGCCAGTTGATCGGCACGGCCTGCGCCATCCTGGCCAATTTCCAGCTCAATAACCGGATCACCTATCTTGATCGTCCTTTGAGAGGGAAGCGCTGGCTGCCGGGGTTGATTATTTTCGTTGTGGGCTCGGCCATCGGGGCCTTCGGCAATATCGGCGTGGCGCAGCTTATTTACGACACGCAAGGTCACTGGAGCCGTGCAAGCGCTGCCGGTGCCGTCATCGGTGTGGTCTGGAACTATGCAATTGCCTCTACGCTCGTCTGGCGCTGAGTCCTCCGACGCCGAGGCACTGCGCTTCTGGCGTTTCGACGGTCCGCATGCTGTCTGGCTGTTTTGGGGGCTGCTGGTCGGCCTGACTCTTCTGAGGCTGGCTCTGGCTGCCAGTCTGGGTGTCACGCCCGATGAGGCCTATTACTGGCTGTGGTCGCGCGGCTTGCAGGGGGGCTATCTCGATCATCCCCCAATGATTGCGCTCTGGATCCGGCTGGGCACCACGTTGTTTGGCGAGGGGCCTCTCGGGATCAGAATCGGCGGACCTCTCTCGGCTCTGTTTGGCTCCGTTGCGCTCTGCTGGGCCGGGCGCGATCTTCTGGCAAGTCGTGCAGCGGGATATCGCGCAGCGCTCCTGCTGAATGCCACGTTGATGCTGGGGCTGGGCTCTGCAACAGCCACCCCCGACACGCCTCTCGTTTTTTTTCTGGCCTGGGTGCTGTGGGCGCTCGGTCGCCTGATCGCCACCGGCAAGCCGATCTGGTGGCTTGCGGTGGGTGTGTTCTTCGGTCTGGCCTTCGACAGTAAATACACAGCGGTTCTCCCCGCTTTGGGATGCGGGATCTGGGCGCTCGGCACGCCTGCGATACGCCGTCACGGGCTTTGGCTTGTGGGCGGTTGCGTGGCCGGTCTGGTCGCGATCACGCCTGTTCTGGCCTGGAATGCGGCCCATCATTGGGCGAGCTTTGTCAAACAGGGCGGGCGCGCAGGGGACTGGCATCCGCTTCGTGCTTTGAATTTTCTTGCCGAGCTGACGGGGGGGCAAATCGGTCTCGCAACCCCACTGATCTTTATTTTGTTCGGCATCGGTCTGGTCTGGTGTCTCAAGCGATCGGGCACGCAGAGCGTGCCGCGTTTGCTCGCCTGTCTCTGCGTGGTGCCGATTGCGGTGTTTGTGCAGCATGCCTTTGGTGGACGTGTGCAGGCAAACTGGCCTGTCGTGCTTTATCCGGCTGTTGCGTTGGCAGCGGCTGCGACGGGGCGCCGTATCGGTCTGGCTTGCGGGTTGGGACTGGTGCTTACCGGACTGGTTACGCTTCAGGGTATTGCTGCACCGGTCCCGCTTTCGGCCCATCACGACGTCATTGCGCGTCAGACGGCTGACTGGTCTGGCCTGAGTGAGCGCCTCCATAAAGAGCTGCCTGACGGGGAGGCTCTTGTTGCGGGCGATTACGCTTTAGCGTCGATTCTGGCCTATCAAGGGCCGGGACATAGGGTCTTTAGCTATGACAAGCGCTGGGCTTTTCTCAAGCGCGATCTCCAGCATCCCAACTCTGCTGCGCTGGTTTTGCGCGAGAGCGAGACGCCTGATCTGCCTGCTTCCTGGCTCGGCCCGGAGCGTGCGCGCCGCGTTTGCCGGATGCTGCGGGGCGCTCCGATGATCTGCTACAAGCTGATACCGCTCAGCCTTCCTGCTGACACGCAGATGTACAGGCTTCCCTGACCGTAACTCTCTGGACGGGTGGGGCTCGATCATGGCGTGTGCGGTTCCGGAGGGATGCGTTTCGAGCCCGGTTCCCCTCTGTGAGGCGGTGTTCTAGGCTTCTCGACGTTTCCAGAAAGGGAGAGAGCCATGAGGCGCATTTTGTTGGCGATGACATCGCTCGTCTGCACGTCCCTGATCGGGACGGTCGCGTGTGAGGCCAAGGCCAATCCCGCCGGTTCGGTGCCGTCGCGTACCGTTCTGGAGCAGGTCGAGGGCAAGCAGGCATTGGAGTGGGTGCGGGCCCAAAACAACCGGAGCGCCGCGCTTTTACAGGCCGACCCGCGTTATCGCGGTTTTTATGACTCCGTGCTGGCCGTAGAACAGACACCAGGGCGGTTGCCTCTGCCGGATCAGGCAGGAGGGCGTGTCTGGAACTTATGGCAGGACGCAGCCCACCCTAAAGGGCTCTGGCGGGTCACAACACCTGCGTCATTCGAGCAGAGTTCTCCGGTCTGGACGACAGAGCTCGATATCGACGCACTGGCAGCGCAGGAAAAGCGGGACTGGGTTTTTCAGGGAGCCGAGTGTCTGGCGCCCGATGCACGACGTTGCCTGATCACGCTGTCGCTTTCCGGAGAAGATGCCGCTTTCTATCGCGAGTTCGATACTGCGACAAAAAGCTTTGTGTCGGGTGGGTTCGATCTGCCTCACTCCAAGCAGCGTGTTGCCTGGCTCGATCAAGATACGCTTCTCGTCTCGCGGGATTGGGGATCGGGCAGCATGACCCGCTCTGGTTATCCCTTGAGTGTGCGCCTTCTCCGGCGTGGGCAGCCTCTTTCAGCCGCCAGGGAAGTCTATCGTGGTGATGTGGGCGACATGATTGTCGAGCCTCAAATTCTTCAGGACGGGCAAGGCAGGCAGATCGCGGTCATCCAGCGTAATCTGGATTTCTTTCGCAGTGAATATCGCCTTTACGACCCTGCGACGCAGAGTCTGCACCTTCTCGCCTTGCCGCAGAAAATCGGTTTTCTCGGTTTCTATGCGGGCAAGCTGATCCTGAGGCTCGATCAGGATTGGTCGGTCGGAAAGACCTTCAAACAAGGCAGTATTGTCGCTGTCGATCCGCGGGCAGGGAAACGTCCTCCCGAATTGCTTTTCGCGCCCGACGCGCATGAAACCACAGCTGATATCGGCGTGACCGCCAAAGGGATCATCGCGGTCGTTTACCGTGACGTGCAGCCCTCGATCCGTGTCTATCGGTCGGCTTCCGACCGGACTGGATGGCAGGAGACGACCATTGCACTGCCTCACCATGTTTCGGCAGAACTGCAATCCTCCGATCCGTCAGAGGCCTATGCCATTCTGAAAATCGAGGGCTATATCGTGCCGCCTCAGCTCTGGAAGCTCGATGTCGCTGCGGGCAAGGCCAGCAAGATCAAGGAAACGCCGGCTCTGTTCGACGCGAAAGGGCTTGTGACGGAGCAGTTCTGGGTTCAGTCGAGCGATGGCGTCAAAGTGCCCTATTTCGTGACCCATCGTCGCGACTGGACGTTGAACGGGCATAACCCGACGCTTTTCACGGCGTATGGCGGCTTCGACCTCTCTTATCTGCCCACCTATTACGCGGATGTCGGCAAGACCTGGCTTGAGCGAGGCGGTGTTTATGTCGTGGGTAATATCCGGGGCGGCGGAGAGTTCGGTCCAGCCTGGCATGAGGCCGGGATGAAGTCAGGGCGCCAGCATGCTTATGATGATTTCGCAGCGATCGGACGCGACCTCGCCAGACGCGGTATTGCCGACAGAGATCATCTGGGTATCCGGGGACGGTCCAATGGTGGATTGCTGATGGGGGTCTCGTTCACGCAGCATCCCGAGCTGTGGAAGGCCGTCATCATCGGCGTGCCGCTGCTCGATATGGAGAATTTCGAAACGATGGCCGCCGGAGCCTCCTGGGCTGCGGAATACGGTCATATGGCGGTTTCCGATGAGCGACAGTTTCTGGAGCGGATCTCTCCCTTGCAGAACCTGAAGAAGGACGTCGCCTACCCGGTACCGTTTATTTTTACCTCGACGAAAGACGATCGGGTGGGACCGGTTCATGCCCGGCTTTTTGCGGCGCGCCTTGCCGAGTTCGGTAAGCCGTTCTTCTATTACGAGGATACGGAAGGCGGTCACGCTGGCACAGTCAATGCGACGGAGATCGCTCATGAGCGCGCGCTCGAGGCAGTCTATCTGTCACAAAGCCTGATGGATCAGAAAAAGAACACGGCTCCCTGACGCTTCGGAGAGCGGGTGGGACCGTGTCTCATCCGCTTTTCCGGTCAGGCAAGCAGGCACAAAAAAACCGCCGTAAAGACGGCGGTTGATCTGTTTGCCGTGATGGCAGGCTGATTAGAAGCCTTCACGCTCCAGGCGCTTGCGCTCCATCTTGCGTGCGCGACGAACCGCTTCAGCCGCTTCACGAGCGCGACGCTCTGAGGGCTTTTCGAAATGGCGACGCAGCTTCATCTCACGGAAAACGCCTTCGCGCTGCATCTTCTTCTTGAGCGCCTTGAGCGCCTGATCAACATTGTTGTCACGAACCAGAACCTGCACGGGTCTGCCATCTCCTGTCCGACCATGGAGATCATGGTCTTGTTTCTAAATGCAATGATCAGAACCCGGTACCGAGGGTACTGCGTTCCGAAGAGGCCGCCGCCTTAGCATAGGTTTTGCGAAGGACACAAACGGTTTGAGCAGTATCGCCCGAAATTTATTCATGTCACGATGTGGTTTAACAAGGAAACCCTTAGAGCCTGTTGGGGACTGAAGACAGAAATGGCGTTGCTCAAGATTGCCCGAATGGGGCATCCGGTTTTGATACAGGAAGCGCAACCAGTTGAAAACGTTCACTCTTTAGCCATCAGACAGCTCGTTTCCGACATGATCGAGACAATGCTCGATTCACGAGGCGCCGGACTGGCTGCCCCTCAGGTTTATAAATCCCTGCGTCTGTTTGTTTACCACGTTCCCGAGCTTCGTTGTGCCGAGGGAGAGTCGCCGATTCCGCCTCGCGTGCTCATCAACCCGGAGATTACCCCGATCGGTGACGACAGGATGCTCTGCACTGAAGGCTGTCTTTCTTTGCCTTTATTGCGCGGTGTTGTGCCGCGTCATGCGGCCGTCGCCTATCGGGGGCTCGATCTGGATGGCACGGTCATCAGCGGTGAGGCGCGTGGCTTTCATGCCAACGTGCTGCAGCATGAGTTCGATCATCTGAATGGCGTTCTCTACACCATGCGGATCGAGGATTTTGCCAGTTTCGGGTTCGCCGACGAGCTGGCCACACCGCGCGAAAGCGAGGGCTGAACCATGTCAGGGCTGCGTGCGCCACGAGACGCGCCCGGTCAGGCGCATCTCTATCTCCGTGAAGAACAGATCCGGCTGACCTATGAGGCGATGCTGCTGGCCTGGCGTGAACTTGGCGCAACCTGCGATCTGCTTCAGCGAGAGAATCAGCTTGGCTCGGCCCATCATCGCGTCCTGTTCCTTGTCTCCACCCATCAGGGTCTAACGATGAGCGCCCTGCTGCGTCGGCTTAATATAACCAAGCAGAGCCTCAACCGTGTCCTTCAGGAACTCCTGACGCGTGGTCTTCTCGAACAGCGCTCCGATGAGCGCGATAAAAGGGTCAAGCGGCTGCATCTGACACCTCAGGGAAGTGCGATCGAGGAGGAAATCTTCATCGCCTTGCGCGACCGCATGACTCTTGCCTACCGGGCTGCCGGAGGGCAGGCGGTTGAAGGATTCCGTCGTGTTCTGGCGACTTTGCAGGGGGAGGGTAGCATCTGATGGCTCAGTCACATGTTCTGGTTGTCGATGACGACGCACGTCTGCTGCGCTTGTTGCAGCGGTTTCTGAGTGAGAACGGGTTTCGGATCACCACGGCGATGGATGCTGAAGCCGCGCGGAAAATTCTCGCAGTGACCCATCCTGATGCGGTGGTGGCCGATATCACCATGCCGGGCGAGGACGGGCTGAGTCTTACGCGTTGGATGAGAGAGCAGGGCCATGTCTGGCCAATCATTCTCCTGACGGCGCGTGGCGAGCCTGCTGACCGCATCATAGGGCTGGAAGCGGGCGCGGACGATTATCTGGGCAAGCCATTCGAGCCGCGCGAGTTGCTGCTCCGTCTTCAGGCGCATTTGCGGCGTAACGTGCCGCGCCCTTCCGGAGCGCCGAGGCTGCTTCGACTGGGCAAGCTGGAATTCGACACAGGGCGTGGCCTGTTGAGCGGTCCGGAAGGAGTCGTGCATCTGACCAGCGGTGAGGCTGCCTTACTCGGCGTGTTGACGCGGGCACCGGGCGAAATCCTGTCGCGCGAGGCGATTGCTGAGTCTCTGGGCATGGATGAAATCGGAGAGCGTGCGGTCGATGTGCAGGTGACACGACTGCGCCGCCGGATCGAGCCCGATCAGAAGGAACCGCGCTTTCTGCAGACGGTCAGGGGCAAGGGTTACGTTCTGAAGCCCGGGAGCTGATACCAGGCCATGCAGCCGGCTCGTATGATGGAGCGTATTCTTCGGCGGTTATTGCCTCGGTCGTTTCAGGGCCGGTCTTTGCTGATCGTGCTGATGCCGCTTCTGATCACCCAGATCGTGGCGCTTCAGCTGTTCTACGGCAATTACCTCAATGTCGTTTCGCGTCGTCTGGCGGATAGCGTGGTGTCGGATCTCGCTTTGACCGTCGATCTGATCGAGCGTCGCCCTGCCAGTGAGGCCTGGGTCCTGGGCCGGGCACAGCTCCGCACGCAGCTCGTGATCAAATTTCATCCCGGTGAAAAGCTGACCACCCGAAGCGCGCCTTTCGTGCTGGGACCGATGGATGAAGACCTGACAGATGCCGTCAAGCGCGTCTTCGGTGCGCCTTGTCATATCGACTGGCAGGCGACCCGCCAAAGCGTACGGCTCGAGATACAGGTCAGTGACGGCGTGCTTGACGTGATCGTCCCTCGCAAGCGTCTAGATGTCGGGCCCATCTGGCTCTTCGTCGCGTGGGAGGGGGGGAGTGCCATCCTGCTCTTCATCATAGCGGGGCTGTTTGTCGGCCGTCAGGTCCGGGCTGTCAGGCGTCTGGCCAAGGCGGCCGAGAATTTCGGGCTGGGCCGGGATGACGGACCGATTCATCCGCAAGGCGCTCTCGAGATTCGAAAGGCCGCTCTTGCCTTCAATCGCATGCAGGCGCGCGTCAATCGCTTCGTGACCCAGCGTACTGCCGTTCTGGCTGGGGTCTCGCATGATTTGCGGACGCCTCTCACCCGGTTGCGGCTTACCCTCGCCATGATGCCGCAGGAGGCAGTGTCGAAGCTCAGGAGCTGCGCCCCGATATCGACGATATGGTGGCCGACATTGCCGAGATGGAGCGTCTGATTGGCAGCTATCTCTCCTTTGCCCGGGGGGAGGGAGAAGAGGATCCTGTGCCGACGGATCTTCTGGCTCTGATCAAGGATGTGGCGGCTGCGACGATTCGAGCCGGAGGCGAGGTACTTGCGATTCATGCGGAGCACAGTCTGATCGTGCCGATACGACCCGATGCGATGCGGCGCGTACTGATCAATCTGGCGGAGAATGCACGTCGCCATGGGGGGCGGATGAGTTTTTCCCTGCGGGAGGTGGGGCGTACCATCGAGATCACGCTCGATGACGATGGCCCTGGTATCGCTGAGTCCCGACGCAAGGACGTGTTCCGGGCTTTCAGCAGTACGTCGGGACCTGATGGTGGAAGCGGTCTTGGTCTGACGATCGCGCGGGACATCGTTGCAGCGCATGGCGGAAGCGTTGTGCTGCGCAACAGCCCGCTTGGTGGGTTGCGGGTCTTGCTGAAACTGCCCCGTTAAGCCCGTCAGATCGCGCATTAAAAAACCCGGCTGGAAGAAGCTTCCGGCCGGGCTCAGAAAAGTCTCTGGTCTGGGCGATCAGGGGATCGAGTTGCCTGTGCCCCCATGGCCTGTGCCAACGCCAGCACCGAGCGGCCCCTGAGTGCCGCCAAAGGTGCTGCCCATGCCGCTCATCGGGTTGTAGCGGCCGACATTGCCCAGCAGCTGTTGCAGGACATTGACCTTGGTGCCCGGGGTCGGGGTGGTCTCGCCGACCATGCCGACATTGTAGCCATTCTTGCGGTGCAGCGTGTCCATGCGACGCAGGACGCCGGTCGTGTCAAAAGCGAGAACCAGAACATTCTGCTTGGTGACGCGCGGGAAGCCGAGCGGCTGAGGCACGGTCACCATGGAGATATAAATCCAGGTGTTGTCATCGAACGTCGCGTGGCTGGTCGGTGAGCCGAGGATATCGGTCACGTCGTTACGCGTGCTGGTGCCCGGCACGAGCTGGGCGTAATCGTCTTTTTCGATCAGCGAGCCGCGGTTTTGCGGAATCGGGCTGAAAACCGAGCAGCCCGCCAGCGCAAGCGGAGCGATGCAGAGCAGGGCGCGCGCAAAACCCGCATGCGATTTCTGCCGCGGGGAGGTCTTTTGAGAGGCGCTCTTCATGGCCGGTTATATCGTCCTGCACTGATCGAATAAAAATCGAGAGATCGTCCTGCCGCGAAGGAAACATCATTCCGTCGGCGTCGCAAGTCGATCAAGCTCTTCTATATTGCGGAGAGCAACGGTAAGGCAATTCGGAAAAGAAAGCCCGCCTGCGGGTTTTTCACAGCAAGTGTCAGGAAAACAGCCATGAGCGACAGTCAGGGGCACCCCCAAATACCCTCTTCCCAGCCCGAATTCTCGCGTCGCCTGACGCTTAGCCGGATCGGCCATGACGGTCTGACCGAGACGATCAAGGCCAACGAGACCGAAGGTAAGGCTCTTGCCGAGCGCCTGAATATCCCGGCTCTCCATGCTTTGAACTGCCGCTTTCGGATTATTCCCGAGGCTGCGGACCATTTTGTTCTAGAAGGTGTTCTGACGGCGCATGTGGCGCTGGAATGCGTCATTACCGGAGAGATATTCGAGGATGCCCTGAACGAATCCTTCGCCGTGCGTCTCGTGCCGGCAAGGCGCTTTTCAGAGGAGAGTGCCTCGGATCTCGAGGCGATCGATGAGATTCCCTATGAGGGCAATGCGCTCGATCTGGGTGAGATTGCGACCGAACAGCTGGCCCTTCTTTTGCCTGCTTATCCGCGCAAGCCCGGTGCTGCCCTCGAAAATGCGGTTGACGAAGCCCCTCGTGAGACGGCAGAGGAGGCTGCAGATGAAGCAGGCAGCCGACCGAACCCGTTCGGCGCCCTGGCCGGTCTGTCTCTGCCCAAAAAAAGACAGATCTGAGCTAGAGACGCACAGGATACTTGCGACCCGGCTTCGGGTCTGCTAGAGCCGCCCGCCTGATCGTAGTGAACAGTATCGTCTCCTGTGGTGGCCGAATGGCGGCCGGGCGCAGGGACGATCTAAGAAGAAAGAGGCTCCTGCCATGGCCGTCCCCAAAAGAAAGACCACGCCGTCCCGCATGGGCATGCGTCGCAGCCACCACGCCCTGACCGTTCAGGCTCACGCCGAATGCAGCAATTGCGGCGAGCTGAAGCGCCCGCATCACGTCTGCGCGCATTGCGGTCATTATGACGGTCGTGAAGTCGTTGCTTCCGGCAAGACGCTGAAGACAACCGTTCGCGTTTGAGGCTTGATGGAGTCAGCCCCTGATGGCTGGCTCCTCTTGTTTTGAGATGAGACGCGAGGCGGAGCATGACTGACCTGAATATGACGGCCAGCCGAGCTGCGCCTTATTGTCTGGCCATCGATGCGATGGGGGGCGATCAGGCTCCCGAAATCGTTCTGGCTGGCCTGGACCGTGCCGCTGATCGCCATCCGGCAGCAAAAATTCTGCTCGTCGGAGACGAGGCCCTTCTGAGGCCCCAGCTTGCGCGTTTCCCCAAGGCGCAACGGATCTGCGATATCCGGCACGCGCCGACCTCTATCTCCATGGAAATGAAGCCAACTGCTGCCTTGCGGTTGCGTGATTCGTCCTTGCGTATGGCAATCGATGCTGTCGCATCCGGCGAAGCTGGCGGTGTTGTCTCTGCTGGAAACAGCGGTGCGATGCTGGCTTTGGCCAAGATCGTTCTCAAAACCCTGCCGGGGATCACCCGTCCTGCGATGGCCGCCGTTAATCCGTCGGCTCGTGGCGACGTGGTCATGCTGGATCTGGGCGCCAATATTGCCTGCGATACGCGAAATCTCGTTGAATTTGCCGTGATGGGCGAGGCTTTCGCCAAGGCGGTTCTCGGTCTGCCTGCCCCGACCATCGGGCTGCTGAATGTCGGCGCCGAAGAGCTCAAGGGTGACGAACGCCTCCGTGGAGCCGCCGATATTCTGCGCGCGTCTCCGCTTTCGTCCCAGTTTCATGGCTTCGTTGAAGGCCATGACATCACGGCAGGGACGACAGATGTCGTCGTGACAGATGGGTTCTCGGGCAATATCGCGCTCAAGACGGGTGAGGGCGCACTCAAGCTCGTCTCCCAGCTTTTGCAACGTGTGTTCAAAACCAGTCTGCTGACCCGTATCGGCTATCTGCTTGTACGTCCCGGCCTTGAGCGGATGAAAGAGTGGATCGATCCGCGTCGCTATAACGGTGCGGTATTTGTCGGTCTGAATGGAATCGTGGTGAAATCCCATGGCGGTGCGGACGCAGAAGGCTTTGCGGCGGCAGTCGACGTCGCCATGGATGCCGTAACGCACGCAATCAACGAAAAAATTCGCGATCGCCTTCGCCAGGTCGAGGCGCAGATGGCGTCTTCCGAGGCCGAGAGCGCGCTTGCGTCTTCCTCTACCGCGGCCTGACTGGCGGAGTGAGGGATAGGCTGGTAAGGGCTCTGGCCTTTCAGGCTTTAGTTCAAGAGGAAAAAACATGTCCCTGCGCGCGCGCCTGACCGGATTTGGTAGCTATCTGCCGAAGCGGGTCGTCACAAATGCCGAGCTCGCCGAGCGCATCGAGACCTCTGACGAGTGGATCAGGACCCGCACCGGGATCGCCCAGCGTCACATCGCTGGTGACGATGAGACAGCGGTAAGCATGGCCGTCGAGTCGGCGCGGGCTGCCCTCGATTATGCAAAAATTTCTGCCGATGCTGTCGATGCCGTGATTGTCGCGACAGCTACGCCAGATCAGGGATTCCCGGCGACGGCCGTAAGGGTTCAGGCGGCTCTGGGCATGAGCGGTGGGTTCGCCTTCGATCTCACGGCGGCCTGTTCCGGATTTGTCTTTGCGCTTTCGACAGCCGAGGCGTTCATCCGCAGCGGTCAGGCCAAGAAAGCTCTTGTGATCGGCACCGAGGTCTATTCCCGTATCGTTGATTGGGAGGACCGGACAACATGCGTTCTCTTCGGTGATGGCGCCGGCGCGGTCCTGCTCGAAGCCAGCGAAGAGGGCGATTCAGGGATCCTGTCGACCCATCTGCACAGTGATGGCGCGTTCGGCGATCTTCTGTTTGTCGACGGGCCAAGCACAGAAAAGCCGGTTTTGCATATGCAGGGGCGCGACGTTTTTCGTCACGCAGTTGCCAAGCTTTCCTCGGTGGTTGACGAGGCTCTGGCGGCCAATGGCTTGGCTGGCGAGGATATCGCCTGGCTGGTGCCGCATCAGGCAAATCTTCGTATTATAGAGGGGATGGCTAAGAAACTTGATCTGCCGCTCGATCGCGTGGTGGTCACTGTTGACCGGCATGCCAATACGTCAGCGGCGTCCATACCGCTTGCTCTCGACGAGGCCGTACGGGACGGCCGGATCAAGCCGGGCGATCTGGTTCTTCTTGAAGCACTGGGTGGTGGTCTGACTTGGGGGTCGGCGCTTCTTCGTCTCTAGTCGCGAACGAGAATACGGCCTTACTGATTTAATTGATTTCCTTTGCTGTCATGATACGGTGATTTCATGACAACTGTGACCCGCGCGCATATCGCAGAGCAAATCTACAGTCAGGTTGGACTGTCCCGGCACGAATCCGCTGATCTGCTTGAGACAGTTCTCGAGCTGATTGCATTGCGGCTCGAAAAAGGCGAAACGGTCAAGCTGAGCGGATTTGGAACCTTTTCCGTCCGCCAGAAGGGCCGTCGGGTCGGCCGCAACCCCAAAACCGGTATCGAAGTGCCGATTCTTCCGCGTTCTGTGCTCGTCTTTCGGCCCAGCCAGATTCTCAGGGCCGAAGTAAACGGCGAATCGATCGAAGGCTTAGCCAGCGAAAGCGATGATGCATGACAACGACGCACTCCTCCCCTGAATTGCTCAGGCGTCGGAGGAACGGACTGATATGGAGCGTCTGGCCAAAGGGCCGAATGCCTACCGGACGATTAGTGAAGTTGCCGATGAGCTGCACGTGCCACAGCATGTCCTGCGTTTTTGGGAAACGCGATTTCCGGAGGTCAAGCCTCTTAAACGCGGGGGTGGTCGGCGCTATTACAGCCCCGAAGACATCCACACACTGCGGCATATCACCGATCTGCTTTACGTGCAGGGTTACACCATCAAGGGCGTCCAGCGTGTTCTGAAGGAGCAGTCTGGCACGGTTGGTGTCCCGCCTTCGCCGCAGAGCGAAGCGACAGCTGTGCCGTCCCGAAGCGAGGAGACCAGATCGGTGGCCCCGCAGGAGCGGCCCTCGCTCGATATTCCGGAGTTTCCCGCTTCCCAGAAAGAAGCTGTTACCGAAGGCGAAGCGGAAACTCTGTCTCCTGATCAGGTGATCGCGCCGCATTCTGCTGAGACCAGCTCAGTGCCTGACTCCTATGAGGCCCGGACAGAGCACGACGACGTTCCCCACGCTGAGCAAGGGCTTGCCGACACCGGTGAGGAAACGACAGCACTGACTGGCGATGCCGTCGTTTCGGAAGCGACGCAGAATCGTGAGTTGGAGAAGTCGGATGGAAACGAGTCGACGATTGCTGCCGTTCTTTTTGATGAGCTTGTCGATCTACGGGCCCGTCGTGACAAATGGGTCAAGGAACGTCAGGCACTTCGTCTGGCTCTTGAGGACGTGCTGGGAGAGCTCGACAATCTGCGCAGCATGATGCCGAAAGCGGGCTGATAGTCGAGGAATAAAAAAACCTTACTTCAGCCGCTTGCAGCGAAGCCCCCTCACTGCTAAATGGCCTCTACCGCAGGACTGACGGGCAGTAGCGCAGCCTGGTAGCGCATCAGTCTGGGGGACTGGGGGTCGTGGGTTCGAATCCCGCCTGCCCGATATCTTCGTCCTGCGGTTCGTTCTCTTTTTGAGAGCAGGAAATACAAGCCCGCTTCGGTGTAAACCGTAGCGGGTTTTCTTTTGCGTCTTAACCCCCGACTTTTCCGGTTACGCCTAAGATTCGGCTCGTAAAATCTGCCCGTTCATAAAAAAAGCCCCCGAGAAGGGGGGCTGTCCAGCAACGATCGGCCAGTGATTTACGGGGTGCTAGTGCGTCTCTTCCTTCAATACCTGCTCGGAATCCGAGCTCCAGATGCGCCACAGAAGATGCACTGCGGCCATGATCGCTGGACCGAGGAAGAGGCCGAGCAGCCCCCAGGTTTCGACCCCTCCGAGAATGCCAAGAAGAACCCAGAGGAAGGGCATCTGGGTGCTTCCTCCGATAAGGGCGGGACGAATGAAGTGATCGGCGACGAAGATGACGATCGCCCCAAGCACGACAACGACGATTGCAGAAATCATCTTGCCCTGAATTAGGATAAGTAGAGCGGCCAGCATGACCGTCGGTAAGCCCAGAAAGGGGATCATGGCCGCGACACCCGTCATCAGAGCCAGAAGCAGCGGCTGAGGCGTATCGGTGAGCACATAGGCAACGCCCATCACCAGACCCTCACCCAGTCCAACCAGAACCAGCCCTGCGACGGTGCCATGAACCGACGAAATCATCTGGCGGGCTAGAGATTCGCCGCGCTTGCCGAAGGTCCGGTTCGAAACGACAAGAACTCGGTGGATGAGGTCTTCACCGTCTCTCAGAAGGAAGAACAGCGTCAGGATCGAGAACAGGAACAAGGTGGCTCGTTTGGCGACCTGGGTCGTGACCTGACGGGTCATGGCCATGCCATGTCCGGCATCGAACGAATGAAACAGGTGGTTCAGACGTTCCGGATTGACCAGATTGCTCTGCCACCAATGGGCCACCTGAACACGCATGAAAGGCAGGTCGTTCAGCCATTCGGGCATGGGGATGCCTGTATGGCGTACTTCATCGATCCAGTGCAGGGCGCTCTGGGCTTCTTCAGCCGCCTTGAACCCGACCAGGCTCAGGGGAATGAGGAAGATCAGCGCAATTGCCGCCGTAAACAGCATGGGCACCCACTCCGTGCGCCCGAACCGCTTTTCGGTGCGCTGGTAAAGTGGCCATGAAGCAATCGCGAACACGCAGCCCCAGAGCAGGGCAGGGAGGAAATTCTTGAGCGTGAACAAGGCGAGCGCGATGAAAAAGAAGCCCAGCAATCCACGAGAGCGGCGTTGAGCCCGCCCGATCGGTGAGCTAATCAGCGCACCGTCTTCGGGAAGGTCCTGTTCTGTATCCCGCCCCTGACCCATCGCCTTTGTTCTGGCCGAGCTCTGTTGAGACGTGGGAGTCTGGTCGTTCATCGTTTTCCTCGGGCAGTTGCTCGACGCGGATCCGGCGGCGTGATGGCCGTTGCCGTACCGGTCATCACGTTACACGAACGCTGCCTTTCTTGTGTTGAAACCTGGTTAGCTCAGGGTCGCAACGGTTATCTCTTGCAAGTTGCGGCGGTGCGTCAACCTTATAACCTCATCGGTAATAGGGTCCCTGCTAGAAAGACGCGCAACCTTCCTGAATGAACGCAGCGACCGAGTTCTGGTTGAAGCGCTTTTTATACGTTTCCCGAATGGTATTGAGTGCCGGAATTAGCGCGGAGGAATTTGGAATAATCAACCAGATCAGCCGAGAATTCTCTCGAATGATCGGAGCCTTGCGGGTGTCCTGCCATTGACCCTGAGCCTTGATGACCGAAAATCCGGCGGGGAAGCGTGGGGTGACAGTGTCGGCCAGAAAATCGCGCCACTGTGCCTCCGAAACGCTGCCCCCTCCCGGGAGCGAGAGCCCGAAAGCAAGAGTGACGCTACGTGCGGCATAGCCGATCGATCCCGCGCAGGATGCCGAGCCCGCAGGGGGAGCCGGGTTGATGGTGCAGCCGGCAAGGCCAAGCAGGAGAAGGGACGTTGCCAGACGAGCGCGTTTCGTCATTGTCCGAGTGCCTGACGGAGCTCAGCGGTTTCCTGAGGTGAGAAGAGCCCGCGGCGCAAGAAGAGGTCGATCAGGACGAGATTGACGTTGAACTTGATGTCGTCGGTGTCACGGACGATCTCGAATACACGCTCCAACGGCATGAGCTCGAAGAAAGCGACCTCTCCATCGACGGGTTGGGGGGTGAAGCTGCGGGGGAGTACGAGATCGTAGCAGAACAGGGTGTCCTGTCGCAGGCCTTCCGGGCGCTCCATCGCGTAGCGTAATGTCGCCACGGGGCTGGCCTGCGCAGCGAGGGCGGGGGGGATGGCAGCTTCTTCCCCGGCTTCCTTGATCAGGCTTCCATCGGGCTGAGCCCGGTACAGATTCCGCCCGCGGCCAGATGATCGAGTTTGCCCGGATCAAGCCGCTTGTTCTGGGCGCGATGCCCCATCCAGAGAGAAAACCCGTCTGGCGTTTCCACAAGGCCATTCAGATGCACGCCAGCGGCGGTGCAGCCCAGCAGCGGCAAAGCTCCCCGGTCAATCCTGCCGATCACCCGATTATCCGTATCGAAGACGTCAAAGAGCTCGTCATGAGGACGAAAAAGGCCGAGCGCTGCTAGTTTTTCTCCCAGCGGCTGCAGAGCCGAGCCGTCAGGCAGATGAAATTCGCCGCCGTGCGCATAGCCGAATGCCGTCATGGCGTCGAAAACACGCGGATCCGCAAGGCCGAAAGAGCGGTTACCTGCCGTAATCCGACGGCGTGCACCGGGCACGATCGCAGTGTTGCAGCGCCTTATGTGAGCGAGGAACGGGTCGAGGCTGTCGTGAAGCATGAAAAGCGTTACTCTTCTATCAGATAGGCGACGATATCGCGTATCTCTGTGCGATTGCAAAACGCCTTCATACGCCTCACCTTGAGTGCATGACCCTCCCACGAAAACTGCCTTTTGCCCTGACCAGTCTGATACGGGCGTGGCGACTGGTCCTGTCTCACGACATCCGCTTCTTTCGTCTCGGAATAGGCGTCACGCTTTTTCTGCTGGTCGCCGAACGGCTTTGCCTTTTGGGGACGCCGTTTCTCTTCAGCCGGCTTGTGGCGCATTTTTCGTCTGTCGATGCGCGTCTGACCCTCCCTGTTGCTCTAATTATTTCTTATGCCGGGCTGATTTTTCTCAGGAGCGCGTTCTCTGCCTTGCAGGAACTCGTCTATCAGCCGTGGGCCAGCGGGTGCAGGCGCTCACCGCGCAGGAAGCTTTTCGCCATCTGCTCGATCTACCCTATCGCTTTCATCGGGACAGGCAGACAGGCTCGTTGACCCGAGCCATCGAACGCGGGTCAGAGGCAGCCGACACCTTGTTGCGGCTGGCTTTGTTCAACATCCTGCCTGCGATCCTCGATACCGGGCTGACAATTGCGGTTGTGTTTTCGTTTCTCGGGGGACGCTATGCCTGTGTCCTTCTGATTGCGTTGCTGCTTTATGTTGCTCTGGCACAATGGTTCGTCCGTCAACGGGTGAGGGCCCGCCGTCAGCGCAATGAGGCCAATGGCAGGGCACAGCATTTCCTGCTCGACTCCCTTCTGAATTTCGAGGCAGTGCGGCATTTCGCCAACGAACCCCATGAGTTCGGACGCTACGAGAAGGCGCGTCTGGAGCAGGAAAAGGCAAGCCTGCGGATGACTTTGGTGGCAGGGCTGTCTTCGGTCAGCCAGAACGCCATGATTGCTCTTGCGACGCTGACGATTTTTCTCATGGCAGCGCGCGATCTTGCTGCGGGTGCGCTCGATGTGGCGGCTTTCGTTTTGATCGGGACGTATTTGCGAACCCTGTATCAGGCCATCGTCTCGCTCAACATCGTTTATGCGGGCTGGCGCAACGCCTGTGTCGATCTGGAGCATCTGACCGATCTCATGGAAGAAGCCCCTCGGAGCATCGTGCCTGTCTCAGGCGTCGAGACCGGGCAAGGAGAGGGGGATCGTGCTCTGGAGGAGGCACGACCCGCTTCTCTGGCCTTTGATTCCGTGCGTTTCGATTATGACGGGCGCGAGATCCTTCACGGTCTCTCCTTCAGCGCCTCTCCGGGTGAAACGATCGCCCTGGTCGGGCCGACAGGGGCCGGTAAATCGACCATTGCCCGTCTTATTCTGGGGGCTTACGCGCCCGGCGCTGGGCGCGTCCTTCTGGATGGTCGGGATGTGTCTTCGATCCCTCCAGCCGAGTTGCATCGTATCATCGGCGTGGTGCCGCAGGAGACGCAGCTCTTCAATGACACGATCGGTTATAACATTGCCTATGGTCATCTTGAGGCGTGTCACGAGGAAATCGTGGCAGCGGCTAGGATCGCCCAGATCCATGATTTCATCGACGGGCTGGAGCAGGGCTATGACACGCTGGTCGGTGAGCGTGGGCTGAAGCTCTCGGGAGGCGAGCGTCAGCGCATTGCTCTTGCGCGAATCATACTGCGCAAACCGCGGCTTCTCCTGCTCGACGAGGCGACCAGTGCGCTCGACACGGGAACGGAGCAGCGCTTGATGGACGCGCTGCGTCGCGTCACGGAACGGCAGACAACGATTGCAATTGCCCATCGGCTGTCGACCATCCGTCACGCGACCCGCATCCTTGTGATCGAAGGCGGAAAAATCGTTGAGCAGGGCGCGCATGACGCGCTCATGGACCTTCAGGGCCATTATTTCGCGATGGTTACCAATCAATCTGGTTCGGTATCTGGTTTTCCCGATGAGGTGGCCCTACGTGTTGAGCCTGGACATTCAGTCAGGAAAGGAAAACTCCATGACAGAGCAGGCTGAGGCACTCGCCCGCGACTTTCATCCGGACAAGGCGATGGAGGAAGAAATCCGCGAACAGGCCGCCAACGAGCTTTCAGACGCGCCGGATGCCATGGAGATCCCTGAGGAGCTGCGTCAATGCGGCGTGGTGATCGACAAGGCGATCGGCTATCTCGTCGAGCAGAATCTTCCTGTCGAGCTGATCGCTTCTGCTCTTCTGGGTGGATCGCTCGGTGTACTGGCACGCACGACGGATGCCGACACGATGATCCGTATGCTTCAGACGGCAATCGACAGTATCAAAGCGGGCGAACTGATCTGTACAGATGGGCTTTCCGACGGAGAATGACCGTCTTGCGACGCTTTCGGCTTGACGAGAGCGGGGGGGTCCGTCATAAGCCGCGCCTTAACGCGTCGTCGTATGCCGGGATTGGTCTCGGCGAACATATCACTACCGAGGATCAAGTCCATGTCACGCCGCTGCCAAATCACGGGCAAGGGTGTGCTGACGGGCAACAACGTCAGCCACGCCAACAACAAGACCCGTCGTCGCTTCCTGCCGAACCTGCAGGAAATCACCCTGCTGTCCGATATTCTCGGCACGGGCGTTCGTCTGCGTCTGTCCACCCAGGGCATCCGCACGGTTGAGCATAACGGTGGGCTGGATTCGTTCCTGATCACCACGCCGAACCGCAAGCTCCCGGTTGACGCCCAGGTCATCAAGCGCCGCATCCTGCGCGCTCAGGAAAGCAAGGCCGCTCAGTCCGCTTGAGACTGACGGCTTTTGCCTTGCGCCCCTTCGGGCGAAAAGGCAGATAGCATCAAAATTGGCCTTGAAAACGTGATCGGGTTGCTTCATTCAGCCACTCGATCACAAGGCCCGACTTGGTCGATCCGGCTTCGACGTCTCCCGGATTTCTTCGGAAAAAGCGTCGATCTGTGACGGCCACGGCAAAGGTGTTTCGGGGCGGCCTGAAGCACCTTTAATCGCATTCTGGAGGTATCCCGTGTCCGAAAGCAGCGTCGCAGAAGCCAAATCGGCTCTCTCGAAGATCCGCAATATCGGTATCACCGCGCATATTGATGCCGGTAAGACCACGACGACCGAGCGCATTCTGTACTACACCGGCATGTCGCACCGCATCGGCGAAGTGCATGACGGTAACACCACCACCGACTACATGGCGCAGGAACGTGAGCGTGGCATCACGATCACCTCGGCCGCTGTGACCTGCGAATGGGACAACCATCGCATCAACATCATCGACACCCCGGGCCATATCGACTTCAACATTGAAGTGAACCGCTCGCTGCGCGTGCTCGATGGCGCCATCTTCATCATTGAAGCGTTGCCGGTGTTCAGCCGCAGTCAGAGACCAACTGGCGTCTCGCTGACCGCTACAACGTTCCGCGTATCATCTTCATCAACAAGCTCGATCGTACAGGCGCCGATTTCTATCGCGCGTTCGACACGCTGAAGGAAAAGCTCGACATCGTCGCGATTCCGCTTCAGCTGCCGATCGGTATCGAAGAAAACTTCGTCGGTGTGGTCGATCTCGTCGAGATGCGCGCCATTGTCTGGGAAGGCGGCGAGCTCGGTGCGAAGTTCCATTACGAGGAAATTCCTGCCGATCTGAAGGACAAGGCTGCTGAAGCCCGTCAGAACCTGCTCGACACAGCTCTGAGCGTTGATGAAGCCGCGATCGAAGAATACTTCGAAAAGGGCGATGTCGACATCGAGACGCTGAAGAAGTGCATCAAGAAGGGTGCCATCTCCGGTGCCTTCCGTCCCGTCATGTGCGGTACGGCCTTCAAGAACAAGGGCGTTCAGCCGCTTCTTGACGCGGTCATCGACTACCTGCCGGCTCCTGACGAAGTCGAAGGTATCCGTATTGCGCCGCCGGAAGACGAGGAAGTTGACGAGAACTTCCTGCCGATCGTGCCTGTCGATCCCGATGGCAAGTTCGCTGGTCTCGCCTTCAAGATCATTTCGGACAAATACGGCACTCTGACCTTCGTGCGCGTTTATCGTGGCATCCTGAAGTCCGGCGACACCGTGATGAACACGACCAAGGGCCACAAGGAACGCGTGGGCCGCATGTTCCAGATGCACGCTGACGACCGTAAGGAAGTCAAGCAGGTTGGCGCTGGTGACATCGCTGCCTTCGTCGGTCTGAAGGACACCCAGACGGGTGACACCCTCGCCGACGGGACGGATCCGGTTGTTCTGGAGCGTATGCAGTTCCCGGTTCCGGTGATCGACATCTCGGTCGAGCCGAAGACCAAGGACGCTGTCGAGAAGATGACGCTGGCCCTTCAGAAGCTTGCTGCTGAAGATCCCTCGCTGAAGCTCAAGACCGACCAGGAAACGGGTCAGACCATTCTGTCCGGCATGGGCGAGCTGCATCTCGACATCATCGTGGATCGTATGCGTCGTGAATACGGCGTTGAAGCCAATGTCGGTGCACCTCAGGTTGCTTATCGTGAGACGATCTCGCGTTCGCATATCGAGACCTACACCCACAAGAAGCAGTCTGGTGGTTCGGGTCAGTACGCTGAAGTCAAGATCGAGTTTACTCCGGTCGAGCGTAACGAAGGCATCAGCTTCGAGAACAAGGTCGTCGGCGGAACGGTTCCGAAGGAATACATTCCGGCTGTTGAAAAGGGCATCCGCATGCAGTCCTCGACGGGCGTGCTGGCTGGCTTCCAGACTGTTGACTTCAAGTTCACGCTGCTCGACGGCAAGTACCATGACGTTGACTCGTCGGCTCTGGCCTTCGAAATCGCTGCTAAGGCTTGCTTCCGTGAAGGCATGAAGAACGCCGGTCCGGTCATTCTTGAGCCGATCATGGACGTTGAAGTAACGACCCCGAACGATCACGTTGGTGACGTGGTGGGCGATCTTAACCGTCGTCGTGGTATCATCCAGAGCCAGGAGACTGCCGGTTCGACCGTCATGATCCGCTCGCAGGTGCCGCTGAAGGAAATGTTCGGCTACATCTCGCATCTGCGTTCGGCAACCAAGGGCCGTGCGTCGTTCACGATGCAGTTCCATCACTATGATCCGGTGCCGCGCAACGTGGCCGACGAGATCATGGCGAAGAGCGCCTGATCTTTCAGGGTTAAACCTGATCGACGAGAAAGCCGCCCCTTTGGGCGGCTTTTTTCGTTTTGAAGGTTTTGTCTTGTCATCGGTCGAAACAGGCTGCGTAAAGCCGGTAGAGGGCCCTGCCTTTAAAGCTGAGCAGGATCATCGTAACCAGACCAACCTTGAGAAGGATACCGATCCAGTGGCTTTGCTGGTCGGTTGTTGCAAGAAAGAGAAGCACGCTGCTCCTAATCAGAAAGAAGACACGCCATATTTGCGTATAAAGGCGGAAGAAACGCGTCAGGGTGGGCGGGGTGTCGAAGCTTTGACGCTTCGAGGGGTCACGCGTCACGCTGGTGTGTCCGCGACGGCGGCGGTACCCCATTTCGGGACTCTTACAGGCTTGCGTTCTGCTCTCGCTGCTCAAGGCTATACCGAACACGCTCAGAGGCTCCTCTGTGCTTTGGAGGGAGAGATTGACGGTCGCGAGCGCGGTGTCGGAAGCTGCCTGCAATCAGAGAGCCGGGCGACGTCTTTCGCAGCTGGGGCCGCCTATATCGAGTTCGCGCTCGATAATCCGGATCTCTTTCGCTTGATGTTTCGACGCGCTCTGCTGGATTACACGCAGTTCGATCTCGCAATTGCCTCCGACAGAGCCTTCCAAGCCCTTCGGTCTCTCTCCGGGAAGGATGTGGCAGTCCCCGCGCGGCCTGCGCTCATGGCGGGTTTATGGGGGCGCGTGCATGGACTCGCAGTGCTTGCAATCGATGACATGCTCGGGATGTTTGAGACTGAGCAAGGAGCCGAAGAGGGTTAAAAAAAGCGTTTTTACTGGCCTCGCTTGAGGCCATGGAACGACCGGTCGCCATCGAGAATGGTATGCGGTGAAACATAAATGATAAGTAATGATCACGTTCACGTGATATGCGTCTTTATTGCGAAATCATTATATTAAATTAATGAAAACTCTGCTTCTCTCAGTGTCAGCGGGAGGCGCCAAGGGGCAAAACCTCTCCAGATTCAGGCTCAAATCGGGAGGCTGGTCCCATGACATTAACCCAACACATTACGGACCAAACGCAGATGGGTAGTGCGCCCCTCCTGCAAGTGTCGGGTATTTCCAAGACATTTTCCGGGACCAAGGTTCTCAAGAATGTTTCGCTCGCCGCCTATGGTGGTGAAATCCTCGCTCTGATGGGCGAGAACGGGGCTGGCAAGTCCACGTTAATGAAAATTCTGTCAGGTGCGTACAGCGCAGATCCGGGTGGAGAAATTCGTATCGCCGGAGAACTCGCCAAAATCACGAACCCTGCCTCAGCGCGCGCTTTGGGGGTCGGCATCATCTACCAGGAGCTCGCGCTGGCTCCCAATCTCACCGTTGCCGAAAATATCCATCTCGGTTCCGAGTTGAGAAAGGGCGGAATGATCGATCGTGCTGCGATGAATAACGCCTGCCGGGGATTACTCAAGGAGCTTGGCGCGCCCTTCGGCCCCGAAGACACGCTTTCAAGCATGTCGGTCGCCGAGCAGCAGCTTGTCGAGATTGCCAGAGCCCTGCATCGGGATGTGCGGGTACTGGTCCTCGATGAGCCGACGACGGCGCTTTCTGCGCGTGAGACGGAGAGGCTGTTCACCCTCATCCGCCAACTTCGCGCCAGAGGTCTTGCGCTGATCTATATCAGCCACCGCATGGATGAAATCGACGAGCTGGCTGACAGGGTCTCGGTACTGCGTGACGGTGCGCATGTCGGAACGCTTGAAAAGCACGAGCTTTCTTCCGCACGTATCGTGAGCCTTATGGTCGGACGCGACCTTTCGAGCTTCTACGAAAAAGCGGGCAATCATGTGCGCCGTGACGGCACGCCGATCTTGCGGGTCGAGGGGCTGAGTGATGGCAAAAGGGTGCAGCCGGTGTCTTTCGAACTGCGCTCAGGCGAGGTTCTGGGAATTGCCGGACTGGTTGGTGCGGGTCGTACCGAGTTGGCTCGTCTGATTTTCGGGGCAGACCTCAAAAGCACCGGGACACTCTGGCTCGACGGTAAAAAGACCGATATCCGCTCGCCACGCGATGCTCTAGCCGCAGGCATCGCCTATCTCACCGAAGATCGCAAAGCGTTGGGCCTGTTTCTCGACATGTCCTGCAGCGGCAATATCAATCTCGGCGTGGTCGAGCGCGATGCGCATCTCGGCGTGCTGGATCATGCCAAGGGACGAACGCGCGCCACGGGATCTTTCTCGTCGCTGCGGATCAAGGCCCAGAACATGCTGACCAATGTCGGCGGGCTTTCGGGTGGCAATCAGCAGAAGGTTCTGCTGGGCCGCCTGCTCGAAACGGGACCCAAGGTGCTGATTCTCGACGAACCCACCCGCGGGTCGATATCGGCGCCAAAACTGAAATCTATCGCATCATCAATGATCTGGCGGCGCGAGGGCTGGGCATCATCGTCATCTCAAGCGAAATGGCCGAAATCATCGGTGTGAGTGATCGCGTGCTGGTCATGCGTGAGGGTCAACTCACCGGTGAGCTCGAAGGCAAGGCGATTTCGCAGGAAGCCATCATGACGCTCGCAGTCGGGCTCGCCCCCGCTGCTCCTCTTGCCGCCTAGGATACTCCGCAAATGAGCAACACTCTCAATCCGGCAGTGGTCGTGCCACCTGCTGCGCAGATGAACGCGCGCGTTACGACCCGCAGCCTTCTTCAGGCCGCAGGTATGTTGCCGGTGCTGATCCTTCTCGCACTTGGCTTTCACTTTCTCGGCGGACACCGCTTTCTCTCTGGCCAGAATCTGTCGATCATCGCCCAGCAGGCCTCGATCAATACCGTTCTGGCTTCGGGCATGACTTTCGTCATTCTCACTGGCGGGATCGATCTCTCAGTAGGGTCGATCCTGCTTTCGCCGCGATGTGCGGCCTTCTTGTGTCGGTCCTGCCCCATGTGGCCTGGCTTGCTGTCCCCGCCTGTCTGGGAGCAGGGCTGCTTATTGGCGCTTTTAACGGAATCCTGATTGCAGGCGTCAAAATTCCGCCTTTCATCGTGACGCTCGGAACGCTGACCGCCGTACGTGGTCTGGCTCGTCTGATGGGCAATGACCGGACCATATTCAATCCGGACCTGTCTTTCGCCTGGATCGGCAATGACGGCATCGCCATCACGTCGAGCTTCACCATTCCCTGGCTAGCCGTCATCGCTCTGGCTGTCGTGGTCGCGAGTTGGTTTATCCTGCGGCGCACCGTGCTTGGCGTCCATATCTACGCCATCGGGGGTAATCCTGCTGCGGCTCGCCTTGCAGGTATCCGCGTCGGCCTGGTGCTTATGTTCGTCTACGCTGCGTCAGGCTTGCTGGCTGGACTGGGTGCTGTGATGTCCTCGGCCCGTCTCTATGCCGCAAACGGTCTGCAGCTCGGTCAGTCCTACGAGCTGGACGCGATTGCTGCGGTTATCCTCGGCGGAACGTCCTTCGTCGGAGGTGTCGGTACGATCTGGGGCACGCTGGTTGGCGCTCTCCTCATCGCGGTTCTGACCAACGGGCTTATCCTGATCGGCGTCTCCGATATCTGGCAGTTTATCGTCAAAGGTCTGGTGATCATCGTGGCCGTCGCACTCGATCGGTTCCGCGCTCCTGCCGCCCGCACCTGAGTATCGTTTTCCTCGACTTTACTTCCCTTAAGTTCTGGATGTTTCAAGATGAATACGCGTTCAAAATTCCTCGTCGCTGCGCTGGCTCTCTCAACCTCTCTGGCGGCGCCGCCGGCGCTCGCTGATGACATCAGCAGTGTCGGCGTTCCGTCGGATCGCTAGGAAACCCGTATTTCGTGGCGCTCGTGAAAGGGGCCACGACCCAGCTCAAGAGTGACGCGCCAAAGGCCAGCATCAATGCGCTCTCGGCTGACTACGATCTGAACAAGCAGTTTTCCCAGATGGATAGCTTTGTGACATCCGGGGCAAATCTGATCCTGATCAACGGTGTGGATCCGCAGGCGGTGCTTCCTGCTGTCAAACGCGTTCAGAAGGCAGGAGCTGTGGTCATTGCAGTGGACGTGGCCTCGTCAGGTGTCGATGGGACAGTCCAGACCGATAACGTTGCAGCCGGTCGTATCTCCTGCGAATTTCTGGCGAAGAAACTGAGCGGCAAGGGCGAGGTCGCGATCGAGAACGGCCCGCAGGTTTCGTCGATCATTGACCGCGTCCGGGGCTGTAAGGAGGTCCTTGCCCGGTATCCTGATATCAAGATCGTCAGTGATGATCAGAATGGTGGAGGCGATCGCGATCTCGGCTTCAAGGTGATGCAGGGATATCTGGTTCGTTTCCCGAACCTGAAAGGCGTCTTCGCCATCAACGATCCGGAAGCGATCGGGAGCGATCTGGCGATCCGTCAGGCCCATCGTCAGGGGATTATCGTGACATCGGTGGACGGGGCGCCCGATATCACCGTTTCGCTCAAGGATCCCAAATCGTCGATCGTCGCTTCTGCGAGTCAGGATCCCTACCAGATGGGTAAGGACGGTGTCGCGATGGGACGCGCGATCAAGGAAGGGAAGATTGCCAAGGGAACGGTACGCCTGATGGCACCGACGCTGATCACACGGGACAATGTGGACAGCTACAAGGGTTGGACGGGAGAGTAAGAAGAAGCAGCCACCCCGGCGTCTGGCGCCGGGGTGGCAAGTTTCAGTCTTGCTGTCTATTTGAGACAAAGATCCGGTAAACAAGGAGAAGGATCATCGCGCCGAAGACCGAGGCAATGAACCCTGCGGGCTGACCCTCATGGTAAAAATGCAATTTCTGGCCGATCCATCCTGCGAGCAGAGCGCCTGCGATACCCAGGAAGATTGTGATGATGAAGCCGCCCGGATCGCGCCCGGGCATCAGGAATTTGGCGATCAGTCCGACGAAAAAGCCGACGATCAGGGTCCAGATCAGATGCATGTCATCTCCTTAAGCGGACAAGAATAGTCACAGATACGTGACTTAAATGAAGCCAACCTGACGGTCCACGTTACGTTTCGGGTAGGCTTCGCTCATCGCCCTAACGCCCGTCTTCCAAACACGTTCAGAGTGTATCGGTGCGTTGCCTGCTTATTCCGCCTCTCGGCCCTGTTCACTCAGCTCTGATCGTCGTTCTGATCTGTCCTCGACGCAGGAACAGGAGATGAAACAGGTAAAGTAGGCAGGGACGGAGGTTGCTCGATCTAACAGATGGCAGCGTGACGCACCCGGCTTTATTAGAAGCAGGGTACGATCAATCAGCCGAAAGAGCCGTTGGCGTGCATGATGGCAACGCTGATCTCACGCAGCACTCCAAATAGGCGCGCCATGGGAGCAAAGATTTCCTCATGTTCGCGCGTGAAGCCGTGATCGTCGCGTGGACCGCTCGGTTCATGGAAGTCGAGATCCGTTACGACACCTGCCGATTGCGGGAAAATCTCTGATAGACGTTTCAGAACGGCAGGAATTTCCAGCTGCAGCACCAGTCGGAGCAGGGCTTCGCGGTTGATGTCGTTACGCGGGCTGAAATAGGGAATGCGCGTCGCAAGAAGCCAGATCTGCCCGATGACAGCATGGCGGATCGCGTGGAGCGTGCGTTCTTGAGCGCTCATTTTGAGCGTATGGCTCCAGACCGACTCAAGCGCAATGTTATCGGCCTGGATACGGCGGAACATCGCCGGAAGGCTGCGCCAGAATTCGAGCCCTTCCAGCCCGCTGGCCAGAGCGAGGTGCTGGCTCCGTTGCTCCTCATTGCGCGCAGATGCGGCGCGATCGAGCCATGTGCCGGGGTCGAGCAGGCGAACGATGCCGCGCAGGCGCCGATATCGGAATGCGCAGCGGCCTGACGGGCAAAATCGAGCGCGAGACCGAAGCGGCGGCTCTTGCGTGCCAGCTTTTCGAAAGTCTCGGGATGGCGCGCAGCCGCAGTGCCGAAGCCCTGAAGCACATTCGTCCACCAGCCAAGCTGCTCGAGAATGGCGTTGTTCGGGATGGCGCGCAGCTGGCTCGGATGTGTGATGCGCGTCACGCTTATTCCGTCACCCTGACGCGCCGAGGGGCGCGAGCCGGATTTGTCGATCAACGCCGGGCCAAAGGCTCCGAGCAGCCCCGCATAGCCGGGATCTTCGACAAGGCTGCTCATGTCGAGCGCGATGGTCGAGAAGAAATCCGAGGAGAAATCGGGCTCGTCATAAATCGGGTCACGCGTGGTCGAGAGCGGATGCACCAGATGCTCGGCCAGCGTTGCGATCGTAGACGCTGCGAGTGTTGCCGTACCGAACAGGGTGTAGCCATCGCCGCCCTGAAAGGCCGCTTCCTCGCGCAGGCTGATTCCGGCTTTGGCGAAAAGACCACGCGTATGATCGGGGGAAAAATAGCTGAGGCGGTCCGACAGGCTGAACGGATGCGCCCCACGGCCAATACTCTCGCCATGTGTATCGAACAGCACCAGCTCGATATCCTTCATGCCGTGCTTTTGCATGAGGGTCAGGGTGCGCAGACGCAGACGTTCGACCAGATTGGTTGCGGCAAGCTGACCGATATAACGGCCCGAGTCCGAGTATCCGAATTGCAGGCAAAGTCGGCCGTTATTGCGGATATACTCGCGCCAATGCGGTGAGCGGAATGCTTCTTCGAGAATGATCTCGCCATTCTCGAGTGCGCTCTGGGTTTCGAAAAGCGGTGAGATCTGGATCTGATCGTCACGAATACCCAGCTGGCGCGCCAGCCAGAGCGTGGCGAGCAGCGTGTAGCCGCTCTCCGTCTCGGCGATCAGGAAGCGGATCGGCGTGCCGGAATCGATATGCTTGAGGATCTGCGCCATGGTCATCATCAGACGCCCGGCGGAAGACTGCTCCATCATCACAGCACCAAAATCGACCGGGATCGGCGTCTTTAGCGCTTCAAGTGCGTCGTTGATCTGTGTCAGAACCAGACGGCGGCGTGACGGGATGGTGGGGTCGTCTTCGATCCCGAGACGATGGCGCACCACATTATAAATCTGGGTTGCGTTTAGACGCGTATGGATATGGGCAGCGCCCAGCCCGTGCGCCATGAAGCCCGAGCGTGCCGTCAGCAAGGCTGTACGGCGGGCGCCTTCGAGCAGCGCGAGCGCATCGTCAAAAAGCGGCGCGAGCGTTTCTGCCGAAGACAGGGCGGCTTCGCGACGGCTGACCAGCGTCTGGGCGAAAGCAGCAATAGCGGTCGCATCGTTCTGACTATGGCCGGGGCAGGCGGCCTCCTGCTCCTTTACGGCACCGAGGGCCACGTCGATGCGGGCGACAAGCTGCGAACACTCAGGCAGCAGGGACTCAAGCTGCGTGCGCAGGCGTTCGAGCTGCGTGCGCTTGAGGGCGAGGCGGATGCGGAGCGTGTCCCACCAATGGATATCGCTGCGTCCGTCCGTATCGAAGCCAACCCAGGTCGCTAGAATGAGTGTTCTGATCGTCAGTGCTGCCAGGGCGTCGACCTGACCGGGCCAGCGGACGGCGGCATGATCCAGAATGGCTGCGTTAAAGACATCGAGCGCGTCGCGCCCACGCAAGATGGCGGTAAGCGCAAGGTTCTGCTCATGCGCCAGAGTGGGGGCAGCCTCGCGCCGATGCGATTTCAGCTCAGGCAGACGATGGGCCGGGTCGTCGCCATGTCGACAATATGGCCGTAGACGCTATCGGCCAGAGCAAAGGTCGGATGCGCAGTAAAAACAGCGGCAAAACCGGGGCGCGAAAGCCGGGCGATCAGAGCATCCGGCGTATCACAGCTCTCAACAGTTTTTCTGGCCGCCTCATCGAGACGGTCCAGCGGCGCCGTTTCATCGGTGAGTCCGAGATAGCTCCGCAGGCGCGCGGCGCGCTCAACGAGATTGCCATCGCGCAGCACACGCACGATTTGTTCGAGAGTCTCGACAGACAGTGTGCCGTCGATCAGTTCATCGCCGATCTGGCTGGACAGGGTTTCGATCGGGTCGGGAAGGTGGCGCTCGTGACCGGCGCGGTCCTGTAGAGCCTGCATCTCATCTGTCAGACGCGTTGCGAAAGCGGCGCCCTCGCCGGTTTTTGAAATAATTTTCTGATCGACCTTTGAGGCGGGCGTTCCGTCAGGGGCGTGATGCGGCGCGGTATTGGACAAGGCACTCTCGCTTGAATTCGGGTCACGGGCAACGACCGGTTTTCCATGTCAAAGCATGATGGCAATGGAGGATCGTTTGAGGCACAGGACTTTTTATCACAGCGATGATAGGGAGAAGGCATGGCTCATGCGACCCCTGATCATTCCGCTCCCAGTGCGTCACAGGCTGAAGCTACGGCGATCGAGGCCGAAGCTCAGGCAAGTCTGAAAGCATCCCGCCGTCTCGCGGGCGGCCTTCTGGTGTCGATGGGGGGCGTCATGGTGCTCTCAGCCGGCTTACCCGCGCTGGGCGTCATGAGAGACAGTTACCTGCTCGAAGTCTTGCGCTCTGGCGCGCGCGCCGGGGTGGTGGGGGGCATTGCAGACTGGTTTGCCGTCACCGCGTTGTTCCGGCATCCGCTCGGACTGCCTATTCCGCACACTGCTGTGCTGCCGCGTCAGCAGCCGCGTCTTGCGCGGGCTCTAGGGCGTTTTGTCTCGACGCAGTTCTTTACGGAAGAGGATGCAAGCCGAGCGCTGGCCTCGGCCGATGTGGCGCGCCTTCTCGCCAATCTCTTGCGTCAGCCGCGCACAGCCAGCGCCACGGCGTCGGCCTTGCGACGCAGTGTGCCGGACATGCTCGACCGTCTGGAGGATGGACGTGCCTCAGCCGCAATCGCCAAAGCGTTGCCGGTGCTGGTCGGCGGGGAAACCTCGATCAAGGTTGTGACACGGTCCTTGCGGGCGCTGGTCGATAACGAATTGCATCAGGAAGTGCTTTCAGCACTTCTGGAGCGCTTCAAGGCGGCGGTTCAGAAGCGCGAAGCAACTTTGCGGAGTTTTATCGAAGAGCGCGTACGCGAGCAGGGCGGTCGCATGATCGGCTGGGCAATCGGTCCTTCCGTCGCCAATCGTGTCATTACGGCGCTTTATATGGAGCTTGACCGGGTCGATCCGCAGGATTCCGATATCCGCGAAGGATTTACGGGGTGGATCCGACAGGAGATCGATCGTCTGGAGGAGGATCCCGAAAGGCGGGCCCGGTTCGGCAATGCGATTTCGGGCTATCTCGGCCATGACAGTCTCAAACTCTGGTGGTCGGAGATCTGGCAACGGTTCCGCGGGGTGGCTGAGGCCGACCTTGCTTCCGAGGAAGGGTGGAGCCGTAGTGTGATTGAGACAGCGCTTCTCAGTCTGGCCGATCAGCTGGATCATGACCCCGGGATGCGCGCTCGTCTGGAGCAGACGCTCAAGACGACTCTGGTCAGGGTTCTGCCGTCTCTGCGTGATAAGCTGGCAGTTTATATTGCGTCGGTGATGGAGCGATGGGACCCGTCCGAGCTTTCAGCCAGACTCGAACAAAGGGTCGGACGTGACCTGCAATATATCCGGATAAACGGCACGGTGGTCGGATTTGTGGTAGGTGCGGTGCTCGACATGCTCATGCAGCTTTGCTTCGGCCATCTCGGCTGATCGAGTTTTTCTGTGTGTCACAGAGGGCGAAAAGGGTTGACGCAGCGGCTCTGGACGCGCATCTGCTACAAAATAGCACCATTTAGGTCTTTAATATCTGTCCGCACCGGACTGATCGAGGGAGCCGAATGCTCAGGTTATCCAAACTCGCCGATTACGCAACGGTTCTGCTCGTGCAGCTCGGTCAACACGACACGCTCATGACGGCGACCGCGCTCGCGGGGGCGACGGGCGTGCCCGAGCCCACCGTTGCCAAGCTGCTCAAGGGATTGGCTGCTGACGGTCTGGTTGCTTCCCATCGCGGCGCGCGTGGCGGATACCGTCTTGCCAAAGCGCTCTCCGAGATCTCGATTGCGGCGGTCATTACCTCCGTTGACGGTCCGATTGCGCTGACAGCTTGTGTCGAGGGACGCCTGTGTGAAGCGAAGTCGCTTTGCGCCCTCTCATCGGGGCAGTGGGACATGGTCAACCATGCCATCCGCTCGACCCTCGAATCTATCAATCTTGACGATATGAGCCGCGCCCATCTGACGGGTGAGTTTACACCTGCATCGCGATGTGTGGCTCACGATCACCATCCTGCCTCGGAGGGATAAGATGCCAGCCGTTACGGAAACCCGCGAAGCCGTCGAAACGCTCGGCCAGTCTACCTATAAATGGGGTTTCGAAACCGACATCGAGATGGATTTCGCGCCTAAAGGGCTCAGCGAAGACACCATCCGTTTCATTTCAGCACGCAAGCAAGAGCCGGAATGGATGCTTGACTGGCGCCTTCAGGCTTTCCGTGCCTGGCAGGCGATGGAAGAGCCGAGCTGGCAGAAGCCGGAATATCCGGCCATCGATTATCAGGACGCCTTTTATTTCGCCGAGCCGAAAAACAAGCCCGGCCCGAAATCGCTGGACGAAGTCGACCCTGAATTGCTGCGCACTTACGAAAAGCTCGGCATTCCGCTGCACGAACAGGCCATTCTGGCCGGTGTCGAAGGGGCGGGCGACGTCGAAGCGCGTTTGCCGGTGGCTGTCGATGCCGTGTTCGATTCCGTGTCGGTCGTCACGACCTTCCGCAAGACGCTGGAAGAAGCCGGGGTCATTTTCTGCCCGATTTCCGACGCCATTCGCGAGCACCCTGAGCTTGTGAAGCGCTATCTGGGCTCGGTTGTTCCGGTTAGCGATAACTTCTTCGCAGCGTTGAACTCGGCCGTCTTCACCGATGGATCGTTCGTCTATGTGCCTGAAGGCGTGCGCTGCCCGATGGAGCTCTCGACCTATTTCCGCATCAATGCCCGCAATACCGGGCAGTTCGAGCGGACGCTGATCATCTGCGAGGACCGCGCAACAGTCTCGTATCTCGAAGGCTGCACGGCACCGATGCGCGACGAAAACCAGCTCCATGCGGCTGTCGTCGAGCTGGTGGCGATGAACGATGCCAAGATCAAATATTCCACGGTGCAGAACTGGTATCCGGGTGATGAGAACGGCAAGGGCGGTATCTATAACTTTGTGACCAAGCGCGGTGCCTGCCGCGGCCGCAATGCCAAAATTTCCTGGACGCAGGTCGAGACAGGATCTGCGATTACCTGGAAATATCCCTCCTGCATTCTTGCCGGGGAGGGCTCTGTGGGTGAGTTCTACTCGGTTGCGGTCACCAATAACCGTCAGCAGGCCGATACGGGTACCAAGATGATCCATCTTGCGCCCAATACGCGCTCGACCATCATCGCCAAGACGATTTCGGCAGGTCGCTCCGACAGCACCTATCGCGGTCTGGTGCGCATGATGCCCAAGGCACGCGGTGCGCGTAATTTCACCCAGTGCGACAGTCTGCTGATCGGCGATCAGTGCGGCGCACACACGGTGCCTTACATCGAAAACCGTAACATGACGGCGCGCGTTGAGCATGAAGCGACAACGTCGAAGATTTCTGAAGACCAGCTTTTCTATTGCCGGTCGCGTGGCCTATCGGAAGAAGATGCCGTCGGTCTCATCGTCAACGGGTTCTGCAAGGATGTCCTGAAGGAACTCCCCATGGAGTTTGCAGTGGAAGCTCAAAAGCTCCTGCAGCTCAGTCTTGAAGGTAGCGTCGGGTAAAGAACCGTATCATGAATGATTTTCTGAAAATTTCCGGTCTCTGTGCGCAGATTGACGATAACGGAACCCCCAAGGAGATCCTGCGTGGACTGGATCTTGAAGTTCCCAAGGGCGAGATTCACGCCATCATGGGTCCGAACGGATCCGGTAAATCGACGCTTTCTTATGTGTTGGCGGGCCGTGAAGACTACGAAGTAACCGGCGGCAGCGCCGAGTTCCTCGGCGAGGACCTGCTGGCGCTCGAGCCGGAAGAGCGTGCGGCTCTGGGTGTGTTCCTTGCGTTTCAGGCGCCCATCGAATTGCCGGGTGTGAACAATGCCAACTTCCTGCGCACAGCCGTGAACGCTGTGCGGCGCGCGCGCAAGGAAGATGAGCTGGATGCGGTCGGCTTCCTCAAGGCTGTGCGTGCCGAAACCAAGCATCTGCAGATGTCCGACGACATGCTCAAGCGTAACGTCAATGTCGGGTTCTCTGGCGGCGAGAAGAAGCGCAATGAGGTGCTTCAGATGCGTATGCTGCGACCGAAATTCGCCATCCTCGACGAGACAGATAGCGGGCTCGACATCGATGCTCTGCGGATCGTCGCCGAGGGTGTGAACAGCTTCGGGGGGCGGATTTCTCGGCACTCATCATCACCCATCACCAGCGTCTTCTGGACTACATCAAGCCCGACCGTGTTCACGTCATGGCGAAGGGCAAGATCATCCATAGCGGCGGGGGCGAAGTGGCGCTGGCGCTCGAAGCTCAGGGCTATCAACAATATCTCGAGGCGGTGGCATGAGCGGCGCGATCGCTCTTTCGCCGGCAGTCGAGTCCTTTCTGTCCCGGGCCCATGACGGCGAGGCGCGCAGCCTTTTGCAGCGTCAGGGTCTGCCGCAGCGTCGTCTCGAGGCCTGGCGCTATACGCCGTTGCGCGACCTCGACAAGACCGGTTTCGCGGCACCTCAGTCCGTCTCGGACGAGGAGGCTGAAGCTTTGGTGGCTCGTTTGGCCCCTGAGGCTCAGGACGGTCATCGCGTGGTCTTCGTCAATGGCACGCTGATTGCGGCCCTGACCGATTTGCCGGAGACGGTTCGGGTCGTGCCCGTCGCCGTTCCCCTGCTTGCCGATCGTCCTCTGAGCGTCCTGAACAGCGCGGTGCAGCAGCCCGGCTTCGGCATTCGAGTGGCCGCAGGCGTTGATGCCGGCAAGATCGCTCTTGTGTCCCTCGTGACGGGCGATGAACCAGCGTCGACCCATCTCGCACATCAAGTGACGCTGGAAGAAAAAGCGCGTCTGACCTTGCTGGACATCCAGTCGGGAGAAGGCACGTATCTCGCCAACCCGAGCCTGACGGTTTCGGTCGCTCAGGAAGCGCATCTTGTTCATCTGCGTGTTCAGCAGGACAGTGTTGAGGCGACCAATCTGGCGTTTGTCAGCGCCGAGATTGCTGAACATGGCATTTATGACAGCTTCACGCTGACGCTGGGTGCGCGTCTTTCGCGGCATGAGGTGCTGGCGCAGCTTGATGGCAAGCATGGTGCCGTGCATGTCAATGCTGCGCAGCTTCTGGGCGGGGCGCAGCACGCTGATCTGACGTCGGTGATCACGCATGCGGCACCTGATTGCATTTCACGCCAGACGGTCAAGAACGTCCTGATGGATGGTGCGCATGGTGTTTTCCAGGGCAAGATCTTCGTCGATCGTATTGCCCAGAAAACCGATGGGTACCAGATGAACCAGGCGCTTCTTCTGTCGGAAAAGGCGCAGATCGACAGCAAGCCAGAGCTTGAAATCTACGCCGATGACGTGAAATGCAGCCATGGTGCCACGGTTGGCGCTCTCGATGACGAGCAGCTTTTCTATCTGCGTGCCCGTGGCATTCCGCAGGCGGAAGCCCGTGCAATCCTTGTGCGCGCTTTCCTGCTGGATGCGCTTGCGCTGGTGACGGATGAGGCGGCCTATGCGCTGCTCGATCAGCGCGTCGAAGCATGGTGGCAGAAAAGAGAGGCCTGATGACGCAAAGCGCTGTTCTCGACCGCTTCGACACATTGCGAAGCCGGTTTCCGATCCTCTCCGAGACCGTTCATGGACGTCCGCTCGTTTTTCTGGACAGTGCGGCCTCGGCCCAGAAGCCGGATTGCGTCATTGAGGCGATGGCGCAGGCCATGCAGCATCAATACGCGAACATCCATCGTGGGCTGCATTGGATGAGCGAACGGACGACCGAAGCTTATGAGTCGGTCCGTACCCAGGCTGCGCGTTTCCTGAAAGCCCCCGATCGCAGCGAGATCATTTTCACGAGGAACAGCACCGAGGCGATCAATCTCGTTGCGCATTCCTATGGGGCATTGCTCAAGCCCGGTCAGGCTGTCCTGATCTCCGAGCTGGAGCATCACTCCAATCTCGTGCCCTGGCAGATGCTGCGCGACCGCGCCGGGATCGAGCTGCGTGTAGCCCCGATAACAGACGAGGGTGACCTCGATCTGGAGGCCTACAAGGCTCTGCTCGCAGATGGGCGTGTCGGATTGGTGGCAATCACCCACATGTCCAACGTGCTTGGTACGTTGACCCCGGCAAAGGAACTGGCGCGCCTCGCCCATGAGCACGGCGCGCGGATTCTCTTCGACGGATCTCAGTCTGCCGTTCACCGCGCGATCGATGTGCAGGATCTGGAAGCGGATTTCTTTGTCTGCACCGGGCACAAGCTCTACGGGCCAACCGGGATCGGTCTGCTTTGGGGTAAGGCTGAGTTACTGAACGCGATGCCGCCTTTCATGGGTGGTGGCGAGATGATCGAGAGCGTCAGCTTCGAAAAATCGAGTTGGGCGCCTATTCCCCACAAGTTCGAGGCGGGGACCCCACCGATTATCGAAGTCATCGGTCTGGGTGCGGCGCTTTCGTTCATGGAAGAGCTGGGCGCGGAAGCCATTACCGCGCACGAAGAAGCGCTCGTTGCCTATACGCGCGAGACACTCGGTTCCTGCGAAGGCGTGAAGCTTGTCGGCTCGCCTGCAGAACAGGGTGGTGTGGTCTCTTTCATCGTCGAGGGCGCGCACCCACATGATCTGGCGGTGCTGCTGGATCGGCAGGGAATTGCCATTCGCGCTGGCCAGCATTGCGCCGAGCCTCTGATCCGTCGTCTGGGGCTCACTGCGACGGCCAGAGCCAGTTTTGGTGTTTATACGACACGCGACGATATCGATGCATTGGTAAAGGGCGTGTTGCGCGCCCGACAGATGCTGGTCTGACACAGGAAATTGCGATCATGACTGAAGAAAACCATGTCCTGACCAGACCGTTTGGCGCTTCGTCTGAAAACGAGGCTCAAGAACCAGCGTCGTCGAGCATGCCGGACGAAGACAGCGTTATTTCCGCCATTGCGACCGTTTATGATCCGGAAATTCCGGTCAACATCTACGAGCTCGGTCTGATTTATGCGATTGATCTCCATGATGACGGTCGCATCGATATCGAGATGACCCTGACGGCGCCAAATTGCCCAAGCGCGCAGGAATTGCCCGAACAGGTTCGCGAAGCTGTGGCGGCATTACCGGGCGTCAGCAAGGCCAGTGTTGCCGTCGTTTGGGATCCTCCATGGGACATGAGCCGTATGAGCGATGACGCACGTCTTGCACTGAATATGTTCTGAACGGAGAGAGCGACATGAGCGATACACAGACAGCTCCTGCGGCGAAACGGCGGGAACTTCCCCCTCTGATGCAGATGACCGAGCGCGCCGCCCAGCGCCTCAAGCAGCTCTATGAAGGGGCGAATAAAGGCAGATCCTGCGTATCGGTGTGAATACGCGTGGCTGTTCCGGCATGTCCTATGACATGAACTTTGTTGAGGAAGCCCGACCGGGAGATGAGCGCGTGATCGATCACGGTCTGCAACTTCTGGTTGAGAGCAAGGCGACCTTGTTTCTGATCGGGACGGTGATGGATTACGAGATTAAGGATCTCGAATCAGGCTTCACCTTCACCAATCCCAATGAAAAAGGCCGTTGCGGCTGTGGTGAGAGCTTTCACGTCTGACGACGTGAAAGCCTTTTCTTGCTCTTGGTGAAGCACACGACGGCTTCGACCTCGGTGGACCAGAGAAACTGGTCAATGACCGATACGGAAAGCACCTCGTAGCCAGCCTTGTGCAGAAGCTGCGAGTCCTTTTGCAGGGCCTGAGGGCTGCAGCTCACATAGATGATGTCTTCGACCCCGGATCGGGCAATGTGCTCCATCTGAGACAAAGCGCCCCCATGGGGTGGATCGAGCACGATCACTCTGGCTTTGGAAAATTCCTTGGCGATCAGAGGCTGGCGGGTGAGATCGCGATGGGTCGTCTCGATGCGCTGACCGACGGCGCCAGATTTGAGGGCCGAAATGGCTTCATAATGGCCTTCATAAGCCAGAACGCGGCCCTTTTGCGCCAAGGGCACGGTCAGCGTTCCGAACCCTGCGAAAAGCTCCACAATCGGGTCACGTCTGTTCAGGGCGGGCAGCGCTGCAAGGACCGCATCCGCAATCGCGGTTTCGCTTTGATTTGTCGCCTGAAGGAAGCCACCGGGAGGCGGGCTCAGTTTTACAGCCCCAAAATCGTGAAAGACCGGCCCTTGCTGGGCAACAATCTCGAAGCCCTCGCTTGGGCGACGTTTTGAGCGCCACGAGATGCGCGGTATTTTATGAGTGCGACCGAAGGCTGCGAGCTTGACCCGATCTGTCGGTGCGAGCGCGGCATCCGTTGCAATCAGGATGTCCGGGCCTGAGCTGTAGAGATTGATCTGCAGATCACCACCGCCTGTCACAGCGCCTAGCGCGCCGAGAACCTCACGCAGTGGTTCGAGCAGAGCAAAAAGAGTGGGGTCGATCACGTGACATTCGGTCATGTCCACGACATCGCCATGACGACGATGAAGACCCAGAATGATTTTGCCTGGCTGGCGTTGGAAGGCGAGGTCGATGCGGCGGCGGCTCTCGGTTGAGACCTGCATGGCATCGATAGACGGCACTGTCTCGAAGCCGGCGCGCGACAAGGCATGGCGGACCAGCCCGGTTTTCCAGTCAAGCAGGGCCGGGCGTGCCGTCGTCTGCATCGCGCAACCGCCGCAACTTCCGAACAAGGTGCACACTGGATCGACACGATCGGTAGACGCCGACAGGATGTCGATCAGCTCGACGTGACGTGCGGCATCATAGCGTAGCTTGAGATGATCGCCCGGAACGGTCTGGGGAATATAAGCGGGCTTGTCGTCAATGAGGACAAGCCCGTCTCCGTTCGCCCCGAAGGAGAGAACGGTCGTTTCAATAAAAGAAGCCATCAGGATTCAGGCAGTGCCGCGATGCTGGATCGGGCCAACCTGTTCGTCATGTTCTGCTTTCCGATTACGACGAGGCAGAAGCATGAATGCTGGCGTATCGTGACCGAAGCCAGTGCGCGGTGCATCGTGATCGAAAGCGGAGGTCGGCGCGATGGAGGTGTCGCTCGCATCGGCGCTGTGACGTTGTTGTTGACGGGGCGCTTCGTTCGGAGCTTTGCGGTCGCCACGGTC
>NZ_BAJT01000008.1 GCF_000613845.1 Asaia astilbis JCM 15831
GGCGGTGGCGCAGCGTTTCGCCGGGCTTGGCAGGGGCCGGAAGCCGTCCTCTGCGTCGCAACTCGGGGGCAATCAGCGTTGCGTAATCATCGAGCGTTTCCGAGCTGTGATACTGACGCAGATTGATGCCATCGATCCCGTCTTCATCGAGCCAGGTCTCGAGCGCATCGACAATTTGTTCAGGCGTGCCAACGGCAAAGAACCGTCCTTCATCAAAGCTTGCAATCTGTTCCAGCGCGGCGCCCACGGTCTGCTCCGTGCCGAAGCGACGGCCCATATTGCCGAGGCTGCGCCCGCTTTGTTCCAGAGCCTGACCGATCGTGATCGAGGGGTCGAATTGTCTCAGATCGAGCTCCGACTGAGCATGAACGAGCGCGCCTTCGACACTGTAATAAGCGCGATACCGGGCGAGTTTGGCCTGAGCTTCTTCCTCGGTTCGTCCCACAATCAATCCGGCCATGACGTAGAATTTCAGCTCGGCAGGATCACGACCATGCGCTGCCGCTGCGTCTCGTGTCCGCGCTATGTGAGACCGGACTTCTTCCTGCGTGCGCCCGCCGATGAAAACCGCTTCGGCATGGCGGGCCGCCGTCTGCAATCCGCGCGCGGAGCCGGTCGCCTGAAACAGGACGGGTGTGCGTTGGGGGGTGGGCTGAACGAGATGCGGCCCTTCGACGCGGAAATGCGTCCCCTCATGGTTGATGTGCCGCACCCGGGCCGGATCGGTGAAGCGGTCTGAGTCTCGGTCCTGAATGATGGCGTCTTCGTGCCAGCTCCCTTCCCAAAGCTTGTAGAGCACGTCGAGATATTCATCGGCGCGGTCATAGCGGCTGTCATGTTCGAGCTCGCCATCGAGGCCGAAATTACGGGCCGCGTTGGGCAGATAGGAGGTGACGACATTCCACCCCACGCGCCCGTTTGTCAGCAGGTCGAGCGTGCTCATCCGGCGCGCAAAAGCGAAGGGAGGCTCGTAGGTGGTCGAAAAAGTCGCCGCAAAACCGAGCGTCTCGGTCACGGCGGCCATCGCCGGGATCAGCGAAAGAGGATCGAGATTGGGTATTTGCAGACCCAGACGCAGTGACGCGTCGAGGCCACCGAAACGGTCATAGATCCCGATCACGTCGGCCAGAAAAATAGCGTCGATCCCGGCATCTTCGGCCCGTCGGGCCAGATCCAGCCAGAAGCCCATTTCACCGAAACGATGGCGGGTATTGCCTTCCTCGCGCCACATGCCGTGCACGATATGGCTCACACAGGCCATCTCGAAGAGGTTCACGTGGAGTGTTTTTTTGCGGCTGTCGGGCGCGAGGAGAGGGTCATGCGGCTTGGTCCGTGTGGCGGGCCTCGGCCAGGCGGCGCAGTCCATCGCGATACGGCGTCCACAGACGGGTACCGTTCAGCGCGA
Organism: Asaia astilbis JCM 15831; assembly: GCF_000613845.1. Lineage (GTDB taxonomy): Bacteria > Pseudomonadota > Alphaproteobacteria > Acetobacterales > Acetobacteraceae > Asaia > Asaia astilbis. The sequence goes on from NZ_BAJT01000008.1 coordinate 1,406, forward strand.
CATCGCCAAGTTCGCGCTGACGCTGGGCGGCGGGATTATGCGAGGCGAGCGTGCGGGCATTGCGCCAATGGCGGTCGAGATCCAGTGATTCCGAGGTGGCGGAGGCGCCTCCGACTTCGAAGAGCGTCGTTGCGGCTTCGAGTGTCTGTTGGGTAATGATCTGCTGCGCCTTGAAGATCTCCTCCTGCGCGCTTTCGATGGCGTCGTCGTCATGCGCTCCTGAGAGGAAGAGCGGCTCAATGGTCTCGAGCGCTCTTGCCCCCTGATCGGCCAGAACCGCTGTGGAATAGGCGAGGGACGACAGACGTCCGACGACGGTCTGAACAATCGGATCGTGTCTCTGGCTGACTTTCCCCGGGACGCCGAAGACTCGCTCACGCGGACGGACGAAGCTCAGCGCATCCTGCAGCACGGCTTGGGCAATCCCGGCCAGGGTCGTGTTATGGAATTGCTGGTAATAGGCCCCGAGGAAAGGCTGGCTCGGCGGGGTATCTCCGGGTGCACGCTCCACGATCTGTTCGGGTGAGAGGGCGACCTGCTCGAAGAGTGTCGTGCCGCTTCCGGTCAGGCGTTGGCCGAAACCATCCCAATCGTCCAGCCGTGTGACACCCGGCGCAGTGGCGGGAACGAGAACCCGAACCCGGTCGCTCCCGAAAATTGCCCAGACGATGATCCAGTCAGCATAGAGCGTCCCGGTGGAATAATATTTCCGCCCGTTTAGGACGAGTCCTTGAGCGCCTTGTGTCACTTCGGTGGTGACGCTCGTTTCATTGGCACGTTCCGCCATGGCGGCACCAAATACCGAGCCCTCGCGGATGAGCTTTTCCCAGCGAGCGGCCTCCGGCAGTCGCGCGCGCAGCGTTTCGACGAAAGCAAAATGAGCCCGGAAAATCTGCGGGATATTCGAGTCTGCGCTGGCCAGATTGCGTAGCAGGCGGAAGGCTTCCGTAAGACCGAGCCCGAGCCCCCCGGATTTTTGATCGAGCCGTAACCGGCCGAACCCGGCTCTGGCGAGACCCGAAACAGCCTCATGAGGAAGGCGTCTCTCGCGGTCGCGAAGCGCGGCGTCACGCGCAATTATGCTAAACGATTCTGTGAAATCCATGAGTCTAATTTCCATGAAGATTATGGACACAAGACGATTTCACATCGTCCGACTGTTGTTATTTTTTTATAACAGAACCATTGCGCTGATGTGTCAACAAAGAATGTCGTTGATTATAAATAACAACGAAAAATTATAGTTTAATACGGTCATGCGTCCCAACTGCTCTCGGCGTCTCCCGACCGTGCTGTTGGGTTAGGCAGTTTCCGGCTTTGCTGAGCAGGTCTAGAAGGAGCGGAGCATTCTGCGACGGGAAGAGGGAAGCGATATGGCGGGCGAGGCATATCTCGAAGGGTGGAAAGCCGCGATCAGTCGCGATACCGGCGCGCTTTATCTCGCAATTGTCGAGGCCATTGCTCATTCCATCCGCAAGGGAGAGGTGCAGGAAGGCGAGAAGCTTCCCCCGCAACGGGTGATTGCCGCCCGGCTGGGGACAAATCTGAGCACCGTGACCCGAGCGATTGCCGAAGCGCAGAAGCGTGGTCTGCTCGACGCAACGATTGGGCGCGGTACCTTCGTCAAGCTCAATGCCGGTGAGGGATCCTGGCGTCAGACCAGCGCGAGCGTCATCGACCTGACGATGAATTCCCCTCCCATGCCGCGCGATCCCGGCCTGCAGGAAATGATCCAGGGCGAGATCGCCTCCATCTTTCGTCAGCAGGACGCGCAATCGCTCATGTCTTACCGCGTGACCGGCGGGACGCAGCAGGATCGTCTTCTTGGTCTGCAATGGCTCATGCCGGTTCTGGGCAGAAGACGCGCGAGCGAGGTGCTGATCGTGCCCGGAGCTCAGGTGGCGCTGTCTGCGATCATGAGTTCTCTGGTGCGGCCGGGCGAGGCGATTGTGACCGATCAGCTCACTTATCCCGGCATGCGCGCGATCGCCGCACAGTTTGGATATGTTCTGCTCGGCGTGGATCAGGATCAGGAGGGAATGATCCCCGAAGCGCTGGACGAGATTTGTGCCCGACATCGCCCGAGAGTGCTGTACTGCACGCCGACCCTGCAGAACCCGACCACAGCGACCTGGTCTGTCGCGCGACGCGAGGCCATTCTGGCCATCGCGCGTCGCCATCAGATCCAGGTGGTTGAGGACGATCCTTATAGTCTGTTGCTTAAAACACCGCCGCCCACACTCGCCATGCTGGACCCGACACGGGTGATTTACGTCGCGACCCTGTCAAAGGTGCTGAGCCCCGGCTTGCGCACGGCCTATATCGTGCTGCCCGGAGCAGAAATGACCCGGCGGATTACGTCGGGGATACGGGCGATCTGTCTGGCCAAGGCAGGCATTCTCGACGCGTTGGTGTCACGCTGGATCGATACGGGTCTTGCGCAGCAATGTCTGCGGGATATTCGGGAGGAATTGACGCAGCGCCATCTCGTCTTGCGCCAGATCATGGGCGCAAGAGTGCCGGACAGCACTCCCAGCCCCCATGTCTGGCTGTCTTTGCCCGAATGGTGGAGCAGCGCCGATTTTGTGGCTTTCGCCCGCAAACAGGGTCTGGCTCTCGTACCGAGCTCAGTCTTCGCTGTCAGCGGCGACCCTCCAGCGGCGATCAGAATGGCATTGGGGAGTGCCCCCGATGTGACGGAGCTGAAGGACTCACTTATCAATCTGCGCTCTGTGCTCGATTACAGACCGGCAGAGGGATTTTCCGACATTGTCTGAAGGCGGAAGCATCGCGCCTCTGCAGGAGCGGTTAAAGCTCGGCACGTCAGCGAGAAACGCATGAGGATATCATTCACGAAAACGAGAGGAGAAATCGAAGCCAGAACAAGGGATTAGAGGGGGGAACCCTTATTGTATGGTCTGAATAAATAAATTGTATGGCATAATATCTCAATTTCTGGGCGATCTTCTGATTATGAACTCATTGTATGGTTATTTATCCCAGACAATTTCTTGCAGTTTCGATCAAGACTTACCATAAAAGGCTCATAGTCCTTCCATGGCTCGATGAGAGGTCTGTTATCTGGCTTCGCGAGCGATTGGGCGGCACTGTATTTTTGATAGGGGCGAAGCGGCTTTTCGCGAGGCCGCTGATGCTTCTCTAACGGAGAGTCAGAATGAACGCAGAACTCGCCAGCCTGTCTTCGGCAGCGCAGGAACAAGCGGCACAGCGACGTTTGCGTTATCGCATGATCGCAATGGTTGTGGGCGTCCTGATGTTCCATGTCTGTCTGGCCTGGGCAGTCGCCGGAACGTCGATCGATCTGGATGACCATTTTCACACGAATTACTGGGCTCTTGGGGGCACCCTGTTCTGGGCAATGTACGCTGTCTACAATATGAGCGTCTCCTGAAAGAAGCTCAGCCCGTTCGGATCAGGATATCGAACGGGATCGTCCCGTTCAGATGAGCGAGTGAGAACGGGCTTCCTTCGACCGAGATGTTTTTATGGACGAGGCTCTTCCACGATCCAAAAGCGGAGAGCGTCGTTTCCGTCCATCCCAAATGGGTTGTGATGAGGGCATCGTCTGGTGCCAGGCTCAGCGTCAAACGGGGCGCGACGATCAGACAGGAGCCGTTGAGGCTCCTCCGCTCGAAGGCCACCACATGCTCTGCAAGAGGGCCTTGAGTCTTGCAGGGAACATAACGCCCGGCGTCGAACAATTCGGGGTTGGACAGACGGAACGTCAACACGCGCTCAATCAGCGCCTGTCTGCCGCGCCCTGATTTCCAGTCACCAATGCTCTCCAGAATGGATTGCCGTGCTTCAGAGTGCTCGCCCTTCGTTGAGTGCTGAGCGGCTGGGTCGAAAATCCTCCTTGCGTCTTGTTGAGAGAGATCCGGGGCACCTGGCTGGTCATCCACAAGAGCGCCTGTGCCAGGCTGTTCAACGCCGCAGCGTTGTCGAGGCGCGTGACATAGGCAGAAAGATCGCTCTGGAGCGGGCCCGTGATGAATTTTCCGGCAAAGCCGAGACAGGCCGCCTCATAGCTTTCGTCCGGACTGGCCCAGTTCGTGTGCTGATCAGCATCGCGCAATGCGCTGAGAAGAGACCTGTTGAAGCGTTCAGCGTAGCCGGTCCTACCGCTCTCCTCGAGCGACCAGGAAGCAATCAGGCTTTGGAAAATGCGATACGCATCAGCCGAAACAGGTGAAGGCCCGTGCGATGTGATCGTCAGGAACGTTCTTGTCTGCTCTAGCCATTGCTGTGCCTTGAGAGGCCATTCCGCTTCGGGCTCGCTGAGCACCATGAGGCGGCCCCGCTCGGTCTCCCCCCACTCCGTATCCGGCGTAGCGATGCGGAGAAGCGCCTGCGGATGGGTGGCCTGACGCGCTTCATTCGACTTGTGAAAATCAGCAATCCCTGCCGAGAAGCGACCGGGGTGACCTCCAGTCCCGTTATGCGACAGAAGGCGGCTGTACCGCGCGAGGGCCGTTTCCGCTTCTTCGGCGAGCTGCGTGGTCAGGCTCTCGAAGCGTTCCAAAATATTCTGTCGCTCGGGCGTGTCGATGCGTGCGTCGGCCAGATACTGACAGATACGGCCCATGGCGGCGAGTTGGTCACCCCTCAAAAGAGGCTGGGCGGCAAGGTGGGCCCGGTCGATGGCACGGAAATCGGCACCTGAATCGCCACCATCGGCAAAATAGCTGCGCGTCACCGGAAACACGGCCAGAATGGCACGCAGCGCCGGATCGAGATCGCGATCGGCCGCCCTCCCATTCGATTTGAAGTCGGATGCGAGCAAAGTCCTGAGAGTCTCAAATTCCTTAGCGAACCGCGTATCGAGCGCCTCCAGTCGCGTGGCACGCTCGATTTCCCCAAACGTAGCCTGTCCGAGGCTAGACCAAAGGGCCGAAACTGGCGCCTCACCGTCCGGATGGTGCAGCACAAGGCTGACCTGCTCCAGAAAGTCATGCCCCGTCGTGCCTGTAACTGGCCATTCGAGCGGCAGAATCTCGTCCTGCGCGAGAGACTTCTCAATGAAGAGAGGCGCCTGACTTTGAAGGTGGGAAGGCCGCTCGCGTCGCAGAGAGTCGAGTTTGGCCCGCATACGGGTGCAATATTCAGCAGGCCGTGTCAGGCGATCGATCCTGTCGACCTGCGTCCCGTCGATCAGTCCCTCGCGATAAAGCTCGAAGATAAAACCATGCACATCGTCAAAGACCGGACGACGGTCCATCTTCAGGGTGACCAGAGCAGACGCACCGGAATGGTCCAGTCGCCTTCGATGAGCTGATAATGCTGTGCAGCGAGAAAGGTCTCGAGATGTGACCGTCCCTCCGTTGTTCCGGGGTCCAGAAGCGTTACGTCAGGAGCAATCGAGGCACGGTCTGTCGCAGATGACTCACAATTTGAATCGGTCTGCGGAGGGGAGGGGCAATTCAGCTCTCCCCAAAGCGCCTCTTCGCTCTCAGATGAAACGGGGTAACGTTGGTCGCCATAGCGAATTTCTACATGACCGGTCTCGTCGAGACCGAGCTTGAGGGCGCCACAACGGATGGCGGCATCAAGCGGGCTTGTGAGAACGGGCAGGAGGACCTTCTCGGACTGGCCCGGCGTGGCGGCGCTCCAGACGATATCGAAATATTGGGCATAGGCACTGCGTTTTCCCTGCCGCAAAACGTTCCTCCACCAGCCATTTCCGGGACTGATGTTCATGGCGTCAGGCGCGACAGTGAGGATCAGCCCCATTCTCTCTTGTCTGAGGGCGTGCACAAAACGACGCAGCCCGTCCAAACCGCCGAGATCAGGATCGATATGGGTGAAATCGACGATGCCTCGGCTTTTGTGAGAGTCGGAAGCAGATGGCAGAAGGGAGGACGCGATGACATGGCTGATGCCCAGCTTCCTCAGGTGAGGAATATAAGGAATTGCCTGATCCAGAGTGAAGCCGCGGTGAAACTGCAAGCGAAGCGTGGCTGACAGGGGGAGGGGATTCATGCGCAAAACTCCAGACCGGCGGCAGGACTGCCAGAGGGAGTTTTTTCTAGAGCGCAGCGTGCTTCAGGGCCATAGCAAGGTCGGTCCGTTTTCATGATCCTGCCTGCATTGTGATCGAAGGAGTTTTACGTGGATCGAGGGACGTAAGGGCTTGTGCTGCTTGTGTCGAAGCCGCCCGGATCAGACCGGCATGTCCCTGTTATTCGCGATGGCTTCCATCGAGAGATAGGAGGTCACGGTGTCGAGTTCGACCTTGCTGATCAGAGTCTGATAAATGCCATCGAAGGCATTCATGTCCTTGGCGACAATCTTGAGCATGTAGTCGTAATCGCCCGCCAGGCGGTGAAAATCGACAATGTGCGGAATCGAGAGCACGGCCTCACGGAACTGGCTCAGCCAGTCATGGGAGTGAAAGCGCGTACGCACCATCACAAAGACGGTCACGCCCAACCCCACAGCCTCGTGCGAGAGGCGCAGCGTTTCGCCAAGAATGACACCATTGGCCCGGAGGATCGTCAGGCGTCTCCAGCAGGCGTTCTGGGAGAGCCCGACCTTGTCTGCCAGCTCGCGCTGCGAAAGCGAGGCATCGTTTTGCAGAGCACGGAGAATGGCTTTATCGATATGATCCATAAAATTCATAAAAACAGATCACATGATAGAACGATAGCACATTTTGTGCAGGAAATAGGAGAAGTTTTCCCAGATTGATCGCTCTATCCTGATGTCAGCATCACGAGGAGACGCATACGATGATCGATCCTGATACCTGTCTGGCCGATTTTGCCCGTACTCTGGGCGGACCCGGGGGGATCGAGGCGCTTCGTAAGGGGGTCATCGGGGAGGGCGTGCCCGTATCCGGGCCCTTTGGCGATCACCCTCTGCTCTACGCCGATTATGTCGCGTCAGGGCGGGCTCTACAGCAGATCGAGAGCTTCATGCTCACTCAGGTTCTGCCCTATTACGCCAATAGCCATACTCAGGCTTCTTTTTGCGGACGGATGATGACGCGACTGCGTGCGTCAGCACGCGCGCAGATCGCAAGGCTTTGTCAGGCTCCGGCTGGGTACAGCGTTGTTTTCACAGGGTCAGGGGCGACAGCCGGGATCAACAGGCTGGTCAGCCTCATGGGCGTTACGAAGGCGGTTGAAGACGGTCAGACACCGCTTGTCGTCATCGGGCCGTATGAACATCATTCCAACATTCTGCCCTGGCGCGAGAGCGGTGCAGAAATCATCGAGATCGACGAGGGGCCAGAAGGCGGACCCGATCTCGCGATGCTGGAGCGCGTGCTGAACGAGGTCGAGCCGGGCCGACTGGTCGTCGGGGCGTTCTCGGCTGCGTCCAACGTCACCGGCATTCTGAGTGATGTCGATGCAGTTTCCCGCCTGCTCAATGCCCATGGGGCGCGCTCGGTATGGGATTATGCCGGGGGCGGTCCCTATCTCGCCATCGAAATGGCAGCTGGCACACCAGAGCAGAAAGACGCTGTTGTGATCTCGTCGCACAAGTTTCTGGGTGGTCCCGGAGCATCGGGTGTGATGATCGTGCGCGACGCCGCGGTCGCCATTACCCGACCCAGCCAGCCGGGCGGCGGTACCGTGCGCTTTGTCTCGCCCTGGGGACATGATTATTCTGATCGTCTGAGTGATCGTGAAGAAGCCGGCACACCCAATGTCGTTGGCGATATACGGGCGGCGCTGGTTTTTCTGGTTAAAGAGGCGATCGGGCAGGACTTCATGGATCAGCGCCATGCAACGCTGCGTCAGCGTGCGCTTTCTGCGTGGCGGGACGTGCCTGAAATCGACCTGATCGGTGCGTCCGGCAAGAGTCCGGCTTTGCCGATATTTTCCATGCGTATTCGCGATCGCCAGCGCGGCGGCTATCTGCACCAGCAGCTCTTCACCCGTCTGCTTTCCGATTGCTATGGCATTCAGGCGCGTGGCGGATGTGCGTGCGCAGGGCCTTACGCCCATCGTCTGCTCTCGATCGACGCGCCCGCTTCGGCCCTGATGCGTCAGGCGATCCTCTCAGGCAATGAGATCGAAAAGCCGGGATGGACGCGGCTCAATTTCAGCGTTCTCATGGATGACGAAAAAGTCGGACGGGTGATCGACGCCGTCTCGACCTTGCGCGTCAGCCTTACCCGATGGCCGATTTCTACCGTTGCGATGAACAGACGGCGCGCTTCGAGGCTCTCTCGGCCTGAGGCGTCGTTAGGCGTCCTCTTCTGTCTCGTTCTGCGCGATCTGAAAGGCGCCTGCATTGAGTTTCGATGCCGCCTGATGGCCGAGCGAGACAGCGCCAAGGCAAAGAAGAGCCGAGAGCGCGATATTCAGCGCCGCCCGTCCCCACGCATCCGCCCGAAGCAGATCGAGCGTTTGCAGGCTGAAGGACGAGAAGGTGGTGTACCCGCCGCAGATGCCGACCATCACGAACAGGCGTGTATTCTCCGAAACCGGAAAGCGCCCGTGAGCAAGGGTCAGCGTGCCGAAGAACCCGATGACGAAAGATCCCAGCGTGTTGATGGCCAGGATCGTGCCCCACGGCATGGTGCGGCTGTAAGGCGCGGTCGCGACAGTCACGAGATAGCGCGCCAGAGTGCCCAGGGCGCCGCCGAGCATGACGACAAGACAGGTAGCAAAAGACATCGAAAGAGGGCACTCCAGCCGGTTCAGAGATAGTCCGGACTTATAGCAAGGCGGTTTCGCGCGGCATAACCTTCTTGAGGCGATAAAGCGCCAGTGTCTCGATCGTGGCACCGGCTCCGGTCGCCTCGAGCTTGAGGAAGGTGAGCGGGTTGGCGGGGAAGATCAGTGCTGTCCCGACCGACAGGCCGTTATTGGCAAATACTTCGAGCGTGCAGGCATCGAGAACGAGCCTGAGATCGAAATGCCGGTCTTCCGGGTTGAGCACCGTGGAGAATTGACCGGTGAAGAAGGGCTGCTTGAAGCCGTTCAGATCACCCCGATCAATCCAGAGCTGACCGCTAAAGGCATCGAACCCGATCGTGAGACTCTCACCCTGATCATTGCCGAACACGATTACAAAACGCCCCGTACGCCCCTTGTCGCCCAAAGGAAGGTCCGGGTTCATCTGATCGACGGTGACGCTCAGGGCGAGCTCAAAAGCTGTGCCCATCGGCAGCTGGACAGTGGCACTGGCCCCGGCCGCCAGTTTTGGACAGGTGAACGCAATGGGGGCCTCGCGCAGGGTTTCGAGCCCTCTCGGTGCCTGTGCAAGACGCAGCCAGCCCGCAGCGTCATGACGCAAGGTCATGTTTCGTGGCAGCGTCATGCAGCCGCGCCAGCTTTGAGTGGGCAGCTCCTGACAATATTGCCAGTTGCTAAGCCAGGAGATGGCGACGGCTTCCTTGCCCGGCATGTTCTCGAAGCACTGCAACGCGTACGCATCTTTGGCAAAATCGATCAGGCCGATCACAGTGTCGTCCGGCGTAAAACGGCTGCCATCGAAACTGCCGACAAAATATTGCGTCGTGCTGCCGCCCGTCGGGCTGCCGGGATTGACTGAGATGAAGAGGACCCAGCGTGACCCGCCGCCTTCGACGGGAATCTCGATCAGATTGGGGCACTCATAATCGACACCGAAAATTCCTGAGGGGCCGAAATCGCTGAGATGGGTCCAGCGTTGCAGATCGATCGAGGCATAAAAGGCGATCTTGTGCAGGCGCGCCTTGGCCACGACCATGACCCATTGCCCGGTTGGTTCGTGGAAAATGACCTTCGGATCGCGGAAAGAATTGCTGCTGATATCCAGCACTGGATTATGCGCGACATCCTTGAAGCTTTTGCCGCCGTCATTGCTGATCGCAAGATGCTGGGTCTGCTTCTTGGGCGTGGCACGTGTGTAAAGCGCAGCAAGTCCGCCTTTGTCGGAGGGGAACAGCCCTGAGCTGTTTCGACCATCCATGACGGCGCACCCGGTATAGACCTCGCCTTCCGTCGTCTCGTTGATGGCGATGGGCTGGTCTTCCCATGTGAGCAGATCCTGGCTTGTCGCGTGCCCCCAATGCACATGACCTGCGTAAGGCGCGAAGGGGTCGTACTGATAATAAAGGTGGAAGGTTTTACCGTCATAAACGAGTCCGCAAGGGTCGTTCATGAAGCCATGTTCGGGCGTGTAGTGAAGGATCGGGCGATAAAACGCATCGGCACGCGTGCGGATAACCGCATGGGCTGTGGCACCCGGCTGATCGGCAGGGGAGGGGTGGGAGGCATTCGGCTCGGCTTTACGGTCCGGCTCTGGAGCACGCGGCGCCACCACAGGGCCGGGCTCGGATGCACGGGCGGCCGCCAGGCTCGCGATGCCACCGCCTGTGACGATGAACGAGGCAAGCGCCTTGCGTCGGCTTAGACCTGGGACGGCACTTGGTTTCTCTGCCATGGGGCGCTTCCTCTTTGTCTCTGACGATTGATGCGAGAACCGCATTGTCAGAGGCAGGTATGACGAATCTCAACAGTTAACCCAACCTGAGTATGTGACGAGGGAGCCTGATGAAGGCTTTCGCACAGGTCGGATTATTCCTGGGGGTCTAAACCCGCATCGATAGGGCAAGGTTCAACTCAAGCGATAAAGTCGGGTCGATCCGTCAAACTGGGATGGCCGGGCGGCCGTCCCGCTGCCATGAGCTCTAAGGCAATGAGACGAATAGTCCGTTGATGAGACGTGAGGTGCAGGAAGGGGCCGCTTATGCGGCACGACGCATCTCATAGCCGTGTCCACCGATAAGAAGATCTCTCAATATTGTTAAGCTGGACTCATAAAACGTTATGTTATCAAGGATTTTGTTATAATTCAGGAGGAGTGATCAGGCTTTTTCTGGATTGAAAGAGAAAATTTTCTGGATGAGATGCACGACTAGAGCGTCAGGGCGAGTAATACGCCTGACAATTCCCGAGGATTTTAAAGAAAAGGACTGACATCTTCCATGACGGCTCTCCCGGAACGCTTTTCTCTTGTCGGCAAATGCGCGGTTGTCACTGGTGCGTCGCGCGGGCTCGGTGTGACACTCTGTGAGGTCCTGAGTCAGGCGGGTGCCGATATCGTGGCTGTCGCGCGAGATGAGTCCTTGTTGACCGAAACGCAGGCCATCGTGACGAAGAACGGTCGACGCTGTCTGCCCATTGCCGCCGATCTTCTGGATGCTGCGGCCGCTGACCGGGTGAAAGAACGGATCCAGAGTGAAGTTGGATCGCCGACCATCCTCGTCAATAATGCGGGGATGACCATCCCGAAATTGCTGGTCGATCAAACTGTCGAGGAATGGGACGCAATCCTTAATCTCAATTTGCGTGCTCCCTGGCTCATGGCGCGTGCGCTCGCGCCGGGCATGATGGCAGCCGGTGGCGGCAAAATTATCAATATCAGTTCCATGACAAGCTCAGTGGCATTGACCGAACATGGGGCCTATCTGGCCTCCAAAGCAGGGCTCAATGGGCTGACCAAAGTCATGACCGCGGAATGGGGCCCCATAATATTCAGGCCAATGCCGTCTGCCCCACGATTGTCTGGACTCCGATGGGCGAACGCGTCTGGAGCGAGGGAGACAAGCTCAAGCGCTTTGTCGAAAAAATCCCTGCCGGGCGCGTCGCGACGCCCGAAGAGGTTGTCGATCTGGTGCTTTATCTCGCTTCTCCTGCCTCCGGCATGGTCAATGGACAGGAGATCTTCGTCGATGGTGGTTACACGGCTCTCTAAACGACGCAGTCGAGGTTTCTAAAACCGGGCGGCTGAAGCTCTCGATCGAGAGCGTCAGTCCGTTTCGGTACTGCTCATAATTTTTTGCCCGGTAGAAAACTTGCCAGCATCTCCTTCGCTGAACCACGAATGACGTTCAGCAACTCTGGTTCGGTCGGCAGGGAAGAGAGAAAAGCCTTCGCCTGTTGTAGGGTGATATGAGGCGGCAGGGGCGGCACATCGGGATCGGTGCGCGCTTCCAGAATGACCGGACGATCCGCGCTAAGGGCTTCGTCCCACGCTCCGGCAACCTGATCGGGTTGGTCGACCAGAATACCTTTCAGATCGAGCAACTCAGCATATTTGTGATACGGAAAATCAGGGATGGATTGGGTTGCCGTTGTTTTGCCCTTGCCCAGCTGCACGCGCTCTTCCCATGTCACCTGATTCAGATCCTGATTATTCAGGACAAGCACGATCAGCCTGGGGTTTTCCCATTGCTTCCAGTATTTGGAGATCGTGATCATGACGTTCAGCCCGTTCATCTGCATCGCGCCATCGCCCATGCAGGCAATGACCGTGCGTTCGGGAAACGCCATCTTGGCAGCAACAGCATAAGGTGTTCCCGCACCGAGCGAGGCCAGACCGCCCGAAAGCGACGCTTTCATACCGCGACGGATTTTCAGATCACGGGCAAACCAGTTGGCGACCGAGCCTGAATCGGCGGTGATGATCGCGTTGTCAGGCAGGCGGGAGGAGAGCTCCCAGAAAACGCGTTGTGGGTTGACCGGGTTGGCGTCTGTCATGGCGCGTGCTTCCAGCACTTTCCACCAGGCCGCGACTTCCTTCTCGATTTTCTGCTGCCAGCTGCGATCGCTTTTGCGTTCGATCAGCGGAATGAGGGCGCGCAGGGTCGCCGCGCTATCCCCTTGCAGGCACAGCTCCATCGGGTATCGAAGGGACAGACTGGCCGGATCGATATCGATCTGTATGCCGCGCGCCTGGCCCGGTTCGGGCAGGAATTCGCTATAGGGAAAAGCCGAACCGACCATCAGAAACGTGTCGCAGCCCTTCATCAGGTCCCAGGATGGCTTGGTGCCCAGCAGACCGAGCGAACCTGTGACGAAAGGCAGATCGTCAGGCACGGCAGCCTTGCCAAGAAGGGCTTTGGCAATGCCAGCGCCAAGCAGATCGGCAAGTTCAATCAGGTCGTCAGTAGCTTCGAGAGCGCCAGCTCCGGCGAGGATAGCGATTTTCTTGCCCGAGTTCAGGATATCAGCGGCGGCTTGCAGACCGTCTTTTTCGGGTATCTTGCTGATGAGCGTCTCGCCGATACCGGTATGGGTATAGCCGTGGGCCACAGGCCCGTCCTTATAGGGAAGAAGTTGCAGGTCGTTGGGCACGATCACAATGGTTGGTGCGCGCTTGTCGCGTGCAATCCGAACCGCACGATCGATGGCATGCCGTATTTGCGAGGGTTCGGAGACGGTGACGATATACTCCGAACCGACATCCTTGCAGAGCGACTGTAAATCGACTTCCTGCTGATAATTTGCGCCGATACTGCTCCGCGCCTGCTGACCCATGATGGCAACCACGCCAACATGATCCAGCTTGGCGTCGTAAAGCCCGTTCAGGAGATGAATGGCACCCGGTCCCGATGTGGCGAAACACAGACCGACCTGACCAGTGAATTTAGCATGGGCAGACGCCATGAACGCCGCCATTTCTTCATGACGGACCTGCACATATTCGAGACGTCCCGCATCGATCTCGCGTTGAAGCGCCACATCGATCCCGCCCGCGCCGTCTCCGGGATAGCCATAGGCCCGTTTCAGACCCCATTCCTGAAGGCGTTTCCACATGAACTCGCTGACATTCATGGACATGGCGTCAATGCTCCGATGTGTGACGATCTGATGCGGAAACGCCTCACCGGCCGGGAATGTTCGATTCCAGCGGCGGTAAAATTATCTTTTGTCCATGAAGTGGCATGAGCACTGGCGCTTCAGCTAGGCTCTGTCTGCGCTCGAAGCTCTGACCGGGCCGCGTGTGCAGCTTCACCTTAACGTGACTTAATCGGGAGCAGGCAAAGCCATCGGAAGGCCGTTCTGATCGCGATGGCAAGTGCCTTGCACAATTCTTACGTGGAGCTTCCTGATGTCCATGACGGCCAAGCGGCGTCTGCACGACGTTTATCAACTGACCGATTTCGAAACTGCCGTTAGGCGTTATCTGCCCAAGGCGGTCTTCGAATATATCCGCAACGGTGCGGGTAACGAGTTCAGTCTGCGTCGGAACCGGACGATCTTCGAGCGCTTTCTCTGGCGGCCTTACCGGTTGCGTGACGTGTCTCCCATCAGGACGAAGGTGACGCTGTTCGGCGAGGAATATGACCAACCTTTGGGTTTGCGCCAACGGGTGGCGCAGCCATGGCCCGTTTCGATGCCGACCGCCTCGAAGCGGCTGCTGCCCGCCGTCATAATCTGTTTTACGCTCTCTCGGCCAATTCACTGACGCCGCTCGAAGACGTTATCAGGATCAATCCCCGCACCTGGTTTGCAGCCTATTTGCCGAGCGATCTCGACGTGATCGACGGCATGATTGATCGCGTCCAGAAGGCTGGATATCCGGTGTTTCTGATAACATGCGATGTGCCGGTTCCTGCGCAGCGTCTTGCGGAGACGCGTGCCGGATATTCCATGCCCATTCGTCCCAACTTGCGCTCGATCATGGGGGCCATACGTCACCCTGGTTGGACTCTGGGCACGTTGGGACGCACCGTTTTGCGCGACCGCAATCCAAAGATCGTGAATATTCGGCCAAAGGGAGGGCCGGGCCTGTTTTCCAGTGAGATCGCCTCAGTTGGAGGATCTCCTCATTTCACCTGGGACCATATCCGTCATATCCGCGCGCGGTGGAAGGGCAAGCTGGTCCTGAAGGGCATTTTGCGTCCTGAAGATGCGGCTGAAGCGGCGCGCATCGGTGTGGACGGTATTGTCGTCTCCGATCATGGCGCACGCCTGCTTGAGTCTTCTGTCACACCGCTTGAGACATTGAAGGAGATCAAGCAAAGCTCGGGCGCGATGAGTGTCATGATCGATAGCGGGTTCCGTTGTGGCGGTGACGTGCTCAAGGCCATTGCATTGGGCGCTGACGCGGTGATGCTGGGCCGTCCTTTTCTGCAAGCCTGTGCCCTTGCAGGAAGAGCCGGGCTCGACAGAGCCGTCGCTATTCTCAAGACGGAAATCGGTCGCGATCTGGGGTTGCTGGGCGTGACGGATCTCAATGAACTCGATCTTTCTTTCCTCAAAGATCTGCGCGCTCCGGATCTTGCGGAATGATGTTCTGATCAGATCTGTTCGATGTGAGACATCCGTCTCATGTCCTGCGGCAGCGTCATGCTGCTGACCTCTGAACGAAAGGATGGCTGATGAACGCAACCGAACGCGGAATCCGGGAACAGTTCTCTTTCTGGAGGGCTTTATCCAGTCCCCGCATCTCGCCCCGTACAGGCGAGATGCATGTCGTCATTGGATGTGGGACATCGATGCATGTCGGTGAAAGTATCGCCTGTGCCCTGAATGAAGCCGGGTTCGCGGCACGGGCCGTGCCCGGGAACGAATGGACGAGGCGCTCGAGCTCCTATGTGCCGTCAGACATGAAGACGCGGCTTATTGCCCTCTCACGCAGCGGAGAATCTTCCGAAACGGTCGCTGCCTCTGTGCTTCGCCGGCACTCGGATCAGGAAGTGCTGGCAATCACCTGCTCTCCGGGGAGCACGCTGACGCGCCTCGTCTCCGAAGTGATTGCGGCAGAGACTCATCCTGAGGAAGGAATCATCCTTACAGCGTCAGCCAGTCTCATGCTCATGGCGGGGTTGCGTTACGCGGGCGTTGAGATCGGTCCTGCCAGCATCACGGCGGCGGAAATCCTGCTTGACGCTGCGGAGACGGCGCTTGTTGCCCTTTACCGCGGACAGTCTCACTTCGTTTTTCTGGGCGGCGGCGCATTTCACGGGGTTGCACGCGAAGGGGCTCTGAAAATGAAGGAGATGAGCCTGTGTCAGAGCGAGGCCCATCATCCGCTCGAATATCGCCACGGGCCGGTCAGCATCATCGACGAGCACTCCTTCGTGGTCATGCTTTACCATCCGGATACACGTGAAGAAGAGGCACAGCTTTCTCAGGAACTCATGGATAAAGGCGCTGTCGTCCTTGGGCTCGGTGGCCCCGGGACGGTTTCCCTCGCCGTAGAGGGAGAGGTAGGAGCCGGTCCGCTGATCTGTCTGCCGGTGCTTCAGCTTCTGGGAGAGCATGTGGCTCGCGCCAAGGGGATCGATACGCAGACTCCCCGTCATCTGGCGAAGGTCGTCACGTTCAGTCATTGAGCAGTGAGGACGCGTATTGGTCCTTACGCTGGGCAGGATATCGCCGTCAGCTCGTCATAAAAGCTGTGTCATCGCAAGATATGCCTGTCTGAAAGGGAGCTCTTTGCGTGGGTTTGCGTTGCTCACGAGGGCTTCTGGATCCTGCAGAAACTCGGCCCTTGGAGAAATGTATCATGACGATCGAATTCTACGTCCTTGCGGGCCTCGTTCTTCTCGCGCTCTTTAATATCCTGTGGGCCGGAGCTGCCAAGACGCAGCAATATGGAAAGGGCTGGAATGTCGGTGCGCGTGACGGCCAGATGCCAGAGCTCAAGCCATTTCCGGCGCGACTGGCCCGGGCGCAGACCAATCTTTTCGAGACACTTCCCCTCTTTGTTGCGGCTCTTCTGGGCGCGCTCGTGGCTGGGCATCAGGGATGGAAGACAGAATGGGGCAGCAGCATCTATCTCGCTGCCCGCGTTATCTATCTCCCGCTTTATGCCGCGGGTATTCCTGTCATTCGCTCTGTCGTCTTCATGATCTCTCTTATTGGGCTCCTCCTCACGACCTGGGCTCTCGTTGCTGCGTGAGAGGCTGAATTGGTCTTTTCACTTTCTCTCTGAAACGCCGTCTGAAAAGGGACGCCGCGATAGTGCTCAGCTTTCGTGGCTCTCTGCTCCCGTCACCGCCTCAACGGGACCGGTTTTGCGCGTGCACGGCGTCACCCAGAACTGTTTTTCATTGTCCGACCAAAATACTGTGATGATATCGGGCATGGTTGAGCGGTGTTCTTTGGATAATGGTCTCTGTTCGATCAAGAGCAGAAGCTTTTGTCATAAAACGTTATGTGATTGATTTAACAGGTCGTTTATAGCTGCCCGCAGTCCGTTCAGTTCAGAGATTTATCGAACCAATGCGCGTGCGCCAGCTTACGACCTTGATGCTGCTCTGCAGCGTCACGATTCCTGTTTCCGCTCTTGCAGCAGGCCAGTCGGATGATATTGCGGCATTGAGGCGCGAGATGCTGGAAATGCGCGCGCAGATGCAGGGTCAGATCACCGATCTGAAGCGTGAGCTCGGCAAGGAACGCGCGATGCGTCGCAAGTTCGAGCTGGCACAGGCGCATCCGACCGGGACTGAACCAGCTCGAAATGGACACGCCTCTCGTCGATCTGCCACACAGTCTCAGGATATTTCGGCGTTGCGAGCGGGATCGAAAACGCCTCCCGCAAGGGAGGGCAGTATTCCGGCTCTCCCAAGACTGAGCTTGCCAGTGCGTCGACTAGGCCGGACACGGGGCGTGTTTCTGACCAGGGAAAGGCATCGCCTCGAACACCGTCAGAGCCGTCTTCCTCTGCACCGGTCCAGCTCGCCTCGGCATCGCCGTCGCATGAGGGCAAGCCATCGAACCCACAGGTGGGCTACGACACGCAGTCAATCCCGCCCCCCGATCACGGTCTCAACCTCTCCTTTGCGGATTTCAAAAGGGCGACACGGACGGCAGAAACTGTCGATGTCGGGGGTATCAGGATCGGCTTTCCGGCAGGGCGCCCAACCATCGCATCGAGTGATGGGCTCTACGCTTTTTCAGTCGGCCTCGTCATGCATCTCGATATCGGCGGATTTCCCTCCTCCGGGGGCAGTGCCGAGGGACAAACGGGCCGTTTTCCGAAAATGAACGAAAATGCCCGCCGTCTTCGCCTGCCGCTGACCTGGCGCTACGGCAATCTATTGGCGAACCTGACCCCGGAATGGGGAAGTACGGTCGATGGGACGGCCGGACTCTATGAAGCCAATATCGTCTATAGCGGTATCCATAATTCACAGTTCACCGTTGGGTATTACCAGCCTCGCGTGACCATGCAGGATTCTGAATCGTCGAACGGTTTCATTCTCATGGAGCGTGCCTCGATCTCCGAAGTCGTGCGTCAGATCGCGGCAGGGGATACGAGGCTGAGTCTCGGTGGTCGAACGCATCAGAATCGTTGGTATCTGGGTGCCTATCTGACGGGGCAGACCTATGGTGATCGCACCAACAATCCGACGGTATCGGATAGTCAGCTGGGCGGGTTGATCCGTGTGGCCGGGCGACCGGTTGCAACCAAAGATGTCGATCTGCATGTCGGCGTCTCGTCCACAATGTCGTTCAAGCGTAACCAAACCTCGCAGGGCCGGGTGCTCTCGCTCTCTGATCGTCCAGAGACGCGTCTGACCAATGAGCGACTGGTGTCCAGCGGGACGCTGTTGAATATAGGCAAGGTCTGGGCTGTCGGGCCGGAACTTGCGCTGCGTTACGACAAGGCGCTGCTTCAGGCGGAATATTATCATATCGGGGTCGACCGGAACGATGATGCGCGCAGCACGGGCCCGGCCCCCAATCTGGGCTTCGATGGCTATTACGTTGCCGGTAGCTACACGCTGTTTGGTCAGGCTCGTCGGTATAGCCCCAAGGACGCCGCTTTTCAGCGCCGGCGCCGAAAGAGAATTTCGATTTCTGGAATAATCAGTGGGGTGCGCTTGAAATCGTCGGACGCTGGAGCGTCATGGATTTCAACAGCAACATCATCAAGGACACATCAGCCACTGTGACCGGCGGTGTACGGGGTGGCGTCCAGACGGTGTGGTCTGGCGGTCTGAACTGGTACATCAACCGTCACTTCCGCATGCAGCTGGAATATAGCCACATCAACGCCACCCGCTCTCAAACTGTCGGCAGCGTCAATTCGAAAGGTCGATCGGTGAACGCGCTTGGCAGCCGTATTCAGGCTGCGTTCTAGGGCGAGGAATTACGCAGCCGGGTTTGTGTCGCTGCCTCTTGGCCTAGTCTGTGGCGAGGGTAGGGGAGATCCGGTCAGCTAGCTGCTCAAAAAGTTTTTGCAGCAGGGCTGTCTTGGCTGCGTCATCGGTCACGCTGCCCTTCACGCTGATCTGGGTGCGCCCCTGACGTGCAGGGTGGGATTCCTCGCGTGGCAAGTCGGTCCATGAGGCGACAAGGGCCGCCTCTCCCTGCTGTGTCAGATCCATGCGCTCGATCGTGACGCTCAGTCGCGAGGCTGGTGTGTCCAGAGGCAGATAGCCTGTGATCATGCGGTGGGGATTGTCTTGCGACAGCCGCGCCACAATGAGGTCTGTCGCTGATTGCGACAGGCGGCTGGCCCATCGACTATTGCTGCTGCGTGTCAGGGCACTGCCATCGCGGGTAAGAATATCCTGAGTGTCGAGATAATCCGGCAACGACAGGCGCGGCACATAGGTGACTGGCGCATCCTGCTGAGATGCCGTGATCTCGGTCGCTGACGGAGCGAGAGTATAAAAGCGCACAGGGGCGGAGGCACAGGCTGAGAGCAGTCCCAGAGGTATTCCCAGAGCGAGCGCAGAAAAGAGCGGGCGCGTTCTCATTGGCGGCGTCCTGTCAGCAGAAGTTGCGGATTGCGTTCGATGTCATTGGCAAAACCGCGCATGGCCGCGGCGGCTGCGGCGATATCGCGCAAGCTGGCATCGAGATTGGCCCGATCGATCGAGCGTGATGACGTCATGCCTTGCAGGTTGACCATCGTCTTGTTGGCACTCGCCATGGTCTCGCGGCTGGTCAGCAGCAGCGAGCGGAGCTCTTCTCCGCGTGTCGAAAGCTGGTTCGTCCCGGTGATGGCGAGCTGATCGATGCTTTGCAACGTGTGCAGAAGCTGAGGCTGAAGCGCGGTGATCATCTCATGAGCAGCGTCGATGGCGGCACGGCTGTGATCCGACGTCTGTTGCAGACTATCTGCCAGCATGGGCAGTCGCTGATCGAGCGTCTCGGATAAATGGCGGACGACAGCCAGGGTCTCCGCGGCGTTGTCGCTGATCTGGCGCAAAGGCAGATGGGTGAGCGTATTCGTCATGGCCTGGATGGACGATTGTCGTGTCGGGATTTCCAGCCGGTCGGTCAGCGTCGGGTGAAGCATCGCGGGGGAGCCGGGGGACATATCGAGATCGATCTGTGAGGTCCCGGTGACGAAGCTCTTGAGATTGATTTCCCCACGAAGCCCATGCGCAACCAGTTCACCCAGTTCGGGGACGTGGCCATGCTTTTCGCCCGCAACGAGAATATCGTTCTGCCGCACTGTGACATAGACAGGGATATAGGCTTCCCGGTCTTTCGGGTCGTATTCGATGGCAATGCGATCGACCGCGCCAACCTGCACGCCACGAAAATTGACGGGTGCTCCGACAGACAGGCCGTTCGTCGAGCCACGAAAGATCAGGACGGCTTTTTCGGTCTGGGTGAAGGGATGAAAATTGCCAAAAAAGACGAAGGCACTCACCAGGAGCGCGAGCCCTCCCAGAACGAACGCACCGACAAGCGCCTGTCTGTTCATGATGCCTGTCCTTCTTCGTTGCGTTGTCTGTTCATAAAGGCGCGAACCTGTGGGTCGGTACTGTGATCGCGCAAAGCGCGGGGTGAGCCATGAGCGATGGGGCGTTTGGTGATGGCGTCGAGAAAGATACCGTCATCAGCGATTGAAAACAGGCTGGGAAGCTCATGGCTGACAATGACGATGGTTGCTCCCAGACCGTCGCGCAGGTTGAGGATCAAATCGTCCAGACGCGCTGACGTGATCGGATCGAGACCTGCTGAAGGCTCGTCGAAGAACAGGATGTCGGGGTCGAGGGCAAGGGCCCGCGCCAGTCCGGCACGTTTGCGCATCCCGCCGCTGATCTCCGAAGGCGTGAGATTGATTGCGTCACTCAGCCCGACAAGAGCGAGCTTGAGTTCCACCAGACGCTGAATCGCGCGGGCATCGAGCTTTGTGAACATCTGCAGCGGTAACGCGACATTCTCGCCGACAGTCATCGAGCTCCACAACGCGCCGCTCTGAAACAGCACGCCAAAGCGGTGATTGATCTCGGTACGCTCGGCATCTGTACCCGCCCAGTAATCGTCTCTGCCGACATGGAAGCTGCCCCGACTGGGGCGGAGCAACCCGATCATGCTCTTGAGCAATGTCGATTTGCCGCAGCCCGATCCACCCATGACGGCAAAGATGCTGCCGCGTTTTACCGAAAGAGAGATGTCGGACTGAATCACTTTGGGCCCGAAGGCCAGGGTCACGTCCGTCATGCTCATGATGGGACCGTCTGTCATGAGGTCAGATCCCGATACTATTGGCGATGATGGCGAAAATCGCGTCGAGCGCGATTACCCCGACGATGCCGATGACGACGGCGCGGGTGGCTGCAATGCCGACATCGGCGGCAGAACGGCCTGCCCTGAGGCCGATGCGACAACTCGTCAATCCGATGAAGGCTCCGAAAACAAGGCTCTTGATAAAGCCGAAAATGAACTGACTGATTCCGAAGGCAATGACGGTCTGGTGAAAATAGCCCAGGCTCGTGATGTCGAGCATCGAGATGGCGACGATATAGCCGCCCAGCATGCCGATTAGACACCCATACAGGTAGAGAAACGGCATGGTGATGACGAGGGAGAGGACAGCGGGCAGGATGAGGTAAGACGACACCGAAATGCCGAAAACCTTCAGGGCGTCGATCTCCTCATTGCCCTGCATGGTCGAGATGCGGGCTGCATAAGCGCCTCCCGTGCGACCGGCCATGATGATAGCCGTCATGACAGGAGCCATTTCCCGCACGGTCGCGATGCCGACAAGGCTCGCGACATAGATGCCAGCGGCGAATTTCTGAAGCTGGACAGCGCCGACGAAGGCAAGAATGGCGCCGATCAGAAAATTGACGACGCCGACAATGAGAAGGGCAGAAGGCCCGGCATTGAAAAGGTCAGAAAAGAGATCGCTGCTGCGAAGACCTCCCCTGCGAAAGATTGCCTGGTAGCAGGCACGCGCCGTGTGCCCGGCCAGCTCTGCGATGGTGCCGATCTCGGCGAGGGTGGCGATGGATTTAATGCCCACACGCTCGAGAAAAGAGTGGCGTGTTCCCTTCATAGGCGCAGTCGGCGCTTGCCTGTCCGGAAGCAGGTCGAGCAGCTGCTGCATCGGATGAGGGAGCGCATGCGCCTCGAATTCTCTGCCTTCGCGATCGCACCAGCGTCTGACATCCCAGAGAAACCCGATCAGCCCTGTGTCCCATCGTGTCACGTCAGCAGCGTTGCATGTCACGTTGTCGAAAGACCCGGCGTGAAGAAGGGCATCTCCGGAGAAAACAGGAAGCGCGGTATTCTGCCCAAGCCATACGCCTGTGAGGACCAGACAGGCCGTATTTCCCTCCGAGACCACCTCCCATTGGGGCGACGCGTCGATTTCCGCGCTGCCCGCCGAGGCTTTCGTCTCTGTCAGGACCACGGGGCGTTCCTTGGTTTTAATGCCATCATGACGCGGCATTCTGGTCGCAACGGCGCCCTGTTGCAAGGAGACGCGCTTTCACCTCTGTGCACAAAGCGGGTTTCGCCCGGCGGAGAGGACCACAAAGGAGGCTTCTTGCCTGCAGGCCGCTTGTCCAGAGCGAAGGTCACAACCGCTTCATGACGTCGTTACACGCTGGGCGTCAGCGACCATCCAGATAGAATTCGATTGGCACCGTCAGTGTCAGAGTGGCGCCGGCGATCGTGTCGGGTGGCTCGGGCAGGGGCTCGGCACGATGGATCAGCGCCAGCGTTTCATCGTCAAGCAGCGCGTATCCTGTTGGACGCACGAGCTTGGCGGAAAGCACATGGCCTTTGCGGTCCATGGTAAAGCGCAGCATCACCGTGCCCTCCTGATGATCGGCCTGGGCAGCGGACGGGTAACGCTTGAATCGCTCCAGTCGGGCAAGAAGTGTGCCCTGCCAGCTCGCCTTGGCTTCCGACGCTTCACGCGCCGAGGGAGCGCCCTTGGCGGAAGTTGCCGACACGGCTGATGGCGGCGCGTCCGACGGGGGCGGTGCCGTATTGGCTGTCGACTGTGTCGGCACGGGCGGTGGCGGATGCTTTTCCACGGGAGGCGTTGGCGCAACCTTGCGATGCACCGGCGTGATCTTGATTTTTTTCGGCACGGGGATCGGTGGCAATGCCGCCGGGGAGGGGGGCGCCATCACCTCGGGTGGTTTTTCCGGTGCGGGAAGTTCAGGGGGCGAAATCTGCGGGGGGCCGGGAGGCCGCTCCTGAGGGGAGGACGCGATGCTCGCAGGCTCTGGTGCCAGATCGATGGCAATGGCGGCAGGAGGAGGCGAGTAGGGAGGGGGCGAGCTCGCTGGCATTTTGGCCACCAGCCAAAGGCCACCAGCGGCGAGGAGCGCAATGAACGCGGACGACCATCCGCCCAGCCGCAGACGCCGCCTGGCCTCCAGCTGCAGATGCAGCTGATAGGCTTCTCTAAACGAGAGAGCTTCGCTTTGTAGCGTTGCTCCCTGAGCAGGAGGCCGGGCAGAAATGGCGGTGGAGCGGAGGTCTCTGGCGGTCACGGTGCGTCGCCCTCCTCCTGCCCCTGCAGATTGACCAGAGCGACCTTCAGAAAACCGGCTTTGCGCAGGAGATCCATGGTCTTCATCAACGTCTCGTAATCGACCGTCTTATCCGCACGGAGAAAGAGACGTTCGTCCTTGTGCCCGTTGGTCAGGGTCATCAGCCGTGCCGGAAGCGCGTCATTGCTGACATCGTCTTCGCCAAGCGCGAGAGAATGATCGGCTTTCACGGTGACAAAGATCGGATTGGCCGGGCGCGGTGCGGGCTTCTCGGTCGAAGAGGGCAGATCGACCGGCACGTTCACGGTGCTTAGCGGTGCCGTGACCATGAAGATGACCAGCAGAACGAGCATCACGTCGATGAGCGGCGTGACGTTCAGCTCGTGGGCGTCGAGTGCGGTTTCATCCGCATGGCGCATGCGTAGTGCCATGGTCAGCGTCCGGTCTGATCGGCGCGATGGGTGGCAAAACGCAGGACCTGACCGCTATTGCCCTGCACATGCAGGCGGCTCAGATCGCGTGAGACGAGGCGCAGGATCAGCGCGGTAAGATCACCGACCTGAGCCTTGCATCCAAGGCACTGACGGGACAGGTAATTATAGATGACGACGGCCGGAATGGCGGCGACGAGACCCAGGGCAGTCGCCAGAAGCGCTTCGGCAATACCGGGGGCAACGACGGCCAGACTCGTGGCTTTGGTTGCGGCGATCCCGGTGAAGGAGGTCATGATTCCCCAGACCGTGCCGAACAGACCGACGAAGGGAGACGTTGCTCCGATCGTGGCCAGAATGCCGGTGCCCCGCATCAGATGACGACCTTCGGCGGCTTCAAGCCGCTCGAGATGCAGCATGATGCGCTCTTTGAGACCCTCCCGGTCTTCAAGAATTTCGGCAGAGCGTGTCCACTCATTAGAGGCCGCCAGCAACAATGCCTTGACGATACCGATATCCGGGCAGAGCTCATGTGCAGCCGAGAGAGAGGGTGCGTCTTCGAGCGTGAGCTCCGTTTTGGCCAGAGCGCGTTTCACGCGCTGCATCTCCACAACCTTGGCGATGAAGAGAACCCAGCTGATGACGCAGGCGATGATCAGAATCATCATCACAAAGCGCACGACGGGACCGGCGCCGAGGAACATTTCCCAAGGCGTAAAGGGAAGGGAGGCGAGATCGCCAGCCGGCGTGGCCATGGGGCTCTCCTGTTTCGCAATAAGGCGAGGCTAAGGCGGCCGTTTTGAGGGCGCCTGGTTCTTTGTTACGGGGTGTAACGACACGATCAGAGTGTGTTAATCAGATTCATTCTCAATTACAAGAAAACGATTCCTGAGGAGAACGCCGATGCTGGTCCACATTCCCAACGTTCTGACGCCCGAGGAGCTGCGCTACTGTCGGGAGACGCTCGAAAGGGCGGCGTGGCTCGATGGCAAGGTGACCGCCGGGCAGCAGTCGGCCAAGGCCAAAAACAACCTTCAGGTTCCGCAGGACTCGGAGACGTCACGAGAGCTCGGTGAAATTGTCCTGCGCGCGCTGGGCAGAAACCCTGTCTTTAACAGTGCAGCCCTGCCGCTTCGGGTCTTCCCCCCGCTGTTCAACAGATATGACGTCGGAATGGGGTTTGGCGCGCATGTCGATAATGCGATCCGTCCCATTCCCGAAAGCGGCTTTCGGATCAGGACCGATGTGTCTTCAACACTCTTCATCACGGGTCCTGACGAATATGATGGCGGTGAGCTGGTCATTCAGGACACTTATGGCGAGCAGAGAGTGAAGCTGCCCGCAGGCGATATGGTAGTCTATCCGTCCACCAGCCTTCATCGCGTAAGCGACGTGACGCGCGGCAGTCGCTGGGCCTCGTTTTTCTGGACCCAGTCGATGGTGCGTGACGACACCAGACGCGCCCTGCTCTATGATTTCGATCTCTCGATCATAGAGACACGCAAATCCCTGCCGGACGACCATCCGGGCGTGTTGGGTCTGACGTCGACCTACCACAACCTGCTTCGTCAATGGGCCGAGCTCTGATCGAGATGGACCTAATGGATTAGGTGCTGGCCCCGGGGAGGGGGTTGCCTGTAGATCGTGGCGTTGAGTTCAGGATTACAGGGTGCGCGCCATGTCTGCTTCTTCGCCACGCACGCGTTTGCGGTTCGGTCTGCTGGCCTTGCCCTTCGGCGCCGTCTTGCTGCCGATGCCATTTCTTTATGGACTGTCGTTCCGCCTTCTAGGGGTGCCTGTCGCGCTGGTGTGGCTTTTTCTTTGCCTTCCGCTCACGACACTCTGTCTGGCTTGGTCCTCTGCGCCTCTCGGTCGCGGGCACACGCAATGAGGC
This sequence comes from Asaia astilbis JCM 15831, assembly GCF_000613845.1. GTDB lineage: Bacteria > Pseudomonadota > Alphaproteobacteria > Acetobacterales > Acetobacteraceae > Asaia > Asaia astilbis. The sequence continues at coordinate 27,186 of NZ_BAJT01000008.1, forward strand.
TCGGTGGTTTTCTGTTCATTCTCGTGCTGGCGCTGGGCCTTTCGTTTATCCCGGTTAAAAGCGGCGCATCGCAGGATCCCAAAGCGTTTTTTGCCGCACGGGGGCAGTTCGGCGCGCTCCTGTTTTTCCTGCTTGCTGCGGGAGAAACCTATTCGATCGGGTCCGTGCTTGGGTTTCCCGGAGGCATCGCGGCCACCGGGTCCATCGATGTCGCACTCTGGTTCATCGGCTATATCCTGCTGGCCTTCCCCATTGGGATGCTGCTCTATCCCCGCTTATGGCAGGTGGGCCAGAAATACGGTGCGATTACGCTCCCTGACCTGCTCGGCGGGTATTTCGAGAGCCGACTAGTCGCCTCCCTGACCGGCTGCCTGCTGGTTGTCCTGATGCTGCCTCTGGGGACGATGCAGTTCATGGGGTTGAGCGCTGTTTTCTCCCAACTGGCTCTGCCCTTGCCGACATGCGTTCTCTCCGCCTGCGCAGCAGTTCTGGCCTTTTTGTTTGTTGCCAGCGCAGGGCTGCGCGGTGCGGCCTGGGCAGCGGCTCTAAAGGATATTTCGGTTCTTGGAGCCATTTTATGTGTCGCGCTTGTCGCGTTGACGCAGTGGTCGCACGGCTCAGCGGTTCCGCTCGCAGACGTATTGCACGGGGCGAGTACGACTCCGGGCGCATCCTGTGTCATGATTTTGAGCACGATTATCGTGCAGGCCTTGGGGTTTTGTATTGCGCCACAAACTGCGGCGGCAATTTTCTCGGCACGAAGCTCCGAGACGATCAGGCGCGCCCAGATCTGGATGCCGCTCTATATGGTTCTGTTTCCTCTTCTTTTTGTCGTCGCAGCCTATGGGCTTACCCATCATGCGTGATGACACGGCCTGACGGGGTGTTCCTCTCTGTTGCCTCGGCGCTTTTACCGGACTGGTTGACGGGATTGGTGGCGGGGGCCGTTGCCCTGACAGCGCTTGTCTGGCTCGGCGCTGTCTGTCTCAGCCTTGCGGCGATTGTGACCCGCACGATCGTGCCGCATGTTCGGCCCGAGGCCCAAAAGCGCATGGGTCTGTTCGTCATCGCCTTCTATCTCGGGCTGTCCGTTCTGACCTCTGCCGGACACAGCACCCTGATCGTCACCCTGAACCGGCTTTTCTACGTCGGTTTGGTCCAGCTCTTACCGGCCGTCTTTCTCTGCGTGTCGGGATATCGCGTGTCCCCGGTGCGTCTGCTGGCCGCGCTGGCAGGCGGTCTGGTCTCGGGGATCGGGTTGTTCATTTCCGGTGCGGTGCTCGGGGGGCTCAGTCCCGCTTTGCCGGGTCTTTTGGTCAATCTGCTGATCCTGCTGCAGGGAGGGAGACCTTCACCCTCAGGGCAAGGTCCCAAACGGCGCAACGACGTTTGATCCCTGCCTGAGCAGCGGGGGGTAAGTAAACCGGGCATCATTTTTGTGCCCCGAAGAGACGTTGCCCCCCGAAAAGATGACGCAATGAGAAAAGTGTTCACGTTCCTTGCCGCAAGAGAGTCAGAGCGTGGACCGTGGGCAGGATAAGGGGGCTCTGCCAGACGCTGTCATGATCCGCAAAGGGTGATCGTGACGCTGTAACATCACTTCGGGTGTTATTTCCTGCGGAGCGACGGTTTTGGTCTCTTTCGGTGAGACAATCACCAATGGATAACGTCCTGTTATAAAGAGATATTCAGGTTTTTCGTCTTCACGTAAGCGGAAAATTCTGGTGGAAAACTGCTCAAAAATAACAAAAACAGTCACATAATAACTCTCATTAGTGTGATTATGTGAAATTGATGTGTGATGGTTAAGACGGTTCGGCACATAAGGGTGCTTTCCCGGCACTGAGTATTGGGGCCCATCATGGATCATTCTTCCCAGCACAGAGCGCAATCCGACCACAGCGCTTCTTTCCAGTCCTTCGCAGCGCGGCCCAAGCTGGACCGTATTTTCAACGACCCGGATGGCGTGATCGAAGACGGTGCGCGCGGTGCGCTTCTTGCGCATCCGGACATCATTGCCAGAACGTCCAATCCGCGGGTCGTCAAGCGCGCCCAGACTACAGGGCGTCGTAAAGTGGGTGTGATAACCGGGGGCGGTTCAGGACATGAGCCAGCCTTCCTTGGATATGTCGGCAAGGGTCTGCTCGACTCAGTCGCGATTGGCGAAATCTTCTCGTCGCCGACCGCCGTCAGCTTTCTCGATGCGATGCGTGAGGCCGACAAGGGTGCGGGCGTGGCGTGCCTTTTCGGCAATTATGCCGGTGATACGATGAATGTCCGCATGGCTGTCCGGGACGCCCAGCAGGCGGGGATCAAGGTCGAGACAGTCGTTGCGACCGATGATGTGGCCTCGGCTCCCGCCAGCGAAGCGGATCGCCGTCGCGGCGTTGCTGGCGAGATCCTGATGTGGAAAGCGGCAGGTGCGCGCGCTGAGGAAGGGGGCGCGCTCGACGAGGTGATCGCTGTCGCCCGCAAGGCCATTGCCAATACGCGCTCCATAGGTGTGGGTCTCACGCCATGCACCATCGTTGCCAATGGTCATCCGAACTTCGCCATTGAGCTTGGCAAGATGGAGGTCGGCATCGGCCATCACGGCGAACCGGGTGTTTCGGTGCAGGAGCTCGGTCGCTCACGCGACATCGCGAAGCTGATGCTGGACTATGTCCTGCCAGACCTGCCTTTCACTAAGGGCGACCGCGTGACGGTACTGCTCTCGGGTCTCGGCGCGACGCCGGTCATCGAGCTTTACGTGCTTTACGCCGACGTTGCCGACATCCTGAGAGACAAGGGCATCGAAGTCGCTCATCGCTTCGTCGGTAATCTCTTCACCTCGCTGGAGATGAAGGGGGCGACGCTGACGTTGATGAAGACCGATGACGAACTCGACCGCCTTATGGGCGCACCCGCTGAATCGATCGGTCTGGTGCGCGTGGGGGCCGAGGCGCAGGGCGTATCAGCCGTCGAAGCGCCTGAAGTCAGAGCCGAGCCCGTTGAAGAACGGAGCGAGACGAGTGCTGGCGAGAGATACGTTCCCAAAAAAGGCGTGCCCGTTTCCGAGACGACGCCGGTCGTCCCGGCGCTGGTCGACGCGATCGTCAAGGCACGTGACTGGCTGAGCGAGATCGACGGCAGGATCGGTGATGGGGATCACGGGATCAACATGGCCAAGGGTTTCGCTCGATGCGGCGAGGCTCTCGGCGCCACGCCACCGGTCATGGAAAAGGGACTCGCCATGCTGTCTGACTCCCTGATGGCCGGGATCGGCGGCTCGATGGGCCCGCTTTACGGTCGCTTCTTCGAGGGCATGGCCGCCCCATTACAGGGCGTCGCATTCCTCGATGGCAAGCTTTTCGGCCAGATGCTCGATGGGGCTCTTGCCGGGATCAACAGTCTCGGTAACGCCCGTGTCGGCGACAAGACGCTCATCGATACCCTGCAGCCAGCTGTGGAGGCGTTTCATCAGGCCTTGAAGGACGGAAAGTCGTTCGACCAGGCGCTGGCGGCGATGTCGGAGGCCGCAGAGCGCGGTCGCGATTCAACAGTGGATTTGGTTGCCCGTATCGGCCGTGCCAGCCGTCTGGGTGAGCGCTCGCGTGGCGTGCTCGATGCCGGAGCGACGTCCTGCTGCCTGATTTTACAGACCCTTGCAAAAGAGCTTGAGGCCCCGGCGCGCAAGCACAGCGCCTGATCAGCCTCATTTCTGGAAAGACAAGACCATGAATAAAATCGTCACACCCGATATGGGCGCTCTGCAACAGGAAGCAGCGAGCGTGACCTTGCCGAGCCGCATGCAGGCCGTTGTTGCCTACGAGCCCGGAGATTATCGCTGGGAAGAGGTGGATGTCCCTCGCGCTGGCCCCGATGACATCATTATCGAAGTCGAGGCCGTTGGCATCTGCGCCGGTGACATCAAGTGCTTCCTCGGGGCGCCGTCCTTCTGGGGCGATAAGGAGCAGCCCCGCTACGTGAAGCCGCCGATGATCCCGGGTCATGAATTTGTCGGTCGCGCTGTCGAGATCGGAGAGAACTTGCGCAGCCAGTACACGCTCGGTGACCGGCTGATTAGCGAGCAGATCGTTCCCTGCGATGAGTGTCGCTATTGCAAGGGTGGTCAGTATTGGATGTGCGAGCGGCACGATCTTTATGGCTTCCAGAACAACACCAACGGCGCCATGGCAAAATACATGCGCTTCCCCAAAACATCGCGCACTCATCGTGTTCCCGAGAATATGCCGCTCGACGCTGCGGCTTTGATCGAGCCCTATGCCTGTTCCGTTCACGCAGTGAACCGCGCCAATATCCAGTTGGATGATGTTGTCGTTTTAGCTGGTGCTGGCACGCTGGGTCTCGGCATGGTAGGCGCGGCGCGTCTAAAAAACCCGAGCACGCTGATCGTGCTCGACACCAAGCAGGATCGTCTCGATCTGGCTCGAAAATTCGGGGCGGATCTCGTGATGAACCCGCTTGAGGAGGATGTTGTCGCCAAGGTGAAAGAGCTGACAGGCGGCTATGGATGCGATGTCTATATCGAGGCAACGGGGCACCCGTCGAGCGTGCGTCAGGGTTTGCATATGATCCGCAAGCTCGGTCGTTTTGTCGAGTTCAGTGTGTTCGGTGATGAAGTGACCTGTGACTGGTCCATCATTTCAGACCGGAAAGAGCTGGATGTCCTCGGCTCGCATCTCGGCCCGTATTGTTATCCCTTTACCATCGCGGCGATTGCCGATGGCCGTCTGCCGGTCGAGGGCGTGGTGACCCATACTTTGCCTTTGAGTCAGTGGAAGGAAGGGTTCGACCTGATGAAGAAGGGCGACAAATCGATCAAGACGGTTCTGATTCCGTAAGATTGCGTACGCTTCAGTGTCGAAAGGCGGCTTTGAAAAGGTCGCCTTTCTTTGTCAGATCGCGTCTTCGAGACGAGGTCTCGCCACGTCTTTGAGCCGGATGTCTTACTCGCGTCATCCGCCGGAAATCTGGTCATTAGGGTCGAGTACGGTGCATCCGCTGCGCCGCTGTCTCTCGCGGCGTTCTGGGGAAATGATTGTTCAATCGTAACAGACAAAGCGTTACAAGAAGATCGATCTCTGGAAAAGGCAACAAACCGGTGTCATAGCCCCGGCCTGTCATGGACCGAGGAGGCAGACCGATGACAGGAAGTGTCCGTGGTGTTCTGACAATGGCACCGGTTTTTTTCTTGATGGTGTTTGTCTCGGCCTGCCGTCCTGCCCTTGCCGGTACAGGCAAGGTTCTGCCGGTTCTCTCCGCCTTGCGCGATAAAGGTGTTACGCTCCACCTGCAGAACACGAACGAGATGCAGGCTATGCTTTCTGATCCCGACCCATCTCTGAAAAAGGGCGTCGGCAATGTTGGGATTGTCACTTATGGCGCGGACATAGACTGGGAGCGTCTGGCGGGAATGTCAGGCGTCACAACCCATATCGTTCTCGCCAGCGGTTATGGTGCCACGACAAGCCGCAAATTCGGCGATCATCTGACGCCGAGCCAGGCGACCTATGGCGGTGTCGGCAATGTCGTCATTCATCTTGTCTCGGCCTATATCGAGCGATCCCTTTTCTATGACCGCGTTAATGCAGCGGTCGGGCGTATGACGTTTCTATCCGACTTCTCTGCGAACCCGCTTTACTGCAACTTCATGAGTGCAGCGTTCTGCGGTAATCCTCGGGCGGCGAGCGATAACACGGCTCATGCAGCGTTTCCGACGGCGACATGGGGCGCGCGGTTCAAAGTCGAGATCGCCGAGGCGCTCAAGCTCCAGTCCGGCGTCTATCTCACACAGGCAGGAACCCAGTATGCGCTGTCGCAGATGCGCAGCGGCTTCAAATTCAATGGCGCGACGATCGATGGGGCCGCCATACCGCTCGAACTCGCCTGGGAGCCGCGGGCAGGGAGAGGGGGCACCCTGCCGGGGCATTATAAAATCGGGTTCGTTTATGACACAGCGCCCCATACCAGCTTGTTCGAGGATCATGACGGTGAGATCCTTGGGGTGACCGATGCGCCAGCCCGCGTCGTCAACGGCTCATGGGCAACATGGATACTGGCTGACCAGCAGGTGATCCGTTTCCCGGGGCGTGGCCCCGATGCCGGGGTGACGGTGCTTGTCAGTGCCTACTGGAACAACCCACGCACGGCGCTTCGCGCGACCCAGTATTCATTCGGCGTGATGGTCCAGGGGCTTTTCCGGCAACGCCCTCGGGACAGGTTCGCAGTCAATCTGGCTTACACACGTATCGCTCATCATGTGACGCGAGCACAGCGTCATCATGCAAGGCTGCACAGGGGCGGGAGTGGCCTGCCCCCGATCGTGCAGGAAGACGGACTGATTCTCGAAATCCTCTATCAGATTCATGTGATGCACGGCATGACGCTGGCCCCGGACCTGCAATATTATGTCAATCCCAACGCGCAAAAATCGTTGCCCGATCAGCTCATGCTCGGCGTCAAAACCCAGATCGAGTTCATCTGATCCTGTCGCAGTCTCCGTATTTTCAGGCGGAACACAGACGCGGTGCGTGTCATAAAAGGCACAGTTTCGGTCCGAGTTAAGAAAGATTTTAAGAATCGTTTGCATCTGAGCGTAACATGACGGTAACACCGCCGGCGAAGACAATCTTGGTGCATGCCATGTAATTCTTTGTCTCTATCTTCATGATTTGGAGAGGAGGTGGAATGATTACAAAACATTTCCGAGTTATAGTTGAATTGTTTTCGGATTTGAAACCAGAACAGTGGTGAAATCTATGCCAGAAGATTACGGATCTCGTCTCGTGCCTCAATCTCGTCATGAAGAAACAGGGTCTTCATCTCGTGATACATCGAGAAAGCAGAAACGGCTTCTTCTTCTGGCCTTGACCGCGGGTGTTGGCCTAGGCAGCGCAGAAGAGGCTGAGGCTCAGGAAGCGGCCTCAACCGAGACAAAGGCCTCTGAGAGCAGCTCGATGCAGTTGCCTGCCGTGAAGGTGCATGGCGCAACGCCCACCAACACGATGAACACCAATACGACGTCGCTCGATATCGGTCGTATGCCTGCTACGGTGCGTGAAACTCCGCAGACGGTCAGCGTCGTGCCGAAAAAGCTGATCGAGGAGCAGCGTGTGTTCACGCTCGATCAGGCGCTCTCCAACGTGCCGGGGATCACCATGTCTGCCGGTGAGGGGAATGGTGGCATGAGCGGTGACCAGTTTCGTATTCGTGGCCAGCAGGCCCGTGGCGATATTTACGAAGACGGTCTGCGCGACTTTGGCAATTACACGCGCGACGTGTTCAACGTCGAAAGCGTCGAGGTCGTCAAAGGCCCCTCGGGTCAGTATTTCGGTGCGGGCAATGTGGGTGGTGTGATCAATCAGACTCTTAAAAAAGCCCATCTCGGCAAGTCTTTTGACGCCGATCAGTCAGTCGGCAGCGGGATGCTTTACCGTGGGACGGCTGACGCAAACTATGAGATCAACTCCCATACCGCGCTGCGTGTGAACGGTATGTATAACAAGCAAATGATGGCCGATCGCAATAACGTCCGCACCGATCGCTACGGCGCAGCTGCAGATCTTGGTGTTGGTCTTGGCACCAAAAATGTCTGGCATCTGAATTATCAGTGGTTGGGCAGCCGTGGTCGCCCCGATTATGGTGTGCCGATGATCCAGATCGGGGGTATTTCCCGTCCGATCACTGAATACGGTCTTCCCCGCGACACAAACTATTCGCGCAACTTCGATCGTGACCGTGGAAATGTCCACATGGTGACGTCCAAGTTCTCGTCAGAGATCGCCAAATGGCTGACCTTGTCGAACGATACGCGCTACTCACATTATACGCGTGATTTCGCTGCGACGAACCCGGCCGGCTGCACCGGCGCCTGTGCAACCGCGTTCTTGGCCGGGAAAAACCCGCCTCTGACTTATGGCGCCGGCGGTGGCATGGCCTATGAGCAGGCTGGCTGGGGCGTTCAGAACGTCACCATGGGCCATTCCCGATTCAAGACAGGCTTCCTGCGTCACGATGTCCGCGCCGGTGTGGATATCAATTACACCAAAGACAATCGCGCCTACGGTACCTACGTCAACCGGAGCAACAACCAGTCGATCCGGACGCCGCAATTCGAGTACCCGGGCACCGACATCACCTATCCGACCTCAGGCAACCGCACGTCCGATTTCCGGGACGTAGGACTGTTCCTCGCGGACAAGATCAATCTGACGAAGCAACTCTCCGTTTACGGCACGGTACGCTGGGATAGCTATCATTCGACTTATTGGAGCGCATTGACACCGGCACAGGGCGTTCAGAAGCAGGACACGAACAAGTTCAGTCCCTCTGCCAGCATCATGTATGAGCCGTTCGAAAATACGACGTTCTACTTCACCTATGCGCAGTCCTATAAGCCTGTCGGTACGGATGTGTCCTCTCAGACTGCGAGCAATGCGTCGATTGGCGACGTGCCGCTCAACGGACGCGATCTCAAGCCGCAGCGCAGTGATCTGTATGAGCTTGGGGGCAAGGCTGACTTCCTGAACAAGAAACTCGGTGTTACGGCAGCGATCTTCCAGATCGAGCAGAATAACTCTTTCACCGTGGACGATTTCGGACAGATCATCACAGGCTTCCAAGATGCCGGTTCGGGCCGACGGACGCGCGGTCTTGAGGTGAGTGCGACCGGCAAGATCACTAATGAATGGGAGATCTATGGATCCTACGCCTATATGGGCGGCAAGGTGACGCATAGCGCCAATTATGGAGGTAACAAGGCACCTCAGCTGCCGCATAACAGCCTGTCAGTCTGGAGCACCTATAATCTTTCGCGTCTGATCCTGAAGCCCAGCCAAGGCAAGCTGCAAGCCGGTGGTGGTGTGCAGTATTCGTCCGGTTACTGGACGAATGAAGCCAATACAGCGCGTATGCCGGACAATGTCTCTTTGAACATGATGGCATCCTATGACTATGATCGCTACCATGTGCAGTTTAATGCCAATAATCTGACCAATAATCTGAACTACGCGTCTGCGTTCTCCGGATCGCGCGCTGTGCCGCTCTCGGGCCGTACCTTCATGGGAACGATCGGGTTGCGCTTCTAAGATCCGATTTAAAGAGGCGGAGGAGAGCCTGAACTTTCCTTTGCCTCAAAAGGGTACCTTGATACGCCCTTTAGTCCAGCCGGCACATTCGCAGGGTCTGGCCTTGGGCGTATTTTTTTGAGGCTCTTGCCGATCAATGTCACCTCCTTCCTCGCTTCCTGCCTTGGATGAGCGTCTTCAAGCCGAGCTGTATCTTGCACAGTGGCATCTAGATCGCGGTGCATTGCGGGAAGCCTACGCTCTTTTTCTAAAGGCAGCCCAGTCGCAGCATCCTGTTGCGCTCAATATGCTGGGGCGTGCTTATGAGCGAGGTTGGGGCGTCGTGCGAGATGTCACCCTTGCGCGGAACCTGTTCGAAGCAGCTTCAGAAGGCGGGGAGGGCTGGGCCTTTTATAATCTCGCCGATCTCTATCTGACTGGTGACGGCGTCGTCCGTGACAGAGTCCAAGCTCATGCTCTTTATGTCGAGGCGGCACGACGGGGTATCGGCAAGGCGTTCAATATGCTTGGCCTGCTCAGCGAAGAGGGATTTGGCTCTCTTCTACCCAGCCAAAACGACGCCCGCGCCTATTTCGAAGCGGGGAGTGCTTGCGGTGACAAGGCTGCGAAGGTCAATCTTGAGAGAATGAGAGTGCGAGCGCTGCTCTGAGCAACAGTGCAGCGCTCAGTTGACCGAAGCTTCCTTGCGTTCGCCCATGGCGAAGGCTTTCAGGATCGATTCAGCCAAAAGCTTGGCCGCCTTAGGTGTCAGTCTGAGATGGGCTGTCGGCGCGATAACGATTTCGTTGCCGTGAGGTCGTTCTGCAGCGAGGGTGACTGTGATGATGCCGCCAACATGCCCGTAGACCGGGACATTATCTGCGAAAATAATTGGAGCAGATTCGGCGTTAAGTGAAGCGATACCTTGCGCGATCTGGTGCAGGATCTTGTCTGAATTGTTGTCTGCCATTTGCAGAATGCCTTTGGATAGTGAGGTAGATGCTGCCGGATCACAATGAGAATGTCACAATGAGAAGCGGCTCACAAGTTTCGTGCATGAATGGCGGATGTGAACGAACATCCTTGGCCCTGCGCGGTAGTCCATACGTGACCTGTTCGGCATTCGACAAGGCCGAGTTTGTTGGATATCTTTAATGTTATGTTAACGAATGATGTCAAGCATGCTTTTTGCACGGTAGGAAGTCGGCATTTTACCCTGGATCGAGCAAGCCTTTCCTGCCCCCCTGCTAGATCATCTGATCAAGTCCGGTCGCGACCGGAGAGCGCGTGTCGCCCGTCTTCAGAATGGAAGATTTCTCTGCAAGAATGTTCTCCAGAGTGAGATCTGCCCGGATTTTTCCGCTCGGTGTGCGAATCACATAGCCCCGCCGGATGACATAATAAGTAAATTCTGTGATCCCGTAACGTTTCATTGTTTCGAACAGAATGGGCCTGATCGCAGTTGCATCGTTCGCGGAGTCGTGTTCGACAATCAGGCAGGGTGCATTTCGTTCGGGAAGGAGAGGCGGCACGACCACACATAATGCGCCGTTGCAAGCCTGACCAAGTGAAAGGCTGATGTCGTTCGTATAATATGTGCTTCCATTGAAAGAGAATTTCTCACTCATCCGGCCCACATGAAAGAGATCTCCTTCGTACTCGAAACCGAAATCCTGCGTGCGGAGATAACGTATCCCGTTGCGTTCGATGAAGGACTGTGCGGTACGATTTTCATCGTTCAAGTAGCCCACGCCCACGCTAGGGCTGGAAATCCAGATCTCACCGATCAGGCCTTGTGACAGGAAGCGCTGTGTTTCAGGATCCACGATATGGATTTTCTGATCTTCGTGGGGTGCGCCGCAGCTGGCGAGAAAAATGGCCGCGTCGTTTTCGGGCTGCCGGGCGCATTCTGCGCGACCGCGACTCAGGGCGGTGCGATCGAAGGCAACCAGCCGGACACCCTCTCCTTTGAGCCCTGACGTCACGAGCAGGGCATTCTCTGCTAGACCATAACAAGGAAAGAACGCGGTTTTGCAAAAGCCTTGCGCCTCAAACTTGCTGTGGAAGTGTTCCAGCGTGTTGGGGCTGATGCTCTCGGACCCATTGAACGCGATGGTCCAACGCGAGAAATCCCAGTGCGGAGAGATTTCATGCGGGGGGAGGCGCGCGCAATAGCGGTAAGCAAAATCGGGGCCGCCGGAAATGGTCGCGCCGTAACGACTGATGGCTTCAAGCCAGCGTGATGGCTTTTCGATAAATTTGTCAGGGGCCATAAAATAGAACGGATTTCCTGCTGCGAGCGCGGGAAGAACGGCACCGACAAGACCCATGTCGTGCGTAAAGGGAAGCCAACTCAATCCAGTGTCATCATCCTGATATTGGAAGGAAATCAGCTGCGCATGGATATTGTGGCAGATATTGCGATGAGTGAGACAGACGCCTTTGGGATTTTCCGTCGAGCCCGATGTGTACTGGATCAATGCCAGATGCTCTGAACCTGTTTCCACTGGGTCTATCGAGCGCGCTGATTTCAGGGCGCTTTCGAGGGGGATCCATTTCAATGCCGAGGGGCTTTCCGCCTCCTGGTGGAACAGGTGAAGCGTCGCCTTGAGCCCGAGAACGGCGTCTGCGTTGCTGTCACGCAGAATGAAGGCAAAGCGCTCTGCCGCGCCGATGGCGCTGGGGTAAAGTCCCGAAATCGGCGTGAGACCTGCATATAGGCAGGAAAAAAAACCAACAATGTAGTCAATCCCGTTCTCGAAGAGCAGGAGAACCCTCGATTGGGGTGAGAGAGTGCGCGCGAGATGTGCTGATGCTCTTGAAGCCTGACGATGGAGCTCCGCAGCACTCAAGGTCTGAGTGACGGTTTCGCCATCTCCGAGAAAGAGGAAGATGGGGCTCTCACCTTTGGTCAGGTGCCGAAACCGAACCAGATCGACAAGGGTGCGCTCTTTCCACGCGTGAGGACCGACAAGTGCCTGCTCGTCATCGTACATTCTGAAGGACCTGCAAAAGTTAGTCGAGCGACAAGGGAGCCGCCGCCCCGCTCTCGCTTGTGCGCTTAGAGCTCAGCTGGTGATGGAGATCATCGCAATAGGCAATAACATGCTCGGCCATGATGAGGCGTGTGCATTCGAAGTGTCTCGGCGTGTTCTCGTGACGGGGACAGAAGAGCAGGTTGCCGTGCTCGAAAGGGGTGCGCACGTCATGCCAGCAACTATTGCAGACATGGGGATTGAACACGCGATAAGGCGTGTTGAACTCGTTGATGGGGTGCGTGAAGCCGCTGATCATCACAACGGGCGTTCCTGCGGCCCAGGCCAGCCAAGAGAGACCGCTCGATAATCCCACGAAAAAAGCCGCGTGCCGTAGCCAGTATGCACGCTCTGCGAGCGGACGATCTCCTGTCTCGTCTCGCGTCCCGTGCGGAATATGGTTCCAGTGATTGCGGTGCCCGCTCACAGAGGCTTTGTCGATGCAAACGACCTCGTAGCCCAGTGATTTCAGGTGGCTGATGACACGAGACCAGCCATGGGGATTATTCCATATCTTGCATTGGCTCGAAGCTTGGGTCGCAATCACCACGTAAGGGTTTTCGATCGGTCGACGCGGCTCTGGCCAGGAGGCAATGCGAGGGGGTTTTTCCTCCGGATCTACCCCCAAAATGTGTGCGGCAGTTCGATGGAGGCCGACCAGGCGGAAATCGGAGGGCTGCCAGTCGTGATTCTCATCATGAAAATAAAGACCGATATGATACGTCGCATAGGTCCGGTGCTTGATTTCCTCGTATTCCGCAAAGCTGCAGCATTTAATGCCGGGGTATTGTCCGACGAAGAGCTTGCAGGCCTCCGGATTCATAGCAACTGTCAGCCGACAACGGTGTTTCTTCTGGAATTGCACAGCGTACGAAAACCAGCCGATCGCGTCTCCCAGGGTCTCACCCGGGAGTAGAATGGCGACCTCGCGATCTTCGCAATTAAAATCATGGGTGAAGACTGTCTCTCCGGTCTCCAAAGATCGAACTTCAATACGGGTTCGAATGAAATACTTCTTCGAGCCGATCACCATGCAATTTCCAGCATCCGAACTGTAAAGGCAGACAGTGCGGTCGAGATCAGTGAAGGTAACATGCCATCTACCTTCAGGCAGGCTTACTCGCGCCCCATGATTGAAGTCGAAAGCGATGCCATCGACTGTAGTTCTTTGGGTTGCAACGCCACAAGGCTCGGGAAATGCGCTGGTATCTGATGGTGGCTTGGTATTTTTAGGTCGAGGACTTGCCTTGGACGCGGTGGCTTCTCTCTTTTCCTCCATGCTTTTGGGCGAAGCGATGTCGCTTTCGGAGCCAGTCTTCGTTGTTCCCGAATAGTTCAATATCGAGTCGATGATCGCATTTACATCGCTCATACTATGCTTGCCTCTGAAGATCGTCGATTAGCTGATCGATTACCTGCTCTACATGAGAGGACGTAATCATCTTGGTGCACTCGAAGTCACGTTCGGTATTTGCATGTCGAGGGCACCACATATAATTGGTGCGTTCGAATTCAATTGTCACGTCGTTAGAACAGCTATTGCAGACATTGCGGTTGATCACACGGTACGGCGTGGCAAACTCATTATAGGGCTCGGTAAAGCCGCTAATCATGACGACAGGACAATTTGCAGCCCAAGCTAACCAGGATAGGCCACTTGAGAGGCCAATGAAAAACGAGGCATGTTTCAGCCACCGAGCTCGCTCACTTAGCGGGATCGTGCCGGTCAGATCTTCTACACCGTGCGGGATGTGATGCCAGATCGTCCCGCTTCCACCGACACGGTCACGATCAATGCAAATGACCCGGTAGCCTTTCTTTTTAAGAAAAGGAATGATGCTGGCCCAACCCGTGGGGTTGTTCCAGTATTTGTTGTGACCTGTCGCCTGAGTGGCAAGGCATACATAGTCTTCAGATATCGGCCGACCGCCTTCGGCAATTCTAATTTCTGGTTGGCGATTGACGGCGCTCAGCCCTAAAATATAAGCCCCGGAGACGCCCAATCCTACCTGTCTGTAATCAGTCGGTTGATAATCGCGGGCAAAATCGTTGAAAAATATGAGAACCTTGTAGCGTGCGTAGAACGACTTCTCCAGAAGGCCTGTATCGTCACTGACGGTCAGGTTCGGAACGTTCGTGTCGAAGAGTTCAGCGAGGCCCTGACGAACAACGCAGGTGAGTCTGCAGCCATGCTGTGTGGCAAATCTCTCCACGTGCCCCATCCAGGCAATATGGTCACCGATGCCGCCCAGATGCATGTCGATCAAAACGTCTCGATCCTGTAAATTCAGATCGTGCTCAAATACAATCCGATCAGAATGCCGGACCGTGATCGAAAAAGGGACGAAGTACTTTTTCGTGCTGGCGACTGTACCGCCCTTGCTCTCGCCTGCGTAAAGGAGGGTCTGGGTTAGACGGTCCCGAATCTCCAGATGCCAGTCTCCTTGAGGCAGGCTGACGCGGCAACCATCCTGAAAATCATATCTGATCCCATCGGGTCCGGTCTGGCTCGGCGTGCTATCCATGGGCTCCTGCTCTGCAAATGTCCTGAGGGCAGGCCATCAGCCTGACTGCGCGAGAATATCGCCATAGACCCGAACTACGGCTTGATAGGTCGCGTTGATTGAATATTGCTTGGCTGTCTTCTCTGCTTCGTCCAGCATTCTGTCAATCCTAGGCTCTCCACGGCTCAAGCCATCAATCAGATACGCAATAGAATCGACGATTTCTTCGCATTGTTCGGGGGAAAACCAGTGTCCGTTAAGGTCAGTTGCGTAATCCTTTCCTCCGGTTCCTCTGAGTCCGACGAGGGCGCAGCGCGAAGCCATGGCCTCCAGAGGCGTCAAAGGAAAAGCCTCCTGTCGTGACAGAGCCACAAAAATGGGTGCCATCCCCATGACGTCAGCAACATCACGTTGGGACATATTTGTCAGCGCTATCCAGGGGACTTCAGCGGTGTGAGGGTATTTGAGATGCAGCATCGTTTTAAGTAGTTGCGCCATGGCAGAATTCGTTCCTTCTGCTGGCCACTTTGCCGGGTTGGTAGCGATGCAAAGCCGTTTTTGTCTTGGGTAGAAGAGACCTGAATCGACGGAGTTGGGAATGATATGCACGTTACCTACCCCGAGCATCGACGTGAGCGATCGCGCCGTTTCCCGACCCGGCACGATGAAATGACTGAATCCGAGCTCAGCCAGGGTCTGTCCGCTCAATCCATAACTGTAGAGATAGAACTGATTCTGACAGAAGATGATTTTGGTGGCCGGAGTGGGGATTCGGACATAGTCCAGCATCCCTTCACTCAAGGTTTCCGGGAATACGACGAGCGCAGCATCCTCTGGCGAAAACCGATCACTCACAGTGATGCGGCTTGAAACATCCAGCCACGTCGGCCGACCGGCCGGTTGATATACCAAAACCTCGTAGCCTTGCTTTGCGAGGATGCCAGCATGTTGATATGTCACTTTGATGCCGCCAGAGACGACATCTGGGCCGAAGGGATTGAAAAATATGATTTTTTTCAACGCATCATCACCTTTTAAAGCGCAGGTTTCATCTTTGCAGCCCTCATCTGAAACAGCAATGAGTGCGCAAGAACATGAGGGTGTGTGCCAAGCGAGCTTTTTTCTCGTCTCTCTTTGCGAATAAATAGAACTTGACCAAATAGGGTGTGCACACAAGGTGATGTGGTGCGGAAATTTTCACTATGATATAAAGAATAAATATTTACTCGTTAATATTTTTTTCTGAAAGTAATTTATTCGATTTTCATCATTGGATCAGGTGAGTCCAATTGGCTGTGTATTCGTGCATGGACTTTTATCTTTGTAAAAAGGACAGCGTAGACACGGAAAAGACAATCGTTTCTGAAGTGCTTATTTAAGATAGGTTGATAAAATATCGTCAAAATTAATGATATTGTAGTTAATGTGCTTTATGCCAAAGATTTGATGGGTTTTTACAAACAATTTAACATTGTCTTGAGTAGGTGGTTGTGTCTAAAATGTTAGCATAAAGACAACATGGACCCGAGTGGCCCGGTAGGGTGCTGAGAAAGTTCGTCTCAGTAGTTCGCGCGGAGCCAGAGTCGTCTTCACTTAATGCTCTAAGGCCGATGAGATCAGCATCGTATCGCGCCGAACTTTCTTGGGAATTCACGCATGGGTATTACATCCAACACCGGGACCGCAGGCGCTAAGATCACCAAAAACGGCTCGAAATATAGCGTTCTGAGTGGGGCGACTCTCACAGTCGAAGGCGCCGGAACCACTGTAACCGGGGCTCTTGTCTCTGGTTTCGGGAGGGGAAGCGAAAACCAGCCTGGGGCTGTTCCTGGCGTATCCGGCGGTACGGATCACCCGGCCCTCGTGTTGCTATCGGCTGGTGGCGTCGCGTCGGGAGCGACGGTTGGCTTCGGTGGCGTCGTGATGGCCGTCAACAAGGGATCGGCTGTTGGTGGATCGGCGTTTAATAGTGGCTCGTTCGCTGCTGCAAACGGCGGCATTGTGGACGGCGCGACGATTGGCTCTGGTGGTGGCGTGTTGGCTCCATGGTCTCCGGTTATGACGGCGGAGCTGGCGTCGTTACGAATACCCATGTTCAAACTGGTGGTTACGGTTTGGCCGGAGGTGGTTTCACCATCAAAGGGCAGAAATTCGAGGGATCGGGCGTTATCTCCAACGGTCGGTTCGACGTGGGTTCCACGGAAATCCTCGATTCTGCAGGAACTGACATAGGAAGTACCATAGGTGGAACACAGCTCGTTTCATCCGGGGGTGTATCCCAGAGATCGATTTTCAGTGCTGGGACGCAGATCGTATTGGGTGATGGCGTGTCAATCGGAGCGACAGCCAGTGCGGGAGGGCGGATCGAAGTTCGCAATGGCGGAGTAGGCTCGTCCATCGTACTCGGTTCTGGAGGAAGTTTGCAGGTCGGCGCTGGTGGGCGTGTCAATGGACTTCAGGTTCAGGCTGCTGCAGCGGCGACCGCAAATCAGGCGGCTGTCGTGTCGGGGGTCGTTGTGTCGGGAGGGGGGACGTTTACTCTTAATTCCGGTGCGACACTCATCAACGCAGTGATCTCGGGCACTTCGACGGATGGTGGTCCCGGTGGGTTGCTGGTCCTTCAATCCGGGGCCGTACTCAGCGGTGTGACCTCGATGGGTTGGAAAAGCCGCCTCGATATCGACAGTGTGCAATACTCGTCGGGATCCAAGGTCACCTATAGCGGTAATACGCTTACGGTACGAGACGCCAACGGCAATGTTGTCTGGTCGGGGCCGGTAGCTGGCTTGCCGAGCGGTGCAGCGAAGGATTTCCATCTGGAGCGTGATGCTGCTGATGGAAGCATGGTTGTCGTCTTCGACAAGTGCTTCCTCAAAGGGACAATGATCCGCACCGATCAAGGTGAGCGTGCCGTAGAAGAGCTTGCTGTTGGAGATCGGGTTGCAGCATTTGTCGATGGCAAGGAGGTTTTCCGAGAGATCATCTGGATCGGTCGCCGGACCGCTTCGGTACGTTCAGGGCAGTATGATGATGAGGTCGGTTACCCCGTGCGTATTCTGCGTGGGGCACTGGGGGATAACGTGCCTCATAAGGATCTTCTGGTAACGCCCGAACATGCGCTTTTCATGAATGGCGCCTTCGTGCCTGCGCGCATGCTTACTAACGGCCGTAGCATCTTCTATGATCGGACGATTGCAAATTTTGATTACTACCATGTCGAAACCGACGAGCACTCGATCCTTTGGTCGGATGGAGCGCTGAGTGAGAGTTACCTCGACACAGGTGATCGTGATACTTTCTCTCGGGGTGGTCCTGTTGTTCGCCTGCTTAATGCGCCAGTCAAAGAATGGGCGAAGGATGCTGCGGTTCCGTTGCGTACCGACCGAGACTTTGTAGAGCCTTTACATGCAGGTCTGAATGCAAGGGCAGATGGACTCGAACTTGGTCTGGAACGTGCCGGGTTGGTGCAAACGGAAGATGCAGATCTGCATCTCGTTGATGATCAGGGCAGGGAAATCCGCTCGCTCCGTACAGTCAACAAGGCTCACATCTTTACGATCCCGGCCGATGTGCGGAGCTTGAAGCTTGTCTCGCGTGTTGCTCGCCCCGTCGACACGGAAGGGCCGTTTGTTGACGATCGACGTCGTCTCGGAGTGCTGGTGGGAGACATTCAGGTGTGGGAGGCCGGTCAGACCCGTCAGATCAGTGCGCATCTGACAACGCCAGCCTTAGCAGGGTGGTCGAGTGTCGAAGACGAGGGTCATCGGTGGACGACCGGTAATGCTGAACTGCCTTTGGATGATCTGGTGCAAAACAGTATTTCGATGCTTTCGATCGAAATTCTTGCAGGCGGCCCCTACACGAGTGAATCAAGCGAGCCAGCGGTTCTGCCGGTGGCGATATAAGGGCACTGGGGTTGTTGAACTGGTCGACCTCCTAAGGGATGTCGACCAGTTTACTCTTGATTTGTTATATCAGCGAACCTTTCAAAATCAGGTCGAATAAGGTTGATGTACGAAAACATACTTCCGTGGAACCTTATTTAAGAAGCGCTCGTACGAGATTAAAATCAGGAATGATTTTTACAGCATCAGTAATATGCTTCATGATTTCTGGAGGTTGGTAATTTAGAAACCAATGCCAGGTGATCTATATAGTTATATTCTATATATCAGAACGTTGCTTGAGTCATTCTTATGTGTCAGGTGCAGGATAGTTAACTAAATATGAACGACTATAGTGTGTTCGCGATAATAAGATTCTCAATGATGGGGTAATGGATCTCATATTCTCATTATAGACAGTCTTTTTTGTGGGCACTCACTCGTTTATCCTTGCGAGGGCTGGCATATGGGTATCACTTCCACTGGAATAAGCGGCGGCGCATCGGTCACGAAGCGGGGTATTATGGATATCGGGTCATAAGTGGCGCGACCTTGATCACGACGGGCAAGGATGGCGCAACGGTTAACGCTTATGTTGAAGGATTGGGCGGAGGTGGCACAGATAATCCGGCCATGCTGATTGCTTCGGCAGCAGCAGTCGCGTCCGGTGCTACCGCCGTCTCAGGGGGCGTGGTGTTGGCTGGCGGTGATGGGAGAGCGATCGGCGGCACCGCTTATGCAAGCGGTGGGTTTGCCGCCATCAATGATGGTATTGTCAGCGGTGTCACAGTTGGATCGATGGGGGGAGTTCTCGCCAGCAAGATGCCCGATTATGGAGGTGGGGCGGGTCTTGTTATCGATGCCCATGTGCAGGCAGGGGGTGGTAGGCCTGGCGGGGGGGGGATTTACGCTTAAGGGCCAACATTTCAACGGACCAGGGGTCATTTCGGCGAGTAAGTTCGATGTCGGATCGACGGAGATGCTGGCCAGCGGCGGAACGGATTTGGGGAGCACGATTGGGGGAACTCAGGTGGTTTCCTCTGGAGGCACGGCGTTGAGAAGCATCTTCAGTGCAGGCACGCAGTTGCTGAGCGCTGGAGCTGTAGCGGACCAGAATATTGTCTCTGCCGGCGGTCGGATAGCGGTTGGTCGCGGTGCAGTCACGAAAAACGTGACTGTTGGCGCTGGTGGCAGTCTCCATGCAGAGAGGGGGGGCAAATTAACGTAGCGAGTATCGCAGCCCATGGCGCTGCGACGATCGAGGCAGAGGCTGTTGCCAGCGCTGTCAAGATCGAGCGTGGTGGGACCATGACGGTCAATTCGGGGGCAACACTGACCAATGTCACGATCTCGGGTATCGCTTCTGAGGGCGAAGGCGCCGGCGGTCTGCTCATTGTTCAATCCGGAGCCGTTTTGAGCGGCGTCACCATCGGTTGGAAAGGGCGGATCGATGTCGATACGCTTGGCTGGGATGAGGGACAACGCATCGTTTATAGCAATTCGCAGATCAGTGTTGTCGACCGATCGGGAAGGGTGCTCTGGTCTGCTCCGGTGAGAGGTGCGCGATCCGTCTCGACAGCTGATTACCATCTCGAGCGCGATCCCGCCGATGGCAGCACGGTTATTGTCTACGATAAGTGTTTTCTAAGGGGCACCTTGATCCGCACCGAACGAGGTGAGGTAGCGGTGGAAGATCTTGCCGTTGGAGATCAGATTGCTGCCTTAGTCGATGGAAACGAAGTTTTCCGTGATGTCGTCTGGATCGGCCAGCGTTCGACCATTGTACGCACCTGGCTCGATGACGACGAGGCTGGCTATCCTGTTCGTATCCTGCGGAACGCGCTGGGCGATAACATGCCGCATAAAGACCTTCTTGTGACACCAGAGCATGCGATGTTCCTTAATGGAGCGTTCGTGCCAGCGCGCATGCTCGTCAACGGACGAAGCATTTTCTATGATCGCTCGATCACGCATTTCGATTATTATCATATCGAGACGGATACTCATTCGATCATCTGGTCTGACGGCGCGCTGAGTGAGAGCTATCTCGACACGGGTGATCGCAAGCGCTTTGCTCAGGCTAACTCGGTCGTTCATCTCTTAAATTCGCCGGATCGGGACTGGGAAAACGACGGTGCAGCACCGTTGCGTATCGATCGAAGCTTCGTTGAACCGCTTCATGCGTCCCTGTCCTATCGTGCCAGCGCCCTGGGATTGGGCCGTGTCGTACGCGAGCCAGAGGTCACAGAAGATCCCGACCTGCATCTTATCGATGAGAAAGGGCGTATTCTGCGCAAGATGCGTGTGGTGAACAAATCGAGCGTGTTCATGTTGCCGCCGGATGCACAGATGGTGCGTATTGTTTCGCGTGTTTCGCGTCCGGCAGATGCAATCGGGCCGTTCCACGATGATCGTCGCCATCTCGGTGTGCTCGTCGGCGATATCCAGCTCTGGGAGTCTGATCAGACGCGCTATCTCGGCAAGCACCTGACGGATGAAGCACTGGACGGATGGGCCAATATCGAAGACGGACGACAGCGCTGGACGACGGGGTCCGCCGTTCTCGATCTCAGCGACCGCCAGTCGGACGCAGTCTGCATCCTGGCAATCGAAGTTCTGGCTGGTGGTCCCTATCTGGCCAAATCCTCGGAATTATTTCGAGGTGCTCAGGCTGGCTAGCTCCAATAAATTTTTTACTTCCCGCTTTCTTGGGGTAAACAGGGTGGCTGTCATGGCCACCCCATTTTTGTTTTGGGATTGAACTCGATGTTTCATGTTATCGCCTTGCGACACGCCAGGCAGAATCCTCAATCCCTGGCGTTCGATAGCCTGTCACAGGATTGGACATTTGCGCAGCTGGACCGGGATGTGAAGGCAGTTGCATCCGCCCTTGGTAAGCTCCGCGAGGCAGATCCACGCCTGATCGGTATCCACTGTGGCAACCTCTACTGGCATTGGGTTTTCATTTTCGCGCTCGCATCTCTTGGCTTGGCAAGTGCGTCGCTACCAGAAAGTTCAAGCCCGTCCTTCTTGCGCGATGTTCAGCTTCTTGAGCCCGACATTGTGTTGTCACTAGGTGGATTGTCTCTACTGGATACGCAGGTGCTCGAGGTGAGTGAAGGCTGGCTCACCCGTGTCCGCGAGGCCGAACCGCAAGAGCTTGATGTGGTGATCGATTGCGACAAGATCTGTCGCTATGCGATTGCGGCAGGCACGGATGCTGAGCGTCGCGCTCTGTCCATGACGTTTCGTCAGGCTGAAACAGCAATCATGCATATGATTTTCCAGGATCAGATTTTGGGAAAATCGAGTGCTGAGCGTCCCCATGTCTTGTCGACTATCGGTGTCATCTCCCTGACCGGGTTTATTGTTGGGTGCGCCAGTTTGTGCGGCGGCTCACCACTGAATTTTGTCAGCCATACTGATATCGGCATTCTGATTGCACGTAGAATCCCAACCGTGGCGGTTGTGACGCCAAGTCATCTTGCTCACATTATCGAGGTTCTTCCTCCCGGCATGAGCCCGCTTGAGACGCTGAAACTGATCGTGACTGGAGGCAGGTTGAGCCGCCTCTTGCGGGACCAGACGCTCTCAAAACTGACGCCAACGTTGATTACGGCTTATGGCACCGATGAGGTCGGCGCGGTCGCACTCGGTGACGCCTCTGGTTTCGAAGCGGACGAGATGGTTGGCACGCCTTTGCCTTGGGTAACTCTTCAGATCGTGAGTCAAGAGGGAGAAATTCTTCCGATGGGGCAGGAAGGGATCGTCCGCGTCAAAAGCTCGGGCCTGCTCGATGGGTATGTCGATGTGCAAGAGGACCAATCACGACATTTCGCAGACGGCTGGTTCTACCCCGGGGACCGAGGCAAACTTGCTGCTGATGGAAGTCTTCGTCTCCTGGGACGCGTAGATGATCTGGTCTCTATTGGCGGTGAAAAGTTCGACCTCGGCGTGATCGACGATATCGCCCGCGATATTCTTGGGCAGCGCGATCTGGGAAGTTTCCTCTCACTCGATGAGACGGGTCGCGACCGGATCAATATCGCACTGGCCTCAGATAAAGGATTTGATGCGGATAGATTGGCGCAGGCGCTGCGCGCCTTCTATCCATCTCTGCCTCCAGTCCGAGTGATGTCGGTCGATCACATCCCGTGTTCTTTGGACGGTCAGGTGGATCGCGAGCGGCTTGGGCATGCCTTTAAGCGCTCAGACGCGGCAAATGCCTGATCATGACGGCACTCTCTTAACATCGGTCAAGTGAAACACACCGGGACTGGCCAATTTGGGCCGTCTCGATACGGAAAACAGGGTTCGGTTCTCGTTATGTCGCGCAAGAAAAATGCTGATATTGCCATCGTTGGAATAGGGTGCCGCCTTGCACCCAACATAACGAATGTCGATGAACTCTGGTCCTTCCTCTGTAATGAGGGCGAAGCGGTCACGGATGTGCCGCAAGAGCGATGGAGCGTAAAACGTTTCTACGCTGAGGAAATCGAGTCGCCGTCGAAAACCTATATGCGACGAGGCAGTTTTTTAAAAAGGAACATCCACGAATTCGAGCCGCTCTTCTTCGGAATCTCTCCAAGAGAGGCACAGATCCTCGATCCTCAACAAAAGCTGTTGCTCGAAGTGACGTGGGAAGCGATGGAGATGGCGCGCATCGTGCCGTCGCGATTGTCGGGTCATCGGACCGGTGTGTTCATCGGTATTTTTGCCGTCGATGCCCACGCTCATACATCCAGTCCGTATAACCTGCCGACGGTGCGCGACCATTTTGCGGCGACTGCCACTCCTTCGACCATGCTCTCGGCACGCCTTGCTCATGTCTACGATCTGCAGGGGCCTTGCATGTCGATCGACACGGCTTGCTCGTCATCGCTCGTTGCCTTGCATCAGGCCTGTCGGAGCCTGAATGAAGGTGAGACTGACGTCGCCATAACAGGCGGTGTCAGTCTCATGATTGCGCCGCAAACGTCGATTTTCATGTCTAAAGGGCACTTCATTGCGCGTGACGGGCGCTCGAAAAGCTTCGACGCTGCTGCAGACGGTTATGGTCGTGGCGAAGGGAGTGTCGTCTTCGTCCTCAAGCGGCTGGAGGATGCCGAGCGCGACGGAGACACGGTTCATGCGATTGTAAGCGCTACGGGCGTCAATTCCGACGGTCGTACGCAGTTCCTGACCTCGCCTGATGCTGGAGCGCAGTCGCGCCTCATGACCGAGGTTCTCAATGTTGCTCAGGTTGAGCCGGGCGATGTCGCTTACGTGGAAACGCACGGCACGGGCACCCCGGCGGGCGATCCAATCGAGACTTATGCTCTCTCGCAATCCATCGCGCGCTTCAAGGAAGAGAAGCTCGTGATCGGCGCGATCAAGGCCAATCTGGGCCATACGGAAGCCTCAGCGGGAGTTCTGGGAACACTCAAGGCCGCTCTCTGTTTGCGTCATCAGGAGGTGCCGCCCCAGCCAGGACTGCAAAAGATCAATCCGTCCATCCATCTGGATGACTGGAATCTCGATATCGCGCGGGGAGAAAAGCGTTCTTTTACGCCGGAAAAACCGGCTCGTTATGCCGGGGTGAATTCCTTCGGCTACGGGGGGACAAACGCGATCGCGCTGCTGCGTCGTCCTGAACCGGCAAAGAAAAAGGCTGAGCACAAACAGCCAGCACGTCGGATCAATGGGAAAATTCCCTTCCTTTTGACGGCGTTTTCTAAAACCTCGCTGCCGCTTATGGCATCGGCGTATTGCGAAAAGCTCGGTGCCGAACCTGACCTGATACTCGGCGATCTCTCTTTCAGCCTTGCCACGTCCCGCACCCTGTTTCGCCATCGTCTTCTGGTGTTGGCGCAGGACGAGACAGAGCTCAGGTCGAGACTGGAGGCCTATCTTCAGAACAAGCCCGAAGAGGGTCTCTTCCAGACAGTGGTGGAGGCACAATCCGGCCGGGGGATCGTCTTCGTCTATTCCGGTGTCGGGCCGCAATGGTGGGGCATGGGGCGCTATCTTCTGCACCATGCGCCTGAGCCCGTTCTGGCCAAGGCGCGCCGCTGCGATACGCTTTTCAAGGCGCTTGCAGGGTTCTCGATCTGCGATGAAATCCTCAAAGAAGAAGAGGTCTCGCGGATCCATAATACGGCGATCCTGCAGCCTGCGATTTTTGTCATCCAGATCCTCGTCACAGAATATCTGGCTCATCAGGGCATTCTGCCCGATGCTGTTCTCGGTCACAGCATGGGTGAGGTCGCGGCTGCCCATATCTCGGGAGCTCTGACGCTGGACGACGCCGTGGCGGTCATTTTCCATCGGAGCACCCTGCAAGCGTCTGGATGGAACCGGTCGCATGCTTGCCGTCGGGCTCTCAGCTGAGGCCGCACAGGAACTTCTGGACAAGGAAGCGCCAGAGCTCTGTGTTGCCGCTATCAACGCGCCCAGCACCTGCACGCTTGCCGGGCCTGAAACAGCGATCAAGGCGCTTGCGGCCCATCTGACGCAAAAGGGTCTTTTCAACCGCATTCTGAGCGTGGACGTTCCCTTCCACAGCCCCGTGATGGATCGCATTGAGACCGATCTGACATCGGCATTGTCGGCTCTTTCTCCCCACGCGGCGACCATACCTTTCTATTCGACTGTTCATGGTGCCGTGACGGATGAAGATCATCGCGTCGATGCCGCGTACTGGTTCAAAAACGCCCGACAGCCTGTTCTCTTCTCAGCTGCTGTCGAAGCCTGTCTGAGCGACGGATTTACCCAGTTTGTTGAAATTGGGCCGCATCCGGTTATCGGCAGATCCCTGAAATCGGTTGCGGACAAGCAGCAGGCCAAGCTGAGTGTCATCAGTACGCTCAATCGTCAGGAAGACGAGGCGAAATGTCTCGAAAACGCGGTCGCCAATATAATTCTGCAAACCGCGCGTCTCGACTGGCAGGGGATTACGGGCGGATCGCTGATCGACCTTCCGACCTATCGCTGGTCCAGAGAGGAATGCTGGATCGAGAACGAGCGCGAGCGCCGTTTCCGCCAGGGGGGAGAGGCTCATCCGCTCATCGGCTTCGGCGCGATGACACCGGGAAAATCCTGGGTGGTCGACCTTACCGAGCTTGGCGTGCCCTGGCTGAAAGATCATTGCATCGACACTGTGATCCTCCTGCCGGCTGCCGGGTTTGTCGAGGCGGCTCTGGCCGTCGGGCACGAGGTTGAGGGTCAGACGGGTGTTGTGCTCGAAAACTTCGAGATTATCGCACCGCTCGTCGTACAGACCGGCGATAACCCTGTGATGCACCTCGTTTACGACGAGGTTAAAAAGACGCTGCGGTTCTTTAGTGCCAAGGAAGAATTCAGCGAGATGTGGCTCGACCACGGCAAGGTCGATGTCCTCTCTTCGGCGCCTTGGCCGATGGCGGTGATCGATCAGAATGAGGCGCGCGACTGGCTTGCACAGGGGCCAGAAGGGGCACTGCTCTATGACAGGATACGCGATCACGGTTTTCATTACGGTCCAAGCTTCCGGACCCTTCAGCGTCTGGCTGTGCAAGGGCGTGTCGCCTATGCGCAAATCGCCTTGAATGAAGCAGAGAGAGAGGCAGGGGATCAGTATTTCCTGCATCCAGCGCTTCTTGACGGTGCAATGCATGCGCTGATCGGTCTCGTGCCGGAGAGCTTCTCCGACCATATGTATGTGCCTGTCGGTTTCGAGCGCCTGAGCTGTTTCGGCAAGGGCTACACTGAGATCCTTGCGCGCGCCGAAATCACGTCGATCTCGCAGAGAGAAATTGACGCGATTTTGCGTCTCTACACTCCCGAAGGCGTGCCGGTCGCCGAAATCAAGGGATTGCGCTTCGCCGAAGTGCCTCGCTCCCGCAAGGAAGCAGCGAAAGCTGTTGCGGCAGAACAATATTTCACCAAATGGACCGAAACCGAGGCGTCCATTCTCTTCGCCGAACCCAAGACGATCCTCGTTGCTGGGCATAAGAGCGCGGCTCAGAAGAAGCTTTGCGCTTTGCTGGAAGAGAATGGCGTCACGCTTCTTACGGTGCCCCGTCAAGGCGCGATCACAGCCGAGACGATCGGCCTGGAGGCCGGTCTCGCTCTGGACGCCGTTCTCTATCTTGCAGGTGGGTCAGGTGAGGGTGCTTTCGAGGCACTTGTCGAGCAGGTGAGTGCTCTGGTCAAATTCGACAAGCGCCTGTCGCTGGAAGCGTCCAACCAGCAGCCAAAATTCATTTTGGTGTCGGAGAATGCAGCATTTTTCGACCCCGAAGACCTGCTGGCGTCACCGTCGACTGTGACCCCCGATGGGGCTGCTCTGGTCGGCTTCTTCAAAGGCCTCGTCGATGAGCGACCCGAGTTCCGAGGGAAGGTCATCGACGTCGCCACGTTCTCGACGGAAGAAACCCGGATCGCGCTTGCTGCTGAAATCCTGCATGACGATCAGGAAGCCGAGGTGGCGTTGCGTGAGGGACGGCGTTTCGTGCCTCGTTTCATGCCGGTCGAGGGGCAGCCAGACAGGCCACTCGCTCAGCTGCCTGGGAACCCGGCCATCAAGCTGCAAAAGAGCCGCACGGGAACGCTCGATGGCCTGAGCTATCAGGCTTTCGATGTCCGGCCGCCGGGGCGTGGCGAAATCACGATCCGCATCCTGGCCACGTCACTCAACTTCAAAGACATGCTCAAGGGTATCTCTGTCCTGCCCGAAAAATTCCTGCTCGACACCTATCATACGGTGGAGATGGGCATGGAATGCTGTTTTGAGGTCGTGGCAGTCGGCAAAGGCGTGAAGCGATTCAAGGTCGGCGAGCGCTATCTTACCTGCCATCCGGGTTGTTTTGCTTCGCATATGACGCTCCCCATCAAGGGATTCCGTGTCATGCCGCTCAACCTTTTCGAGACCGGGGGGCGCCCCCTGACAGTCGCCGAGGCAACGGGGCTCCCGATCGCGATTGCGACGGCACTTTATTGCCTGCACGATCTGGCTCATCTGAAGAAGGGCGAAATCCTGCTCGTTCACTCTGCGGCAGGCGGTGTTGGACTTGCTGCCATCGAAATTGCCAAGATCATCGGCGCACGTATTTTCGCGACGGCGAGTAATGACGAAAAGCGTCAGATCCTGCTCGATCGTGGCTGTGAGGCGGTCTGGGATTCACGCAGCCTTGCGTTCTACGATGGTATCCTTGAGGTCACTGGTGGCAAGGGCGTCGATGTGGTGCTCAACAGCCTTCCCGGTGAGATGCAGGCTCATAGCCTTGCGCTTTTATGCAATACGGGTCGCTTCGTAGAGATCGGGAAGAAGGATATCTGGGAGAAGCGCGATCTCTCGCAGTTCAGCTTTAACGGAAACGTATCGTTCCATAGCTTCGATCTCGACCTGATGATGGCAAATGACCATCGCAAGGCCGTCTCGATCTTCGATCGTATCCCTTACCTGTCGCGTAAATTCGATACGGTCATCCTGCCGCACAAGGTCTACCCGGCCTCCGAGGTGCGCGATGCGTTCAAGTTTATGTCGTCGGCAAAACATATCGGCAAAATTCTCGTCTCCTACGAGGATCTCTCGAATGTTCGAGCCCAGAGACAGCCCGTTCGCCCGATCGATCCTCAGGCAGCCTATCTCATTACTGGCGGTCAGGGTGGTCTTGGCCTGGCAACGGCCAAATGGCTTGTCGAGCAGGGCGCGCGTCATCTGCATCTCATGGGGCGCAGCAAGCGTGACGACGTGGAGACGCTGGCCAAAATCAAGGCGTTGAAAAAGACGGGTGCGCGGGTGACGTTGCATTACGGCGATGTCAGCGTCCATGACGATGTCGCGCGGATCAAGACGGAAATTCACGGTAAGGGAAAGCCGTTAAAGGGAGTTTTCCACGCAGCAGGTGTGCTGGATGATCGGTTGGTCTCCAATTATGCCGAAGACAGCTTGCGCCGGGTGCTGGCTCCCAAGGTCTTGGGGGCACATCATCTCGACCAGCTGACGCGAGACTGTCCGCTCGATTATTTCGTCCTCTACTCCTCGATCGTGACGGTCACGGGCAATGTCGGTCAGAGCAGCTATCTTGCTGCCAATTCCTGGCTCGATGCACTGGCGAGCGCGCGCCGCAAGGCAGGCTACCCAGCCGTTGCGGTTCAGTGGGGGCCGATTGCGAGGTGGGGATGCTTTCGCAAGAGGGCAGCGTCGTGCAGTTTTTCGAGAATGCGGGCTTCCGTCTCTTGCAGGCTGAAGAGGCGCTGTCGCATCTCCCCGATCTGATCGACCGGGATCGGGATACAGTTGCGGCGTTGGCGATCGACTGGGAGACGTGCTTCGCCAATCATGGAGCCTTGGAGCGAAATCCGAAATTCGCTCTTATCCGTCGTGAGAAGAACGTCCGAAACTCTTCGGCACAGAAACTGGCGCATCTTCAGGCCCTGACGCCGGAGGCGCGGTACGAGTTCGTGCTTGAGAATGTGAAAACCATCCTGGGAAGTGTTCTCAAGATGGAGCCTGACAGCATCGATCCCGGCGCACGTCCCAACGAGCTCGGGGTGGACTCCCTCGCTGGTGTAGAGATTCAGACGGCAATTAAGACAGAGTTCAATGTCGAGATTTCGCTTCTCGTTCTGTCACGTAACGAGCCCATTCGTGAGATCGCTAAGAACGTCTTGCGTCAGATCAGTCTGAATGCGATGGCGTCTGCCTGAGCGTTCCGAACATCAGATATCAAAAAACCCGGGAGCACAGGCTTCCCGGGTTTTTCTTTTGGCGAATGGCCTCGTCGTCAGTGGTGCTCGATTTCCATGGTTTCGCCAGGAAGCTCCTTGGGCTTGATGAGCGCAATGGCGCCGACGATGACGCTGGAACCCACGACGAAGATCTGCGCAGAAAGCGGCAGGCCCAGCGGGCGACCGCAAAGCGGCACCAGCTTTCCGGCAAGACCTTGTCCAAGCGAACCTATCGCGTAGCTCAGGCCCATGCCAAAGCTCCTCGTGTCGGAAGGAAAGCGCTTGGCGAGATAATGGGGCACCAGCGCAAAGACGCCTGAAGCAGCGAGCCCCATGATCACGGCAGCGATCAGGAGCAGGGGATAGTTCGTGGCGCTCAGGAACGGATAGATCGTCAGCACGACGACGATCAGCGTCCCGATGATCACGCGCAGATCGCCGAAGCGGCTCGCCAAAGCACCGCAGCCGAGCTTGCCGACTAGCGACCCGATGCAGAAACAGCCGATCGGCCAGAAGACGAGAGCCGGTGTCAGATGGTGCACACTGCGTAAAATCGTCGGATAGAGGCTGTAGATGGCCGCTTTCTGGAATTCCAGAAAGGACATCAGCGCAATAGCCTGAATGGCGGCGATGGTCAGAACGAATTTGGCCTTGGAGGCAGGGGCGTCCGCTGGGGCATTACGGCGTTCTTCCTGCTTCAGCTTCCATACCGGGCTCTCCTGCACACCGATCCGGATGAAGAGGGCAAGCAGGGCGGGTGCGAGGCCGATGAAGAAAAGGAGGCGCCACGAATAATGAGGGAGAATGATGGCCTGGGCAGCCGTGGCCGCCAGAAAGCCGAGCTCATACCCTGACATCATGATGGCCGAGGCCATGGCGCGGCTCCGGCCGGGCACGCTCTCCATGAGCAGGGCAGCAGACGCGGTCCATTCTCCCCCGAAGCCGATCCCGAACAGGAACTGGATGATGATCATGCTGATGATCCCCGTCGACAGACCTGTCGCTGCGGAGAAAACACCAAACCACAAGACCCCGAGCAAAAACGCGAGGCGGCGGCCATAGTGATCCGCCAGCCATCCCCAGCCGGTATTGCCAATCGCACGTCCAACGCTTTGTGCAAGCAGGACGGTTCCCATGGCGCTGATCGTGACGCCGAAATCATGAGAGATATCGGGGAGCGTCAGAAGAAGCGAAGTCTGGTCGAACGCGTCGAGGAACCAGCCAAGAAAGGCGGCCACGGTGACACGCCAGTAGGGTTTCAGGGCCACAAGCGGGGGGTAGGAGATAAGCTGTGACAGGAGCGAAGGGCGGGCGGAGGCCGTCATGGTCTCGTCCTTGAACAAGAAGGAAAAACTGAGCGAAAGGGTATAGCGCGCCAGATAAGGGACCGTTTCACTCCTTGTTTGCCCTGTCGGCGAACGGAAATCGAGTCCTGTCTCACATTCTTGTCAGAAGCCCCGTTAAGCGCGTGTTAGATTTCGGATGTTAGCGTCCGGCGTTCGATCTGGAGAGGGCGTCTCGAAGCCTGTTCCAGGATGTTTCCGAAGAGTGCCGGAAACGATGGAGCAGGAGCACCAGACTTTGCCGTCACAAGAGCGGAGAACCTCACGTCCAGACAATTTCGTGTTGGACGGGGAGAACGCGCCTTTTGCCTTTCGGTTGCGTCGCTCACGCTTACAGTCCGGCTCTACGTCCTGCCGGAAGTCCCAGCCTTTGCAATGGACAGCGCGTTTTGCTTGTCGCTCAGGGCAGACGCGCGTGATCGGCTGGGAGGCGGAGCTGGATCTTGCCGCCTCGATCAAGCGTGGCCGACGGAGCTTGGGCAATTCGTCCCCCCCTGCTTCAGAGGCACGTGACATAAGCCTGTTGCGAGAGATCTGTCTTCAGGCAGCGTCCAGGATTGGCTCGCATTCGGTCACGATGACCCTGTCCGATCCGATGGCGCCCGGCGAGACCTTTATCGCGGCGTTGCAAGAAATTCTCGCTGAGACGGGCTTTCCGCCAACCGGGCTCAGGCTGACCCTGCATGAGCGACGTCTTGCAGATAACGATCGCGAGCAGGCCTTCGTACTGGCTGTTCTGATCGACTGGGGTGTTCAGATATGGGTCGCGAGATTCGGGCAGGACCCGTCCAGCCTGAGGCTTCTCAGAGAATGTGCGGCCTCGGGACTGATATCGGGAATTGGCCTCGATGCCATCCTGCTCAAAATACCAACCGGATCGTGGCGGCCTGTGGAAGAAGCTGGTCGGGAGACTGACGAGTTGCTGGATCCGGTCGCGTCGCGCTTTTACGCCGCCTCCTGCACGGCAATGCAGCGCTGGGTCTCAAGACTCACCTCAGCCGAATCACGAATTCCACACAATATGCTTTCGCGCTCTCGGCAGGTTTCGATGAACTGGGAGGGGGGTGCCGAGAACTCGAAAGTATTGCGTCCCTGGAGGCGCTGCCCTGCCCCTAACGCAGGGCTCAAGGATCGATCCCTTCTCGAGACATGGTTTTCGATTGAATTTCCCGACAGACAACCGCATCGATAACATCAGTTTAACTTGCTCTACGCCGCGTGAAGCTGTTTTGCGCTAGGTCCCGATGAGAAGGAAAGAATATGGCGCAGGTGGATGCGGTCTATGACCGGTATTTTCAGACAGCCCTCGATGGTCTCAAGGCAGATGGAAGCTATCGGCACTTTGCTGAGCTTGAGCGTCGTGCCGGGCAGTTTCCTCACGCTTATCATCATGGCCTGGAACGCGAAATTACGGTCTGGTGCTCGAACGATTATCTCGGGATGGGTCAGCATCCTGACGTCCTCAAGGCGATGCATGAAAGCCTTGACCGCAGCGGGGCCGGCGCGGGTGGCACGCGCAATATTTCCGGCACCAATCACGAGCACGTAGCGCTCGAGCGCGAACTGGCCGATCTGCACGGCAAGGAAGCGGCGCTCCTCTTCAATTCAGGCTACTTGTCGAACTGGGCGACGCTCGGGACGATCGCAGCAAGGCTGAAAGGCTGTGTCGTCCTCTCGGACGCAGCCAATCACGCGTCGATGATTGAAGGCATACGCCACTCCCGTGCCGAGAAGATGATTTTCGCTCATAACGACGTCGTCGATCTGGAAGAGAAGCTCAAGAGCCTTCCGCTCGAGACGCCCAAGATCATTGCTTTCGAGTCAGTGTACTCGATGGACGGCGATATTGCGCCAATCGAAGCCATTTGCGATCTGGCCGACCGCTACAATGCCCTGACCTATCTTGATGAGGTCCATGCCGTTGGCCTGTATGGCCATCAGGGCGGGGGCGTTGCAGAAGAGCGCGGCATTGCTCATCGACTCTCTGTAATCGAAGGCACGCTGGGTAAGGGGTTCGGTGTGGTCGGTGGCTATATCACCGGCACCGCAGCCTTGTGTGATTTTGTTCGCTCCTTTGCGTCGGGATTCATCTTTTCAACAGCGCTTCCGCCAATGGTTGCAGCTGGAGCGCTCGCAAGCATCCGTCACCTGCGCCAGAGCCAGGAAGAACGTCTGGCGCATCGTCAGGCTGTCGCCTGGCTGCGTGAGAGCCTCGACCGTGCCCACATCCCGCATCTCCCTAATCCGTCGCACATCGTCCCGGTCATGGTGGGGGATGCCGTGCAGTGCCGCGCGCTCTCCGATGCGCTGCTGAAGCGTTTCGGCCATTATATCCAGCCGATCAACTATCCGACTGTTCCACGGGGAATGGAGCGTCTGCGTATCACACCAGGACCTCTGCATAGCCGGGAAGACGTCGACTCCCTTGTCTCGGCATTAGCTGTTTTGTGGCGTGAACACCGTCTATCAGAAGCAGCCTGAAGTAACGGGGTGGCTTCGGCCACCCGAAAAATCGCCTGAACGACATCGTCTCTTTTACCTGAATCGGGTCCTGAGACAGTCCACTTCCTCGTTACGATATCAAGACTTTGGTGGGTTTGCCTCGTTCTGGCCACCGTTATAGGGAAGAGGTCAGAACGCCTCACTTTTACCCTGCAAGGAAGTCTTGAATGTTGTCCTGCTCTCGAGCGTTGCTGCGCTACGCCCGGTTTCCAGCGTTTTTAGTCCTCTTCTTGGGCCTTTTAACCTCTGGCTCCGCGCCCACTCATGCGCAGACTGCTCCGGTCAGTAACGCCCTTCCTCACATCACAAGCGAGCAGGCAAAGCAGCTTGCCTCGGTTCTGAACGATGACGCCAAGCGCCGCGAATTTCTCACAACCTTACAAAATCTGACTCGCGCCCAGCAGGGGGGCGGTCAGGATGGTGGCGCGCAGACCCAACCCAAGCTGAAGCCGGACGGGCTTGGTGCTGAACTGTTGGGGAGCGTCTCCGATTGGGGGCGGGTTGCTGGCAATCAGGCGCATACCTTGCTGCGCACCGTGGTCGATGTGCGGGCAATCGGGCCCTGGTGGCGCCATATGCGCACGAACCCGGCGGATCGTCAGGAATCTCTGAAGCTTCTCCTGCGCGCCATTCTGCTGGCCGGGATCAGCACCGGCCTCTTCTATGGGCTGCGTTTTCTGCTGAGAGGGCCGCGAGATCGGGTCGAGACCATGGCGCGGGTTCGGGGCCGTGTTAATCTTGTGAAGGGCGAAGACGATAGGCAGGCGGCCGAAGAAGCCGTCGATCGTGAGGCCACTTCCGATCCAGCGACCGAAACCGAGGAAGATCAGGACAAGGAACGTGAAACGCGCCTGCGTCACCAAGGGGCGCTTGCACGCCTGATGCTGGTGCTGAAGCGTCTTCCTTTCAGCGCGCTATGTCTTGTTCTGGACAGTTTGCCAGTGCTGGTCGTGCCAGCGGTCGCGCTGCTGATGATCGTGCTCGATCCTGATGCAGACGATAATACCACGGGATTGCTGCGTGTTCTGAGTATCACGGCGTTGATTGCCGGAGGCCTGATCGTCGCAGCTCGTACGGTTCTTGCGCCTCAGCGCCCATGGCTGCGTCTGGCGTTGCTCTCGGACTCCGCTTCAGCGTTTCTCTTTCACTGGTTCCGCCTCCTTGTCGTGACAACCGGCATTTCTGCTGCAGCGCTTGAGACCCTGAATGATTGCGGTTTGCCCGATCGCGTGATCGAGGCCCTTTTGAAGATCCTGACGCTCGTCCTGCATCTGATGGTGGCCGTGATGATCATGCGGAGCCGTCCGCGGGTCATGCGGTTCTGTGACCGGGGTGACAAACGTGGCTTTGGCGCCAACGCGCTCCATCTGTTCGGGCGAGTCTGGTGGATCGTGGCCTTGTTCTTCGATATGGGGCTCTGGCTCGTCTGGGCTGCCGAGATCCATCATGGTTATGCTGCGATCTGGAAAGTATTCCTTCGTAGCGCCGTCGCCCTTGTTCTAGCTCGTCTGGTAAGCATCGTGCTCTATGGGGTGCTGGAACGCCTCTTCCGAACGGCTCCGGACTGGGTCGCGCTCAACGAGGATACCCAGACCCGCTTCACCCGCTATTACGGGCCTGCCCAGCGGATCACCTCGGTGATCATCATCGCCCTGACGGTGCTTGCTCTGGCGAGTGCATGGGCGCGCCCTCAAGCCCTGTTCGGCGTTGGCGGGTTGGGTTATCGCCTGATCTCCTCGTCCATGACCGTCCTGATCGCGCTTTTGTTCGGGGTCATCGTCTGGGAAGCGAGCAACATCATGCTCGAGCGCTACGCCCGCAAGGTTGGCTCGCAGGCGGAGGGCGCTGCGCGCGTTGCCCGTGTCCGCACGCTGCAGCCCATGCTGAGGATTGTTCTGATGGTTGTTCTGGTGACTGTCATCGGCCTGACCATTCTGAGCGAGATCGGGGTCAATGTCGCACCGCTTCTGGCAGGGGCATCGATCTTTGGTGTTGCGCTCGGCTTTGGCTCGCAAAAGCTGGTGCAGGATTTCATCAACGGGATTTTCCTGTTGATGGAGAATGCTCTGACTGTCGGGGATGCGGTGACACTGAACGGCACATACGGTGTCGTCGAGCACCTGTCCTTGCGTACGGTGCATGTAAGAGCCAATGACGGCTCGATGAATATTTTTCCCTTCAGCTCTCTGGGTCAGATCATCAATTTCAATCGCGATTTTGCGCGCGCCATTATCGTTGCGGAAGTCGGCTATGAAACCGACACCGACGATGTTGTTGCGACGATCAACGAGATCACGGCGGAGATGCGGGCGGATGAGCGCTTCAAGACGTTTATCATCGACGACTTCCAGATGTGGGGTGTCGATGCTCTGAATCAGACCTCCGTCACCGTACGCGGCACGCTGCCGACGACGACAGCGGGACGTTGGCCTGTTCAGCGCGAATTCTATCGCCGTATGAAAAAGGCTTTCGAGGCACGTGGCATCCATCTGCCTTATCCGACACGCTTCGTTGAGGTGACAGGCCTGGCCGGGTTGCAGACCGGGCAAGAGCATGACCGATCTGTGCAAGCGCCTGAAACGGGTACCGAGCCTTCCTAGAAGTTTCTCGGGAAGCCTCAGAGCCGTCAGGCAGCTGACAGCGTGGCTCTGAGTTTCTCCTCGAAATGAGGCGTGGTGAAGGGCTTGGGGAGAATGTGAATTTTCTCCCCGGGCATCCCGCCGCTGAAGACAGCTTGCTCGGCATAGCCTGTGATGAAGAGGACCGGGAGACCGGGTCTGAGCTCGCGGGCAGCATCAGCGAGCTGGCGCCCGTTCAGGCCACCCGGGAGGCCGACATCGGTAACCATGATGTCGAAGAGCAGTTCCTGATGGTTGAGCAGGGCAAGGGCTGCCGTGCTATCGCCAGCTTCGTGAACGACCGCCCCCCAGTCTTCCATCGTTTCACGCATGGTAAAGCGCAGCGTTTCCTCATCGTCGACGAGCAGGACCCTCAAATGCCGCAGAGACACGCCGCTTTGCTCGCGCTCGGGGAGTGCGGGCGCGACCGGGAGCGTGGCCGTATGGCTGGGGAGCCAGATATGCACCGATGTGCCAGCAGCGGGGGTCGAGACGATACTCACCCGTCCGCCAGACTGGCGAGCAAACCCATAGATCATGCTCAGACCGAGCCCGGTGCCTTGGCCTATGGGCTTGGTGGTGAAAAACGGGTCGAATGCGCGTGCCATGACGTCGGTGCTCATGCCAACGCCTGTGTCTGTGACTGACAGGACCAGATAGGGGCCGGGGCGGAGTCCCCATTCTTCGGCCTGGAGCGAACCAAGTATTGCACGAGACGTGGCGATACGAAGGATGCCGCCTTCCGGCATGGCGTCGCGTGCATTGATCGAGAGATTGAGCAGGGCGTTTTCGAGCTGATTCATATCGACCAAAGCCGGGCCGATTGTCTCATTAAGTTGAAGGTCGAGCGTTATTCCCGGTCCGACGGTCCCGTCTAGCAAGTCATTCATGCTGAGAATGAGGGCG
Source organism: Asaia astilbis JCM 15831 (assembly GCF_000613845.1). Lineage (GTDB taxonomy): Bacteria > Pseudomonadota > Alphaproteobacteria > Acetobacterales > Acetobacteraceae > Asaia > Asaia astilbis. Next base: position 63,738 of record NZ_BAJT01000008.1, read on the forward strand.
TTAACGTCCGCTGCCTGAGGGTCGAGAGTCTGCCTGCGCGAGAAGGCAAGCAGACGATGGGTCAGGGCCGCAGCGCGGTCAGTAGCGCCTCTTGCTGCGGTGATGTAGCGGTCCAGCCCTTCCGTGCGTCCCTGTTCCAGGCGACGCGTGAGAAGATCGAGCGCGCCGCCAATGCCTCCCAGAATATTGTTGAAATCATGAGCAAGGCCGCCGGTGAGCTGCCCGACCGCTTCCATTTTCTGGGACTGGCGGAGCTGGTCTTCAAGGGCGATACGATCCGTGACATCCCGCCCGGTCAGATAGATGTCATCGCCTTCGATCGAGCCGGACCAGTTGAAGGTGTGCCATGCTCCGTCATGGCGCTGAAAACGGAGATCGACCCCATGCTCAAGCCGGCCTTCGCGTAAAAGCGCGAGAGCGTCCACCGCGCGGGTCATATCCTCGGGATGGACGAGGTGCTCCAGTTTGCTGTCCAGCCAGTGACGCGCCTTGTCACCGAAACTGTTCTGCCAGCTCGGGTTGAGGTAGCGCAGGCGGCCTTCGCGATCCATCAGAGCGAGAAGATCCGAGCTGATCGCCCAGAGGCGATCGCGTTCCTTCGTGCGACGAACGACCTGATCTTCGAGTGTCTCATTCAGACGGCGCAGAGCATCCTGAGCTCGCATCTGCCTTATGGCTGCCCAGCTTCGATCGGCCACTGTCCGGACGAAAGAGAGCGTAATCTCGTCCCAGCAATGGGGGTGTCTGAACTGAACGATCACGACAGCCTGCAGGACGTCGTTTTCCATAATCGGGACGTTGAGCAGGGCGCAGATCTGAAGCGGAATAAACGAGTCTGCCTGGTCAACTGTGAGAGGGTGAGTCCTTACATCGTCAATCGCGACAACCTCTCCCTTTTTGAGGCGTTCGATATACGAGCCGAAGCTGCGGAAGGCATAAAGGCCGGAAATGTTTGTGATCGACGGGTCTCGGCGCCAGCAATCGGTGACTTGAGCCAATTCCCTTTCATGATCGACATCGGCAAATCCCGAGCGATCGGCTTCGATCGTGACGCCGAGCGTGCGTGATGTCAGATCGAGGACATCGCTTGTGCTGGAGAGCGTTCGCAGCTCATCACCGAAAACAACAAGCGCTTCGCGTTTGAGGGTCTGCCGTTTGGGGGCGTCGATGTCGAGAAGAATACCTGGAAAATGGCTTACATTGCCCTCCTCATCGTAAGTGCACGACCCGTTCGCCTCGACCCAGCGGCTGGTCCTGGTCCCGTCATCCCGTAATCTGAATTCGCAGCGAAAGCGTTTTTTATCGCGCAGAGCTTCATCAAGGGCGGCTGCGATTGCGGGGCGGTCTTCAGGGGTTACGCCCTCGAGAATACGCTCCAGAGTCACGCCCGCCGTGAGTTGGGCAGACGGAAGATCGAGCGTTGCTGCCATGCGCTTGTCGCCCGTGATCAGTCGACGTTCTGCATCCCACAGCCACATGCCGATGATCGTGCCCGCCTCAAGCGCCAATTCGAGACGTTCATGCTCCTGATTCGCCACAGACATCTCTCGCGAGACGCCGAGGATACGTTCAGGTTTACCGTCAGCGCCGAGAATAGGGGCGATAATCACATCCCAGAGCCGGGTCCGACCGTCCGATGTCTCGATATAGTCCTGGAAATGGCTGGTTCTGCCGGCGCCCGCCGCTTCGATGGCATCGAGCGCGAGGTTTCGTCCACGTTCCTGCCAGACATCGGGCCAGTAGAGACCGATCATTTCCGAGGCCGTGCACAGGTTCAGAACGCGTATCGCCCCATGATTGATGAAGGTGACGACCCCGCTGAGGTCCAGAATCTTGACACAGTCATTGGCGCTGACCAGCATCGAGTTGATGAAGGCCTGGCTGGTTCTCAGCGCCAGACGGTCTTCATGGGTGATGTCGATGATTGTGCCCGTGCAGTCCTTCCCATGCGGTTGAGCACTGATATGCACGCGGATCATCTCGCCGGTAGCCGAGAACAGTCGCACACCCTGTTCAGGTGCGGTGATCAACCAGTCGATGGGCGACTGATCGGGGGGAGGGCGGTCTTCCTGATGGATACGCGTGAGAAGATCCGACCACGTGATTCCATATTTGAGCGCCTCGTCTGTCAGCCCGCAGAGTGTCGCCATGCGCGGGTCCCCGGTCAGACGTGATGATGCTGCGCACCACATGAAAAAACCGAGATGAATTTGAGAACGCAGTTCTTGTGCGGAGCTTACGCTGACACGGTTGGAGACCGAGGCGCTTTCTTTGAGCATTTGGAGGGGGATAGCCCCGAGAAGACGGGCATGGGCATGGATGGCACGATCACGGTGATCTTCGAGCATTGTGCGTCGCGTATCGACTGCGATGGCACCGTGAGCCGGATTGCCGAAGGGGTAGAAAGACCATCCGAAGAGTGAATGCACACCTTCTGTCGGCTGCGCGGCGCTCCAGTCGTGATCGGCCCATTCGGAAAGGTCGGGGGAGCCGATCCGAGTGGGGTCGACATGAGAGGGTCGACCGTGATCGATGTGAAGGAGTGCGAACCCCAGATCAGGAAAGCTGGCACGAAGAGGCTCGAGCGCATGGTGATGAAGACTCTGCCCGCTGGCGGGCAGGTCGGGAACCCTTTGCTTGGTAAGCCTCATCTTGACCGCCACCCACTTTCTGGCATCCCGCTCGGCGAAGGAGGATGGCGTCTCGAACACAGCACGGATGAGGCCGCTCAACCAGCCTGATTCATAGCGTCAGAATCGTGAATGCGTAAATACTCATTTACCGCTATGTCAGACGGAGGCCGTCAAACCTCCATCAACGGTGAGTATGTGACCGTTAACGAAGCTCGAGGCATCCGATGACAGAAAGACGGCAGCCCCGATGAGTTCATCGCTCTTTCCCCAGCGCGCCGCGGGCGTGCGTTGGCAGAGCCAGGTTGAGAAATCCTGATTGGCGACGAGGGCCGCATTCATCTCGGTTTCGAAATACCCCGGTGCAAGCCCGTTGATTTGCAGACCATGACGCGCCCAGTCTGTGGCCATGCCTTTCGTCAACATCTTGACCGCCCCTTTTGTGGCCGCATAGGGCGCGATCCCCGGCCGGGCCAGCTCGCTCTGGACCGAGCAGATATTGACGATTTTGCCGCGATTGCGGGGGATCATATAGCGTGACACGGCCTGGGCCACGAAGAAGACCGAACTGAGATTGGTAGAGATCAGCCGGTCCCATTCGTGACGGGGAAACTGATCGAGCGGTGACCGGAACTGGATACCCGCATTGTTGATCAGGATATCGATCGGCCCTTCCTGCTCGATGGCTGCGATCCCCGCCTCGACCTGATCCTGATCCGTGACGTCGAAAACGCTGGTCCGCGTCGTGATGCCCTCGGCCTCCAGCTTGGCCTGAGCGGTTTCGAGGGCCGCAGCCTGCCGTCCGTTGAGGATGATGTCGGCTCCGAAAGCGCCAAGGCCCTGGGCAAGTGTGAAACCGATGCCGCGTGACGCGCCGGTGATCAGGGCGCGTCGACCCTTCAGGGAAAACAAGGCTGGGTTCGACATTGCGTCATCCTTTTCGTCGCAGCTCAATTTGTGGGACCGTAACAGGCTTGAGCGGGCTGCCCAGCCGACATTTTCGTGTGGTTTCTTACAGGCCGGGCTCTCTTGGCGATTACGAGGACGCAGGTCATACAGATAGTATGAAGAATGAAGCGACCTATCTCCCATTGCGATGCGTCTCGATGATGCGCGTGCCCTTCTGATCGGTGGCGGTCAGGTGGCTGCGAACAAGCTGCGTCTGCTTTTGGGGCGGTGTCACGATATTGCGGTTCTGGGCGCTATCAGCGATCCCGAAATCACGCAGGCGGTCGCGTCGGGGCGTGTCACGCATCTGGGCGATGCGATCGAGCTCGAGTCCGTCAGAACGCTTCTTCCGCAGATGCGGCTGGTATTCGCCGCAACGGATGAATTTGATTTGAACCGCGAGATTGCAGCCCTTGCGAGAGCGGCTGGTGTGGCGATCTGCGTTGTGGACGATCAGGAACCCTCAACATTCATCACGCCTGCCATCATCGATCGCACGCCCGTACAGATCGCGATTTCGACCAATGGTGCGGCGCCGGTTCTGGCAAGGCGTCTCAGAACGCAGATCGAAGCGCTTCTTCCTGACGGGCTCTCGCGGCTTGCCCGTTTCATGCAGGCCCAGAGAAGCTGGATCAAGAAAACGCAACCCGACACGTTGATCCGCCGTCGCGCCTGGGAGAATTTTGTCGACGGACGTGGTGCGGAGCAGGCCCTTCGTGGTGAGGAAGGAGCCGCTCGAAAGAGTCTGGAAGACGCGCTCAACGCCGTACCGAGGCAGGGGGAAGTCTGGCTTGTCGGCGCAGGCCCCGGCGACCCGGATCTGCTGACGCTTGCGGCTTTACGTTTGATGTCCAATGCAGATTCCGTGCTCTACGACCAGCTGATCCCTCCCGCGATCATGGATCGGGTGCGGCGGGATGCCGAGCGTGTATTCGTCGGCAAGAAGCGCAGTCACCACATTCTGCCACAAGACAACATCAATGAAGAACTGATCCGGCGCGCCAAGGCAGGGGAGCGCGTGCTCCGTCTGAAAGGAGGAGACCCCTTTATTTTCGGGCGTGGCGGTGAGGAGATGGAAGCGCTCGTCGATGCGGGTGTGACGGTGAGGGTGATCCCCGGCATCACGGCAGCAAGCGGGTGCGGTGCGGCGTCCGGTATTCCGCTGACTCATCGCGATTGTGCCCAGAGCTGCATCTTTGTGACGGGCCACGCACGAGCGGACGGCACCCTCAATCTCGACTGGCCGAGCCTTGCCAAAAAAGGTCAGACTCTGGCCATCTATATGGGGCTGTCACCGATGGCCGATCTCTGTGCCCAGCTTCAGGCCCATGGTCTGCCTGCTGACTGGCCTGCGGCGGTCATCGAGCACGGCACGAGAGCCGATCAGCGGGTGCATGTCGCGACACTCGGCACATTGCCCGCTCTGGTGGCTGAACGGGGCGTTGTCAGTCCGGCACTCACTCTGGTGGGAGAAGTTGTCAATCATCGACGAGAAATCCACCAATTTTGATCGTGAGATTTGTAGGTCACCCATTGCACGGTAGGGTCTGAGGTATTATGTCGAGCATGTCATCGCAATAAGCGATTTTTAATAGTGGATTTATTCAGTCATGGCCTTGACCCAGACAGAACGCCAGATCCTCGAACAAACCCCTGAAGACCGCCTTTTGGGGCGGGCGATGGAGGTGCTGCACGGCCGTCTCGCGCTCGTCTCGTCGTTTGGAGCCGAATCTGCTCTGCTCCTCGCGATGATTGCCGAGATAGACCCGGAGTTTCCGGTTTTTTTCCTGGAAACCAGACGCCATTTTCCCGAAACGCTGACTTATCGCGACGAGCTCGCTGAGTTTCTGGGGCTGACCGGACTGCGCTCCATCGGGCCGAGCGACAAGGCAATCCACGATCGTGATCCGCAGGATCAGCTCGCGGATTTCGACCCGGATGCCTGCTGCGCGCTGCGTAAGGTCGAGCCGATGGACGATGCTTTAAACGATTTTGACGCGTGGATAACGGGGCGCAAACGTGGGCAGGCCGCGACGCGTGCCGCCATGAAAGCTTTTGAGCCGCTTGAAGATGGTCGCGCCAAGATCAATCCTCTCGCCTCCTGGACCCATGAGCGGATCGACAGTGAGATGACGCGTCGCCGTCTTCCGCGCCATCCTTTGACCAGCCTCGGCTTCAAGTCGATCGGCTGTGCGCCCTGCACGCGTGCTGTGGCCGAAGGCGAAGACCCCAGAGCCGGACGCTGGGCCGGACAGACCAAAACCGAATGCGGCATTCACCTGCCTGCGCGATAACGGAGCATAACATGAGTTTGGCGTCCCCCACTCTGGCGACACCGCGCGCCATGGACGATCTCGATCAGCTCGAGGCGCAGAGCATTTTCGTTTTGCGCGAAGCCTATCGTAAGCTTCGTCCGCTTTCGCTTCTCTGGTCGCTGGGCAAGGACAGCAATGTCATGGTCTGGTTGGCCCGCAAGGCGTTCATGGGCCGCGTACCGTTCCCGGTCATGCATGTCGATACGGGAAAGAAATTCCCCGAGATGTATGCCTTTCGCGAAGAATACGCGAAGAAATGGAATCTCGATCTGATGCTGGGCGACTGCCCTCCGGTTGAGGAAATCGACCCTTCTCTGCCGCCGGCAGCCCGTTCGGCTGCGCGCAAGACGGCAGGGCTTGCCAGCCTGATCGAGAAGCACAAGCTGCGTGGCGTGATCGCCGGTATCCGTCGTGATGAGCAGGCAACCCGGGCCAAGGAGCGCGTCTTCAGCCCGCGTGGTGCCGGCCATCGCTGGGATGTGCGTAACCAGCCGCCCGAATTCTGGGACCAGTACGCCACGCCTTATGAAGACGGCATGCATATCCGTGTGCATCCGCTGCTCTCATGGCGTGAGATCGATATCTGGCGCTATATCGAGCGCGAGAACATTCCTCTCGTCGATCTGTATTTCGCCAAGAACGGCAAGCGCTATCGCTCGCTGGGCGATCAGGACATCACGAGCCCGATCGACAGCAATGCCTCGACCCTGGCCGAAGTGATTGCCGAGCTGGAAAACAGCAAGACCTCCGAGCGCGCTGGACGCGCCATGGACCATGAATCCGAAGATGCTTTCGAGCGTCTCCGTGTTGCGGGTTATCTCTGAGCAATGGGCGATATCATGACCACCAACGACCTTCCCGCCTCGTTGCGCGCCGCCGCGACACCCATCGTGATTGTCGGCCATGTCGATCATGGCAAATCGACCCTGATTGGCCGCCTGCTTTACGACACGGATAGTTTACAGGACGGCAAGCTGGCCCAGATTGTCGAGAGCAGCCGTAAACGCGGTCTGACTGTCGAGTGGAGCTTCCTCCTCGACTCCCTTCAGATCGAACGCGATCAGGGTGTCACGGTCGACTCTACGCGTATCCCGTTCCATCTGGCGGCCGTGAGTTCGTGATCGTCGATGCACCGGGTCATCGCCAGTTCCTGCGGAACATGATCACGGGCGCTGCCGATGCCGAAGCCGCCGTTCTGGTGGTCGACGCGCTCGAAGGCGCGCAGGAGCAGACACGGCGTCATGCCATGTTGCTGCGTCTGATCGGCATCCGTCACGTCATCGTGCTGCTTAACAAATCCGATCTGCTCGACTTCGATCAGGCCAAAATCGATCAGGCCGAAATCGATGTGCGCGATCTGCTTGGGCGTCTCGAAATCAACGTGGAGGCTTTCGTTCCGGCCTCTGCCCGCGACGGAGACAATATCGCCAGCCGATCCGAGCGCGCGCCCTGGTATCAGGGCCCGACACTGGTCGAAGCACTGGCCGCTGTTCCGGCTCCGGCCTCGCGTCTGGCGCTCGATTTCCGGATGCCGGTCGAGGATGTCTATCGCTTCGATGACGTGCGCTATGTCGCGGGGCGCATCGAGCGTGGAGTGGTGCGCGAAGGCGATCGTATCGTGATCGGTTCGCAGGGGCAGCAGGCTACAGTCGCCGAAATCTGCCGCTGGCACGCACCCGCGCACCCGGTTGCCGGGGCGGGCGAGTCGATTGCACTGCGTCTGGAACCAGACCTCGTGCCTGATCGTGGGGATCTGCTTTTCCCTGCTATTGAGACAGGCAGAGAGCCCGTCCGCTCAGCGCGCATCCGGACGCGTCTCTTCTGGCTGCGCGGTGAGCCCCTGCGCGTGGGGGAAAGCTTCACCCTGCGTCTGGCGACCGCCGAACACGATGTGACGGTCGCCTCCATCGACGCAGTGGTCAATCTCGAGGATCTGACACTGTCGCTTGGTGACGAGGTGCCGCCCGATGCTTTGCCGAAATTACGCTGGCGACGTCTCATGCGATCCTGTTCGATCCGTTCTCACCGGGTTACAGCGACGGTCGCGGCGTTCTGGTCGATCGTTTCCAGCGCATTGTCGGAGGCGCACCGCTTCTCGCGCGGCCGAACTGCCTGACGGGGCTCATGCCATCCATCCGACGGCCAGCAAGGTCTCGGCGGGTGAACGTCGCGCTCTTCAGGGGCATGAAGGAGCCGTTTTCTGGCTGACCGGGCTCCCCGGTTCCGGAAAAAGCACGATCGCTCGTGCGGCTGAGGCCGATCTCGTGGCGCAGGGTCTGCGTACAACCGTGCTCGATGGCGACACGTTGCGGGCGGGACTGTGCAGCGATTTGGGGTTCTCGGCGCAGGATCGTCGCGAAAATATTCGACGCGCTGCGCATGTTGCGCGCATCCTGGCTGAGAGCGGACAGGTCGTTATCGTAGCGCTCGTCTCTCCTCTGATCGAGGATCGCGCTTTGGCGGCGCAGATCATCGGGCAGGGTTTCCATGAAGTTCATGTGGATGCGACGATCGAAGTGTGCGAAACGCGCGATCCGAAGGGACTTTACGCGGCTGCCCGTGCGGGCAAGATCGCGGAATTTACCGGCATAAGCGCGCCTTACGAAGCACCGGAGAGTCCGGCACTTCGTCTGGAAACGACAGGTGCCGTCGACGGGACAGTGCAAGGCTTCCGTCGCTTCATTCAGGGCGTGGTTGCTGGCTGACAAAGGTCAGGGAGAGGGGGCGGCGGCGCGTGAGTGCCTACGTCCCCTTTTTTAGGTCAGACGACTTTGTTCAGAAATCGCTGAACGGGGAGTGGGCCGCGGCGTCCGCCTCAACAGCACACACCTTGGGATCGGGTTGGACATTCGCCTGCTGCATGGCCAGCAATTCGGCACGTGCTTCCGGCAGAAGATCCCGGATTGCCGGATCTTGCAGAATCGCGACGGCGAAAGCGCCAGCGGCCTGATAACCGGCAGCGACATCAGAGGCCCAGTGCACGCCGCACACGATACGGCTTTCACCCATCACACGTCCGCGCTGAAGAAGCTGTGCCGATCTCTCCGGAAGCAGGGCGGAGAGGACGAGTGCCGTCGAATAGCCCGCAATCGTATGACCCGAAGGATAGGACGGGCTTTTCGTAAGCTCGGGAGAGCGTGCCACACAAAGCGGGGCGTCATTACCGATGAAGGGGCGCAGTCGGTTCCAGTGGTGTTTCTCCTCTGACGTGCGCACCGTTTCCGCCTTTGCGGCCAGTGTCATGATCTGCGCGAGGTGGGGCGCCTTGGCGAGATCGAGGGTAAAGCCTGCGGCACAGGAGTAATGGCTCAGGAAAGCCTGCGGGTGCAGATCGGCATCGCTGGTCGCCAGCGCCCAGCGCGGTGTGCCTGCAAGCAGGCGCGTCGCCTTGAAGATGCGGTCGTCATCAGCCTGAGCCGCACTGCCCAGCGCCGGAGGAGCCGCAAGCGACAGGCGGGCATCGGGCAGTGTCGGAGGGGCTACCTTGCCGCTTTCGGGTGCCGAACAGGAGGCAAGTGCCAGAAAGAACGAAAAGGATGCGGCTTGTAGCGTGGTCGGGGAGAGCTGCACGGAGACATTCCTTCGTGAGGGGGGGGCGGCGGGAAGCGGGGAGAATTCCATAACAGCGCGGGCCCGTCATCTATAGTTCTGCGTCGATCAGGATCGCGGGTCTCCGTCTCGCAGTGTCATCCGTCATGCATCGGGTCCCAATGGATATGAGGCGCGGGTTCTAGTCGAGAAGGATGGATGCGAACTGGGCACCGACATGACTTGATGAGAATTCGGGCTCTCGCGCCATCTCGTTCTCTTGGGCTTGAAGAGAGAGGATTTTTTCTGCCCTGCGCTTTTCCTGCAGCGTTGCAAAGCCATAGGTGACTTCACGGGCTTCGCGGGTCGAGGCAATCATGCCGGCGCGCCTCAATTCCCCGAGCTGTTGAGATAGGGCCGGTTGCCCGATCTGCGTCGCGTGCTCGATCTCCGAGACAGAGCAGGGCTTCACGCAAAGGCAGGAAAGAATCATCAGGCGTTGCGGTTGATTATAGAGGCGCAACCGCTCCAGCAGGGGGGCAAGGCTCGCACGCATCTCGGATTTCAAGCTTTGTCCTCCTTCAGACGATAAAACCAAAGCGGTGAATCCTGCTCGGCGACGTCATCGGAGGTAAGGGCGGAGGGCTCGAAACTCGGTGCTCCAGCTTGCCAGCCCTCAGGGATGAGCCTGTTGCTTTTCACCGAATGTTGCAGTGCTTTGACCGTGCGAAGGATCTCGTTCACCGAGCGCCCGATCGAAAGAGGGTAATTCAGAATGCACTGGATGAGCCCCTCGGGATCGATGATGAAGCAGGCTCGGACGGTGCTGCTGTTCGCTGCCGTTTGATCGAGCATGCCATAGGCCTGTGCGATCGCCATGGAAGGATCTTCGATTACCGGAAATCGAATGCTCGTTCCCAGATCGCGTCTGATCGCGTCCAGCCACGCCAGGTGTGACGGCAGGCTGTCGACGGACAGACCAAGAAGCTGGCAGTTGAGCGCCTCGAAGGTTTCCTGCGCGTGCGCGAAGGCAATGAACTCGCTTGTGCAGACGGGCGTGAAATCGGCAGGGTGGGAGAAGAGAACGACCCAGCGGCCAAGGAAGTCGCTGAGCCTGGTCATTCCCAGCGTTGTGCGGGCCTGAAAATTCGGTGCCTTCGAGCCAAGGCGCGGGGGCATGACGGGCGTCGTTTCCTGCACGGGATGACCTCTCTTTAAGAAAGTGTTGCTTGACCGCGGCTTCTAGCACGATTACAAAAACGAAGAAACATCAATTACAAGATATATGTAATGACGAGGAGCGGAACAATGGTTGACGCCCAGATCGCACACGCCACACAGCAGATACGCGCGGCCCAAGGGGGGACATCACCCAGGCCCGTGATCGAGAGCTTCTTCGACGAGCCCACTTATACGGCGTCTCATGTCGTCTATGATCCTGTCAGCCGGGAGGCGGCGGTGATCGATAGCGTGCTCAATTATGACGCAGCATCGGGGCGCACCTCATCAGACAGCGCGCAGGCCATTCTCGATTTCATAAAAAATGAAAACCTGACAATTGTCTGGCAGCTCGAAACCCATGCTCATGCGGATCATCTCTCCGCAGCACCCTGGCTGCAGGAGCAGCTCGGTGGGAAGCTGGCAATCGGTGCGGAGATTGTTCGCGTTCAGGAGGTGTTCGGCAAGATCTTCAATGCCGGAACGCGTTTCGCACGGGACGGCTCTCAATTCGATCACCTCTTCAAGGATGGAGACAGTTTCAGAATTGGTGAAATCGAGGCAATCGCCCTGCATGTTCCCGGCCACACTCCGGCGGATATGGCCTTTGTGATCGGCGATGCGGCCTTCATCGGCGATACACTTTTCATGCCCGATTTCGGGACTGCCCGAGCCGATTTCCCCGGCGGGGATGCGCGGCAGCTTCATCGCTCGATCAAGCGTCTGCTCTCCCTGCCACGCGAGACACGTCTGTTTCTGTGTCACGATTACAAGGCGCCGGGCCGCGATCATTACGCCTGGGAGACCACGATCGGTGCCCAGAGAGACAGCAATCTTCATGTTCATGACGGGATCAGCGAGGATGATTTCGTGGCGATGCGCACGAAACGTGATGCGACTTTATCCTTGCCCAATCTCATCATGCCCTCGGTCCAGATCAATATGCGCGGCGGCCGCCTGCCGGAACCCGAGGAGAATGGGACGCGCTACATCAAGATACCGCTCGACACGCTCTAGGCCCTGACCATTCTGGCCCTCACGACAGACTGACAAGAGAAAGGTACCGCCCATGTCCCTTCGTTTTCTGACGGCGCATTTCGCCGTATCGCCCCAGATCCGGGTGGAGGATCTGCCTGCACTCAAGGAGCAGGGCATTACCGGCATCATCTCCACCGGCCGGATGGCGAGGAGAAAGATCAGCCAGCGTTGCCGATCTCGGCGTTGCGGCAGAGAAATGCGGTCTGGCGTTTGCCTATATCCCGGTGCGGATGGGAGCGACCCCTGACGCGCATAGCGTTTCGGTCATGCGCCGCACCCTGAACGAAATGACGGGGCCTGACGGGACAGGCAAGGTTCTGGCCTATTGCCGCTCCGGCCGCCGGGCATCGGATCTGTTCGAGCTCGCTTCGTCCCAGAAGGAAGAGGAGGCTCCCAAAAGTCAGCGTTTCGATGTTGTTGTGGTTGGCGGAGGTGCAGGTGGTCTTGCTTGCGCTGCCAGCCTGTTGCGTCGTCGGCCTGAGCTGCATGTGGCTGTCATCGAACCCTCGACAGAGCATTATTATCAGCCAGGATGGACCCTCGTCGGCGGCGGTGTCTTTGACGCCAAGAGCACGCGCCGCTCCGAAGTCGGTCTCATTCCGTCGCGCGCAAGCTGGATCCGTCAGGCGGTCACGGCTTTTCACCCCGAACAAAACCGGGTTGAACTCGGCGATGGCAGTCAGATTACCTATGAGTCGCTCATCGTTGCGACCGGTCTCAAGCTCGACTGGGCCGCTATTCCGGGTCTGACCGAGACGCTCGGCAAGAACGGGGTAACCTCGAATTACCGGTACGATCTGGCTCCCTATACCTGGGAGCTGGTGAGCAAGCTCAATGAGGGTGTGGCGCTCTTCACCCAGCCTCCGATGCCCATCAAATGTGCAGGCGCTCCGCAAAAGGCACTCTATCTGGCCTGTGACGAATGGCGACGCAGAGGGGTGCTCGGACGGGTTCAGGCTTCCTTCGATACCGCAACGCCAAGCCTCTTTGGCGTTGCCGATTTCGTTCCGCCGCTGATGGACTACATCAAGGGGTACAGCATCGATCTGACGCTGAAATCCCGCCTCGTTGCGGTCGATGGCGAGAAGAAGATCGCTACTTTCGAGCGCACGACGGAATCCGGTGTGGAGCGCGTCGAGCGCAAATTCGACATGCTGCATGTCGTACCGCCCCAGACCGCGCCGGACGTGATCAAGACGTCACCGCTTGCCGGGAAAGATGGCTTCGTTTCCGTTCATCCGGACACGTTGCAGCACACTCAGTTCGCGAATGTCTTTGCGATCGGTGATGTGGCGGGCACGAGCAATGCCAAGACGGCCGCAGCGGCCCGGAAACAGGCCCCGGTCGTCGTCGAGAACCTGATTGCCCAGCTTTCAGGGCGCAAGCTCGATTACGCTTATGACGGGTATGGCGGCTGCCCGCTGACTGTCGAGCGCGGCAAGATCGTGCTGGCCGAATTCGGCTATGGCGGCAAGCTTCTGCCAACCCTGCCGGGCTGGGTGTTGAACGGCAAAAAGCCCACGCGTCTGGCCTGGTTCCTGAAAGAAAAGGTCATGCCGCGTCTTTATTGGGACTTCATGCTGCGCGGACGAGAAGTCTTTGTGAAGCCGGGTAAAAAACACGAGGGCTGAGTCACGTCGATGGTTCTCGCTGCTGCTTTCCCCGCCCTGACCTCAGGGAGTCTGGTCGGACTCGTTCTTGGTCTGATCGGTGGGGGAGGCTCCATTCTCGCCGTACCGCTGCTGATCTATCTGGTCGGGGTACGCAACCCGCATATGGCGATCGGCACCAGTGCCTTTGCCGTTGCGATCAATGCGTTGGCCGGGCTGGTAACCCATGCGCGGGAGCAGACGGTCAAGTGGCGCTGTGCCGGTTTCTTTGCCCCGACCGGGATGGTTGGCGCGGCTCTCGGTGCCCAGCTTGGCAAAGCCATGGACGGGCAACGCCTTTTGCTGCTGTTCGCCTGTCTCATGGTGCTCGTTGGCATTGCATGATCCGGGGGCGGCATGATGAGGGCATACCCGGCGCCGCCTGTAATCGGGAGAATGTCTGGAAGGTCGGGCTGTTCGGGCTCTGCACCGGAGGGCTCTCCGGTTTTTTCGGTATCGGAGGCGGCTTTCTGATTGTTCCCGCTTTGATGGTGGCAACACATATGCCGGTGCTGAATGCGGTGGGAACGTCTCTGGTCGCTGTCGCCGCGTTTGGTGTGACCACGGCGGTCAGCTACGCGCTTTCCGGTCTTGTCGATTGGGCGCTTGCAGGCTGGTTCATCATGGGAGGCGTGCTTGGCTGTCTGCTCGGAACCCGTCTGGGCCGGGTGATGGGGCAGGGTTCAGGCGCGACGCTCAAACTGGTTTTTGCAGGTCTCATTTTTGTCGTGGCGGGCTATATCGTCTTTCAGACAATCTGAAAGAGATCTCTCATGAGCGCCCCGGAAACCAAACTCACGCAAGACGATATTCTCTCAGCCGTAGAGGGGCTCGTCGGCGCCGAGACGGATTTGATTGCCAATATGGCCAATATCGCGGCCGTCCTGTTCGAGGCGCTGCCTCGCATCAACTGGGCAGGGTTTTACCTTTTCAAGGATAATCAGCTTGTTCTTGGGCCGTTTCAGGGGCGCGTTGCCTGCACGCGGATTGCGATGGGGCGCGGTGTCTGCGGCACCGCAGCTGCAGAGCGTCGTATCCAGCGTGTCGACGACGTGCATAGCTTTCCCGGTCATATTGCCTGTGACGCTGCGTCGGCTTCGGAAATTGTTCTTCCGGTGATCCGCGAGGGCGCGTTGCTTAGTGTGCTCGATATCGATAGCCCGGATCCGTCGCGGTTCGGTCCGGAAGAAGAAGAAATGCTGGCGCGTGTTGTCGGCCTCCTCGTGAAGGCCTAACCGCGCGCCAACCTGCAAAAGAGCGCCTCCCGGCAGGACGCGCTCACTCGCGCGTTTTGTGCCAGGCGATGATCGAGATCGGGAAGAAAAAACGGATGCCATTGTCGGCATGCCAGGCCTCCATGCCAAGACGGTTCTGACCTTCGGCGATGTCCCGGGCGAAGAGGGCGTGGAGGGCTGCTTCGTCTTCCGGGGCGACCTGATCGCTCAGGCATGATTCGAGCCGATAGCTCTGGCACAGGACTGGGGTGAGGCCGAGCTGAGATCCAAGAGTCAGGAGCTGCTCTCGTGTCAGCGCGCTTGTATGGGATGGGTCACGCAGCGTCTCAGCTTCATCGTATCCTTGCTGGGATTTCGGCGTGGGCGTGGCATCGATGACGACGAGGCGCCCGTCAGGCCGACAGACACGCGCCATTTCAGCCAGGCATCGTTGCGGCTCTTTCATGTGATGGAAGCTGTATCGGGTCACGACCCGATCGAATTGACTATCCTCGAACGGCAGCTGGCAGGCATTTCCGCATCTGAAACTGGCCTCGACGCCTTCACGCGAGGCCAGAAGCTGCGCCTGAGCGATCATGGCCGGGGTCAGATCGATGCCGGTAACCTCGGCACCTTTCTTTGCCAATGCACAGGCGACAATGCCGGGGCCGCAGGCGACATCGAGCACGCGGGTTCCCCGAGTCACGTCACAGGCCGAGACCGTCTGTGCCATGCTTTGTTCTTCTGCATGGATCGGGAGGTGAGCAAAATTCTCGGCCCATTGTGTGAACTGCTTGATGATCGTTGTGTCGTGGCTGGATGGCATCGTCTTTCCTTTCTCGATCTGGGCAGGATAAGAAAGACGTTTGTGGCCGTCTGACGGGATGCGGCCAGAAATAGACGGAAACCGGCCAGATGAAGATCCTGACAGTCGAGGAGACCCAGGCGGTTCTCACCCAAAGCGGGATCAATGATCCGCTCTCTGCCAATGTCGCCATCACCGAGTCCACCGAAGCGCTTCTCTACGCCTGGCACGATCATCCGTATCACCAGATTCTCTTCGCTCGAAAAGGGACAACACAGGTGGAAGGACCGGATGGACGTTATCTTCTGCCGGCGGGTCATGCCTTGTGGATTCCAGCGCGAACACGTCATCGCACGATGATCCGCGATCTCGAAGGACTGTCACTTTTTCTCGAACCTGCCACGATGGCGTCATGCAGCCCATCCATTCGGGCGTTTCCCGTCTCCGCCGTCATGGAGGAGATGATGTTTCATGCGCTGCGCTGGCCGGACGGAGCGCAGCACCCCGGCCCTCTGGCGCAGAGTTTCTTTCAGACCCTGACCCTGCTCTGTCAGGACGCGATTCAAGGGGAGGGAAGCAGTGATTTCATCCTGCCTCGAGCGACGCATCCCGCGCTGGTTAGAGCGATGGATGCGGCGTTGATGGATCCGGGACGCGCCTCTCTTGGTGGCACCCTGAAAGAGGCGGGGATGTCAGAGCGGAGTTTCCGCCGCCATTTCGGCAGGGAAACCGGTATGAGCTGGCAGCAATGGATCACTCAGGCGCGTCTGTTCCACGCGGCAACCTTGCTGGCGCGTGGGCAACGCGTCACCGATGTCGCGGCCGAAACCGGGTACGCGTCGCTCAGTGCCTTTGCTCAGGCGTTTTCCAGATTGCTCGGCACTTCTCCCGGCGTTTTTCGAAACCGCTCGCAGTGAGATGCGGTCTCGGCAAGGCCTATCTCTTCCTTGCCGAGAGAAGGGGATCAGGACCGAACGCCCCTCATTTTTGCGCGGCAGGAATGAACTTCTCGTAGCGATCCCAGTGTGTTGCGAGTTCGCGCACCACGACGCTGCCGACCTGATAGGCGGCTTCGACCGACGGAATAAACGCCGAATAGCCCTTTTCATTGGCTTCGTCAGACAGGAGCTGAGCTGCACTCTGGCCGGGTGGGGGCATATCGAAATTGCTCGATGTACGCAGCACGAGGGCTCGGTTCGGATCGACGCGTCCGGCCTTGGCCTGAAGGGCCAGTGCCTGACAGAAAGCCACATCTTCTTCGGCTGTGGTGGCCATCACGCCTGGTTATCGGTCCAGTAGCGCACCCAGCGCTCTGCCCAGCGGTTCATCAGCTTGCCGACCCAGAAGGTCTCACCCGAGATAGTGTCGCCGATCATCACGGAGGGCGGTTTCTGGGCAGGAGCATAGCCATGGTAGCGGGCACGGCTCTTCTTCATGCCGTCGCTATCGGGCAGGGAGATGGTTTTTGTCAGGTCGTAGGCCCAGTGCGTCAGACCGGGGTTGAGGGTGTACATCATGTCACCCGAGAGCGAATGCAGAGGCGGGCGCGGCGTTTCGTTGGGGTGGCTGCTGAACGGGGGTAAAGCCGTCCGGCCAGTCCTTGGGGATTTCGCGCGGGTCGACCAGATGGGAGAGTCCACCATTGATAACGTGCGGTGCCCAGACGGCTGAGCCGATCGTGCCGAAATTGGGATCGATCCCGGCAATGCCTGCCAGAACGAAATAGCTGTGGCGCAGGTCGAATCTCGGATCGAGCATGAGCGCTGTCATGGCGGAAGCCATATGTTCCGGCCCTTCGCCACTGGCGATGGCGAGCACCTGCAACTCCGGATTGTAATGCATCACGTCATGATCGGTGCCTGGAGCGGGCAGGGTCTGGGAGAGAGGGAATTTCTCGATCCAGTTCTGATATTCGCCCGGCGTGTCGCCCGTGTCCTTCCCGATTTCGAACGTCGTCACCACCACGACGCGGATCGGGAGTTTCGCTGCCGCAGGCGCTGTTTCAGCCGCGCGGACAGGCCCGGTGCCCATGACCGTAACGCCGGAGAGAGAGAGCGCCGTGAGGGCGAGAAGACGTTTCATCATGGGCAGGGGCTCTTTACTGGAAAAGGGGTTCATGACTGATGGCGTTCTCGAACGCTGCGAAGTTCTGCTCCAGCTGTAGCTGAAGGCGTGCCTTCTGGCTTTTCTTCAGAAAATCGGCACAGGCAAAGCTCTGAGGCGCCTTGCAAAGCGTGATGACATGATCGCCATCCCAAAGGCTCATGCCCGGGATAAAGGCATAGGTCAGGCTATTGCGCGACAGGGATTTGAGATCGGCATAGCTGAGAGGGGTGGTCGAGACGGCCTTAAGATAGTCGAGCGTCAGATTGCTGCGTGACACACCTTCATCGTCGGTCGAGAGCACAACCGGAACATGGGCATGGCGATAGACATTCAGAGGATGAGCGCCGCCGCTGACACCCAGTATCTGTGCGTTGCTTGTCAGATTGATCTCAACGGCGATGCGGCGCTGGGCCATTTCCTTCAAGAGGCGAAGGGCGTCCTTTTCCCAGAGAATATCCACGCCATGGCCGATGCGTTCAGCCCCTGCTATTTCGACCGCATCGCGAATATGGCTTTGCAGTCCGCTTGCCGGGACGAGCGCCGGGGTCAGTTCGCCAGCATGCAGGCTCAGGCGCACATCGGGGTAGAGCGCACCCAGCTTGGCAAACATCTGCATGTGAAGGCTGTAATCGCCCATAGCGACGGGATTGTCCTCAGGCGCGACAAAGTTCAGCCCGACAAAGCGCGGATCGTCATGGGCAAGCTGATAACCCGTATCGAGCTGAGTGAAGGCCTGAGCCGGGGTCATGGTGCGAATGGCCTGAAAGAGATAGCGCACCGTCACGGCGCAGCCCGGATGGGCGGCGGGCGTATCGCATTGCAGGATGTCGTGCGCTTCGTGCTCCATCTCATCGGTATTGCGACGCGCTTCGGCCACCAGACGAGGCCGTTCGTCCTTGAGCGCCTCATGAGCGGCGTCGAGATCCAGATCGTGGAGTGGATGCTGGTCGCCTGCCTTCACCATGGCGCCAAGACCGGGCGAGATCATGAGCTCGAGATAAACGACGTGATCGGCGGCAGCCTGATCGCGCGCCTGAGCCAGCATGGCGCCGGAATGGGCCGGAAGGACAGGCGCGAAGCGACCGAAAGTCGAGAAAAAGTGATCGTGTCCCGAGCGATCTGCAGGGGATGGCGTGAAGTCGTGCATCGAAAGAGAATCGATCATGACCTCTCTGGCGTCGTCTCGCGTCTTTAACTGGGCGGCTGGGATGTCACCGGGCGTCGCAAGGCGGCACTTGCCGGGAAGGATGCGCCCCTGCGAGAGCGACACGCATAATCCGTCCTCAGCGGCCCAATCCAGATAGCTCTCCGCCGAGATGGCTCCAGCCAGATGGTTGTGGAGGTCGCCGCCTTTCGGAAAGTTGCGCATGAACAGCGTCAGCCGGGCAGGGTCATTGCGGAGATGATCGAAGATGCGCGCTGTCGACTGGGCCTCAGGGGTTTCGGCCTGAGCAGAAAAAAGCGGAAAAGCGAGCGCGAGAGCAGGGAGAAGGCGAGGCAACATCCGGCGGAACGTGACGAAACGCGCCTGAATTTGCAAGCATCCCGGAGGGGAATGCTGATCTTTTTATGGGAGCTGCCAGTCTGGCAGACCATGCCTGTCTTCAAAGGAGAGGACAGGGCGACCGGATAAAGGGTCGCGGGGGATCTCAGGAAAGGGTCGGTCCGGGCGCGAGCGCACCAGCCAGACCCGATCCGGGGCGTCAGACGGGCAAGGGAACTCTGTCCCTTCCCCGATCTGGCGCCTGAAGCGGCTTACTTGCCGGTCAGAGCGTCCTTGACGTTCTTGGCCGGGGAGTAGCTGAGCTTCTTGGAAGCGGCGATCTCGATCGTCTCGCCCGTCTTCGGGTTGCGGCCCTGGCGTGCAGCCGTGGAGCGAACCTGAAACTTGCCGAAGCCCGGGATGGAAACTTCGTCACCCTTGGTGGCGGCATCGACGATGCTGGCCCAGACGGTGTCGAGAGCGGTCTTGGCGTCGGCCTTGGTGCCGCCGGTAGCGGCGGCGATGCGGTCGATCAGATCAGTGGACTTCATTGTGATCCTCTTGCGTTTGGAATGGCCGTGGAGCCTTAGGCGCAGTTCGAAGCGAGAACAAGGCAGGAAATGCAATATTCCCGATTGTCCTCTGCCGTCGAATCTCCCAATCATACAGGAGTTTCAGGAAAGGACGAAAGGGCTGACCCCGCTCATTCGATCAGTTTCTGGGGAAGTACGGGGGTTTTTATGCGTGAGTCGATACGGTTCTACCTCGGGGAACGCCTCGTCACGCTGACCGAGGTGGCGCCCGATCAGACCCTGCTCGACTGGCTGCGCCATGAGGGACGCACAGGCACCAAAGAGGGATGTAACGAGGGCGATTGCGGTGCCTGCACGGTCATCGTCGTACGTCTGCGCCACGGAAAACCGATGGTGAAAGCCGTCAATGCGTGCATCCAGCTCCTGCCGATGCTCGATGGAGCGGCGGTGTTCACCATCGAGGATATCGCGGTCGGCAACGCGCTCCATCCGGTTCAGGAGGCGATGATCGGGCTGAATGGTGCCCAATGCGGGTTCTGTACGCCGGGTTTTGTGATGTCGATGGTCGCCTATCGCAATGCCGAGCAGCCTTCCGATGACGATACCGCGATCAATACGGCCCTGTCAGGAAATCTCTGTCGCTGCACGGGGTATGCGCCGATCGTGCGCGCCATGAAGCAGGCTTTGGCGGCGCCGGACAGCGCTTTTGAAACGGCACTTCCCGCCCTCAAGGCGAAGCTACTGACCTTGCAGGACGGTCAGGATGTTCAGTTTGAGACGACGCGCGGCGCTGTCTTTCTGCCCTCCAGCACCGAAGCACTGGCGCAGTATCTTCAGGCTCATCCCGAGACGCTGATCGTGGCCGGAGCAACCGATGTCGGCCTTTGGGTGACCAAAGCCATGCGTCCCTTGCCACGCGTGGCTTTCATCGGACAATGCCCGGATCTCATGCTTATCGAACGGAGCGCTGACGGACTGTCTATCGGCGCAGGTGTCACTTATGACGCGGCAAGCGAAGCTCTTTCAGGCTGGCTTCCGGATTTCGGGAGGTTGATCGGACGCATCGGGTCAACGCCGATCCGCAACAGCGCAACGCTTTGCGGCAACATCGCCAATGGGTCGCCCATCGGCGACGGCCCCCCGGCCCTGATTGCTGCGGGAGCTTTGTTGCATCTGAGAAGCGGCGACCAGAAACGCACTTTGCCGCTCGAGGCTTATTTTCTGGCTTACGGCGAACAGGACCGGCGCGACGGGGAGTTTGTCGAAGGGGTCACGATACCGCCGCTGGCCGAGGGAACCTTCTATCGTAGTTACAAGATATCGAAGCGTTTCGATCAGGATATCTCCGCTGTTCTCGGGGCTTTTGCGGTGCGTCTCGACGAGACAGGGAGCGTTCTGGAGGCGCGTCTTGCCTTCGGGGGCATGGCCGCCACGCCTTGTCGGGCGTCGCGCGCAGAAGCGGCGCTTGTCGGGTCACGCTGGGATGCCGCGTCGCTCGACCGGGCGCGTCTGGCTCTCGCCGATGATTTCTCGCCATTGAGCGATATGCGAGCGAGTGCCTGGTATCGCCAAACCGTTGCAGCCAATCTCCTGACACGTTTTTTTGAGGAGAGTCGTGGAGAAACGTCTCGCCTCGAAAAGGCAGGAGGGCTTGTCCATGTCTGAGCCGGTCAAGCCTGTTCAAGTGTGTGACCGTGATGCGGCTGCAGCCCCTGACAGGTCACGTGACATGAAGCATGAAAGCGCGTTGCTACATGTCACCGGTCGGGCGCTCTACATTGACGACCTGCCAGAGCCCAAGGGGCTGTTGCATGTCGTGCCGGGATTGAGCGAGAAGGCTCATGCCCGTCTCGTTTCGGTCGATCTCTCCGCTATTCGTGCCGTGCCGGGTGTCGTGCGTGTTCTGACTGCAACCGATATTCCCGGCGAGAATCAGACAAGTCCGGTCCACGCCAATGATGAACCCCTTCTGGCGGTGGATCTGGTGCAGCATGTCGGCCAGCCGATCTTTGCCATTGTGGCGACCGAACGTGCGATTGCCAGAAGGGCGGTCAAACTGGCGCGGATCGTTTATGAAGAGCGCCCTGCCATTCTCGATATTCAGTCAGCAAAAGCCAATGGAAGCGCTGTGGTCTGGCGACCGCTCATCATGGAGCGCGGCGCCGTCGAGCCTGCCCTGAGAGAGGCTCCGAGAACGATCAGAGGCAGTCTGACGATCGGCGGTCAGGAGCATTTCTATCTCGAAGGACAGGTGGCGCTGGCTCAACCGGGCGAGGCGGGCGAAATGCGGGTCTGGTCGTCGACCCAGCATCCGTCGGAAACCCAGCATCTCGTGGCGAGTGTGCTGGGTCGTCCGCATCACCTTGTGACAACCGAAATCAGGCGTATGGGAGGCGGCTTCGGTGGCAAGGAATCACAGGCCAATGGTTGCGCCTGCCTTGCCGCGCTCGCGGCTGACATCACGGGACAGGCCGCCAAGATGCGCCTCGATCGTGATGACGACATGGTCATCACGGGCAAGCGTCACGATTTCAAGGTCGAGTACGAGGTAGGATTTACCGATCAGGGCGATATTCTTGCGGTGGATATGGAGCTTGCTGCGCGCTGCGGCTGGTCGGCCGATCTGTCCGGCCCGGTGACCGATCGCGCGCTGTTTCACGCCGATAATGCCTATTTCTATCCTGATGTGCGGTTTCGGTCTCTGGCGCTGAAAACCAATACGCAATCCAATACCGCGTTTCGAGGCTTTGGGGGCCCGCAGGGCATTGTCGCAGCAGAACGCGTGATCGAGGAAATTGCCTTTGCCACGGGGCTGGATCCGCTCGATGTG
Source organism: Asaia astilbis JCM 15831 (assembly GCF_000613845.1). Classification (GTDB taxonomy): domain Bacteria; phylum Pseudomonadota; class Alphaproteobacteria; order Acetobacterales; family Acetobacteraceae; genus Asaia; species Asaia astilbis. Next base: position 86,035 of record NZ_BAJT01000008.1, read on the forward strand.
CGGCTGCGGAACGTCTATGGCACGGGCGAGCGCGACGTCACGCCGTATCACATGGTGGTTGAAGACTCGATCAGCGAGTTGATCATGACCCAGCTTGCCGACCAATGCGCCTATCGCGAGAGGCGGGAGACGTTGCGCGCGTTCAATGCGACGAGCCGCACCCTACGCAAGGGCATCGCGCTTGTTCCCGTCAAATTCGGCATCTCTTTTACGGCGACCCATTACAATCAGGCTGGTGCTCTCGTTCATGTCTATACCGATGGCTCGGTGCAGGTGAATCACGGCGGGACCGAGATGGGGCAGGGTCTGCACACGAAAATGGTGCAGATCGTGATGCGTGAGTTTGCCCTTCCCGCCGATAAGGTGCGGATCACCGCAACGACGACGGGAAAGGTGCCCAACACCTCCGCAACGGCGGCTTCTTCAGGCGCCGATCTCAACGGCATGGCCGTTCTCGATGCCGTGACCCAGATCAAGAATCGTATGATCGCTTTTGCCTCAGAGAAATGGCAGGTGCCCGAAGATCAGATCGTGTTCGGTCCGCAAGGCGTGCTTATCGGAGAGGAGCGCGTGGCGTTCCGTGATCTGGTCTGGCAGGTCTATTTCGCGCGGATTTCTCTCTCGGCCAGTGGCTTTTACAAAACGCCCAAGATCTCCTGGGATGCGACGACAGGGCGCGGTCGTCCCTTTTACTATTTCGCCTATGGTGCGGCCTGTGCGGAGATAACGCTCGATCTGCTGACGGGGGAGAACACGATCGATCGCGTCGATATCCTTCACGATGCGGGAGAGTCGCTCAATCCTGAGATCGATATCGGTCAGATCGAAGGCGCTTTCGTTCAGGGCGCCGGATGGCTGACAACTGAAGAGCTGGTCTGGGACGGGCAGGGGCGACTGCGTACCCATGCCCCCAGCACCTACAAGATCCCGGCCTGCTCCGACCGGCCGCGGATCTTCAACGTGGAGCTGCTGAAGAACGCTCCGAACCGTGAAGCGACCATCTACCGCTCCAAGGCCGTGGGCGAGCCGCCTCTCGTTCACGGCGTGGCTGTGCTGCATGCCCTTTCAGACGCGATTGCGAGTCTTGATGACTATCGATCCTGTCCGAGGCTCGATGCGCCTGCGACGCCCGAGACGCTGCTGAGGACGATCATGGCTCTCCAGGCAAAAAGCGGTCATGGAGGCCCGATCTGATCGATCTGGAGCTACTTCGCGTCTGGCAACGCCAGGCCAGGCCCGTGCTGCGTGTCATCGTGGCTGAAACCAGAGGATCGACCCCGCGCGAAGCGGCGCCTTCATGCTCGTTACCGAAGCGGCGCAGACAGGCACCATCGGTGGGGGACAGCTCGAATGGGACTGTCTCGATCGCGCACGGCAGATTTTGAGGGGCGAAACCGGATGCGAAGAGAGCCGTTTCGTCCTCGGGCCGCAGATCAATCAGTGCTGCGGCGGGGCGGTTATTGTGCGCTACGAGCGGGTTGACGATCTGGACCATGAAACCCGTCTGCTCAGCCAAGCGCGATATGCTTGGCCGGGTCTGACTGTTTTCGGTGCCGGTCATGTCGGTCGGGCTGTCGTCCGTGCGGCAAACCTGTTGCCCCTTGCGGTGCGTTGGGTCGATCCGCGGGACGATGAATTTGGCTTGGTCCCTGAAGGGGTGATCTTGTGCGTCACGAATGATTGGGAAGACGAGATCGTCCGATTGAAGTCAGGGGACGGTGTTCTGGTCATGACGCCGAGCCACACGCTCGATGCGCTCATCGTGGCTGCAGCTCTTGAGCGCGATGATCTGGCTTATGTCGGGCTGATTGGCTCACAGAGCAAAAGGCGTCGCTTTGAAGCTGGGTTCAGGGCGGTAGGTCTCGCTCAGGCGCAGATCGACCGTCTCGTTTGTCCGATTGGCGCGGACGGGCTGGGGGATAAACGACCTGAGATCATCGCTGCCTTTGTGGCGGCAGAGCTCGCGGCACGATTGGTTCAACGTCCTGGCTAGGGCATTTAAATGACGCGACTGGGACAACGAATTTTTTTCGGTTTCCGGTCGCACAAGGAGGCAGGCAATGAGCGGATCAGAACCGATACGGGGTATTCTTTTCGATATGGATGGCGTGCTGCTCGATAGCGAGACGCTGTCGCTCGACGCCTTCGTGATGGGAGCCAAGGATCTGGGGCACGATATGCCCCTCGAGTTCGCAAGACAGATGATCGGGCTTCCCGGCGACGCGTGTGCCCGTCTGGTGATTGAGACATACGGGTCCGACATCGATCTCAAGCGTCTTTTTCAGGCTCAGGACAAGCGCCTGCACGACCTTGTCGAAGCCGGTGCTCTGGTCATGAAGGAAGGGGTTGTGCCGCTTCTGAATTATCTCGACTCAAAGAAGCTGCCGCGTGCAATCGCGACTTCTTCAAGCCGTGCCCGTGCGGATGCTCATTTGCGTCATGTTGGCATTTTCGAGAGGTTCGATGCGATCGTTACGCGGGATGATGTCACACGTGGGAAGCCGGACCCAGAGCCGTATCTACGGGCTGCTCAGGCTATCGGTGTCGATCCGAAGTCGTGCCTTGCGGTCGAGGATTCCCATAACGGCGCTCGCGCAGCCCATGCTGCCGGTATCAGAGTGCTCGTCGTGCCGGATCTAATGGAGCCCAATGACGAGATTATCGGCAAGGCCCATGCGATCATGGAAAATCTGCATCAGGTACGCGACTTTATCGAGCGCTCAGCAGAAAGCACCTGACAGCGCCAGGTGGGGCGGGGCCAACCTGCTCCGTCGATCCGGATGATCGGATCAGTGGCAGTCGCCACCCTTGCAGCCGGAACAGCTGCCGCAGCCTTTTTTGGCATCGATCTGGGCCGTCTTCTTCGTGATGCCGAGCTGTCGTTTGAGACGCGTAGCGTGAGCGGGGAAGAGCCTGTTGAGCCAGAACAGCAGGGCCACGGCAACAAGGGCGAGAACGATCAGGCTTTGAATCATCAGGGAGCTCCGGTCAGGGCGCGAGTGACGTGATAGGTAAGGAGCGCAGCTATATAGGCAAGCCCGAAGAGATAGGCAGCGGCGCCTAAAACCACCTTGATCGATCCGGTCTCGCGACGCATCACGGCAAGGGTCGAGATGCATTGCGGTGCGTAAACATACCAGGCGAGCAGGGCGAAAGCTGTTGCCATGCTCCAATGCGCGCTGAGCAGGGGCATGAGCTGGCTTGCGGCATTGTCGTCCGTCGCACTCAACGCGTAGACGGTGGCCAGCGAACTGACTGCGACCTCGCGGGCGGCCAATCCCGGAATGAGAGACACGCAGATCTGCCAGTTGAAGCCGATCGGTGCAAAGATCGGCAGCATCCAATGACCGATCCGGCCCGCGAGGCTGTAGTCGATCGGCGCTCCGGCTGCGCCCGGAGGCGGAGCAGGGAAGCTCGAAAGTGCCCAGAGCAGCACGTTCAGGGAGACGATGATGGTGCCCACGCGTGAGAGAAACATGACCGCGCGCTGCCACAGGCCCAGCCCAATGCTTTTCAGATTCGGCCGGCGATAGGGCGGCAATTCGAGGAGCAGGGGGTGCTCGTTGGATGCCACACCGCGCGTCATGAGACGGGCAGCGAGGATGCCACTTACAATGGCGACAAGGTAGAACCCGAACAGGACCAGCCCCTGAAGGCCCAGAAACCCGAAGACGGTACGACGGGGCACAAACGCTGCGATCAGCAGGGTGTAGACGGGCAGCCGCGCCGAGCATGTCATGAGCGGGGTGATCAGGATCGTGACCAGTCTGTCCCGCGGATTCTGGATTGTACGTGTGGCCATCAAGCCGGGAATGGCGCAGGCAAAGCTTGAGAGCAGGGGGATGAACGACCGTCCGCTCAGCCCGGCCAGAGCCATGATTCTGTCCAGAAGAAAGGCCGCCCGCGGCAGATACCCTGTTTCTTCGAGCGTCAGAATCCAGAGAAACAGGATGAGAATCTGGGGCAGGAAAACGATGACTGTCCCGGCACCCGCGATGACGCCGTCTGTCAGGAGGCTACGGAGCGTCCCTTCAGGTAGCGGTGAGACAAGCGCCTGCCCGAGAGCCGCAACTCCCGTTTCCAGGGCGCTCATCAACGGCTGAGCCCAGGCGAAGACCGTCTGGAACATGAAGAAGAGCACGACCAGTAGGATGATCGGCCCCCAGACCGGATGCAGAAACCAGCGATCGAGTCTGTCGGCCAGCCGATCGCCCTTCAGGGCTCCTTCATTGGTAAAGCGCGCGATGAGCGCGCCCGCCTGTGCGTGCAGGTTGGCGCCGTCGGGCAAGGCCGAAGGAACTGCAAATTCGGGTTTATCCAGAGCCTCCAGCAGATTGGTAACACCGCTCTTTCGAAGGCTGATCGTCGGAATGATCGGGACACCGATTGCGGAGGCAAGACCCGGGACGTCGATTGTGAGCCCAAGGTGGCCTGCCTCGTCCATCATGTTCAGAACGATGAGCATCGGCCGACCGAGCTGAACCAGTTCGAGCATAAAGCGCAGATGAAGACGCAGGTTACTGGCCGACACCACACAGATCATGAGGTCTGGTTGTTTTTCGACAGCATGGCGTCCCATGCAGACATCGCGCGTCACATCTTCGTCGGGGCTGGTCGCTCCCAGACTATAGGCGCCGGGAAGATCGAGCAGTCTGACGCTGCGTCCCTGCGGGGTCGTCAGGCTTCCTTCCTTACGTTCGACCGTGACGCCTGCGTAATTTGCAACCTTCTGGCGGCTTCCCGTGAGCTGGTTGAAAAGGGAGGTCTTGCCACAATTGGGATTGCCGACGAGGGCAGCCCTTAACGGCCGGTTGGCCGTTTCCGGCATAGTTACGGCATCCATCAGAAATCAGAGTTCGTTTTGAAGCGCAATGCGCGAGGCTTCGCCGCGGCGCAGGGCGAAGCAGGTAGAGCCAAGACGCACGGCAATCGGATCGTGTCCGACCGGACCTGTCGCGACAATCTGAACCTGGGCGCCCGGGATGAAGCCGAGTTCTCCGAGGCGCACGGCGATCGGATCGTCTGTCATGCGTGCGATGACCTGACTGATCACCGCGTGAGCCCCCTTGGGAAGGGTGTCGAGTGTCATTGGTAAAACCACCTGAGCAAAAGCTGGCGCCTCTGAGAACGCGTCTTAATTGCCTAGATAGGGCTTAGCCAAATCTTAGGGAAGGGGTAAGCGCAAGCAAATAGCCCGCGCCCGAGAGAAGGCGTCGCTCGTCTCAAGGTTGAGCCGATAAGGCCCCTCGATAAGCACGGGCAATATCGATGGCGCTCGTGAGGGCCGCTCGTGCTTGTGGGCTGTTACGCCAGCATGATGCTTTGAGGTTCAGGCTGATCCGAGTGCAAAGCTCTGTCGCGTCGAATTTTGCTAGAGCACATAGAGACTCGATGCCGTTCTGTTCGAGGTGCTGGATGACCTTCGGGCCTATGCCCTTCGCGGAGAGGAGGATCTCACTCTCGGTATAGGAAAAGCTCATGATGTCTCTGTCTGTCTTGCAGCGGTATTGTTGTTTCGGAACTCAAGGTCACGAGCGACGATTCCAATCGGGCATAAGTGACAAGGTTACGCGCACTTTTCGTCCTATGGTGCGTTAGGCTCGCAGTCACTGAGTAAGCACTATGTTAATGTTGTAACGGAGTTGTGTTCTTGCGTCAGAAGGCCAGCATAACTAGGTAGTCGTTCCCGTTCGGTGTCGGTCTGAACGGTATCCCGAAATAAATACCTCATCCGAGGACGGTGTGTTGTCTGAAAACGAGTCGAATACAAACCATGACGTGCTGATTATCGGCGGTGGTCTGGCTGGTCTCACTCTGGCAAAGCAGTTGTTGATAGCGGATCCAGGTCTCGGGATCTGCATTGTCCATAACCGCAAATTTCCGAACCCGGAGCGGATCCACAAGGTCGGTGAGTCAACAGTTGAGATCGGGGCATTTTATCTCTCTAATGTCGTGGGGTGCGCCTTACACCTTCAGACGGATCATCTCCGGAAGATGGGATTGCGATTCATCCAGACGCTGGGGCAGTCAGATGAGGCAGCTCCCTATCGTGAACTCGGTCTGACTCACTACGCGCATCATGCCACTTATCAGATCGATCGTGGCAAGCTCGAAAATCATCTGCATGACGAGCTGGGTCGATCAGTTACTTTGATCGAGAACAGCAAAGTACTGGATTTCGAACGTCAGGGCGACCGCAACGAGGTGTCGATCCGCGACCATGCGGGCAAGGTCAACACGCGCTCCGCCCGATGGGTAGTCGATGCCTCGGGTCGAGGCCGCGTTCTGATGAAGAAGTTCGATCTCAAGAAAGACGCCGGGATCACACATTCGTCTGTATGGTTTCGTGTGGCTGGCAAGGTCGATATCAACGAGTTTCTCGCATCTTCCGACCCAGAGAACCCGTTTCTCAATGTCGAGGAGAGATGGCGCAGCACAACCCAGTTGGTTGGTAAGGGCTATTGGGTCTGGATTATCCCGATCGACGAGCAGACGACCAGTGTCGGTATCGTGTTCGATAATTCGATCCACGACCTCTCGACCATGAGCGCTTATCCAATGGCGATGACCTGGTTAAAGCACCATGAACCGCGCTTTCATGGATACATGGAAGGAAAAGGGTTCGAGGTGCTCGATTTCGCGATGATGCGAAATTATTCCTATCTCTCGGGACAATTCCTCTCAGCCGATGGTTGGGCACTCACGGGAGAGGCTGCCGGATTTGTCGATCCAATGTATTCAAACGGGACCGATATGATCGGTCTGGCAAATACAATGATTACGAACGCCATTACCAAGTCTGATAGTGAAGATCAGATCACCTGGATGAATGGTGTGCTGAGTGAGACCTATGCCGGGTTTGTTGACACTCATCGTGACTCATTCAAAAGGTTCGATGACTGGAACTATATATTCGTCAAATCGAGCTGGGACACGACCTTCTATTTTCTCTTCATGTGTGTCCTGTTCATGAACAGAAAGTTTGAAGATCTCGAGTACATCCATACGATCCACGATCGGATTACAGCGTTTTATGCCCTGCATCACGATGTCATGGTGCATCTCCGTCAGGCCGATACGGTGACGAGCGACTATGTGATCCCTGATTTCGTCAACCTCGTTGGGTCGATACAGGATTATGCCAATCGGACGATCATCGCCAAGAACCAGTCTGATGAAGCCATCACGGCCCTTCTTGATTACAATATGGGAATCCTGAAGGAGCTCGCGGCGTCTATCCTGGAGACGAAAACCTTCGATCAAAACTTCTATCACATGAAAGAGCGTCTGGACGCGGCCAGCCCGTCCTTCTGACGCATCACGTCTCGTCGGTCATGTCGGTTGGGAGTGGTTTGTAAGCACTGAGCACCCGTCCTATAAGTTGGGGCCACACCGGGCGGGAGCACATCATGCGTGAGACGATCGAACAGCGGATTCAACAAGGCGTCGGTAACAGCCTGCCGATCTTGTAATCCGCAATGTCGGGCTCTTCGATCTGGTGACGGGCGAGATTTTGCCCGGAGATATCGCTATCTGCGGCGACCGAGTGGTTGGTACGCTGGACCGTTACGAGGGCAAGCGCGAGATCGATGGAACAGGCAAGATTGCTGTGCCGGGCTTCATTGACACGCATCTTCATGTCGAATCCTCGTTGATCACCCCTTTCGAGTTCGACCGCTGTGTTCTGCCGCATGGAGTCACAACAGCGATCTGCGATCCGCATGAGATGGCGAATGTCATGGGGACTGCGGCATTCGACTATTTCCTGGAGTGTGCCAGCCGCACCATCATGGACCTCAGGGTCAATCTGTCGAGCTGTGTCCCTGCAACACCCATGGAGACCTCAGGTGCTGTTCTCGATGCAGCGGCTCTGGCTCGATATCGGGATCATGCCAAAGTCATCGGCCTTGCCGAATTCATGAACTTCCCCGGTGTGCTGTCCGGTCAGTCCGACTGTGTCGACAAGCTGGTGACCTTCGCCGAAGGCCATATCGACGGTCATGCCCCTTTGCTTCGGGGCAAGCCGCTCAATGGTTACATCGCTGCAGGGATTTCAACCGATCACGAGGCGACCGCGGCAGAAGAGGCGCTTGAGAAAATCCGCAAGGGGATGACGATCCTTATCCGCGAGGGATCGGTCTGTAAGGATCTTGAGGCGCTTGCACCGCTCCTGACCCCGGAAACCTCGCAGTTTTTCGCCTTTTGCACCGATGATCGCAATCCGCTCGAAATTGCCCATGAAGGGCATATCGATTTTCTCATTCGCAAGGCGATCAGCCTCGGCGTCGCGCCACTCGCGGCTTACCGGGCAGCGTCCCTTTCGGCGGCACGAGCCTTCGGGTTGAGAGATCGCGGGCAGATCGCCCCCGGCCTGCGTGCAGATATTGTTCTTCTGGATGATCTGCAAACCTGCCAGATCGCTCAGGTTTTCTCGGCGGGCCGTCCGGTCGACGAGGCCATCTTTGAGGCGCGTGAGGTGATAGCTCCCGTCGGCTATGGCTCCGTCAAGCTTGCGGCACCGGTCGTGGTGGATGATTTCGCCGTTCCGGGAACCGGTCAGCACCAGGCCGTGATCGGGATCATTCCGGGTCAGATCATCACCGAGTTTCTCCGTTGCGATTTGCCAGCCGCGGATGGGAAGGTGCTGGCCGATAAAACGCAGGATGTCGCCAAGATCTGCGTGATCGCGCGCCATGGCAAAAATGGAAATATCGGCCGTGGTTTTGTCAGAGGGTTCGGACTGACAAGAGGGGCGCTCGCGTCCTCGGTCGGACATGACAGTCACAATCTCTGCGTTGTGGGGATGAGCGACGAGGATATGGCTCAGGCAAGTGCCCGTCTGGAGGAGTTGGGGGGCGGCTTTGTGGCCGTTGAAGACGGTAAGGTCATTGCGGAGCTTAGCCTGCCGATCGCAGGCCTGATGAGCGATCAGCCTTTTGAGACGGTGCAAGCAGATCTCGAAGCTCTGCGCGCGGCGGTGTCCCGGATGGGCGGCAAGCTGGAAGAACCCTTCCTGCAGCTTGCATTCCTTCCGCTACCGGTCATTCCCCATCTCAAGATCACCGATCTGGGCCTTATCGATGTGAACACGATGAGCCTCGTTTCCTGATTGTGTCTCCCTCTCGCCTCAGCTGATTTGATGCAAAAGGGCGGCAGGTTCTGGCGGATCAGAAATTCGTTGTGATCTGTCCACCCAGGATCGCTGCGTCTTTGAACGTGTTTGTGGCACCGGGATTTTGCAGGTACTGAAAATCGAACTGCAAAGACGTCGCGGTCATGAGATGGACGCTGTAAAACGCCTCGTAGACCTGTTCCCAGTTCTGCACACCGTAGACGTTGCCCCACTGGTTGGACACGAAGGGCAGGCCGAGGGCTGCTGATGATTCCTGCTGCAGGCGGATGGATCGGCTCATATTCATGTGCTGGAACATGATGCCGATTTCGTCCAACGGTCTGTTCCAGGGAGTGCCGCTTTGCAGCAATCCGATCCACTCATGGTCGCGCATGGCCACGACGTTGCCTTGAGCGTAGCCGGCTCCCCCGATCACGATCAGACCGTTGGAAAGGCCTTTGCCGCTTCTGACAAGCATCTGATCGAACATCAGCCAGCTTGACCACATGCCCGACTGGGTGCGCGCTTCCAGCCCGCTCGCCTGATAGGAACCGCCATAACGGTCCTCGTAGAGATGGGGATAGCGCGAATTATCGTAGTAGAATCCGATCTTGTAATGACCGGGCAGCTTGTCCGTGCCGAAAGCCGGGTCCCACCCTGCTTCGAATTGCGAGCTGAGCTTCCCGAGCCCGTCCTGGGCGAGAGCCCAGCCTGAGATACCACCATTGAAAGCGTGCGGGCTCACCGCAAACAGCCCGCCCATGATATAGGTGCGTTCTGTCGGTCTGACGCGCAGAACCGCACCGATATTGGCTGAAGGCCAGTCGCGGCCTCCTGGCGCATATTTTCCTGGCGCGAAATTGCCGCAGACACTGACATTCATGAAGTTACAGGCAAGCGGATCGAAATCGAAAAAGGTCCCGGTCGGAATGACACCAGCGGACAGAATGACGCGGTCATTCAGGAAAGTCTTGTCGGCGTACATCGAGACGAGATGAGCGACGACATTGCCGCGTGATCCATAGATCTGCTCAGGATTGGAAACATAATCGCCAAGTGTCGAACTGAAATTGCGACCATGGCCGTTGACGACCAGAAGATGGGTCCAGAACCCGTTGATCCCAGCCAGCTTCTGCCAGTCGATATCGAGTTCGGCAGCAACCTGACCGGCGAAGACGTTATCCCGGGTGCGGCCGCCAGTCACATTCCCCATATATTCTTCGTTGAGCGCGATATTGAGAAAGATGCCTCTCTTCTGCATCCAGCTCTGGGCACCGCCCCAGTCACCCAGCAGATGCGGGTTCCCATAAAGTGAGGGGACGAGGGGGCCGATTGGCACGGCTCCCTGTCCGGCTATGGGAAAGCCGATAGCGGTATAATGATCGCTATCGAGCGTTTTAGCGGTCTCCGTCTGGGCCTGTGCCGAAGAAGAAAGCAGACCGAACACCAGACAGGTCAGCGCCAAAGTACACATCCATCCCAGCCGTGACGGCTGACGCGGTGCGCGCGCAGACGTTTCGGCGTGGTCTGCATGAGGGGCAGGTCTTGATCTTACTTTGTCTGTCACTTTTCCTGATCCGGTTAATCGTCCTGTCGAGGGGGCAACCTCTTTGGGATGGACGCATTACCAGAAAGTCATGAAAGACGGACACAGTAGGGCAGTACAAGATTTCGTGTCACTCTATTGCGGGATGGTGACGTATTGCGTCTCTAAGGGGCGCTTTTCTGCGTGTTTTCAAAAGTTTTGCGTCCGCCGACCCAGACCTCACGAATTTGAAGTGCGTGATCGAGCACGACCACGTCGGCCATTTTTTGAAGGGCAAGACTCCCACGATCTGCGAGTCCCAGATACTTGGCTGGATTACTGCTCACCAACCGGCTTGCTCGATAAGCGACTTTCCGTGGGTGACGGCATTTCGCAAGGCCTGATCGAGCGTGAGCACACTTCCGGCCAGCGACCCGTTAGGCAGGCGCACAACGCCCCCCTCAATCAGAACATCCTGACCGCCCAGTGTGCTCGGCCCATCGGCTTGCCCGGCGCCGCGCATGGCATCGGTCACAAAGAGAAGCCGGTTCTGCATCAACTTCGACGCCAGCTTGAAACTTGCGGGATGGACATGATGCGTATCGAAAATCATCTCGGCATAGCTTGCCTCGTGACACATCAGAGCGGTGACCGGGCCGGGCTTGCGTCCCTCAATCGGAAGCATCGCGTTGAAAAGATGCGTGCCGCCCGGCACACCACCGCAGGCACAGATTTTATCGAGCGCGGAGAGCGCGGTGTCGTAATCAGCCGTTGTGTGGCCGAGGCTCACTCTGATGCCCGCTTTCGCGAAGCTGGTAATCGCGCTTTCTGCGTGTTCGATCTCGGGTGCCAGGGTAACGACACGTACGCAGCCAATGGCCATCATCTCTGCGAGCTTGTCGGGAGACGGGGCAATCGTGAAAGGGGGCTGCGCGCCGAGTTTGTGAGGGCTGACAAAGGGGCCTTCGAGATGAGCGCCGTGAATATGTGGCCCGTCCGGATCGGGATGCCTCATGGCTTCCGCAACGGCGTGCAGCGCAAAAATCACGTCGCTCCACGGACGTGTAATCGTTGTCGGTAAAAGTGTGGTCGTGCCGTGTCGCATATGAAAGCGGGCGAGGTGCCTGATCGCATCGACACCATCCATTGTATCTGCCCCGTCACCACCATGGACATGGCCGTCGATAAAACCCGGCAGGATATAGGTCTGGTCGCAGGCCGTGCCGGGCTCGATGCTCTGGATGTGACGGTCGAAATGAAGCGTGCCGGGGAGGATGCGGTCGGGTAAAACGATCTGCCCGGAGAGTGACTGGATCATGGTCTTACTCTCTAGCAGTCAGACCGACGCGGCCATAGCGCCATGCATAAGTCAGGATAACGAGATAGGAAGGAACGACAATGGCTGCGAACAAGCCCTGAAAGCCGAAGGTCGGTTTGAGCCAGACGTAGAATTGAGGAACGATCGCGCCGCCACTATAAGCCATGACCATGAGTGCCGAGGCGAGTGCCGTCATATGCCTGCACCTCGTATGGCGATGGGAAACACAGTGGGCATGACCATCGCATTGGTCACGCCCAGCAGGGCGACGCAGAAGACGGAAGCGTATCCCTGAGTGAGATACGCCATCACCGTCAAGAAGCAGCCTGTGAGGCAGGAGAGCTGAACGTAGCTCTCCTGCTTGATAAAGCGCGGTACGATAATGAAGCCCATCAGATATCCGATTAGCATGCCGCTGAGAGTGAGAGCTGTGAAGAACTTCGTCTCGTCCAGTGGCAGGCCAAAACCCTGACCATACGTACCGATGGCATCTGCAGCCATGACCTCGACGCCCACATAAAGGAACATTGCGATAAACCCGACGAGAAGATGGGGCTTGAAAAAACGCTGCTGCGATCCCCTTCCTGCGAGGATAACCGGAGCCTCGAGATTAGGGAGGGGCGCCACTGTGACAATCAGCGCGATCATCACCAGAATGCCCGCCATAGCGAGATACGGCACATAGAGCGCCTGAACAAAATGGTTGAGCAGGGCTTCACGAATGGCCGGATTTTTTTCTGTCTGGGCCTGTTCTGCCACAGCACCGATATTGTGCATGACGAGAATACCCAGAACGATGGGGGCCGTGATCCCGGCCATTTTGTTGCAGATGCCCATGACTGCGATCCTCTGGGCGGCTCGGTCGGAGGGGCCAAGAAGGCTGACCAGAGGGTTGATGACCACCTGCATCAGAGAAATCCCCGCGCCAAGGACAAGCAACCCTGTGAGCGCACCGGCATAAATGCGCCACGCGACAAATTGTCCGAAAATGGCGATGCCCAGCGCAGAGAGGAGAACCGAAAGGGCCAATCCCTGCTTGAGCCCCAGCCGACGTGCGAGCAGGGACGTGGGTAACGAAAACAGGAAAAACGAAAAGTAAAACGTCAGAGGAATGAAAAAGGAGCTGAACTCACTCAAGGAGAAAGCGACACGCACGAACGAGATGAGCGGGCCATTCAACCAGGTAACAAAACCCATGGCGAAAAAGATCAGGGCTGCGATCGCCAGCACGCTGTAGCCATGATCACCGACCAGCCGTTCTTTCAGCACGGGGAGATCTGTCATTTTGCCGATCCTCAAACGGGACGAGGGAAAGATTCATTTCGTCATATGAACCAACCAAACCATAGGAAGGATCGGATGATCGAACCAGCACTTATTCCTGATTACGATGTCACAATAATGGGCGTCTGTCATAACCACGCTCGCCAAGTTTAAAGTGTGAAGACTCTGTGAGTGACCTGTCTGTGAAAAACGGCTGACGAGATGAAGCGGTATAGTGCTGTCGTCCCGCTGCTGGAGAGTTGGTGCGGTGAGGTATTCCGTTCGGACGTGAGTGAGTGGCTGTGAAATGCGATCAACGCATGGGCGCTACATCGGTGTCAGCGCGCGGAGAGGTTGAAAATTGCGTTCCCTCCGACCTCAGAATGAAAGGCTTTGGAATAAATCTTATGAGCAGGATAACTTGTGGTTTACTTATTAACGTAAAGTTAATTGTAAGTTGCAACGTTATTTTATGAATATATATCAGGGTTTACTTTCTTCTGTGTCTTGCGAAAGAATCCCCTTTTTCTCGAAATTGAGGACATATTAACTACCAGGTTATTATTATTATTTATGTCTCCTGAACCTGCCTCGGTCCTGATCGTTCAGAAGTTTGCGAGCTTCAAGAGGTTTAGCGGAGCATGTGTGTCACGTTTTATTTTAGAAAATGAAATAAGTTATGTTCTCGACAGGCCATCACCGTATTTTGAGCGTGCTCAGCCGATCCGGTCCCCGAAGCCGGACAGATCTCGCGCGCGTCCTTAATTTGAGCAAGGCCAGCGTCACAGCGCTGGTTCGTGAGTTGATCGAACAGGGCATTCTGGATGAGCGCGAACGTGTGTTTGGGTTCGGGCGGCCCGCGATCATGCTGGGTCTTCGTCAGGACGCTGCAAGCTTTATCGGTATCTCCCTACAGTCTGATCCAGCCCAGATCGTTCTGACCGATGCCCTAGGGCAGGTGCATCTCCGCAAATCGATACCGCGTTTGACCGATGTCGATGCCTGCCTCGGCGTCATGATCGACGCGATTGAGGAAATTCAGTCGGCCTATCCAATGGGGATCGGTGTGCTGGCTGGGATAGGTATCGTTATTGCCGGTATTGTATCGCGCGATCGCAAGGTTTGTCTGACATCGACCTCGCTAGGTTGGAAAGATGTCGATATCGGCCAGCGCCTTGCGGCTCTGACGGGTTTGCCGGTTTTTGTCGAAAATGATGCCAATGCATTGATTATCAGCGAGCAGCTTTTTGGCCAGTCGGGCGGCGTGTCGGATTTCAGCCTCGTCTTCGTCGGTGAGGGCATTGGTGGCGCTCATATCGTCGACCGGCGCCTGCATCGGGGTCATCATGGTGGGGCAGGCGAAATGTCGCACTCTCCGATCACTCTTGGTGAAGGGGCGTCGCTTTGTCGTTGCGGCAACCGGGGCTGTCTTGAAACCGTTGCTGCGCTCCCTGCCATTCTCGGCGCGGCGCGGCGCGCAGGTTTGCCGGGCGAGATGGGTAAACTGCTCGAATTGGCAGCTGAGGGACAAGCAGATGCAATCGCTATATTGCGCCAAGCTGGTACAGCGCTGGGTGCAGCCCTGACCCAGCTTATCCAGTTCGCAGATCCGGCTCGAATTGTGGTCCGATTGGATCCCCTTCTCCTGCAAAGCACCTTTTCGGAGGCGCTCAAACAGACTGTCGATACCCATCTGCAACGCCGGAAAGGCTATGAGACCGAGTTGGTCCTAGGAGCCCTCCATTCGGGCGATTTCGCCACAGGAGCGGCCAGCCTTGCCGCACAGGAGTTTCTGTTCGGTGCCTCTTTTCTCTAAACGTTGGACGTTCTGAGCAGGCCGGATCTTCTGCATCCGGGTGAAGATCATTTCTCATGAGTGGCAAAAATTTTCGGTTGTTTCGAGTGACCTTGCCGTAAGCCCTTGCTCTCCGAGCAGACAGGTGGATGATCGGGATCTAAACATTCGCGTGTTGTTCGCTGTCAGAGGTCGTGTATTTCGTCACCGTTGCGGCCGCCTATTTCGGAACAGGACGTTGCTTGAGCTCAAGAAGACGGTGCTGAGGTAGAGGACGAGGCTCGATGGTTTCATTCAGGAAGGCGGGGCGCCAGGTCTCGGTCATCGCTGTCTGCACTCTCATGCTGTCAAGCATCTGGTAGGGCAGGCGGGCGCAGCGCCTTTGTCGCCAGTTTTCATGCCTCAACCTGCGCAGGTGAGGCTCACTGGAAAAGTAACGCCGCTGACCTCCTTTCCTGAGGTGATTTGGGCTCAGGCTCCTTCTCCCCTGCTTGAGAAAGCACTCGCTCGCTTTAACGCCCGTCTCGGTCTTATTGGTCTTGGGCCCGCGTCCCCTGAAAGTCAGAGAGTGGGTCTCAAGATCTCGGTGGGTAAGGACCCAGGCTATCTCACCCTTGCGGCCCGCGAGGCCTATACCCTCGACGTCTCATCGAATGAGATTGTTCTGAAAGCCGATGGTCCGACCGGTGTGTTGCGCGGGCTCGCGACGTTGCTGCAGATGATCGACACGCGAGGCACCATCCCGGTTCTGGTGCAGGGAAAGATTACGGATGCGCCACGCTTCAATTGGCGTGGGCTCATGATCGATGTGTCGCGACACTTCCTGTCCGTTTACACGATCGAGCGTCAGCTCGATGCGATGGAGCTGACGAAGCTCAATGTGCTGCACTGGCATCTGAGTGACGGCACAGGGTTTCGTGTCGAGAGCCGAAAACTGCCGCGTCTGCAGCAATTCGGCGCGCACAGCCAATATTATACGCAGGATCAGATCAGGGAGGTCGTCGCGTATGCGGGAGATCGGGGGATAAGAATTGTCCCCGAATTTGATGTGCCTGGGCACACTTTCGCCATTCTCAGCGCCTATCCCGAGCTTGCCGCCCAGTCTCCCGGTTCGGTCGTGAAAAATTGGGAGCGGGACTGCAAGACTGCGACAGGAGAGGCTGAGGTGACAACGCAATGTAAGCGTCACCCCGATCTCAACAAGCCAGCCATGGATCCGACAGCTCCTGACGCATTGCGCTTCGTTCGAACGCTTTTTGGTGAAATGACGAGCCTTTTTCCGGATCGTTATGTCCATACGGGGGGCGACGAGGTGATGTCGGACCAGTGGACGACCAATCCGCGTATCGTCGCCTATATGCAAACTCATGGCTTCAGGGATACTGCTGCGCTGCAGGCGGCTTTTACCGCTGACGTGGAGAGGATTCTCTCGTCACAGAACAAGACCATGATGGGATGGGACGAGGTCAGCGAAGCGCCGATCCCGAAAAGCGTCGTGGTCGAAGCCTGGCGTGGGTCCAAATGGATCGGAAGCTCGGCCCGTCTGGGGCACCCGGTCGTGGTCTCTGCCGGCTACTATCTCGATCTGCTGAACCCCTCGACCACTCATTATGCAGTCGATCCTCTCGACACGCGAGCTGTCGGGCTCGCACCCCAGCCAGCGGCGAAAAGCGTTGGGCCCTTTGTGCAGGCCTTTACGCTCGATCCCAATGCGCCACCGCTTAGTGAAGCGCAGGAAAAACTTGTTCTCGGTGGTGAAGCGCCGCTCTGGACCGAACTTGTCTCGGACGAAATGGTCGATGCACGGCTCTGGCCGCGTTCCGCAGCGATTGCGGAGAGGTTCTGGTCTCCGGGAGCAGTCACGGACTCGGCGTCGCTCAATGAACGACTTCCGGTCGTTCAGAATATGCTGGAGACTTTCGGTCTGAATGCCTCGGAAAATCAGGCGCGCATGATCGCGCGGCTCACACCTGACAACATTACGCCGCTCACGCAGTTCGTGGCGTTGACCGTGCCGGTGCGCAATTACGGACTGAACCGTCTTGCTGATCATACTGGTGATGAGATCCTTTTGACACCGGCGGCCATCGCGGCACCGGATAGTTTCGAAGCGAACGCATTCAATTCGGCAGCAAAGCGCTATGCTGCCGGGGATCAGTCGCTCAAGGCCTCTTTGCAGGAAAAGCTTGGTCGCTATGGTGCGAATGACGCAGCATTTCAGGCGCTGTCAGGCCCTGCCTCGATCGAAGAGGTTAAACCTCTCTCCCATCAGATCGCGGCATTGTCGGCTTTGGGACTGGAGGCATTGCAGTCCGGGCCGAGGGGAAAGAAGTGGCGTGATCGGGCTCAGGTCCTTCTGGCTGAGCAGGACAAAGCTTACACCGCGAGTGTCGATTTTCGAGCCTCGCGTCAATTGAAGCAGCCTCGGGGAGGACTCTTGATCGCGATCGCTCCGGGAATAAAAGCGCTCGTCTCACAAGCGCGATAAGCGTGTTGCTTGTCAGGCATGCCGCGTTCGTACAGGGGCGTCATTCGGTATTGGCTTTGCCGCCAGGCCGCTGTCATGAACCGCGATGGATTTTGGCGCTCTCAAGCGTTTCGGGACTGAGGAGCGAAGCGCTTGCCTCGTCGAGGATAACCGTGCATCGGGCATGAAGTCTGATGGCCGAGGCACTGATTTCTGGCCCTACCTCGCCTTCAAGGGCTCGGGCGACAATCGCTGCCTTACCGTCACCAAGTGCGAGAAGCAGGAGCTGGCGCGCTTCCAGGATGGTCCCGACCCCCATTGTCAGCGCATGCTCAGGCACTTTTGCCGGATCGCCGCCGAACATTGCCGCATTTTGCTGGCGCGTTGTTGGCGTGAGGGTGACGCATCGTGTGCGGGTGTCGAAAGCGGAGGGAGGTTCGTTGAAGCCGATATGTCCCGTCTCGCCAATGCCCAGGAGTTGAAGATCAATCCCGCCGCTTCTGGCAATAGCGGCTTCATAGGAGGCGCATTCGGCGTCGAGATTTTCAGCTGTGCCATCAGGGAGATGGGTTGCGTCGGGCGCGATATTAACGTGATCGAACAGGTGATCCTGCATGTAATGACGGTAAGACTCAGGATCTGACGATGAGAGACCAACATATTCATCGAGATTGAATGTTGTTGTCTTTGAAAAATCGATCTCGTCTCGATCATGGCTTTTGCAAAGATCGCGATACACCCCCTCCATCGTGCGCCCTGTCGCCAGACCGAGAACAGGGCGGTCACGGGACGATAAGAGAGACATGACAGCACTGGCGGCGAGTTGAGTTGCCGAGGTGGGGTCTGGCATAATGACGAGGCGCATAGATGGCACGATCCTGAGAAAAGCGGCGTAAAACCGTTCGCAACAAAGTCCTGAGACAGGAAGCAGAACTCTGATTATCGTCCAGGATTTAGGAATAACGGAAAAGAATATATCGGGTTTTTCGACGAAAACTCATTCGGCACAAGAGCGGAAAACATTTTCTCGCGATCTTGCTTAAGATCATCGGCGAATGAACCAAAAGTTTGTTGTCCCCACGCTGGGTTATGCCACGTTTATGATCGTGGATTGCCGAATGAGGGGATGGCTGTGGTTATCTCCTGCTGGTTGCTGGAGCTTGTTGATCGTGTCCCGCGAAGCCGGGTTTTCTTCTGGTTCATTTCGCTTGGTTGTCGCCTTTCACGTCGCGAGCGCGGCTCATTGCCCAAAATAGTGCGTGTCTTGTTTCGATAACTGTGAGTAGAGATTGCTGAAGACGGAGTGAGAACGCCTTGAGCTTGGCTCGATGCCAGATGGGCGCCCAAGAACCTTAATGGACGCGTTCAATCGCGGTGAGGACGAGACCGGCGTGCAGACAAAAGACATCATCGCGATCGATGGCGGCGGTACGAAAACCCTTTTGCTGCGCGTTGCATCTGACGGCTCTGTCGTGACCGCTCGCCGCGCGGGCGGGTCCAACCCTTTCGACGTGCCCGACTGGCGTAAGGTGATTGCGGGGCTGATGGAAGGGCAACAGTCACAACTTGCTGCAGCGGCTTTCGGCATGGCGGGGTTTGGCGAGAGCGAAAGACTGAATGCCGAACTTGCAGCGGCCTACCGGCAGCTCTGCCCGGTGCAGCATAGTCTCCATAATGACGCAGACATGGCCTGTCGCGGTGCCTTCATGAACCGAGCGGGTGTGCTCCTGCTTTCGGGGACTGGGTCCATGGCTTGGGGTATGGCCGCAGACGGACAGACAACGCGTATCGGGGGGTGGGGCAGCCTGTTTGGCGATGAGGGCAGTGGATACTGGATCGGTCGGCTCGCTCTGTCTATTCTGTCGCAAATGATCGATGGCCGTCATGAAAGGCGTGATGACTTCCTAATACGCTTTGCCGCGGCAAGACGGTGGCCAGAGGACAGTACGCTTTGGGCCTCCAGTCTTTACGAGTGGTACGCAAGTCTCACAGAGCAGCGACCTGCCGTGGCAGCACTTACTGCCGAGATCAGTCGGTTTGCCGAGCAGGGATGCGAGACGTCACGTGACATTCTCAGGCACGCCGCCGAGGCGCTTTCCAGGCATGTTGTTGCTGCGCGACACGCATTAGGTGCCAGCGACCTGCCCTGGAGTTATGGAGGTGGGACGCTGCGCAGCCCGATTTTGCGCGAAAATCTGAGTCAGCTCCTTGGCGCGCCGCTCGTCCCGCGGCTGCCCCCCATCGGCGGTGCGGTGCTGGTCGCCGCGCAGCTTGCCGGATGGCATATCGATGAGGGCTTCGTAGACACGCTTTCATTGGCGCTGGAGCGTCAGATTTAACCACTCTCACGAAGCAGATCAGCTTTGGTAGCAAGATGCCTTGGCTTCGCGAGAGAAAGAACTCGTGCCGAATAGCCCGGTTTAGAAGCTTTCCGGCACCTTTCAAATGATTATCAAAGGGAAGACAGGCTCTGCCTTACCCTTTACTGCCGTCAATCGTGGTTCCCTTAAGGAGGATTGTCCCCGTCAATCCTTTATCTGTTGCCGAGGGGGCAACGCGGAGCTGATAGTTACCCGGCGTGACGTGCCAGCGGTTATCGTGCTGCGAGAAGCGGGCAATGGTTTGTAGATCGACGGGAATGGAGACGTCGCGTTTTTGATGAGCAGGAACGTCGACACGTTGCCAGCCGACGAGACGAGGGCCCGTGCCCTGGCCTTCGGCATAGAGCTGAACGACATCGCTGCCATCGCGACCGCTGTCGTTCTGGACCGTCACCTGAGCAGAAGGCTGGTCGTCCGCTTTGACGACAAGGTTGTCATAGGTGAACCTGGAGTAGGAGAGTCCGTAGCCAAAGGGGAAGAGCACTTCCTTGTTGCTCCTGGCAAACCACCGATACCCCACATCGGCACCCTCATTGAAGATCAGCTTGAAACTCTCGGGACGCCCTTCTGTCAGAGGCGGTGCGACCGGGAGCTTGGGGCGCGGTAGGTCATTCACCGAAAGAGGAAAGCTGAGGGGCAGATGGCCTGACGGATTGACGTCGCCGAGGAGGATCTGGGCGATAGCCTCGCCGCCAGCAACACCGGGGTACCAGGCCTGAACGACGGCTTTTACCTTATCGAGCCAAGGCATTGCGACCGGCCCTTCGGTCTCGAGCACGACGGTGACATTGGGATTGGCCTGCGCCACCGTCGCAATCAGCCGGTTTTGCGCCTCGGTCAGGGAGAGGGAGGCGCGATCTCGTCCTTCAGTGGACCATTGAGCGATAAACAGAACCACCGCATCGGCCTTGCGGGCTGAGGCTTCGGCCTGCTTCAGATCGGCTTCGTCGGTAAAGGAAATATCCGCTTTTGGAGCAAGGCGCTTCAGATAAGCGAGGGGAGAGGAGGGGACCCAGACCTGCTGGGACATGATCTCCGAGCCTTTTTGCGGAATCGCGTTGCCGCCGAAAGGCAGGACAGTGGGAGAGCCGCCGCCTGAGATCACGCCTTTATCGGCATGGCCGCCAATGACTGCGATTGTCTTGAGGGACTTTGAGAGAGGCAGAGCGGCCTTGTCGTTCTTGAGAAGGACAATCCCCTGCTGTGCTGCTTCCAGAGCGGTTTTGTATCCCGCGTCGCGGTCGACCGGTTTTGTCTGGATTGGCTGCTCGGCACCGTTGGCCAGCAATCCATAGAGGATAGGGCGCACCATGGTTCTGAGTGTCTCATCGGAGACCCCCTGCTTAAGCTGAGCAGGGGCGTAGAATGCTCTGGCAAACAGGGTGCCCTTGGTTTTGGCGTCGGCAATTCGTTTGAGCGCTGCTGCTGAAGCGGAGGAGGCCTGCAGCATGGCTGTGCCGCCAAATCCGATTGCTGTGTCGAATTCGGCCCCGGACTCCTGATTGAGCCCGGCTTCGATCGAGGCCTTTGTGCTGTGTACCGCGCCCCAATCGGACATGACGTAGCCGGGGTAATGCCATTGCTTGCGTAGAATATCATGCAGCAATGGCTTGCTCTCGCAGCTATGGGAGCCCCAAACCATATTATAGGCGCACATCACGGCACCGGGTTTGCCGAGATGAAGCGCAATGTTGAATGCGAGAAGATCGGACTCCATCGCAGCGTCACGCGGGATCGACACATCATATTGCGTACGCCCGGTTTCGTAAGGATTGAGCGCGAAATGCTTGATTGTAGCAACGATGTGGTTCGACTGAACCCCACGCGTATAATAGCCGGCGAGACGCCCGGCCAGAAGCGGATCTTCGCCCAGATATTCGAAGTTACGGCCACCACGCGGATCGCGTGTCAAATTGGCACCACCGGAGAGCAGGACGTTGAAGCCTCGGTCGCGGGCATCCCGCCCGACCGAGTGACCCAGAGCCTCCAGCAGCGTCGGGTTCCAGGAAGCCGCGCTGGCGAGGGCTGCAGGATAAGCTGTGCTTTCATATCGTGCGTCCTGAGTGCGAGCCCCTACGCCGATCGTGCCATCGGTCTCGGTGATGGCGGCGATGCCATGTTCGGGCATGGCAGGTGACCAGGCGGCGGAATGTTGCGCCTCCCCTGCGACAGAGGGTCCTGCATCAATTCGGGGATATGAGTGACGATGAGTGCCTCGAGCTGAGGACGCCCGAGCTTGGCGAGTGCCTCATCCACCCGCGCATCAAGAGGAGACGCCGCATCGGCAAACGTTGAGATGGGGAGGGTACACAGTGCCGTGGCGAGGAGGCCTGCTTTCAAGCGCGCGGACATGGTTGTTCTTCTCCTGAAGCGACGAGGAAACGCGTTTTTTCAGAATGCAATTGGTAGAGACCGACCATCATCGTATCGATGAGTGGGCAATATTCAAGCATTCAGAAATCTATATCGAGATAATTATTGCTTCGGTTTCTTACATCACGGTTAGTTTTTCGGATTCCTCTGTAAAAATGACTGAGGATATGATCCCTGCCCGAGGAAATGATGGTTTTCTCAAAGATGAGTGTGATCATCTATTACGGATGAAAAATGATTGTCCTGGCTGCAAGTCACCTTTATCCTCAATGAGGTTTCAGCGAGAGAGTGATAATCATGCGCGTGGCGCTCGGACAGTTTGCGGTATCGACGTCATGGGAGGAAAATCTCGCAACATGTCGATCTCTCATCGAAAGAGCGAGGAAGGGTGGAGCCAGACTGGTTGTTCTGCCTGAGGGGATTATGGCTCGGGACGCCACCGACCCCGACCATATCCTGCACACAGCACAGCCTCTGGAAGGCCCTTTCGTTACCGGACTTCTCGCCGAGACAGCCGGGATCATGCTGGTCTTCTGTGTCAATGTTCCGAATGGCCAAGGCCGTTTCCATAATACGCTGGTCGTGATGCAGGACGGAGAGATTGTTGCGCGTTATGTGAAGCTGCACCTTTACGACGCTTTTGCCATGCAAGAATCCCGTCTGATCGCACCCGGGAACGAACTGCCGCCGGTCCTGTCATTCGATGGCGTAAAAATCGGGTTCATGACCTGTTACGATGTCCGTTTTCCCGAGCTGGCTCGACATCTGGCGCTCTCTGGCGCCGGCATACTGGTCGTGCCAGCCGCGTGGTTACGCGGACCTGGCAAGGAACGCCACTGGGAGTTGATGCTGGCGGCGCGTGCGCTGGAAAATACTTGCTTCGTGCTCGGAGCCGGTGAGTGTGGTCCCCAGAATATCGGCAACAGCATGGTCGTTGATCCGCTCGGCACGGTCATCGCCGCTCGCAGCGCGCAGCCCGGATTGATTATCGAGACTCTCGATCTGGCCTTTCTTGCAAAAGCACGGCGTGATCTGCCGGTTTTGCAGAACAGACGGTTTGAAGCGCCAAGGCTTTCGTCAGTTTCGTGAAGACTGGAGCAAGAGGCGCTTACCTCACGATATTCGTCTCTTGACGTTTGAGCTTTTTCACTCTGGCATCGTGTTGGAACGGTAGGGTGTCAGGCACGCGACGTGATCTGTCATATCGAGGCTGAAACGGGCGTGACGTAAAATCGTTGGGAATCAGATCGTCCTGCATCGGGGACTGGACATATTTGATGTAGTCCTGAGCGGTGAACCGGGCAAAGTGTACGGTGGCAGGGGTCGTCGCTGTGCGATAACTGACCTTACCGGCTGTAGTGACAAGTTTTTTGATTCTAGCGCTTGCCTGCAGAGCGGCAGGGAGCGTTCTGGTTCGGATCGCAAGCACTGACGGTGTATTATCGCCTGTATCGAGCACCGCAGTTTTTTCCCGTCCCTCCAGATTGTAGGGAAAAAGAAGACGAAATTCCACACCTGCGATGGCCGACGCTGCATGGATTGGGTCTTGGCAGTCGAATGGTGCGTGAGGACCGAAACGCAACGTATGAGCATCAATAGTAAGATGACGTAGCTGGCTCATTTGTAGCAGACCAAGGACAGGAAACGGGATGGGCGCGACGGAGAAAAGCTGATTTCTCAATACTGTTCTGCCGAGCCGGATTTCGGGGACGACGACGTAGTGTCATGCATATTGCGATTGAAGCCGTCCGATCCTCGCTCGGAACTGGCGATAATGCGGAGATGATGGCGTGCGATATACTCAGCCGGGAGCACACCAGTCAGGCTCCTGTGTCGAAAAGTACCCAGTCGGTTTCACCCAGAATGCTCGCCTGCACCCTCACATCGAGTGGAAGTTGCCCATCAATTCGCTCGTGGTCGACGCGTAACGGCAGTTGCTCGATATCCGAAGCGATGACCGACGGGTTGCTGATCGACGCCGCCGGGACAAGTGGCTTGATCAGAGTCAGATTAGGAAATTGCAGGTTCGGTAATTGATAGAAGCTACGGATCGGCGAGAAATAGACATTCTCGAGCCAGGTTGTGCGTTTGATCCAGCCAGCAAGATCATTGGCCAAAAACAGATTGCCGTAGCGGATCGATTCATCCAGCAGCAGCAACGCATTGAGTTCATGGTTTGTGTCGGCATGCCGCCCGACAACCTCCAAGCCCCGATCAAGAGCCCTGTTCGATGCCGCGAAATCGCCGTTGATCCGCGCGAGGCCTGCTGAGACCAGAGACAGCAAGTACTGATCGATCTCCGGAACCGTGGGGTTGGCGGCAATCTCGCCACGAATCTCCACAAGCCTCTGCTTGTTGCCAGCCTCTATGGCCTTGATGATACCTTGCTTATCAACAGGGTCGATTATGGGAGTATTGACAGGGGCGACCCGGGAATAGTCCACGGAGAACCCTTGCACGCGCGGTACAGCTTGCCCCTGCTGGCATACCAGAAGCATTGCGATACTGCCTGGAGCAATAAGAGCGCGGATCAGAATACGGATAACGAGGCTCCCCCAAAGAGGTCATGATATTGTCTTGTCGGCGGTACATTCTGGATGCGTTGCCTGCTTCCTCGAACAATTCCATAATTAAGCAGTTCTGCGCGATGAAGAGGCAATCAGCCTTACCGGACTCTTCATACGGTTCATACCATTTTTGAGCCGAGAATTATTGACAGATCACCCTGGATTTCCTTTCAGGATAGCCATGAGAACGAAATGTTCCGGTTTTTGACATTATTGTGAACGGGGCATTGCCATGGGTCCTGGCTAATTCACGACGCAGCGCAAGCTAGCCTGGGTTGGTGGTTTGGTGTCGATTCTACCTTTATGAGGCAATAGGTCTGCCTGATGATGCCTTAGTTCTACCCGGTTCCTGCCTAGGTGGCCTGCCCGAAAGCCTTTCACGGCAGCAAGAGCTTCGGCTCTCGATTTGCTGCTGCGTATCGAGAACCTGGCAGGCCTTGTGAGCGTAGCTCATGTTGGGTGTGCTCTGCGTGATCTCACCGTTTACGAGGCACGATATTCCGGAGCGACGCTATCGATGAAGATGACGATCGGATCGTCGAGTACGGGGCTGTCCAGAGGAATGAGAGCTTTTTCCGTCGTCCAGCGTTGCGTGGTTGAGTCGATATCGTGCCAGCCACATCTTGCGCCGCTGATGGCGTTCGGATGAATCTTGAGGCTTGTGTTCGGGGTGTAGACATGGATGCCGGTCACCTGAAGGCCAAGCTCCCGTCTGTCGTCAATGAACGGACCAACGGTATCGATGGGCCTGCGCGTTTTCACCCGCAGAAAGATGTCCTCGCCTTTCGGGTTAATCCGGAACATAAGTCCGCCCTGACCAGATCGGCTCGGCAGAATCTTTTGCCCGCCACTTGTCTGAAGAAAGATCTCTGGAGCGGGGTCGACTAACGCTTGTGAGCAGGGAGGAACAGCGACACGTCCCGCGAGCTTGTGCCAGATGGGTTCCACGAAAAGTCGATCGGTTCGGAGAGGGGCGGCAGCATCACGCTCCCAGCACAGAGTCTTCGACCGAAGCGGGATGACGGGATGACGAGACTGATGATGGGTGAAAATACAGCGGTTACCGGTATCGAGATAGGTCTCGCTCAGGATGCCATTAGCGAAAATAAGCCCGTGGGTTTGGAGCTCGATGTGATGATAGAAGTAGCTCTCGAGTGTGTTCTCATACGCGATCGATTCATCGTTGACGAGCATGCGTGCCGGGATGAGGGCGCCCTCGAGAAAGAGACAATGCTCCGATGTGACGAGGAGATCCGTTGAAGGAAGCCCCTCTCCAAGAGCCCCTTTCCGTACCCTGATAGGGTAGCTCGACAGATCCTGATGCGGCGACTTGCGCGACGAGCAAAACCCGGTGCCTGTCCAGATAATCTCTTCAATGGTCTTTTGTCCGTTGCGAAGGACGAAAATCTCATCTCCCGCTTTCAGCGTTTCGATTTCGCGATCACCAAGGGGGGTGCTGATAAGAGTACCGGGAAGATAGCAGACTTCCGGAACGGCTGTGCCGTATTTACGTTCGTCGTACCAGAGGTCAGAAGAGCCTCGCCCGACTGTCTGCACGGAGCCACTGCCCGAAGCTGGTGCGGAGACGACAGTCAAATATCCGTTGCTTGAAGGGATGTAACTCCACCTCGAATTGGCGCTGGGAAGATTTTCCGAAAAGACCCAGAGCCTTCCCTGTTCATCGGTGAAGGCGAGGGTTCCGCCTCCGAGCGACATCTTCTCGATGCTCGGTAATGAGAAGGTTTTGTCGATTTTTCCTGTAGTGACGGTGCCGTCTGCGGCCTCATAGGAAAATGAGCGATCAGCGTAATTGACGTAGAGTTTTCCTGCTTCCGTCCCATTCAGGCTCCCTCGCTGTGCATCGAGTGGAGTAGGTCCTCCTGCGAGATAACCTGACCATTTGATTATCTGGATTGGAGGAGGCTGCACGGCGTATTTTTGTTCGCGGTACCAAAGATCGGAAGAGGGTGTTCCGACAGTATAGACCGACCCGGTGCCCAATCCATTCGGAGTATTGACGGTTAGGTAGCCCCCTCCGGAGGTGGAGTAATTCCAGTAGGAATTTTTGGAAGCGGCATTTTGGGAAAAAATCCAGAGTCTGCCCTCTTTATCGGTAAATGCTAATGTCCCGCCTCCGAGAGGCACGTTCTCGACGCCACCCAACGAGAACGTCTTGTCGATTTTCCCCGTTGTAATTGTCCCGTCTGCTGCCTCATAGACGAAGCTCCTGTCTGTATAATTGACGGACAACCGGCCTTTTTCGCTGCTGGCGAGCGACCCAGAGCTTGAACCACTTCCTGTCAGATCGACGGGACCTGCGGACAGATAGCCGTCCCAGATGCCATTATTGTCATCGGGAGCAGCGGAGCTTGTTGTTTTGTACGAGGTATCGGCCTGCATTTCTTCTGCCTTTTGCAAAACAGCGCACAGTGATCCGATCGTCTTCTGGTTATCGATGCGGTGCTTCGTTACTCAGCGTATCCGTATCGCGAGCCGAAGAATTCGATAGCCAAATAGACCTGAGTATTTTTGTCTTCTCGGGATCTGCGTTGTTTGTCGCTTATTAACTTTCCTCGCTTCCTTTGAGATGAAGATGCGCCGTTGAAAACCGAAATCTGGTTAAGGATCTTCAACCAAATTTTGAAGATTGAGTAAGTATCCCGTCCTGTCTTGGTTTTATCGATCCGCCGAGAATACTGCACAAAAATTTGTGCGTCTTGCCGCGATATTTAAATGGAAAAATCCAGAAAAACGAAGGAGCTATCCCCGGAATTCAGGGGCCAGCGCTTCATTCCGGGCGTGGGTCTCCATTGAGTACTCAAGATCTCTTCAACGAAACATGCCCTGAACGAGGGTGGGCTTCTTGCGGGTGGCTGGCGCAGGAAAATACAAAATCATGTGCAATCACAATCATTTGATAAGCGTTAGCTCTCCGTGAAATCGGAGCAGGTCGGCTGCGCGGTGTGACGGGAGGAGGCGGCATTGGGTGGTGCGACCGATTGGTCTGTTTTCAAGGGGGAGCGCGACTTCTGAGTAAGGGGCTCGGCAACAGGAGAAGCGAGCGCGCGGAATCTATTTGTTACGACTACGCAATACCTTCGCTGCTGCACGAAAATGAAGAAATGAATGGGAGACTTTCGTGAAGAGCGTGAATGAGCAGGTCATCAGGAAAATAAAGCTCAGATATCTGCACTTCATTGATGTGATTTGTGAGACACAATCGCTCGTTGCCGCTGCTGCCAAGCTGAACCTGACACCCGCCGCGCTCTCGAAGTCCTGTCTGGAGATCGAGAGGATCTTGGACGTGCAGCTTTTTGTTCGGTCTCATCAGGGGATGAAACCAACACAAATTTGCTCTCTCATCGTGGAGTCGAGCAGGGCCATCGGTCATGAACTGGATAAGCTCATCAAGACAGTAAACGAATACAAGCAGGCGGAACTCGGTACGCTCAATATCGGTATGCAGGCGATGGGTCTGGAGAGACGTGTCATGCAGGGCATTGCTGAAATCAGGCGAAAAGAGAAGGGGCGCAATATCAGGATAACGCATCGAGAGCGGAATGTTCTGATAGATATGCTCAACAGGCGTGAGCTCGATATTATCTTTATCGACTCATTTCAGATCGATCGTCACAGCCTGATCGAATTCGTGCCCATGTTGCGTGCGGGCTGCGTCGCAATCTCTCATGAAGGTGTCCGGTCTATGAGAGATATTGTCGATCAATGGGAGCTGTATCGGAAGGATCTCTGGATCCTGCCGCAAAAGGGCATTGCCATGCGGGATCGTTTCGATGCCGTGCTTTATGCGCGTGATCTGGAACAGCCGCTGGAAACCATCGAGTATAATTCCTATTCCGGCTTGCTCGAGCTTTTTCTGAATTGCAATGGATGGGGTATTATCCCGTCTTACGCACTGCCATTGGCGACTGAATATATCGACGTCGCAACTTCTTACGAAACGATGGAGGAGATGCAGCTCGAAAGCGGCCTGGCGTGGCTCGGAGGGTTGCCTCAGAAGAAATATGTCGAGGAAGCCATCAAGGTGTTTTCGTCTGACATGTCAGGATCGCCGCCTGTTTTCGACAAGAGCTTTGTCGCCCCGCGTTTCAGATGAGGGCGTGTTTCACGCGGTCTGATGTTCGAAGCGCGCCCCTTAAACATAACGAGGCGACTGAGCAGCGACGCCCGTCGGGTTTGAACCAACGGGCGCCGTTTTCGGGTTTTACTTCGACGTTTCGGTGTAGAACGCACCGACATCGCGCGTGAGTGCGGCGCGGCTGGCTGGGCGGGTGTAGAGCATGTGGCCGCCTTCATAGAGGTGGAGCGAAATGCGATCGGCACCGACTGGAATGTGGTCCTTGGTCCAGCGTGTGGTGCCGAACGGGCAGGCCATGTCGAAATAGCCATTGGCGATGAAGATATGCAGGCTGGGGTCGAGCGCCAGCATCTTGCGCAGAATGCCGACCTGATCGGTCAGCTGCGAGCCAGAGCTGGTGAACTTCCAGGCGCCGTTCACTTCCATGCTCAGCAGGTCATAGGTGAGTTCGGTTTTATACCCGAGCTCATTGGCCAGATATCCGGCGTACGCATTGCCAAAGGCTTGTCCGAAGCCGGAAAGCGTCATTTCCGGGCTCTGGCCGTTCTCGATGCCATCGGCATAGGGGTCCGGGATTGACTGGGTGAAGTCGTAAATGCCGTAAAGACGACCCTCGCGGCTGCGCACGTCATGAGCAAACGGGTTGGGCTCTCCCATCTCCTTGGTGATGACCTCAACCGGCAGGCCGGTGCGAGCGGCGAGATCGGCGTAGAACTTCTTCGCGTCATCGCCCTTCGGCGGGGCGTTGGCAAGCGTGCTCAGATAAGGGCCGAGCGCATAGTGATAGGCTTCATCCACCGCCTGCGGCGTCAGCTTGCCGGTTTGCGACAGATGCGACGCGATGAAGGTCGGCAGCGCCATGGCCGAGGCCATCGGGTTGTTGGTGTTGTCCAGAAACTGCATCTGAATGGCTGGCGAGATCATCACGATGCCATTGACGATCAGGCTCTGCTGCTGCTGCAACGCATCGGCCACCTGTGCCGAACGAATGCCGCCATAGCTCTCACCCACCAGATAATGCGGCGAGGCCTGACGTCCGTTCTGCCCGACCCAAAGCTGAATGGCCTTGGCAAAGGCTTCACCGTCCTTCGTCACGCTATAGAAGGCATCTGCCGCCTTCTTCGGGTCGATCGGCTGCGAATAGCCCGTGCCCACGGCGTCGATGAACACCATATCGGTGGCAGGCAGCCAGCTATCCGGGTTATCCGCCAGATGGGCGCGCGCGCCATCTTCCGGATGATCGGCCGGGAATTGCAGTACGCGCGGGCCAGCCGCACCGAGATTCAGATAGGCCGTGCCCGCGCCGGGGCCGCCATTGAAGAAGAACGAGACCGGGCGCGTCTGAGCATTCGCCCCGTCCTTCGTATAGGCCACATAGAAGACCTTGGCGGAGGGCTTGCCCTCCTTGTCACGCAGCGTGACCGTGCCTGCATGGGCGGTATAGGCAATGCTCTGCCCGCCTGCGGTCAGATGATGCTTGGTGATGGAATCCGCAGGCAGCAGCGCCGCCAATCCCTCCTTCGGCGCCTCGCTCTTAGCAGGCTCAGCCGCGTGAGCGACGGGGAGAAGGGGCAGGGCGAAGCAGGCCGAAGCCAGCAACGCCGCAACAAGAGTCTTGCGCGACATGCAAAGTCCTTTCGAGTTTGGAACAGTATAACAGTCTCGAAAGGGGGTGCAATGCGGGAATCGATGCAATTGGAATGTGTATATGACGCGCCCAGCTATACCATTTTCAGGCGAGCTGCCGTCTCTTTATATTGAATGTGTGAGTATTTCAATAATTACTTATAATGCAGCGGTTTATCGGGTAAAAGAGGTTTCCGAGCGTCGTTTCGTGATGGCCTGATACTGCAGGGCAATAGAATTTGGAGTCTGGATTTGAGCGATAATTTTTTGATCGGGGATCTTGTCAGACCAAAGAGGTCAGTGGCCGAACAGGCAACAGCGGACGAGCAGAGATGGATTTTGGGGCCTGACTTTATGCGTGGCCGACCGGCATTGATCCTGGATTTCGGCGAGCTGGATCCGGGCACCAGGGAGGAGGACAGATTGCTTATAGACGGAAAAACGGGAAGTGGTTTGAACATGGGTGGTCAGTCAATTTTGATCAATTTGAGCTCGTTGCCAGGCCAAAAGAGAGTGCGGTGCTCAATCGATTTGAGGCATGGAAAAAGATAGATCGGCGACGGAGCATTCAACTAAAAAGAACGAAGAAGTGTTTCATTAGCATTCAGTCGGCGTCTGATACATCGACTAGTGATCCTGATACGCCCGTAATGTATGTCGATCTTCCACTGTCAGTATCGGGTTTGGGTGCCTATATTCGCGAAGCTCTCTCGAAAACCAGCGATTACAGCAGTCGACGCATCAATGGGTCTTTTCCTGATGGATACCTTGACGAGATTAGGAGGCGATCTGCTGAAAACTCAATGGTCGTCTACGACGAATTATTCCGCAAGCATAAGCTCGAGCGAATGAAGCTGGCTTCGATCAGAAGTCAATTGCACATTGATCAACTCGCTGGTTGCTACAGAATTCATCCGTGTGTTTCATATCGAGGTTCTGACGCGCACGTCTTACTATCCGATGGCGATGAACAACTGGGAAAAGTTGTTTCAGACCTTTTCGACAGGCCGTATATGGCCGAGAAGAAATACTGCGAGACGTATTCCTATCTCTCGAAAATTATGCCTTATCTAGAACAGGCGATTATTGAGGCAGAGTTTTAGCACCCGTTACGTCTCGATCTTCTGCGGCTACTAGCCATTTCTTGTAACGTGTGAAGAGGGGCCCAATCAGATGGCCGAGACAATACGTTCGTCTTAGGCAGGCAGCCGCCTTCACGTTGCGTTCGTGCGGAGTGAGTTACCGAGATCGTCTGGACTAGGACTTTTGCTGGAAGCATCAGAGGCGTGACTTCGGTCAGGGACCGGGCAACGTGGTATGCAGGGTGGTGACCCGAGAAACTTTTCACCAAATAACCACTGATATTGTTTGCCGTAGATTTCGTGGCAGTCTCTTGCTTTCCGGGCACACCGACCCGGTCAGCAACGCTCATGCCCGACGTCCATTGTTAGACATCACATCTTACACCATGCTCAATCGTGATCATAAAACAAATGCATACGGTCAACCTGTGATTTCACATGTGTTCAGATGGTTTGGGAACATAATTAGGCTTTTCGTGGTTAGTATTGGCCAAGTAGGTTGCTGTTGCTTCATGCAATTAACGCAGGAGGAAAAGGATGTTGACTTTGTGAAGTATGAAAAGAATACCGGCGCCGGTTGAGTTGATCGCTGCTTCCACATGGGATCCGATCGGCGCTATACTGAAACTTTTTACGATTGATGGCGTCGCTGTAGGTGCCCGAGAAGCATTGAAACGCCGATGTGAGACGGAGGATTGCCGGTCTCTCATTCTGTTCGATTATCTGACGCGTGAGGTTGGTCTTTATGGGGTAGGCACTGCCAATGGGCTCAACAGCTTGTATATGGGAAATCTGTCGATTGTCGCTGGAAGGAGGCTGGATGCTCATCTGCTCAATCACCCAAACGTTTATCTCGGCTTATGCGCTTATGGCGTCAAATTATTCTCGCAGCTGCATTTAGCGCAGACGCATTATCACGCTGGGACTGTTTGTTGAGATGTTTCTAGAGGCGGCAGATATGGATACCAGATCTGGGGGGGGGCGTGCACCCGACCGCTTTCAGAAGCGCTACGCGATACGCCGTCCGGGCGATTGATCCGTGAAAATGCGTATCAGGGCTGTCAGTGTGGCTCCGAAAATTATAGACGCCCAATAATTGTTTGCGAGGCAATCAGGGGAAAGCCGCTCCACTAACTGAAAACCCATGGCGTTCGGTGGGCTTTTTCATCAAGGGAATCAGATCGGTCGTTATTTAAGGCATCACCTGAGATGCGGGTGATGTCGCCTCGAAGTAATCCTCAGCATAAACAAAGCGACGGGCAAAAACGCGATGAAAGGGGCTTCTGCCCCTCTCCGGGGGCGGGGCAGAGCCCCGCTTTCTCTTACTTCCCCTTCAAATTCGGTGCCAGCATGGTGCGCGGGTCGACCAGGCGGTCGAAATCGGCTTCGCTGACTGCATTCAGGGCCAGGGCGGCCTCTTTCAGCGTGCAGTCATGGTCCATGGCGTGATGCGCGACTTTTGAGGCCGTGTCGTAGCCGATGGTGGGGGCGAGGGCCGTCACCAGCATGACGGATTCTGCCACATAGCGCTCGATGCGGGCGAGGTTCGGCGTGGTGCCTTCAATCAGGAAGGTGCGGAAGTTCTCGCTGCCGTCATGCAGCAGGGTGATGCTCTGCATGATGTTCTGAATGATGAGCGGCTTGTAGACGTTCATTTCCAGCAGGCCCCCGGCGCCGCCGAAACCAACCGCTACGTCATTGGCCATGACTTGTACGGCCAGCATGGCCAGAGCTTCGGCTTGGGTCGGGTTGACTTTGCCGGGCATGATGGACGAGCCGGGCTCGTTCTCGGGCAGATGCAGCTCGGCAAAGCCAGCGCGCGGGCCGCAGGAGAGCAGGCGAATATCATTGGCGATCTTGTAGAGCGCGCCTGCCGTGGTACGGAGTGCACCCGAGAAATGCACGAGCGCATCATGAGCGCCTTGCAGGGCGAATTTGTTCTCACCGCTGATAAAGGCCGCGTCACTCAGGCGGGCGATCTCGGCGCAGGCGCGATCAGCAAAGGGGGCATCGGTGTTGATGCCGGTGCCGAGCGCGGTGCCACCGAGGGCGAGGGGGTAGAGACCCTTTTCGGCTTCCTGCAGACGGGCGATATTCTCGCGCAGCATTCCGGCATAGCCGTGCCATGTCTGGCCGAGCGTGACCGGCACCGCATCCTGCATATGGGTGCGACCGATCTTGACGATGTCTTTCCATTCCTCGGCCTTGGCCTCGATGGATTCCGCCAGACGGGTGAGGGCAGGGATCAGCCGGCGACGACTGCCCAGCACGACGGCCACATGCATGGCGGTGGGGAAATTGTCGTTGGAAGATTGCGACATGTTGACGTGGTCATTGGGGTGAACCGGGCGCTTGCTGCCCAGAGCCTCGCCGGAAATCTGGCAGGCGCGGTTCGAGATGACCTCGTTGATGTTCATGTTGAACTGGGTGCCCGAGCCGGTCATCCAGACATGCAGCGGGAACATGTCGGCATGCTGACCGGCCAGAATTTCATCGCAGACCGAGGTGATGAGGCTGTGCTGGGTCTCGCCGAGACGGCCGCTCTGATGGTTGGCGCTCGCACAGGCGCGCTTGACGATGGCATAGGCCTCGATCATCTCGCGCGGCATCAGCTCGCGGCCGATGCTGAAATAATGGAGCGAGCGCTGCGTCTGCGCGCCCCAAAGCTTGTCAGCCTGAATCTCAATCTCGCCGAGGCCGTCGCTCTCGATCCGTGTGTCTGTCATGTCAGATCTTCTCATAAGCACAATAGTCGGGCGTCCTGATGAGAGACTGACTGTATTCATGCAGTCTCTCATCGCTCAGATCAGGACATACGCCATCTTCGCGCCTCTGTCTGGCCGAAGCGTCGCACATTGCCTGCACTGGCTTTCGCTTTTGCGTGACCGGGTGGTCGAGAGTCAGTGCGAAGCCGAGGGCGCACCCGGCAGGCCGGACCAGAGAGGGGCCGACATGCCGGGGGGGCTGTGTGGCGCTATAGACTCCGCGCGCCACGGCGCGGGCGAGCACATCGGCGGCGATGCTGCCCAGACGGGCGACCAGCAAGGCGCGTCCCTCTGCGGGCACAGTCTTGCGTCCGGTGGCGAGTGAGAAAATCGTGTCGCCGTCAAAGGGGGAGTGAACGGGGTGAATGGCGCGCGCCAGCCCGTCCTGCGCCATCATCGCGATGCGTTTGAGTTCGTCCTGAGTCAGGGCAGCGTCGGTCGCAATACAGGCGAGTGTCGTATTCGCACGGGGCTTCGGGTCGAGCTTGGTACCGCTCCAGTCTTCCGGGGCGATCCGCGACGATGACACGCCGAGTCCGCCAAATTCGCTGCCCTGCTCGTAGGGGGCTGCCCAGAAACGCTTTTCATTGGGCAGTGTCACCGAGCCGAGGCTGTTGGTCGCAACAATGGCCCCCACGGTTAGCCCATCGCCGGTCGTCCAGGACGCCGTGCCGATCCCGCCTTTGAGACGCCCCGCCATCGCGCCGTAGCCCGCGCCGATCGTGCCGAGAGTAACACTCCGGCCCGCCTGACGGACGGCCTCCATGCCGAGAGCGCGGTAGGGTGGCTTTTCACCCCAGGCTTTGTCACCGCCATTATCGAGATCGTAAAGAATGGCCGCCGGAACGATCGGCGAGGGGGGCACGCCCGCAACCTGACGCATGGCGAATCCCCGTCCCCGCGCGCCCAGCCATGCGGCAACGCCATCTGCTGCGGCGAGGCCGTAAACCGAGCCGCCCGAGAGCGTCAGGGCGTCGATTCGATGGACCAGATTCCAGCCATTGAGGCGTCGGTCTCACGGGTGCCCGGCCCGCCGCCCCGCACATCGACGGCGCAGGGTGCGGGTGTGTCAGGCAGGATTACCGTCACGCCCGTGCGTGTCTTAGGATCCTGCGCCTGTCCGACCGTCAGACCCTCGACATCGGTCAGGCTGTTCGTTCGGCCGACATGACCTTTGGAGGCAGCGCGCGCGGATGAGACGCTCTGCGTCAGACCGATCCCCGTTGCGAGGCTGGAGAGCAGAAAAATACGACGTCTCATGGCGCGGCCTGTCAGCTAAAGGAGAGAAGCCGAGATGTAACGCTCGCAGAGCGGAAGGAAAATCCCCGTTCTGGTGTCGGGAAGTCGACAGCAGACGCGCGCGCCGAACCTGATGAAACAGAAAAGGCGCCACGCACCGGATTTCTCCGGATGCGGGCGCCTTTTTGTTCTGATCGCAACGCCTCGGGAAGAGGCGGGGTCTTCAGGCTTAGATGTAGTGCTCACCCAGCGGCGCGAAGCCGTTGAATCCGGTCGAGCAATAGGTGGTCACATAAGCGCCCGTGGTCAGCAATTCGATACGGTCGCCAGAGGTGAGGGCGTGCGGCAGCTGCACGCGGTTCTTCTCGTACATGATGTCCACGCCATCGCAGCTCGGTCCAGCTACAACCGTGTCGCCTGTCGGCAGGCCATCATGCGGGGTGCGAAAGCGATAGCGGATGGCTTCGCCTTCGGTCTCGGCAAGGCCGCCGTAACGACCGATATCGAGATAAACCCAGCGCGGATCGCTCTCCTTGCCACCACGACGGCTTATCAGGACGACTTCGGTCGAGACGACACCGGCTTCTGCAACCATGAAGCGGCCCGGCTCGATCAGCATCTGCGGCAGCGCATTGCCGAAATGCTCGGTCATGGCGCGACCGATGGCGAGACCGAACTGATCGATCTCAGGAATGTCGTCGCGATAGCGCACCGGGAAGCCTCCGCCGAGATTGAGCATCTTGAGCTCGATCCCTGCTTCGGAGAGGTCGGTGAACAGCATGGCGACCTTGGCGATGGCGGCTTCGTGCGCTGCGGTGCTGGTCTGCTGGCTGCCGACATGGAAGGACAGACCATAAGGGTCGAGACCCAGCTCGGCTGCCTGAAGCATCAGGTCTTTCGCATGAGCGACCGTCGTGCCGAATTTGCGCGAAAGCGGCCAGTCAGCGCCGTCATTCTCAACCGCAAGGCGGCAGAAGACGCGCGAGCCCGGTGCATTTTCGGCGAGCTTCTTCAGTTCTTCTTCGCTGTCGAACACGAAAAGGTCGACACCAAGGCCGAAAGCCTCACGGATGGACGACACCTTCTTGACGGTGTTGCCGAAGGAGATGCGGCTGGGCGATGCGCCAGCTGCCAGGCACTGGCGAACTTCACCGATCGAGCTGCGTCAAAAGACGAGCCAAGATTTACCAGGCGCTCCAGGATCGGAGCAGCCGGGTTGGCCTTTACGGCGTAATAGACATGCGCCAGTGGAAGGGCGTCACGCAGGGCGTGATAGCGCTCTTCGACGTGGTCGACGTCGACAATGAGGCAAGGAGTAGCCGGCTGTTGCTCGGCAAGATAACGGACGATTTTCGGAGTCATGAGTCACTCCTCCCGAAATCCGCCCGATACTGCACGGGCGGAATTGTTGCGAAACGGTCGAACGGACCGGCGATCAGGACGAGGCTGGGTGCTCGAAAGAGAGCAGGATCAGCCCGATTGCCAGAACGCTTGACGTCGTTGCGTAACCTACAGAGGGCCAGTGGCACGTGCGTTGCTGCGTGGGGGGCGTATGGGACCAAACCCCCCTTCGGTGCAACAAAAAAATGGGCCTCCTGTCGTTTTTTCTCGACCGTCAAGCCGTGTCAGACCCCCGTAACGCGAAGTTGCGGTGCAACGTTTCTGACGCCGATGCGTCATGCTGGTGCCAGGATCTCTCGTGACTATAAGGAGAGAACGAAAAGCGCTCCTGAAAACAGGCGCAAATGGACCGGTTTTGGCGGCAGGCGTCGAACCACCGAAGGAGAGGAAAGCCGCGTGACTGAAACGCCGACCCGACGAAGCCAGACAGAAGAGGCCGCCGAAGCATCGGGGAGCGCGGTCACCGCGTCGCAGACCTCAGGCGATCACGCCGAGTCAGAGTCCTCTGAAGACGCGTTGGGCATGGAGGCTCCCGGCACGGGCGCTAAGAGCCCGATCCACATGCCTTTTGGGGGGTGGAAGCTCGTCCTGCGCCAGACATTCAGCAATCTGGGATCGAGCCAGACCAGCCTTTCGGCTGCTGGCTGCGCGTTCTACGCCACGCTTTCGCTCTTCCCGGCGATCACGTCGTTGATCTCTGTCTATGGTCTGATCTTCGATCTGCAGACAGTCGAGCCGCAGCTTGATGTTTTGCGCAGTCTGCTGCCGCCCACGGCGTTTGAGTTGATCGCCTCCCAGATCCACACGCTGATCGGTCAGCCTCATTCCTCTCTTACGGCCGGGCTGATTTTTTCAATCGCGGTGGCTCTCTGGTCGGCTTCAGCAAGCACGAAGTCGGTGCTGGCTGCCCTCAACCTTGCCTATGATGTGCTCGAAACGCGCGGGTTTTTCCGCTTTCAGTTGCTCGCGCTCGGGGTGACGTTTGGTGCCGTTGTCGGTGCGTGCCTGACGCTCGCGCTTATGGTCGCCTTCCCGGCGCTGATCGACTATCTGCCTGATCTGCTCAACCGTTTTGGATTGCGCAATCTTCCGCCAGAGATCCTCTACATCACCGATTACCTGATGAGCTACAGCACCCGGTATATCGTGCATTTCGGTGCTCCGGCTCTCATGCTGCTCTTCGTCTTTGTGGCTGTGACGCTATTGTTCCGTTACGGTCCCTCCCGTGAGAAAGCCGACTGGCGCTGGATCGTGCCGGGCTCACTGGTTGCAACCCTTCTTTGGGTGCTGACCTCACTCGCTTTCTCTTATTACGTCAGCCATTTTGCGAGCTATGGCTCGACCTACGGACCCTTGGGTGCTGTGGCAGCGATCATGATGTGGTTCTTCGTGGGCACCTACGTTGTTCTGTTCGGCGCAGAGCTGAATGCAGGGCTTGAGGATCGCATGAAGGGGTTCAACCCGAAGCTGCCCGGTGCAACGCGCTTTCAGGAAGTGCCTGAGCCTACAGGCACTGTAGCGACCGAAAGCTGAAAGCGATCAGCAAGCGAGCATGAAAAAGGCGCGATGCTAATGCACCGCGCCTTTTCTTTTTTATTCTGACCTCTGCTCAAAAGAGACGGACGCCAGACCCTTATTTGTGATGACGGTGATGTCTCGCTGAAGAAGCTTTTGCGGCGTGAGGCTTGGTGGCGGGCGACACGGCGTCGAGCGCCTCTTCATTGGTGTCGTCGGCTTCAGCCTCGGCAACTTCGAGCGGCTCGTCCGCCTTGATCGTCGTGTCAGAAGGAATGGGCGCCAGTTTGACATGGGCTGTCCCGCTGCCAAGCATGCCCAGTTCTGCGGCCGCTGCATGGGAGAGATCGATGATACGGCTGTTAAAAGGGCCGCGATCGTTGACCGTCACAATCACCGAGCGCCCGGTATCTTCGTTCTGCACCAGAACTTTCGATCCCATGGGGAGCGTGGGATGGGCGGCTGTCAGCGCCTGACCGCTCAACCGTTCTCCGCTGCTGGTGCGGTGCCCGATGAGACCCCGACCGTACCAGCTGGCAACGCCATGCTGGGACCAGGCCAGAACATTATGACTGGCAAGGGCAATTCGGTGTGCGCGTTTGGCAAGAGCCATCCTGACTGAAGACGCCCAGGCGGCGTGTCCACTCGGGGCATCGGCCGACGGTGCCGTGCTGGCCGCATGAGCGCTGTGTCTAGGTGCGAGGACTGCACAAAGCAGGGTCAAACTCCCGATTCGGGCGCAGAGACGCAAGGTTGCGCGCTCTCTCGATCCGTTAGTGTGTTTTCTGCTCTTCAAGGTCATGATGACAGCACTTAGCCTTTGTGTCAGGGAACTCCAAACCAACGAATGCTTCGACAAGCCGAAGCGGCGAGCGTCGTTCCTAGCATAGTGAGAGCAGAACGCGAAATCGTGATGTGGAATCCATAAATTTTCGTGGATGTTGCCTTGCAAACCGCGTTCTTCTGTTCCTCATCCATCACACAAGCGTGGAAACGCGGCAGGATTGAGGCGTAATAGGCCTGTCACATGCAGGAAGGCTTTTACGCCTCAGACGAAAGTGCTACGGGCTGCTCTCATGATTCGCCCGATGATTGCCGTGCTTAACGGCCCTAACCTCAACATGCTCGGAATGCGCCAGCCGGAAATCTACGGCCATGCGACCTTGGACGACCTTGAACAGGTCTGTATCCAGGCCGCCGAGCAGCTCGACGTCGCCATCGATTTTCGTCAGACGAACATCGAAGGCGAACTCGTTTCCTGGATCCAGGAATGTCGGGGCAGGGCGCGCGGCATTGTCATCAACCCGGCGGCTTATGGCCATACTTCCATCGCTCTTCTGGACGCTCTGCTTGCGACAGGATTGCCGACGGTCGAGGTGCATATCTCAAACATTCATCGCCGCGATGCCTTTCGCCACCATACCTATACCTCGCAGGCCGCCATCGGCGTAATCTGCGGGTTTGGCGTGCGTGGCTATGCTATGGCATTGCGTGCACTCTATGACATGATCGAAGACGAGGACGAACGATGAGCCGTATGCTCGTGGACGCAGATGCCATCCGGGCATTGGCTGATATCCTGACTGAAACCGGACTGACCGAGATTGAGGTTGCCGAAAAGGACAACCGTATCCGTGTCGTTCGCAGTGCGGGCGGACAGGTGGTTCAGGCCGTAGCGCCGGCTCCGGCTGCTGCTCCGGTGGTTGCAGCGGCTGCTGCGCCCGTCGATGCTGCCAACCACCCCGGAGCGGTCAATAGCCCGATGGTCGGTATTGCGTATCTGACACCCGACCCGTCAGCGCCGCAATTTGCGCAGGAAGGTCAGGCCGTGACGGCCGGTCAGACACTGCTTCTGATCGAAGCCATGAAGACCTTCAACCAGATCAAGGCGCCTCGCAGCGGTACGCTGAAGCGTTTCCTCGTCGCAAGCGGCGATCCGGTGGAATTCGGCGAAGCACTCGCCATCATCGAATAAGCATTATTGACTGAGTCTGGGGCCAGATGTTTTCCAAGATCCTGATCGCCAATCGCGGCGAAATCGCGCTTCGTATCCTGCGCGCCTGCCGTGAACTGGGCATTGCAACCGTTGCCGTGCATTCCACGGCTGACGCCGATGCCATGCATGTCCGACTGGCGGATGAGGCGGTCTGCATCGGCCCGCCGTCATCGCGTGAGTCCTACCTTAACGTTGCGGCCATTCTTTCGGCGGCGACCATTACCGGTGCAGAAGCGATTCACCCCGGCTATGGCTTCTTGTCGGAAAATGCCGATTTCGCGGAGACCGTCGAAGAGCACGGTTTCGTGTTTATCGGCCCGACCGCTCATCATATCCGTACGATGGGCGACAAGATCATGGCCAAGACGACCATGCGCGAGCTTGGCGTGCCACTGGTTCCGGGCTCCGACGGTGCCCTGCGTGACCTTGACGCCGCCCGTGAAGTGGCAGCTCAGGTGGGCTATCCCGTCCTGATCAAGGCTGCTGCCGGCGGTGGCGGCCGCGGCATGAAGGTTGCCCAGAGCGCTGACGAGATCGAAGAAGCTTGGTCTGTTGCCCGAACCGAGGCACGCGCTGCCTTTGGGAATGACGAGGTCTATCTCGAGAAATATCTCGATAAGCCGCGTCATATCGAACTGCAGATCATGGCCGACACACACGGCAACGTCGTGCATTTCGGTGAGCGTGATTGCTCGCTCCAGCGTCGTCACCAGAAGCTGCTCGAAGAGGCTGGCTCGCCTGTGCTGAGCGCTGAAGAGCGTGACGCTATCGGTGCGACAGCCACGGCAGCTCTGAAGAAAATGGGCTATCGCAATGCCGGAACGCTGGAATTCCTTTATCAGGACGGTCAGTTCTGCTTCATCGAGATGAATACCCGTCTGCAGGTGGAACATCCGGTGACCGAAATGGTCTGCGATGTCGACCTCGTGCGTGAGCAGATCCGTGTCGCAGCCGGTCAGGCGCTCGGATACGAGCAGTCGGATATCAAGTTCAGCGGTCACGCGATCGAGTGCCGTATCAATGCTGAAGACCCGGAAACCTTCATGCCCAATCCGGGTACAATCAAGGTTTTCCATGCGCCGGGTGGTCTGGGTGTGCGTATCGACAGCGCCATCTACGCGGGCTACCGCGTTCCCCCCTATTATGACAGCATGATCGCCAAGCTGATCGTTCATGCGCCGACGCGCGCGGAAGCGATTGCGCGTATGCAGCGCGCCCTTGACGAATGTGTTGTGGATGGCGTGAAGACGGTCATTCCGCTCCATCGCAAAATTCTTGCCGATCCGCAGTTCCAGAAGGGTGATTACACGATCCACTGGCTGGAAAAATTCGTGGACTCGCTCAAGAAGTAATCTCGTTCCACCCCCAACACTGCGGGAAGAGCCCTGATGTCGGACAGTCTGGAAACCATCGTTCTGACCTGCCGCTCAGGGACTGTTCCCCGGGTGGTTGCGGCGCTCAAAGGTCTCTTTGGGAGGCGTGACGACGTTTTGGGGTGTTGGACGACTGACATCGGCAGCCTCAACGAAATCGTGCTGCTCGCACGGGACAGTCTCTTTGAGGTTTTGACGTCTGCAGTCCTGCCCGAGCTGGAGCGCATCGACCGGACACTCTGGACTCTTCATGGAGACCTCGTGCCGCAACTTGAAGGCGCTTGCACGGTCTGGGAATGGCGTGTCTACGAGATCCTTCCTGGTCGTGAGGAGGAGGCGGTGCAGATCATGCAGTCGGCCTTGTCGAAGCGGATCACGATCTCCCCCCTCTACGCCCTGATGACGTCGCAGACCGGTCGGTCTCGGCTATGCCATATCTGGCCTTATGCCGATGCGACAGACCGCACCGAGCGTCGTAAAGACGCTCTGGCAACGGGGTGCTGGCCGCCGGGCGACATTTACCAGACCATCGGTACGATGCGTAACGCGATCCTTTCGCCGGTGGTGCTGTCCTCCTAGAGAAGGAAAGAGACCCTTCAGGCTCAAAGGGTCTCGGGGTGCTCTCGCATCACTCTTAAAGGCTGATCAGCCGCTTTCTTTTCCTCAGCACCATAAGTCCGCGACGATTTCAGATCGAATGCGGCGTAAGCCAGCACGATGAGGAAGCAGAGTGTCGGCACGATCAGAGCCATGGCACTGCCATAAAGATCGGTCATGTAGCCCTGCATCCCCGGAAAAACCGCACCGCCGATAATCGCCATCACGAGCCCGGATGCACCAAGCTTGGTGTCTGCGTTGAGGCCGTGCAGAGCAATGCCATAGATCGTCGGGAACATCAGGCACATCGATGAGGAAACGCCGACGAGCGCCCAGGCCCCCCAGATTCCAGGATAGAAGAGGGCGTAAAGGCTCAGGCCGATTGCGGTCACAGCCATGGCGGCCATGAGGCGGCGGGACGAAAATATCCCATCAGCCAGGTCATGACGAAACGCATGATGCCGTAACCTATAAGTCCGAGTTGAAGAAACCAGGCGCCCTGCACCTTGTCCCCGCCCGGAACAAGTTTTTCGACATAGATGACGATGAAGGTCCAGGTGCAAACCTGTGCGCCAACATAAGCAAACTGCGCGCCGACACCGAGGCTGTAATGGCGGTTGGCAAGGAGACGGCGCAGCGCGGCCATCGTGCTGCCGCTTGCGGTGCTCTTTTGTGGCGTCGCGTCACGCAGATGAGGGGTACGTAAAAAGAAGATGCTCAGGCCGATCAGGAGCAAGAGTCCCGCAAAAGCCAGATAAGGCCCATGATCGCGAGGAGTTCGCTCTTCTGAATCGCATGCAGCGCGTCCAGAGGCATCGCGTTGCGCT
This sequence comes from Asaia astilbis JCM 15831, assembly GCF_000613845.1. GTDB lineage: Bacteria > Pseudomonadota > Alphaproteobacteria > Acetobacterales > Acetobacteraceae > Asaia > Asaia astilbis. The sequence continues at coordinate 129,353 of NZ_BAJT01000008.1, forward strand.
GCTCATCGGTCGCCGGGTTCATCCGAGGAAGGATCAGGGTTGCCGCGATCAGAACGCCGAGATTGGTCCGATCGGATTGAAGGACTGAGCGAGATTGAGGCGCCGTGTGCTTGTCTCTTCCGACCCCATGGCCATGACGAAGGGGCTGGCAGAGGTTTCAAGGATCGAGAGCCCGGCCGCCATAACGAACAGGGCGATCAGGAAGAAGGAAAAAGTGAGAGAGTTCGCCGCTGGAAGGAAGAGAAAGGCGCCGACTGCGGCAAGAACGATGCCGGTCAGCACGCCAACCTTGTAGCCCCAGCGCTGGTTGATCAGCGCCGCGGGCACGGCGAGAAGGAAATAGGCACCGTAAAAGGCAAACTGCACGAAGGACGCGGCAAAAGTGCTCATTGTGAACACGCTTCTGAAGCCTGCGACCAGAGGGGTCGTAAGGTCCTGCGCGAGGCCCCATGCGGCGAAACAGCTCGCGAGCAGCGCGAAGGAGAGCCCTGTACCTTTGTACCAGAGGCCGGGTTTTGCCCGGTCCGAAGGGAAGTCTGACATTGTAACTACTAACTTTTCTGACTGGGGTAAGGGTTACTCGAGGTTGGTGTGACGTCCCCGCATGATGATGGCGTCTTCGTGCCGACCGGCACGGACCCTGTTCGTGACGAGATCGACCATGACCAGAAGAGCGATCTCGAAAGCGCTTCCCATCGGGAGGGCGGCCTGAGAGCCTGATCCGACGCCATGGTCTGTGCCTTGATTTCAATGACCTGATCGAACAGGTCAGAGCTGACTTTTTCGGGTTGAGCGGTGATGCAGATGATCGTTGCGCCCGCGTCCCGGGCAATCGTCGCATAGGTCTCCACGCTGCGGAGCGTACCCGGACCGATGGCAACCACCAGAAGGTCTCCCTGACCGAGAGCCGGGCAGGTCATGTCCGCGATGTAATTCGCGGTGATTCCGGCGTGGAACAGGCGCATCGTGAAGCCTCGCATCATGAGACCTTCACGGCCTGCCCCGAAACAGACCACGTTGCGGGCTTTGAGAATGTTCCCGGCGAGCCCGACGATATCGGCATCTGCGATGCTGTCGACCGCCTGGGCGAGCTCCTGAATGGCGATCGCTTTCTGGCTGTTCTGGGTCATTGTCATCGAGCATATCTCCGGTTGAGGCCGCTAAACTGCCAGAACGACCGGATTTTGGTAGCGTCGTTAAATCACTTATGCTCGAGCATAGGCGCAGAGGACACCGTTACTTCACTGTCTCACTCATGAGATATCAGTAACGGTGTGAAATAATACTATTGTGGATTATCGCACGACTCTATTTTTATTGTTGAAGATCTGGAAGTAGGGGGCTATTCAATTGAACAGACCCGGAAAAGACTTCCTCCAAAGAGCGTTTACTCAATCAGGCGATATGGCCTGATTTGTTTCATCGAACGGGCGAGGAACGAGCGCCGGGATAGGATGGGTCCTGAGGCGGGTGCTCAGGATCTCAAGGGCTTTATCCAGCTGTGCGTCTTCGCCCTTAAACGTGGCAACGGGCAAATTTTCGACAGGGATTACAGGGTCGACGCCATGATTCTCGACGAGCCACTGGCCTTTCAGGTCGAAAAAAGGACGTCCGGCTGTACGGGGCATGCCGTTATCGACAAGAAGATCATCATCATTGAGCCAAACGCCGGCACCTGAGGTGCGAGTACCGATGAGCGGTCCAATGCCCAGAGCTTTGACACCCTGGGAAAAGGTCTCGCCGTCCGAATAGGTCAATTCGTCGCAGAGAATGGCGAGATGACCGCGGAAGGTCTGTTGCATGTTGCCAATCGGGGCACTGCCGTGGTCGGACCAGAACATCCAGACTTTGTGAAGCAGTTCTGAAAGCACCCATGAGTCGATGTTGCCTCCGAAATTTCGACGGACATCGATGATGAGCCCATCTTTCTCGGTCTGTGAGAAGAAGTCGCGTGTGAAACGTTCCATGTCGCCGCTGCCCATGGCCCGCAGATGCAAATAGCCGATCCGGCCATGGCTGGCGGTCGCGACACGCTGGGCTCTCTCTTCTTCCCAGGCACGCAGACGCAGCGTGGCGTCCTGTCGGGCATCGATTGGCGTCACAACAACCTGAAAGACGCGGTCTTTGCGTTTTAGTGTCAGGAGCACCTGCTTGTCTGCCTGATTGGCGAGCAGGGTAGACAGATCAGGGAGATCGGCCAGGGTCTGGCCGTTGAGGGCGGTGATCAGATCGCCCGGTTGCACGTCAAGGCCGGGAGCGACGAGAGGCGAGCGATCCTTCGGGAGGTCTGGATCGCCCTCATAGAGGCGGTCGATCAGGAACCCGCCAGGTTGACGAGTCAGATGGGCGCCGAGGCTCGCAATCAGGGTTTTGTTGTCGCGCGTTGAGGTCTCTGCTGGCTGCAGTTGCGAGTGCAGCGCGTTGAGGTCACCAACCATCTGACCGAGGAGATCATCGAGGTCAGAGCGATCGCCGATACGCGACAGAAGGGGGCGGTATTGCTCGCGTGCTGCGCTCCAGTCCACGCCATGCAAGGCAGGATCGTAGAAGTGGTCGCGATGCAGCCGCCAGGCATCGTTGAACATGCCCACCCACTCCGCTCCGGGGTCAATTCGTAGCCGCAAGCCATTCAGTCTTATTGTCGTGTCAGAGGCATTGACCCCTGCCATATCCGTTGCAGCCGGTACGAGCTGGATCTTGGGGGGCTGTTCGCCGTTCCCCGCCAGGAGCATGAGGGTTTTGGCATCCGGTGTTAGAGCGACGTCGTGTAGGCCCGTCGCAAAATCGGTGAGTTTAACGTCCCCGGGCGCGATCTTGACTGCTTTCAGGACAAGATCGTCATCCTTGCTCGCAGGTTGCTCGGCTTTGTGGGTCAGGAGATAGAGGGTATCCGAACCGACCTCGATCTTGCGGATTTCTGCAGCGGGGATCGGCAGTTGATACAGACGACTGCCAAGGTCGGTCAGGTCGATCGCCGAGCGGTTCTGAGGCTGGGTCGTCGTTTTGGGGGATATTCTGGTCAGAGAGGGCTGGTCAAGCTCCGTTGGCGGCGCGAATGGAAAATGCGTGTCTTTTCGCAATGAGAGAGCGAAGACGCCTGTTCTCGGACCGTAGACCGGGGCGGTATTCCGGTCTCCCCACGGGCCGCCGTTCTTCAGGTTGAAAACGCGGTCTGAGAGAAACCAGAGAAATGAGCCATCAGGGCTGAAGCAGGGAGCGAAGGACTCGTAATCCGGAGTCGTGACCCAGACGGTTTTTCCCGTATCGAGTGTATAGAGGGCGATCTGTCGGCGAATGGACTCGCTACGGGCTCTGACGAAGGCAAGTGTTCGTCCGTTCGGCGCCCAGGTGAGAGAGGCGTACTCGGTGCGTCCTTCCAGCCTGGCATCGTCGATCATCGTGTCGACCGGGTGCCCACGTCATACAGAAAGAGCCGTCCAACAAGATCCGTATGAGCGATATGGCTGCCATCGGGAGAGATCCAGAGACCCATGGGCTCACTTTTGGATCCACGCGTCAGCTGTGTCCCTTCCGCGCTGCCCGTTGTCGGGAAGGCCCAGAGTTCGGACTCGCCCCCCTTGTCGCTGAAGGCATAAAGCGTCTTGCCGTCTGGTGAGATCGTCGCATGACGAAGGCGGGTCGTCGCGTTACTGGCGAGCATGATCTGTCGCAGCGGGCCGGGAGTTGCCAGAACGACATGGCCTCGAAGCGTCAGCGCGACCGACCTGCCGCTGGGGGCAAGTGTGACTTCCGTTAGATAAGGAAAGGGATTGTCCAGCCAGAGAGGACGGCGCGCTGCGTGATCGCTGACCACATCGATCGGCATCAGGCCGTCTTGAGCTCCTTGTAGATCGAGATGGTGAAGATCGGCCCCTAGCTGATAGACCACATGGTTATCGCTCAGGCTGGCTTGTCTGACACCGAAATCACGGTGATGGGTCAGTTGATGCCCATCCGTTCCGTCGAGCGCGTAGCTCCAGAGATTGTCTCGACCGTCCTTGTCGCTGACAATGATGAGGCGATCGTTCCAGAGCATCGGGCGACGCAGGTTGACGTCTTGCGGGCCGATGCGCTGGGCCTCGACGCCCCCTTTCAGGCGATAGCGCCAGAGTTGTGCCATTGCTCCACCACGGTAGAGGCGTAAATGATCGCGGTTCACTGCGGCGCCAAAGCGGACGAAATAGATCCATTGTCCGTCCGCGCTCAGAGCTGCGTCATTCGCGTCGGCCAGCGGATAGACATGGCGCGTACGCTGACGGGATAGATGGCCACAACGACGCGGCTCTGACTTGGGCCAACTGCCGGCGCCGTGCTGTAGAGAATGCCCGCCTTCTTGTCCCAGCCGATCGGGATCACGTCCTGGTTTTCAAAGGTGATCCGCCGAGCGTCCCACCTTCAATGGACATGACATAAATCTCTGTCGGCCCGTCGTAATCGGCGAGAAACGCGATCTGCTTGCCGTCGGGCGACAGAACAGGGTGTGGGTCGATGCCGATTGGCGCAGTCAGCCGGCTTGCACTCCCTCCGCTTAGCGGCACGCGCCAGACGGATTGCTCAGCGTCGAAAACGACCGTTTCTCCAGAGATGGCAGGGTCACGAAGATAGCCCTGGGCCGCTTCGGCTTGAAAAGGAGCAAGGCTCAACAGGGCGACGCTGGCGAGGAGCGGGGAGAAACGCATGGAAACCTTCCGAGGGAGTAGATGCCTTTGTCAAAAACCGTGGCACGCCGGAAAAGGCAAGTTTTTGAAGAGCCTATGACGTCGCTGCTCGCAACCCGCTGCCAGCCGCGAGGGGGCAAAGCACCAGAGCCAGTGCCAGAAAGGCGCCGAGAAGATCGAGTTCAGGTCCGAAGCTTCGACCGTTCGTCGCTGCATCAGCAGCCGATGCCCCGAAAATGAGCACAGGCGTTGCCAGTGGCAGGACGAGCAATGGCAGGAGGACACCCCCGCGACGCGCACCCAACACGAGAGCGGCTGCCATGCCGCCCAGAAGCGACAGAAGGAGCGTCCCCAGTATCAGCCGGCAAGAAGGGGCAAGATGTCATGCGCTGTAGCACCAAGCATGAAAGCAAGAGGCACAGAGGCAATGAGAAGGGGGACACCTGTCGTCAGCCAGTGAGACAGGATCTTGGCCAGCGCAACGACAGCGGGAGACAGACCGAGCAGAAGGAGATGATCGAGGCTTCCATCCTCCAGCTCTGCCCCGAAAAGGCGGTCCAGGGGCAGGAGACTCGCCAGAAGGGCACACACCCAGATGATGCCGGGAGCCAGACGGTGGAGCAGCTCTGGAGAGGGGCCGAGCGACAGTGGGAAAAGGCTGCCACACAGAATGAAGAAAAGCACAGAGGCAAACGTGTCGGCGCCGTGACGTAAAGCGAGGCGCAGCTCACGCCGACGAGTGCAAAAAACAGCCCTAGCTCCATGAGAGAAGCTCCCGCTCAGGAAGATCGAGGGAGCGGGCGTCGGGGAGAGGGAGCGTCACATGGGTCGTTGCGATGATGAGTCCTCCTGCCGCCCGGTGTGCTGCCATGAGTGTGCCGAGTCTTGCGAGTGCCTGCGTATCGAGTCCAAGGCTGGGCTCATCGAGTAGCCAGAGCGGCGCGCGGCGCAAAAGCACGCGAGCGAAGGCACCGCGCCGCTTCTGTCCGGCAGAGAGCAGGCGGCACGGCAGCTCGGCCTGTTGCGACAAGTCGAGCTGTTCGAGAGCCTCGTCGCAGGAAGTGTTTCCAGAACGCGCGTCGAGCGCCAAATTTTCGCGCAGGCTGAGGCCGGGCTTGAGGGCTTCCTGATGGCCAAGATAGGCGATGTTGAGCCCCTGACCGACAGCATGGCCCGGTGCGTCATTAAAGAAGAAGGAGCCGCCCATGAAAGGGCATAGACCGGCGAGAACGCGGAGCAGGGTGGACTTGCCCGAGCCGTTCGGTCCGGTCAGAAGCAAAGCCCCTCCACGACCCAGTGAAAAGCTGATTTCATCGAGCACCAGGCGACCGCCGCGCATCACGGTTATGTCATGCACACGCAGCCAAGCTGCCAAAGGCGAGAGAAAACCTGACATTGTGCTGAAATAACATCTTCCTGAGAGGGTTTCATTCGACTCTGTGCGAATGAGGGTCGAGACTGTATAGAGAGGCCAGCCCAGAAGGGCCAGTTGACAAGGCAGGAGGACAAGCCATGAGAACCGTCGGACGGGATTCCCTGGGCGTGATGCGGGATCTGGAGGTTGATGGCCGAAAGTACCACATTTTCTCTCTGCCGGATGCGGCGGCCAAGCTGGGCAATCTGTCCCGCCTGCCGGTCAGCCTCAAGGTTCTGCTCGAAAACGTGCTGCGTTTCGAAGATGGATTAAGCTACCGCACTGAGGATGCTCAGGCGATCGTTGACTGGACCGCCAAGGGACACTCCGATCAGGAGGTGCCGTTCAAACCGGCGCGTATCCTGATGCAGGATTTCACAGGCGTACCCGCCGTGGTCGATCTGGCTGCAATGCGTGATGGGATTATTGCGCTTGAGGGGGATCCGGAGAAGGTGAACCCGCTGGTGCCAGTCGATCTGGTGATCGATCACTCGGTCATGGTCGATGTTGCAGGCAGCGCCGACGCGCTTGAGCGCAATGTCGAGATCGAGTTCGAGCGTAATGGCGAGCGTTATGCGTTCCTGCGCTGGGGTCAGGAGGCATTCGAGAATTTCCGTGTGGTGCCGCCGGGTGCCGGCATCTGCCATCAGGTCAATCTTGAATATCTGGCCCAGGCCGTCTGGACCGGAAAGGTCGACGGCAAGGATTATGCCTATCCCGATACGCTGTATGGTACTGACAGCCACACAACGATGGTGAACGGCATGGGCGTTCTCGGCTGGGGCGTCGGTGGTATCGAGGCCGAAGCAGCCATGCTCGGCCAGCCGATCGCCATGCTGATCCCCGATGTGATCGGGGTGCGTCTGGACGGCGTCTTGCCAGAGGGCGCGACAGCAACCGATCTCGTCCTGACCATTACCGAAATGCTGCGTGCCGAGGGTGTGGTCGGCAAGTTCGTTGAGTTCTACGGTCCGGCGCTCGATTATCTGCCGGTTGCCGATCGCGCGACCATCGCAAACATGGCGCCTGAATATGGTGCCACCTGCGGTTTCTTCCCCGTCGATGCGCTGACGCTCGATTACCTGCATCAGACAGGCCGTGACGAGCATCGGATCCGTTTGACCGAAGCCTATCTTCGCGCGCAGGGCATGTTCCGCGACGCGAACACTCCCGAGCCGGTCTTCTCCAAGACATTGTCGCTCGATCTTTCGACCATCATTCCGTCTCTCGCCGGTCCCAAGCGTCCGCAGGACCGCGTGGCGCTGATCGATGCGACGTCGGCATTTGAAGACGCGCTGACCAGCACATTGGGCGTCAAGCCCGACGACGTGCGCAAACGTGCGATTGTGGCGGGCTCGGATTACGATATCGGCCATGGAGATGTGGTGATCGCTGCGATCACCTCTTGCACCAATACTTCCAACCCTGCGGTTCTCGTCGCGGCTGGGCTCGTTGCGCGCAAGGCGCGGGCGCTTGGTTTGAAGCCCAAGCCCTGGGTGAAGACATCGCTTGCGCCGGGGTCTCAGGTCGTGACCGACTATCTCGACAAGGCCGGTCTCAGTGCTGACCTCGATGCGCTCGGTTTCGAGACCGTTGGTTATGGCTGCACTACCTGTATCGGTAATTCGGGTCCGATCGCTCAGCCGATTGTGGACGCGATTGAAGGCAACGGACTGGTCGCGACGTCAGTGTTGTCCGGTAACCGCAACTTCGAAGGGCGCATTTCGCCCAACGTGCGTGCGAATTATCTCGCGAGCCCCCCTCTGGTTGTGGCTTACGCCCTGCTCGGGACACTGCGCAAAGACATCACGAAAGAGCCTCTGGGCATCGCGCATGACGGGCGTGAGATCTTCCTTCGTGACATCTGGCCGACCAATGAAGAAATTGCGTCGCTCATCAAGTCTTCCGTCACGCGCGAGAGCTTTGTCGAGCGTTATGGCAGCATCTCCAGGGGCACCAGCCAGTGGCAGGCTCTGGCCGTGGCGAGCGACGCTCGGACCTTCGCCTGGTCTGACAGCTCGACCTATATCCAGAAGCCCACTTATTTCGAGGGGCTGACCAAGGAGCCGGGTCAGACGCATGACATCGAGAACGCGCGTATCCTCGCGCTTTTAGGTGACAACATCACCACCGACCATATTTCTCCCGCCGGGGCGATCAAGCCGTCATCACCTGCGGGGCAGTTCCTGAGCGAGCATCAGGTCTCGGTGGCCGATTACAACTCTTATGGCTCGCGTCGCGGGAATGACCGCGTGATGGTGCGTGGCACCTTCGCTAATATCCGGATTCGCAACGAAATGCTGCCGGGTGTTGAGGGCGGTATGTCGAAATATCTGCCTGATGGTACGGTCGCGTCGATCTATGACGTGTCGCATCGCTATCAGCAGGATGGCACGCCGCTGGTCGTGTTTGGCGGGCGCGAATACGGCATGGGCTCCTCCCGTGACTGGGCCGCCAAGGGCACGAATCTGCTGGGCATCAAGGCCGTCATTGCCGAGAGCTTCGAGCGTATTCACCGCTCCAATCTAGTTGGTATGGGCGTGTTGCCGCTGACCTTTCAGGAAGGTGTCTCGCGCAAGACACTCGGGCTGGACGGCAGCGAAACGATTTCGCTCGGCGGACTTGAGGCAATCACGCCGCGCATGACCGTGCCGATGACAATTAGACGTACAAATGGTGAAACCGAGCAGGTTGAGCTTCTTTGTCGCATCGATACGCTTGATGAAGTCGCTTATTACAGGCATGGAGGAATCCTGCCTTATGTCTTGCGTGGGATGACCGAAGCTGACTGATATCGCCGAGCCCGTCCTCGACGCTAAAAACATCACGAAAAGTTTTGGGCGACATGTCGTGCTTCACGACATGTCGCTTTGCGTTGAGAGGGGCGAACTGATCTCGATTATCGGGCCTTCAGGCTGCGGAAAATCGACGTTTCTCCGTTGTCTGAACTTTCTGGAAATCCCTGACTCGGGCTCGATCCGCGTCGAGGATGTCGAGATCCAGAAAGCGTCCGGGCAAGGCTGGAATCGTGCTCAGGAGCACAGGCCCATGCGCTTCGCGCGCATGTCGGTATGGTGTTTCAGTCTTTCAATCTGTTTGCTCATCGTACCGTTCTGGATAACGTCATGCTGGCGCCCCGTTCGGTGAAGGGGCAAGCCCATAAGGAAATCGAACCCCAGGCCCGTGCGCTTCTGGCCAAGGTCGGGCTGGACGGCATGGCCGAGCGCTATCCCGCCACTCTTTCCGGCGGTCAGCAGCAGCGCGCGGCCATTGCGCGCGCTCTGGCGATGAAGCCTGCTGTGATGCTGTACGATGAGCCCACGTCGGCTCTCGATCCTGAACTTGCTGAAGAAGTTTTGCAGGTGATGCGTACCCTCGACGATGAGGGCATGACCCAGATTGTTGTCACCCATGACATGCGCTTTGCGCGCGCAGCCTCCGATCGCGTTCTTTACGTTGAAAAAGGACAGATCGTTGAGAGCGGCGAATCAGAAACTCTTTTTTCCGCGCCGGAAGATCCCAGAACGCGCCGCTTCCTGAGGACATTGCTTTGAGCCTTCATCTGCCTGCGCGACTCAGGCTGCTGACGCGTTTATCCGGCCGTGTTCCGGTTGCTCTGTTCGTTCTCCTTCTGATGCCGCTATGCGCGCTCGGCCCTGCGATGGCCTCCGAGCCCGTCGGCGCAGCTGCCCCGGCCACGCAAAGCGTTCCGTCTGCTCCTGAACAGCAGAAGAAGGTGCTGAGCTGGGCGTCGGATGGCGAAGCCAACGTTCCTTTCGTCTTTCACGATCCGGCAAATCCGAACCGCCTGGAGGGATTTGAGTACGATCTGGTTCAGGAGATCGCGCATCGTCTCAACCAGAACGCAAGATTCGTGCAAAATGACTGGGATGGACTGATCCCGGGCCTGCAACGCGGCATGTATCAGATGGTCGTCGATGGCATCGAGATGACGCCCGACCATCTGCAGGCGGCGCTCTTCTCGCGTCCCTATTACGTGACCAGCGATCGGATCGTGGTAAGGCGCGATCGCATGGAGCTTAACAGCTTTGCGGCCCTGCACGGTCACACCGTCGGGACGATCAAGGACACCTTGGCAGAACGCCTTCTTGAGCGTGATACGAGTATTGCCGTGCGCTCTTACGAAGAGGAAACCTACGCCTTTTCCGATCTGCGGAACGGCAGGCTCGATGCTCTTCTTCTTGATGGTCCGATCGCTCTTTATTACGCCGGAATCACCGATGATCTTGTGATCGTCGGCGACCCCGTGGGCCAGACTCATTACGGCATCGCTTTCAAGCAGGGCGACACAGAGCTGCACGATGCGGTCGATCGCGTCCTCGGCGACATGATGAAGGATGGCAGCCTGCAGGTTCTTCTTGGTCGCTGGAGTCTCTGGACGCCTGATCTGGCCCAGATGACGGGCGATCATGTGACGCGCACAGTTGAGCCTGTCGAATGGCAGCGCTACCGCGATACCATGCGGTCTCAGACCGGCTGGATGGGTAAGCTCAAGCGATATATCGGGTTCTTGCCCGCCATTGGTGAGGCGGCGCTTCTAACCTTGGTGGTTTCAGCTCTGGCAATGGTGTTGGCGGTAAGCCTTGGCCTCGTTCTCGCGCTTTGTCGCCATTACGGTCCTGCATGGCTGCGCTGGGTCACAGGGCTATATATTGAGATCGTGCGCGGGACACCGCTCCTCATCCAGATCCTGTTCATTTTCTACGGTCTGCCGGGACTAGGGATCAAGCTCTCTCCCTTTTTTGCCGGGGTTTTGGCCCTGGGCCTGAACTACGCAGCGTATGAAGCCGAAAACTACCGGGCGGGTCTCTCCTCGGTGCCGCGCGGTCAGATGGAAGCAGCGATTGCACTCAACATGACGCAGCGTCAGGCTCTGCGCCTTGTCATTGTGCCTCAGGCGCTTCGGACCGTATTGCCAGTGATGACCAACGACTTCATTTCGCTGCTCAAGGACTCGTCGCTGGTGAGCGTGATCACCCTCACGGAGCTCACCAAGACTTATATCCGCCTGTCCTCGACCTATTACGACTATATCGGCACCGGGCTTCTGATTGGCGGCGCTTATCTGCTTCTAGGCCTGCCGTTCGTACGCTTTGCTCGCTATGTCGAGGGAAGACTGGGCCGTAGCCTCAGACAGACCGGTCACCACTGAGAGGTGACCGGGTTCCGGTCAGCGCTACCTGAACCCGAAGAAGTCAGGGCGCGGCAGGGTCTCTCGATAGTTCTGCCGGAACAGCGCTGATATTTGTGTCTGTTGTCATTCCTTTTCGTAGAAAGGGAACCCAATGCGTCAGCCAGTGGTCGGTTTTCCGCACGAACTCAGACGCGACAGGAACCTGATCAAGGGTTGCCTTGTCCCAATAAGGCTGCGGGGCGAGCAGCTGGATTGTACCTGTCTTTGTCGGGGCGAACAGATAGGTAATTCCTGAACTTCCTTTGGTCGCATCCGTGGTGCCGCTACTTTGTATCCAGTTTGCGATGACAAAGATCGATGGCATTGGGAAGCCAAGCGCCGTCAGGCGTTTGAAGGCAAGCTGAATCAATTCGTCAGAGGATATCGCCCCGTTAGGGCCCATGACGGCATTGGCGACGAAAGCACATTCGTTTCTGCCGTCGATCCGGTCAGCATAGATATGCGACACGTAGTTTCGATCATCGTGACAATGTTCGGTTGCAGCATGGACAACGTCGATGGGTAACTGTTCCGTTGCTGTCCGCGCAATCATCACGCCTGTGACCACACCTCTGTCAGTACGAACCATGATATTGATGAGGATGAGTCCGTTTGGGCCGAATTGCCCGCTCAATACCGGATGCCAAACCCCTGCAGGGAGAGGAAGAGTGTGGCCGCCGAAGGGGATCGAGCCGGTCAGAGCCGTTGTGATGTCCGGTGTCATCAGCCTGTTCGTGCCGTCTGGGGTATCTCCCTGTGATGGGGGCGCCTGGTCAGATGTGCTCGCTTGCCCTGAGGAACCGTCATGTTGCGCTGCAGGTCTTTGCACTCCGGGCACGCGCCCGAGCCAGGGTGCTTTGGCTAGCATCCACGGCATTGGGAATAGCACACCCATGATTGTGAAGAAAAACGTCACATAGATCGTCAGGCGCCATAATGATGCGCGACGCCACAAGCGGGAAAATGCTGACACTTTGAGACGTTCCGATTTGGTTTAGGGGCTCAGACGCGCATTGAGTGACTTGGAGTCATCGGCAATTTCTGCCTTGACGCTATCGTTACTCATGACGAGGCGGACAAGCTTGGCGCTGTTTTGACGGGCGAGGATAAGACTCTCGCTCACCATGTCTTCAATCGAACGCACGAGATCACGGGCTGAAGCGCCTGCACCCAGTTTTTGTTGGCGTTGCATGAGTTGGAACAGAAGATAGGGGTCGATACCACCCGCTTCAACGTTCAGCCATATCCCTTAATCATGGACTCGATCTCGAGCGCGGCCACACGGGCGAGATCGAGATCGCGCAGCTGACGGAAGACGAAGATCCGGTCGAGGCGGTTCAGCACTTCAGGAGCAAATCCTGCTTTGCGCAGCGCTTCGGTGGACTCTGCCCTCATCTTGTCGGCGTCATTATGCAGACGGTCCGCAATCTCGGTCAAAGCTTCTGTTGCAATATTCGATGTCAGTACGAAGATCGCGCGTGTCGTCGATATCTGGGCACCGGTTGATGCTTCTGTGATGTGCCCGTCATTCCAGGCTGTCAGAAACTTCTTGAAAACGTCTGGATGGGCCTTTTCGATCTCGTCGAGCAGAACGATGGCATCTGGCTTTTCCTGTAGTCCGCCTGTCAATTTGCCAAAGCTGTCTGAGCCTACATAACCTTTCGGTGATCCGAAGAGCATCGTTGCAGCATGCGGACTCGACATCTGGGTCATGTCGAAATGAAGCAGAGGGCGATCCATCTGGCGGGAAATCTGCTTGGCAAGATAGGTTTTTCCGGTGCCCGGTGGCCCCGCAAGCAGAAAAATCCCAACCGGTTTGTTGCGGACGGTAAGGGCTAGTCTGCGGCGCAATTGCTGGGCGATGTCTTCGCAGACCTGATCCTGACCGACGACCTTCGCCCGCAATCCTGCAGCGAGTTCGTCAGCGTTGATCGCGACGTCCTTATGTTCCTGGGCGAGCAGCTCTTCCAGGGCAACGCGGTTTGTCAGGCGAGCGAGGATATCCATAACGAAACCTTTGCGGCGACGGAGCCCCTTGCGGGCGAGTCTGGTTGAGCGGATTTCATAGAAGAATCCGGAAACGGAGAGGAAAGCAGCGAGTCCTGCTATCGGAAGATAGGCGTCCCTGGACCAGGAGAGGAAGCGAATCAGCATCCCGCCGGAAAGATGGAGCGAGACGGCAGCTTGGATGCTGGCGAGAATGAGGAAGATCACCATCATGACTGGCATGAGGCGATTGAGCGCTGGCAGCAAAGCTTTCATTGTACGATGACGTCCAGAACGACCTGTTGGTTCAGAGTGGCTAGAACCGGAAGAATGAGCGGGCCGAGCGCCGTCAGAACTCCTGCCTGCAACCCACCGGTTGGGGGAGGGGTGGCGGGCGTAACAGTCACTTCGCCCGCGATGTAGATTGGCAGGACGACGGCCTGCAGAGACGGTTTAAGCCGTAGGCTTTGGGTCATCCCGCCAGAGGTGATCGTCAGAACTTGCCCAGGTAATCCGGCGACTTGCGCAATCGGCATGCGCACGAGACGCACGCGGCGGTTTTTTATGGCAGCGAGAATCTGTGTCTTTTGTTCCTGACTGAAGTCTGTTTTTGCCAGCGCCGACGGGGCCTGAGAGGCCGATATCAAGGCAAGCTGGACGCCGAGATGTGTTGCGTCCGCGCGAATTTGGGGCTCAGCCTGTCCGCCGCCCGCCGCGGAAGGCGATACGGCAGTTTCAGGCCCGCTCCCATTCGAGAGAGATGTAGACTGATGCCATAGTGCCCCACCGAGGCAGGCAACAACAATCGCAGAAGCAATGACAAGCTTTGAGGTCAGCCCATTGGGGCCGCGGCCGTGCTGCGAGGTACGCTCTTCATTGCCACTGATAAGCGGCTTTAACTGTGGCTCGGGCACATCGTTCATAGCGTCTTACACTGACAGCAACGAAAGCGGCTCGGCAAGGGGGCTCACCCGCGGTGAGTGTAATCAATAGTTACGGAGCTTGCTTACATAATGCCTCCGTTAGCACGGATCGCCCTGAAACCTCCTGGAGCCGAGTCTTGCATCTGTGGCCGTGTTGGCCTAGATAGATCCCATTCCTTTCATCTTTCGTCTTATCGGGGGGTGGCCTTGACGGGCCGCCTTTTTTGTCTTGGCCATTGAAATTCCCAGCCTGAACGGTCTAGAGGCGCGCATCGCGCAGCAGATCGAGCCTACCCTGAGTGACCTTGGGTATGAGATCGTGCGTCTCAGCGTTCTCGGTCGTGAGACACCAACAATCCAGATCATGGCTGACCGCGCAGACGGTTCCCTGATCGGGATCGAGGATTGCGAGCAGATCAGCCATGCTGTGGGTGCTGTGCTTGACGTTGACGACCCCATCCCGGGTGCCTGGACGCTCGAGGTGTCATCGGCGGGGATTGATCGTCCCCTGACGCGTCTGAAGGACTGGGACCGTTTTGCGGGCCATCTGGTCAAGGCAGAGCTCGATCTTCCCCTGAACGGGCGCAAGCGTTTCTCCGGGATCATCACAGGAACGCGTGAGAACGCGGCAGTTATCCGTCTGGATGATGGCGAAGAAGCTGTGCTGCCGATCGATGCCATCCGCAAAGCACGTCTTGTGCTGACCGATGCGCTGATCGAAGCCAGTGCTGCCATGCTGGGTATTTCGTCGGAAGAGGAAGGGGTAGAAGAGGAAGCTCCGCGCCGCAAAACGCCGAAGCTGAGCCCTGCCAAGCCCGGCAAGGGGTCCAAGCCCGGACGAAAGACACACTGAGTTTCTCGCCTACTTCGTTTTTGCTGGTCTGCGCGCTCTCGCGCTCCGAATTTGAGGATTTCGTCTGATGGACACCTCCGTTACCCGTCCTGAGCTGCTCTTGGTGGCTGACGCCGTTTCGCGTGAAAAGAATATCGATCGTGAAGAAGTGCTGGAAGCGATGGAGCAGGCCATCCAGAAGGCCGGGCGCGCAAAATACGGTCATGAGAAAGATATTCGTGCGACAATCGACCGTCGCTCCGGTGAAGTGCGCCTGTCGCGCTGGACCGAAGTGGTTGAGGTGGTTGAAAACGAAGACACCCAGATTCCTCACCTGATCGCGCTGAAATTCCAGCCCGAGATCAAGATTGGTGAACATCTGGTCGATCCTCTGCCGCCGATCGATTTCGGGCGTATCGCTGCCCAGACGGCCAAGCAGGTCATCGTACAGCGCGTGCGTGAATACGAGCGCAAGAAGCAGTATAATGAGTTCAAGGACCGCGTCGGCGAGATCGTCAACGGCACGGTCAAGCGCACCGAGTACGGCAACCTTATGGTTGAGATCGGCCATACCGAAGCGCTGTTGCGTCGTGATGAGCTGATCCCTCGCGAGTCTTTCCGCAACTCCGATCGCGTTCGTGCCTATATCTACGACGTGCGTGACGAGACGCGGGGTCCTCAGATCTTCCTGAGCCGCACGCATCCGGCATTTCTTGCGAAGCTTTTCGCGCAGGAAGTCCCCGAGATCTATGACGGCATCATTGAGATCAAGGCAGTGGCCCGTGACCCGGGGTCGCGAGCAAAGATGGCTGTAATTTCCAAGGATGCCTCCATCGATCCCGTTGGTGCGTGCGTAGGTATGCGTGGTTCACGCGTTCAGGCCGTGGTTGCCGAGCTTCAGGGTGAGAAGATCGACATCATTCCCTGGAGCCCACAGGCTGCAACTTTTGTTGTGAACGCGCTGGCTCCTGCAGAAGTGACCAAGGTGGTCATGGATGAGGAAGCGGGTCGTGTGGAAGTGGTTGTTCCGAACGAGCAGCTCTCCCTTGCGATCGGTCGTCGTGGTCAGAATGTCCGTCTCGCGAGCCAGTTGACGCGGTGGGATATCGATATCCTGACCGAAGCAGAAGAATCGGAGCGTCGTCAGGAAGAGTTCCGCAAGCGTACCCAGCTCTTCGTTGATGCACTCGATGTCGATGACGTGATTGCTGGTCTGCTCGTGACGGAAGGTTTCCACACGATTGAGGAACTGGCTTACGCCGATCCTGATGAACTGCACGCGATCGAAGGTTTCGACGAAAGCGTTGCAGAAGAACTGATGCGCCGTGCCGAGGAGTTCCTCGTGCAGAAGGAACAGGCTCTGGACGACACGCGTCGTGGTCTCGGTGTTGAGGATTCGATTGCCGAGCTCGGCGTGTTCACCAATGCGATGCTGGTCACGCTGGGCGAGAAGGGCGTAAAAAGCCTCGACGATCTGGCAGATCTTGCGGGTGATGAGCTTGTCGAACTGCTTGGCAGTGACGATATAGATGAAGATGCCGCTAATGAGATCATCATGGCAGCACGTGCCCATTGGTTCGATGGAGAGCAGGACGCAGAAGCCCCCAAGGAAGGGGAGGCTTCCGACGTCTGAGCTCCACGAAACAGAAGCACAAAACACCGTCTCGCCTGAAGAGCTCGATGATTTGATCGAGCTCGATGACGAGAAGGGGCCCCAGAGGCGTTGCATCGTGACTCGCAAGAGTGGAAACCCCGATGCGATGCTGCGTTTTGTCATTTCCCCCGACGGCGTGGTCGTTCCCGATCTGGCAGGTCGTCTGCCAGGGCGGGGAATCTG
This sequence comes from Asaia astilbis JCM 15831, assembly GCF_000613845.1. Classification (GTDB taxonomy): domain Bacteria; phylum Pseudomonadota; class Alphaproteobacteria; order Acetobacterales; family Acetobacteraceae; genus Asaia; species Asaia astilbis. The sequence goes on from NZ_BAJT01000008.1 coordinate 146,197, forward strand.
GTTGAGCGCTGTCAGGGATGTGCTAGACACGGCGCGGACGCGCCATCTCTTTTCCAGAGCCGCGCGTCAGCCGGTAAAAGTGCCCGAAGATATTGCGCGGGTGCTGGTTTCAGGAATAGAAGCGCGGCTGGTGCAGGGGCTTGGACTCGCGCGTCGGGCCGGTCAGGCCCTTTGCGGGTTTGTTAAGTGTCGCGAATGGATTGCCGCCGGCAAGGCTGGGCTGGTGATCCAGGGATCGGGCGGAAGTCCGGATGAGTTGCGGCGTCTGATATCGGGACATAACAAGCTCCCGGTACTGACGTTACCGGCCCAAATGCTCGCGACGGCATTCGGGCGGGAACATGCGGTCTATGTTGTGATAGCGCCTGGAGCGCTGGCGCAACGTCTGATGGCTGAGCATGAACGATTTTTGGGGCTGACCGATGGGTTGGTTCCTGAGCCGCGTAATGAGCGGCTCGCACGGGAACAGGCAGGTATATGAGCGAAGGCAACGAACGGAACCAGGGCACTCAGGCTCAGGGCGGCCAGACAGATGGCCAGAATGTCCAGGATCAGGGCGCCCAGGCTCAGGGTGACCAGGGTAAGGGACGTCTGTCCCTGCGTCCGGGCGGGCGCATGGAACTCGGGCGGACGGTAGACGCAGGCTCTGTGCGTCAGAGCTTCAGCCATGGACGCTCGAAAGTAGTCCAGGTGGAAGTCCGCAAGAAGCGCGAAAACAACGAGCGTAAGGACGGACGTGGTTCGGCGGGTGGCCGTGGCGGCCGCGCCGGAGCTGGTCGCGCCCTGACGCCGGCTG
>NZ_BAJT01000007.1 GCF_000613845.1 Asaia astilbis JCM 15831
ACGGCGAGCACGCAGGACGGTGCAGGCGGAACGATCCGGGCGAACGGACGTGAGGTGTCTCTGGGCAGTCGTGCGGTGCTCGATGCGTCAGCCACGCAATCGGGTAAGAAAGGCGGTCAGGTTCTGGTGGGTACGGATGCGATGGGCGGGGTCAATCTTGCCACGCGCACGACCATTGCCAGCGGGGCGACGCTGAAGGCGCGCGGCAAGGATAATGGGGCGGGTGGCGACATCGAGACCTCGGCGCATACCATGGCGCTGGGCAAAGCAACGATCGATGCAGGTGTCGGCGGGCAGTGGTTACTCGACCCGGATGACCTGACGATCGATGCCAACGCGGCCCAGACGATTAACGGCTCTCTCGCTGGCAACACCAATGTCACCGAGCAGACGACCGCAACGACTGCGACGTACACGAATGGCGGCGGCACGAGCTCATCGGGTAACGGCGATATCATCCTGAATGCGCCGATCTCGTGGAGCACAACCAGCACGCTGACGCTGAGTGCGTATCGCAGCATCACGCTCAATGCCGGGATTACCGTCACCGGCAGCGGCACGCTGGCTTTGGTCACGAATAATAATAGTGGCGGCACCAGCGGTGGCGGTACACTGGCCCTGAACGGCAGTGCCATCCAGTTTCCCAATCAGAGCCCATCAGCGGGCGTTAACGGCGTACTGACCATCAATGGCAATGCCTACACTCTAATTTCTAGCGTATCCGATCTGCAGAATATCGGAGCGAGCAGCTATTACGCTCTTGCGCATGCATTGGACGCGAGCAGCGTGAAAGATTTCTCCCCTATCCCAGCATATAGCGGGGACTTTAATGGTCTTGGCAATACTATCGCCAATCTAACTATTTCATCCCCTGATGCTTCGGTTGGTCTCTTTGGGGGTCTGGGGTCGAAGGGTACTATTGAGAATATTGGAATAATAGGGGGTAGTTTTACAAGCTTCCGCGGCTATAATGGTGGTTTAGTAGGTCAAAGCTACGGCATAATCAGTAATTCATACTCTACCGCGATCGTTAGTAGTTCTAACGGTGGTTCTATTGGTGGTCTGGTAGGAAAAAATAATGGGACGATCGTTAATTCCTATGCAACGGGTAGCGTCTCGGGTGGGACCGGCAGCTTTATCGGCGGGCTTACGGGGGCGAATGTCGGTATCCTCAACGGCTCCTACGCAACGGGTAATGTCACGGCAGGGGATGGGAGCCAAACCGGTGGTTTAGTGGGGTTGAACGACACCCCCTACCCAATCACCAATGCATACGCCACAGGGAATGTCTCAGGTGGGAGCGTCGTTGGTGGCCTAGTAGGAGAGAATCACAGTAGTATCAGTGATGTCTATGCTACGGGTGGTGTTTCAGGCAGTAACTATGTTGGTGGCTTGATAGGGCGAAACTATGGGCAGATGACCAATGTTTACGCTACAGGCAGTGTCTCAAGCGCAAACGATGGTCTAACGGGCGCTCTAGCGGGAGAGAACGATAGCATCATTACTAACGGCTATTGGGATACGCAGACGAGCGGGCAGTCGACGGGTGCTGGAGGTGGTTCCAGTTCTGGATTGACAGGTCTTACAACGGCGAAGCTTCAGGCGACCCTACCTTCGGGATTCAACACGTCCGTTTGGGGTAACGCGGGCAATCAGACGACGCCGTATCTTCTGGGGCTGAGTGGCAATCAGGTGTTCAGTGTCAATGACACGACTGCAAATCTGTACACCGTTGTGCTCAACACCTCCCAGCTTCAGGCCATACAGAATAATCTGGCCGGGCGCTACGTGCTGGGCAATACGATCGACGCGTCAGGATATACGGGCTTTGCGCCGATCGGCACTGACAGCACTGCCTTCACCGGCAAGCTCAACGGTCTGGGTTACACGATCAATAATCTCGTTATCTCCTCGGGCGCACAGAATGTTGGTCTCATCGGATATCTCGGCGCAGGAGGCAGCGTCCAGAATATCGGTATGAGCGGTGGTAGCGTCTCAGGCATTAATGGCGATAACGGTCTCATCTACGTTGGCGGGCTCGTGGGCTATAACTCTGGCACGATCAACAACGCCTACGCCACAGGCAGCGTCTCAGGCACAGGCTACAGTAGTAACGTTGGCGGGCTTGTGGGTTATAGCGACGGCACGATTAGCAACGCCTACGCCACAGGCAACGTATCAGGCACCGGTACCTATAATAGGGCCGGCGGGCTTGTGGCGAATAACTACTACCGCAGCACGATTAGCAACGCCTACGCCACAGGCAACGTGTCAGGCAGTTATCAGGTTGGCGGGCTTGCGGCCCAGAACGTCGGCACGATTAGCAATGTCTACGCGACAGGTAGTGTTACAGGCACCGGTTACAGCAATAACGTTGGCGGGCTTGTGGGCGAGAACGACGGCACAACCAGCAACGCCTACTGGGACAAGGAAACGACTGGGCAGTCGTCTAGCTCTGGGTCCACAGATGCGAGCGGCCTGACGACGGAGCAGCTTCAAAAATCGCTCCCGAGCGGTTTTGACAGTGCTGTGTGGGGCAATGCGGGTAACCAGACGACGCCGTATCTTCTGGGTCTGAGTGGCAATCAGGTGTTCAGCGTCAACGACACGGGGAGAAATTTCTATACGGTTGTGCTCAACACCTCCCAGCTTCAGGCCATGCAGAACAATCTGGCCGGGCGCTACGTGCTGGGCAATACGATCGACGCGTCAGGATATACGGGCTTTGCGCCGATCGGCACTGATAGCACTTCCTTCACCGGCACGCTGGATGGTCTGGGCTACACGATCAATAATCTCGTTATCTCCTCAGGCGCACAGGATGTTGGCCTCATCGGGTATCTCGGCTCAGGGGGCAGCGTCCATAATATCGGTATGGTCGGTGGTAGCGTCACAGGCATTAATAGCGATAACGGTCTCATCTACGTTGGTGGGCTTGTGGGCTATAACTCTGGCACGATCAACAACGCCTACACTACGGGCACCGTCTCAGGCAGCAATTACGTTGGCGGGTTGGTGGGCGAGAACGGTGGCACGATCAGCATCGCCCATGCTACCGGGAACGTCTCAGGCACAGGTAGCCACAGTGTGGTTGGGGGACTTGTGGGCGGAAACTTCAGCACGATCAGCGATGCCTACGCCACGGGCAACATCAGCAACGCGTTTGAAAGCATTATCGGTGGGTTGGTTGGTGTAAACTTTGGCACAATCAGCAATGCCCACGCTATTGGCAGCGTCACAGGTGCAGGGACTAGCAGCCTGGTTGGCGGACTGGTGGGTGGAAACGCGGGCTTGATTACCGACGCCTACGCTACAGGCAACGTCACAGGCACAGGCACAGGCACAGGCACAGGCACAGACATATTTACCAGCTCTGAGGTTAGAAATATCGTTGGTGGCCTTGTGGGCACTAATCTTGGTCCAATCACCAGTTCCTACGCATCGGGCAATGTGAAGGCTGAGGGCGTAGGGGGCATAGCTGGCGGCCTTGTCGGTTATTCTGGCTACAATGAAAAAATCAAAGGTCTCACTAAAAGCGTTTATGCCACTGGGAATGTCAGCGCTGATCGTGTTGCAGGCGGCCTAATCGGTGTAAGTTTCAGCGATATTACTGACGCCTATGCGACCGGTGCGGTCAGCTCTTTAAACTCGGGTGGGTATGCTGGTGGCCTGATTGGCGGTTACGCTCAAGGCACGATTACTAACGCCTATTGGGATAAGACGACCAGCGGCGCCGCTGTCGGGATAGCCATCACTCAAGATGGGCAAACGTCTCCTCTGGTGACAGGTCTGACAACAAATGAATGGTCTACCAAAGGTCCTCTGGTCAGTGGCAGTGAGAATACTTTCAGCAATACTGCTGCCTGGATTGCCGGTTCTCCCTATCCCGTCTTGTCTGCCCTGCCTTACATTGTGATCAGGGCCAACAGTGCGACGCAGGTTTATGGATCGAGCGTCATCAATGCCTCGGGCATTACTTACACGGACCAGACTGGCGCCGATGCCTCCGGCAAGGTGGATGGCGTGATCACGTGGCAGAATGCTGTTTTGTCCCCGACCAGCAATGCTGACTCCAAAGGTGCCATTTATGGCACGGGTGCGACCGCTGTTGGCTATCAGGTCACTTACGCTCCGACGGTTGTGAATTCCGGGATCAACATAAATACGATCACGCGTGCCCCGCTGACGATCTCGGCGAGCAACCAGAGCGGCGTCTACGGCCAGACGCCTGCGCTTGGCAGCACGGCGTTCACGACCAGCGGTCTTCTCAATGAAGACCGCGTGACGGGCGTGACGCTTGCGACCGATGCGACGGCCGAGAGCCCGGTGGGGAGCTATGCGCTGAGTGTTTCCAATGAGGTTGGAACCGGGCTTGGTAATTATACCATTACGTATCGATCTGCCCTGTATGAGGTTACAGCAGCACCTTCACCCGTGACGCCTGAGGTCATAACGCCTGCGCCGGAGACCGTGACACCTGAGGTGGTGACGCCTGTGGTGATAACGCCTGTGCCGGAGACCCTGACGCCTGAGGTTGTGACAACGATCCTGACGCCCACAACACCCGAGGCGGTGATCGTTGTGCCGACACCGACGGCGACGGCTGTGGCACTTTCGAGGGTTTACTGGCCCACACCGGTAACGGCGCCAGCCAATGGCAGCTTTGCAGGTTCTGCTTCCGGTTCTGGCGTCGGCCTCGCTTCCGGTTCGACGGTGCAGAAAAGCGATGCGAGCGGGAATACTGCCCAGAGCGATAGCAGCAACGCTGGCCTTGTCTCCGATCTGACCGCAGAGAACGGAGCCGGCCTCGCCTACCGGATCACCCTGCCGACCACGTCTATTCTCAACCAGCTGCGGAAAGCCCAGTGATGCGCTCGTTTCTTCTTTCGGGCGTTGCGCTCGTTCTTTTCCCTGTTCTGATGCCACATGCGGCGCATGCCCAGGCCTATAGCCGCCTTGCCCCGCAACAGCCTGCGTCTTCGGCGCAGCCTGCGGTGATTGCCCCGCCTGCCGGGGGGCAGAACCCGCTGCCGCAGACGGCGTCGTTGGTGACATCGTCCTCAAGGGGCTGGTCTTTGTGTCACGCAGCCAGGATGTGCAGTCCACGAGCGTACAGGCGGGTCCGAGCGGTATCTCGCATGCGTCTCTGCCGCTTCTGGGAGATCGCTCGATCCAGACGGCGCTGTCGGCGCATCTCGCAAGCCGGTGACGTTTGCGGATCTGAATGCGATTGCCCGTCAGGTGGATGCGTTTTACCGAAGCAAGGGCCATCCCTTTGTGACGTTCACGATCCCGCCGCAGAATGTGAGCAATGGGGTGATCCAGATCCTTGTGACGGAATACCGTCTGGGTGAAGTCAGGACGAAGGGTAATCGCTGGTTTTCTGACAGGCTGATTGTGCGGGAGAGTGGATTTGTTCCGGGTCAGACGCTGACGCTGAATGGCGTTCAGGAGAAGCTCGGCCGTCTGAACAGCAATCCGTTTCGCGATACCGATGCCATTTTCACGGCGGGTCGGACACAAGGCACGACAGACGTGATTTTGCAGACGCAGGACCGACTGCCGCTGCATGTCTATGCGTCGTACGATAATGCGGGCGTTCCGGTTCTGGGTCAGTCGGAATGGGCTGTGGGCGGCACCTGGGGCAATGTTGCGGGTCTGGGACAGACCCTGTCCTATCAGTTCACGCATTCTGTCAGCGATCGGTATAGCGGCCACGCCCTGACCTACACCGTGCCTATGCCGTGGCAGGCGGATCGTGTGCAGATCTTTGGATCCTATGCCTGGCAGAAGCCCGATCTCGGTCCTGATAACCGCGATCTTGGTCAGTCCGGTCGCAGCGGGCAGGCGAGCTTTCGCTATATTCACGATTTGCACACGGTGCAGCTCGGTAAGAAGATGCGCCTGATCCACGACATTCAGGCTGGTTTCGACTTCAAGACGACGAATAACACGCTTGAGTTCGGCGGGATCAATGTGTTCGACACCCAGGCCGAAGTGGCGCAGTTCCCGATTGTTTATAATGCAGCGATGAACGATCCCTGGGGTCAGACGGAGTTTCAGAACCAGCTGATCTTCAGCCCCGGAGGTCTGACAGGGGCCAATCACCGTCGCAATATCGAGGCGCTCATACCGGGCGGCAACGCTCGTTATGTCTATGACGCGATGAGCCTGACGCGCACGACCTGGCTGCCGGCGAAGTTCTCCTGGATCCTGCAGGCGACGGGGCAGGTTTCGAGTACCAATCTGATGTATAGCAACCAGCTGGCGCTGGGTGGTCTGTATACGGCCCGCGGCTACAACACGGATACGGCGCTGGGCAGCGAGGGGGTGAGTGTCACCAACGGTCTGCGTGCCCCGGCCTTCAGCCTGCTGGACCCGCTGGGTCTGCGCTCTGGACTGCGTGACAGCGAGCAGGTCGGTGTGTTCTTCGATTACGGGCACGTCACCCAGGTCAAGACCATTCCCAATGTCCGCAGTGCGACGGATCTCTCGAGCGTGGGTCTGGATCTGCATAGCGTGATCGGTCGTTACGCCAATCTTACCTTCAATGTCGGCTGGCGTCTGCGCGGTATTTCCGGCCCGATCGCGCAGAACCTCTTCGGTAATAAAGGCGCTTTCGGTAACCTCTCTCTCACCGTCGGGTATTGAGCGGTGAAAAATACAGCCCTAGTTTGAAACGACTGAGAGCAATTTAAGGCCCTCAGAAAGCTCGATCTGCTCGATTAGAAAATCTAGCAGATCAAAGCGCTAAAGCTGAGTTGTTCCAGACCGATCCGCCTTTTTTTCGCACTGGTGCGATGGATTGACGAGGCGTAAAATTGTTTATCGGCCTGGCAGCGAGTTTTTTAGCTAGGTCGAGACATAAAACGGGCGTGCGAGCGCAGCGGGTTCCCGCTTCCTGAGAGGGTCCTCGTGAAAAGGGCATGGAGGAGAGAGTTTGTTCCATCTGTCATTGCCAGTAGAAAATTTCTCTGCGTGTAAAGAATTCTACGTGAGACTGTTTGGCGCAGAACTGATCGACCTTAGTGAAACCTGCTCCAACATCTTCGTTTTTGGAGGCTACGTTACTCTCCATGATCGTGCGGGCTCATTGCTGACGGATGAAGTCAGAAAATCGATGCATTTCGGAGAAGAAGTCACACTCCAGGCGTGGAAAGAGAGAAAAGAAATCCTCGACAAGAACGTGGTAAGCTATGTTTTTCTGCAAGAGCCAGACACGATAAAAGGCGTACGTGGGAAAATGGTCGTCAAAGATCCGAGCGGAAATTTGGTCGAGATCAATTCAAGACTTTAAATACCAGTCGGCTCTTAGAGGGGCTTTCCGGCTCGGGTGCTGCCAAGATAGATCGCGGGGCATATTCTTATCTTTGACCCGACCTTAGGAAAGTCACTACTTATACTATGTCTGATCAATTATAGAAGTTATTAATTTTCATGCAGTTTATTGCGATAAAAAATAATGTGAGAGTGTAAGATCTCCTGGAAAAGGGATTTCGACGCATGAACAGATTCCAAAACAAAAATATTCTCATCACTGGCGGTACGAGCGGTATAGGGCTTGCTGGAGCTCGTCGTATTATTGCCGAGGGTGGACACGTCGTTATTACGGGTTCGAATGAAGAGAAAATACTCCCTGTTCGTCGGGAGTTGGGTGCTCAGGCCCAAATTGCTCGAAACGATGCCAGTGATCAGACCGCAAGCGCTCTCATTGAAATCGTGGATTCGGTCGGAGAATTGCACGGCGTTTGGTTTAACGCCGGTATCGCGACGCTCGGTTTCCCGGAAGAGCTGGATGCAGCGCTGTTTGATAAGATGATGGCGACGAATGTGCGCGGACCTATGCTGCAGCTCGCTGCACTCTCACCTAAGTTGGCTTCAGGAGCTTCTGTTGTTCTGACTGCATCCAGTTCGGTCTACGAGGGGGCGGCCGCAACAGGCCTTTACGCTGCAACCAAGGGGGCGCTAATCGCAATGGCACGTTCTTGGGCGACCGCACTGGCGTCACGCGGGATTAGGGTGAACGTTCTGGTTCCTGGGCCGATCGAAACCGGGTTTCGGGACTTTATGCCCGATAAGGTCCGCGAAGGATTTGAGGCTTTTGTCTTGAATCAGGTGCCGCTTAAGCGGGTTGGTACTCCCGAAGAGGCCGCTGCCGTCGCTCTGTTTCTCTTATCCGACGAAGCCTCCTTTGTGACAGGAAGCCAATACGCTGTTGACGGAGGGCTCGTGATGCTTTGACCGGTTGGTATATCGCGTATGTTGTTTTTCCGTCAGGAGATATTGAAAGCCCCTGACGGACACTTCCGTCCAGACCTCACGGTAATCAGTGATACGTAACGGGACGGGCTGCGTTATGCGCAGTCGCAGCAATTTCCTGCTCGTCGGCGAAGCGGGGCCACTGAGCCCGTGCAAGGGCATGGAGCGACGGCGCGGGCAGACCGAGCTTGTCGGCATAGATCCAGAGATACGCAAAGGCATGGTGAACGTAATTGCGCGTTTCGCAATTCGGGAGAAGCTCCATGAACAGCAGAGGATCATGGATCGGCCCGGCGTCATCGGGCGTGTTGCTCTCCCAACGTGCGATGGCTCCAGGTCCAGCATTATAGGAGGCAAGCGTGTGGATGAGATCGCCGCCTTTAGGAGCAATTTCGGAACGCTCCGAAAGCCCGGCGAGATACTGCACATAGAGCTGGCCGATTTCGAGATTCACGGCCGGGTTGTGCAAGCGTCCGACCATATCGTCAGGAACGGTGATGATCGCGACGCCATGTGCGTCCAGAGCAGGCTTGGGGCCGCTGACAAAGCTCGCTGTTAGCGGACGGATTTGCATCAGCGTGGGCTCCCGCGCTGGAAGATGCCTTGGGATCGAAATTGGATTCCAGACGGGTCAGTGCGTAGACAAGCGCCGGATCCATTTTAAAGCCGTGGCGTGGCGCCAGATGCGGGGTGGGAAAGCCAGCCAGATGGGCCGGGCTGCCGTCACGTGAGCCTAAGATCGTAGCAATCTGCTCCGAGAGATCATGCAGACCGGCAGCGGCGGCCACGAGCTGGACCGAATGACAAAGAGCCGTGTCGGAAACGATATCGGGCCACATCCGCCGCAGCAGGCTTCGGCGCGCGCCGTCTCGCCGATCTGAAGCAGAGCGAAAAGACGATGTCCCTGAGGGGTGGCGGCGACAGCCTCGACGTCGATTTCACCCATGACGGGGATCGGGTTCTCGAGGACTGTCTCATCGCTGGCAGACATCACGCCAACCTCAGCATCAGATCCTTGGGCCTTGCCTGCATGATGAAGCCCCAGCATTTGCCGGGCCAGGATGCCATAGAATGTCCCAGGCTCGGCGGCGGCGCGCTGCAACCACGAGGTGGTGAGCGTTGGGGCATCGCCGAGATGGCGATGGGCGCGCGACGCCCAATAGGCAGAAGCGGCGCGTGATTCGTTCGTCGTGGTGCCCGAACGGGACGCCTGTTCGAAGAAACCAAGCGCTTCGCGGAAAGCGCCCTGACGCCAGGCGGCGAGGCCTGCGACATAGCCCGCGTAAGCGAGTTGTTGGGCACTCTGCTTGAACCCGCTGCGCGCGGTTTGAAGGGCAAAATCCGTGGCTCCGGTGCTGAGCATCCCCAGAGCAATTTCTGCCTTGAGTTGCGCCGAATAGAGGGGGGTCATGCCCGGCGTTGCATCGACAAGTTTGACCGCGCTGATGCCGCCCTTGAGGCCCCAGGAGAGGCGCTCACTGATCGTGCGATCGAGCATGGGATTGCGGTTGAGAATTCGTGCCAGCGGATCCGGGGAGGTCGCTGTCGTGTTTGATGTGGTGTCTGTAGGCGCGAGCGGTGCCGGGAAGCTCTGAGAAGCAACGCCTCCCCTGGGGCTGAGAGAGATCAGCAGGGTCTGAATGGCGCTGGCATCGGCCAGGCTGGAGAAGGTCTTGAGCCAGAGGCGCAGCTGCACCGGCTCAGGGTGATAGGCCGGGTGAAGATAGCGCTCCGCAAGCAGGTCGCCCATCAGCACGCTGTCATGGACAGCGCGTGAGCGGTCAATGGCGGTTTTGAAGTCGCCAGCGCGCTGGGCACGGAAAGCCTCTCTCAGAAGCGCTGCATCTGAAGCGGAAAGGGGATGGGGAAGACCATTCGACCCACCAGGCGCAGAGGATCGCGGCGTCGCAAACGCCGTTTCCTCGCTTGGAGTGTTGTCATGGTCCGCAGGGGTAAGCGTCGATTTGCTTTCCTGGGCACGGAGCGGATTGAACGTCGCCCCCGCCACAAGCACAGCGCACAGCATCATAGCGCGTGCGCTGTTACTCGACGCGAAATAAGAAATTCCTCGCATGGTGGCGATGCTGGTAGCCCCTCTCGCTCATCGAAGCAAGAGTTGCCAAATGGACACACCAAAGGAGTTCGCTATTTTATGAGTGTTTCTCGAATTCTACCAGAGGGATAAGGCCGAAAATCTGCATTTTTCGAATCGTTTATAGATTTTTTTTATCACCATAAGAAAACCGTTAAGGTCTCGATAAGGAATCGAGCGTTTCCGCCAGGAAAACGAGGTCTTTCCACATCTCCCGGCGCGCGAGCGCTGGAAAGTAGCTGCTGCGGGTGCTGCATGACGAGCGACTCGACAATCAGGCCGTCCTCGAGTCGCAGCGTATGCCACTCACCTCGAGAGCGGGCGAGGCTGGCCTGCTCGTCAATCAGGAGTCGCAGCGGTGTCAGCCCGAACAAGATGAGCCGTTCGGGGCGTGCTTTCAAGATCGCGGCGGTCAGCAAAGGGCGGCATTCCCGGCTCTCGATCAGAGAAACGGCGCGCCCTCCTGGTGGACGCCAAGGTAAGGCTGGCGCCTGGGAGAGGTGGGTTCGTTCAAGCCCGATGCTTGGAAGGATCATATCGAGCAGGCGGCCTGTCTCTCCGGCGAAGACCTCGCCGGAGCGGTCTTCATCCGCGTCCGGAGCGTCACCGATGAGCATCAGCTTGGCGCCGGATACGATGCGGGGTCGGACACTTGTGGACGCTGTGCGGGCGAGGGCGCAATCCGGGAACGCTTCCACGCCCCAGGCTATGGCTGCCTCGGGATCGATCGGACCGGGACGTGAAGATGGGGGGGAAGAAGGTGCAACGGAGGGTGCTGTAGCGCGTGTCGAGCGTTGAGGACGTCGTGCGTCTGGGCGTGGCTGCAGAGACGCCGGGCGGTCCAGACGGAGGGGAGCGACGGCATCGAGCGTGCAGTCCACCCCCCAGTCCCGATAAAGGTCCAGCAAGGCGAGAATCTCGGAACGGTCTTGGCCGGACAAGGTGAGGGACATGGCTTCTTATCAGTTTGGTGTCTGAACGGGTTCAGTCTAGATTGTCACTCGATGCAAACCAAGCGCTCTCCGTCCCGGCTCCTCCTTCTTGCCTGTCTCACCTCTGTCTCCGGTGCTTCTGCCGCAGGAGTGCAGGGCGGCGTTGCTGCCTGGGCCCCCGATCACTCCCTGACAGGCAGTCTTCTCGGCAGTATCGTGTCGGTGCAGCGTAATAACGTCGCAGACGCAGACCGCGCCCTGTACCAGACTGTCATGCGCGGGTATCGCGAGCCCGATCTGATGATGATGGCGCTGCGTTTTGCAGCAATGGATGCCGGAGCCGATGCAGCAGCCCGTGCGCTGACTCTCGCAAAGCTCATGCCGAAGGAGAGCCTTGCACGGATCATCCTTGGCACAGCGGCATTCAGGGAGAAGCGCTGGAAAATCGCTGACGGTTATTTCTCTCTGCACAGCAAGGATCAGCAGGGATTTCTTCGTCTGGCCGGTCAGGGGCTCCGTGACTGGTGCCATTTTGGCGCCAATCCGGCCACCGGACAAAAAGAAACGGTGACCATTGGCCAAGGTCAGCTCGACCCGGTGACCTATCTTGCCTTGTTGCAGCAGGCCCGTATCGCCTCGTTACGAGATGAGGCGCGTACCGATAGTCTGTTCGATTTGCTTGATCGCAACGGGGCTGCAGTGCCGCCTCTTTTGCGGGTGCAGACCTTGCAATTCGAGGCTGACTGGCTTGCTTATCATCATCACGACGCTCAAGCGCGCGCGCGGCTCCGGGAAGTCGGGACGATCCTTCCCGCATTCCAGCTCGTTGCGGACCGGTTGAAGCCTCGCCCTCTCAGCGTTTCCTTCGCGCCCGATCTCGGTCTGGCCGAGTTCTACATCGGTGTCACGACCCTCCTTGGCGATACCGCCCCTCATGACCGTGCGAACAGTGCCGAACGCAATGACGACAAGCTGAAGGACCTGCGCCAGCTCAAGATCCTGCTGTTGCGTCAGGCCCTTCTTCTGCGTCCTGACTGCACATTGGCCAAGATTCTTCTGGCTGAGGAATTGCGGAATGACGGGCAGCTCGACATGGCCCAATCGGCACTCGATGGCGTCGCCGATAACGACCCGTTCGCGCCGCTCTCGGATCATGCACAGGCTCAGGTGGCGTTGAAGCGTCATGATCTCAAAGCCGCTCTTCACGCGCTTGAACGGGTCGTCAAAACCAACCCTGATAATGCCGATATTCTAAACGAGTTGGGTGCTACTCAAGACCAACTTGGACTGTCAGAGGCCGCTGTCGAAACCTATACCCGTGCGCTGGATCATGTCAGCGTCATGGAATCGCGCATCTGGCCGCTACTGCTCGGGCGCGCAATCGCCTGGGATCATCTCAAGCGACGTGACAAGGCGCAGGAAGATCTGGACCGGGCGCTTGCGCTTGCGCCCTCGGAGCCGGTTTTGCTCAATTATGCAGGATATTCCGATATCGAGCATAATGAGCGCCCCGAACAGGCGCTTCTTCTGCTGCGTCATGCGCTGGACATGGCTCCCGGCGATGCCGAAATACGGGACAGCTATGCCTGGGGCCTGCTCAAGCAGAAGGGCGATCTGGCGCAGGCTCTGCCGCTGCTGCTTTCCGCGATCAATGCCACTCCTGGCGATCCGGAGATCGCTTATCATCTGGGGGTCGCCTACTGGTATCAGGGACGGCAGCTCGAAGCGCGCGATCAATGGAGCCAGGCTTTGAACAACAAGCCCGAACCAGAGACGAAGGCGTTGATCGAGTCTGCGCTGTCCCGGGGGCCCGATCTGCCGATCATGCGCGGACGTGCCATTCCTTCGTCCCGTTGAGATCTGACATGTCTTTCGACCCTGCCTTTGCTCACGCCAAAATCAATCTGTTTCTCCATGTCACGGCGCGTCGCCCCGATGGATATCATGAGCTCGACTCATTGGCAGTCTTTGCCGAGACGGGGGATATTCTCCGCATTGAAGAACCGAGACCGTCGGCCGACGGCATGAGTCTGACGATAGACGGGCCTTTCGGGGCCGGTCTCGATTCCGGCGCTGACAATCTTGTTCTTCGCGCTGCGGCGTCTTTACGTGCTGCTGCGGGCCTGGACGCTGCGGCGCCGAGCTGGTCCCTTCGCCTGACCAAAAACCTGCCTGTAGCATCGGGGATCGGCGGTGGGTCGGCCGATGCTGCAGCCGCTTTGCGTCTTCTGGCACAAGCCTGGCAGTGTGCGGATGTCGATCTCGCTTCAATTGCCGCATCGCTTGGGGCCGATGTCCCGGTCTGTCTCGCCCAGAATACGCAGCGCATGCAGGGGATTGGGGAAATTCTTGTTGCAGCGCCGTCTCTGCGCGTGTTGCCATGCTTCTCGTAAACCCGGGAGTTGCCGTACCGACGCCGACCGTCTTCAAGGCTTGGAAGGAATCAGGCGCGTCTTTCAGGGCTCCTGCAGAGCTCCTGGCTCGGTGGGATGACGCACGGGACATGGCGGAGAGCCTGCGATCGACCTCGAATGATTTGCAACCCCCTGCGATCGCTCTTTTCCCTGTCATCGGTGAGGTTATTCAGGAGCTCGAGAGCTCCGATACCTGTCTCTTCGCCCGAATGAGTGGGTCCGGAGCGACCTGTTTCGGTCTCTATATCGATGTCGAGGCGGCAAAGCGTGAGGCAGAACGCCTGCGGATCAGGGGCTGGTGGGCAGAAGCTGGATGGGTGCAAACTGCAGGCGAGCTGTCCTGAGCTCTCTGACACCTGTATAAGTGTGGTCTGGATCGCCCGGGTTCGGTCGCTTGCCCTGCATGAGGGGCAGCGTCAGTTCTCTGCGAGCTCGAACGGCGTTCCGGGATTGCGGCAAGAGGGACTGTGCAACATGAGTGCGAGAATGCAGGTCATCCAGAAAGAGGATGGCACCGGGGCAACGCTCCGGTTTCTTGAGGGAAGCGGTGTCGAGGGCGAAATCGATCTCTCGCTCGAACAGCTGGGTCAGTTGATCGGTAGTCTGGGTCGTGTGCGCTACGCCATGACCGCGTCGCAGCCTCAGCCTCCGATCGGTAACGCGCCCTTTCTGCCCGTCTACAACACGAACTGGGCGCTCCAGATCGATGCGTTGACCGAGGGCTCGACCCTGGCCTTCCAACACCCAGCCTTTGGTCCGATTGGTCTGACGTTCACACCTGAAGACGTGGAAAAACTCGGGAAGGGGCTCTCGCAGCATCGCGCCTATATGGCCGCAGGCACGTCACGCCGCCCTAGCTAACGCTGCTTGCTCCTCCGGGCGGTAACTCTCAGCTTTTGCGACGTGCACTGGCGAGGGCGAACAAGGCGCCCCCGAGCAAGAGCAGCGTTGCCCCCAATCCGATCCGTCGGGGGATCGTGAGCAGCAGAGGTTTGCGTCCCTGGTCGCGAAGGGGAATACCTTCATAAGGACCATGTGCGGCATAGGCGCCGGGTAGCGTCTCATGCAGTCCGTCAGGCTCGTTATCGACCTGACCCGATGCAAACTGGCCGCTCAGGCCTTTTTTCGCGAGAAACCGGTCGCGGAGGGACGGGGCCAGACCACTGATCAGGCTAGGCAGGATAGACGAAGCACCGACCCAGATATCACGATGATGCCCGAGCACAGCCTGACAGATTGCGTGCGCGGCCACTTCGGGTTCGTAAATGCGTCCGCTTGGTTTCAGCACGTGACCGGACCGGTTGCGGCTCCATCCGAGGCGCGGTGTGTTGATCGAAGGAAGATGCACAACGGTCAGATCGATCCGGTCCGAGAGCGCCCGGATTTCGGGACGAACACTGTCGCAAAATGCGCTGATCGCGGCGTGGGCCCCATTGATCGCAGATTGAAGCGGCAAGCCGCGTAACGGATGGGCAAGACCGAGATTGACGATCGTCCCGCTTCCACGACGACGCATGCAGGAAAGCGCGGTCTGCGTGCCGAAGACAGAGCCAGATAGGTGACTTCGGTCACACGCCGAATTGTCTGGGCATCGAGAGAGAGAACCGGGCCGATAGCCGCTGCGCCTGCTGCATTGATCCAGACCGTGATGGGGCCGAGTTCGCGTTCGATCTTTTCTGCGGCTTGCGTGACGGCTGTGGCATCAGAAACATCGACCGGAAGCACGAGGGTGCGAATGGCACCTGCCTCAAGCTCTTCCGCTGCATCTTTCAGTCTTTGTTCGTTTCTGCCCAGGAGAGCAATATCGAAGCCGTAAGAGGCCAGCATGCGTACCGTGGCGCGCCCGATACCGGCTCCGGCGCCTGTGACGACGGCAATCTGGTTGGGCATGGCGGCAATCCTCATACGGTCTACAGGAAGGTAACGGCCAGAATGCCAGCGATGACCAGAAAGAGAAAGCCCGCCATGATCAGTGTCAGGCGGCGCTCGATGAAGTCGCGAATGGGCTCGCCGTAAAACCAGAGCAATGTCGCCACTAGAAAGAAGCGTGCTCCACGCGTGACCAGGCTGGCGGCGAGAAAGGGGAGTATGGCGAAATGCGAGGCACCTGCTGCGATGGTCACAATCTTGAAGGGAATAGGCGTCAGCCCCTTCAGCAGAATGATCGTGACACCATACTGACGAAATTTGTCCTGTAGCGCAGCAAGGCTGTGCTCGGCATGATAGAAATGCACAATGGGCATGGCGACATGCTGAAGGAGCATGGCGCCGATTATCCAACCCAGCATCGCTCCCATGACAGAGCCAATCGTGCAGATCGCGGCAAGGATAAAAGCGCGATCGCGTGTGGCCAGCACCATCGGATCAGCATCAGATCGACCGGGATGGGAAAAAATGAGGCCTCGGCAAAAGCAACGGCAAAGAGCCACCAGCCTGCGTAAGGCGAGGCAGCCAGAGCTAGAGTACGACGATAGAGCGGCTGGAACACGAAAGGCCTCCGAAAGTCAGGAAGCCAGTCAATGACCCAAGCCGGGTTTTATGTCGAGCGCGGACCCCATAAAATAAGGGCAGCACCACATAGGCAGATCACGGCGCCAATAAGTTCCCATCGATCCGGGCTGCGCCCCTCGAACAGGCGCATCCAGATCAGCGAAGCCGTGATGTAAACCCCGCCATAGGCTGCATAAGCTCTACCTGCGCTATCGCTGTCGACCCGGGTCAGGATCAGGGCGAAGAGCGCAAGGCTAAACAGACCGGGTACCAGCCACCAGGTCGAACGCTCAAGACGCAGGCACGCCCAGAAGGCAAAACATCCCGCAATTTCGGCAAAGCCGGCTGCAATGTAGAGAGCAAGGGTGAGCATGATGATTTTCCGGATGACGGGTACAAGGGCCGACATAGAATCATAGAGCACGCGGGATGGCCATGCCGATGTCTCTTGAGAGTTCATTTTGCGCGTCATCAGGGTCACGATACTGCACGACGACATAGTGCACATATTTTTACACGCTGAGAAGACCGATTGGCGTCGTACTTTCTGCTCAAGCCGACCATATCTTCTTGCAGATCTGTTCGTTAGACAGAGGTTTATCAGGCAACATCACAGGAAGAGACTCCGTCAGATATGCCCCCGAACAGCGACAAAAAAGGCCGCAGACGCAGCACGGCAGAAGAAACGCGTGTGCGCATCATGGATGCTGCGAAAATACTCTTCACCAAAGCTGGTTATGATTCGGTCGGTGTTCGCGATATTGCCGCAGCCGCCGAGGTCGACCCTGCGATGATACCGCGTCTCTTCGGTTCGAAAGAGGCGTTGCTTCAACGTATCGCCGATACAGCCTTCAAGCTTGAAGAAGCTTTCGAAGGCCCAGTTGAGGAAATCGGTGTCCGGACAGTGCAGTATCTGATCGGATCGATGCATGAAACCAGCGAGCATTCGTTTCATGCATTGCAGCTTCTCTTGCGTTCGATCGGGAGTCCAGCGGCGGCGCCGATTTTGTCTGAGGCGCTGCATGCCGGTTTCATTTCGCCATTATCCAAGCGCCTGACTGTCGATAATGCTGCAGCGCGTGCCTCCCTCGCTACGTCCTACCTGATTGGTTATGCCGTGGTCTCAGCGGGTCTGAACTCCGGAGAGCTCGGCGATCAGAAAACGCTCTCCCTTCTGGCGGACGCCATACAGGAAAGTCTGGGTCGGCACTGAGCAGGACAGAAGTGGGTGTTGCGTATGACCCAGAAAATGCGGTGTGAGATGAGGCGCTGAGAAGATAGTAATTCAACCACAAAGACGAACCTCGATCGGAGCATCGCAGGGTTTAGGCTGTTCCAGATACGGACCTGCCGAGATGATTTCCACGCTGATCACAGCCTCGCCCTCTATGTCAGGGCCGGCCTCGGAAAGATCGAGGTAAGCAAAGCCGTTGGTCCAGCGAAAGGGTGCTGACGGATCAACCGGCTCCCACCCTGGCAGATTGTGCTCAGCCAGATGGCTTGTGATGGACCTGCTTTTCGAGCATCCGAAGTAATCGATCGCGCCAATGAGGACGCCAAGCTTTCGGCGGTCATCGACGAAAGGCCCGATGCTCTCGGACGGCCGTGCCGCTTGTGAGGTGATCCAGATTTCCGAGACCCCATCTGGCAAGACGAAAACGGCTCGATTGCCCGATCGTCTGCAGGGCGCGATGATCTGGCCCTCGCGTGTCCGCAAAGCGATTTTGTCATCATGGGTGACGGCTGGAGGTGAATATCGCCCGTGACCTATTTGTTGAGCTCTCTGTCTTAGGGCGATGAACAGGGGTTCGACAAAGTCGCGGTGCGTGCAAAGCATGGCAGCCGCAACGCAATCCCAGCTTCGCCGTGTGTTGACGGAGCGGACGCCCGGCCCAACCTGCGTCAGGGTTTTTCTGTTGCCCGTATCGAGGTAACTCTCGGCAGTCAGGCCGTTCGCCCAGATGATTGAGTGATTTTCGGTCTCTATGTGGAAATAGTCGTAAGGGCCACTGTCCCGTACAAAGTAGATCGAAGTGCCGTTGACGAGCATTCTCGCTGGCACGAACGCGCCTCTGACGAAAAGGCAATGTTCGCTGGTCACATAGAGGTCGGAGTGAGGGACACCGTCCGAAAGGGCATTTTTTCTGATGCAGACAGGATGACCGCTTTGATCATTAACTTCTTCCTCACAGGGGACGGCGCGGCCTTTGCCTACCCAGCGAATGAAGAGCGTCTCTTTCATACCGCAGGTGGCATTCCATGTTTCTACAGCGTCTCCTGCTCGAAGGGATTCGACTGTTCTTTCTCCGCTCGGTGTAAGAATTCGGGTTCCAGCGAGATAGCAGACTTCAGTCTCGCCCGGTGATGAGTGCTTGCTGTTCAGATCGAGACGATCATTATTGACGATCATCATGACGCGCGTGTCATAATTGCGAAGATTGAACGGATTTCCGGTAAAAATGTACGTAAATCTTGCGAGGCCGAGTAACCCTCCAGTTGTTTCGAGGGTCGTCAGCTTGTCTTGCGGGTTATAGACAATACTCGTCATGAGGGGGGTGAGGGTGCTGTTGAAGATGCTGAACCGGATTGGAGCGTTATCAGCGATATGAAAGTAATAGGTATACCTTGCGGCCCTATACTCATTGATCCTCATATCTATCTGAATATCAGCCCCTTTGGAGCAAATATCCACATTGGTTAGATATCTCTGCCCAAAGAAACCCTTGGTAACATAACGTGTATCAACGGTGAATTCACCTCCGTCGATGAATTCTCTGTTTGATTTGTTGCTTATTCGAAATGGCATGGCACACACTTAACCTCGCGCATTCTGCGTTGAGAAAATTGTTTCCGGGCACAGGAGTACAGGTCGATTGGAAGGTGAAATTAGAGCTAGCCATGAAGTTTGTCAACGACTGTTGATAATTGGACGTAACTCAAAGAGCCGTGTCCGATTTTGTCACGTCAGGTGCGCAGACACAGATCTGGCCCAAACGGAGAGGATCGTGATTTCAGTATGAGGCGGTACGTTGAGCGTGGGGCTCGATGACTTCCGATTCGGAAAAACCCAGGCTTATGTTGGATGAACGCGGAGGAGGCAGATCGGCAGAAGATTGCTTTATGAGCCATTCTGTATAAAACACGGAAAGATCGTTGAATATGCCGAGACTCAACCTTCTAACGATTGTAAATCGTTCAATATGGGTTCTCGTGCCAGAACTGGGTTTCGCCTGATGTCCTTCACCTCGCTGCCGCGTCGTTCGGTATTGTCCACCCTTCTCGGGGCTCCCCTCGCTCTCAGAATGAGTGCCGCGCGCGCTGCGGATAAGCCGATCCGTGTCGGCATCATGGCGGGTGAGGATGAAGATATCTGGCGTCTGGTCAGTCAGAACGCCCAGAAAGCGGGACTGTCGCTCAAGATCGTCACCTTCTCCGATTATTCGACGCCCGATGAAGCACTGGCGTCGCATGATCTCGATGCGAATTCGTTTCAGCATAAGCCTTTTCTCAAGGCGCAATGCGACGCGCATGGTTTCAAAATCTCGCCTGTCGGTGATACCTATGTTGCGCCGATCGGTCTCTACTCGCGCAAGTGGAAGACGCTGTCTGCTTTGCCCAAAGGCGCTGTCATTGGGGTTCCCAACGATCCGAGCAACGAGGGGCGGGCGCTTCTCCTGCTGCAGTCTCTGGGGTTCATCAAGCTGTCGCCTTCTGCCGGCCTGCTGCCCACGCCGCTCGACATCACTGAAAACGCGCATGATTTCACAATTCGTGAACTCGATGCCGGGGTCGTCGGGCGCGCTTTGCCCGATCTCGATGCTGCTGTCATCAATACCGACTGGGCACATAAGGCCGGGGTCGATGTTGTCCATGAGCGCCTCGCCCGCGAAGGGGTGAAGGATAACCCTTATATCTGCGTGATCGCTGTCAACACCGACGAGGTTCAGGCTCCCTGGGTCAAGCCTCTGGTGAGTGCTTACCAGCAGCCCAATATCCGTCAGGCGCTCATCGATATCTATGCCAATACAGTGATCCCTGCCTTTCCATGACCCTTTTGAATGTTTCGGGTCTGTCGTGCCGTTTCGGATCGCAGACGGCCCTAACCGATGTGAGTTTCGAAGTCGAAAAAGGTGAGATCGTCGGGGTCATCGGCAGTTCCGGTGCCGGTAAATCGACCCTCCTGCGCTGCCTTTGTGCGCTGGAACGTCCCACCGAGGGGCGGATCCTGCTTGACGGTGCCGATCTGACACTTCTGACAGAGCGTGAGCTTGTCGCTGCACGTCGCAAGGTCGGCCTCGTATTTCAGCATTTCAATTTGCTGAATTCCCGTAGTGTTGCCGCCAATATTGCTCTCCCGCTCGAAATCGCGGGCTGGTCAAAGGCCCGCATTGCCGATCGCGTTGCAGAATTGCTGACGCTTGTCGGGCTCGAAAGTCATGGCAGCAAGCGCCCGTCCCAGCTTTCCGGCGGGCAGAAACAGCGCGTCGGTATTGCGCGTGCGATTGCGAACTCTCCCTCGTTGCTCCTGTGCGACGAGGCGACTTCGGCGCTCGATCCGCATACGACCGCCTCCATTCTTGAGCTGTTGGCCGATATCAATCGCACGCTCGGTCTCACCATCATTCTGATCACGCATGAGATGGAGGTCGTCCGTCGTTTTGCGCATCGTGTTCTGGTGCTGGATGATGGCGCCTTGATCGAAAATGGCAGCATGGCGACGCTGTTGCGCGATAGTCGGGGCGATCCACGACTGGAGCGGCTTTTGGCCGATATCCGCCCGACTTTGCCCGAGGCGATCAGGCGTAAAATGACCTCCGACCCTCAGTCCGGCGCCCAGACCCTTGTGCGTGTCGTGCTTGATTCCAAGGCTGCAGGCACTCCCTTTCTGTCCCGTCTGACGACCCGATTCGATCAGGAAGTTACCCTTGTTCAGGGGGGAAGCCTCGAATGTGGTGGCGATCTGATGACCGACATGATCCTGGGGTTATCAAAGCCTCTTTCTGCGCCACTCAGTATTTTTCTCGATCAGGAAGCTCATGTGACGGAGGTGCTCGGCTATGTACCAGCTCATCACTAGGCTTATCGCTGAATCGACCCTTCAGACCGTCGAGATGGTCGCAGCGTCGAGCCTTATTGCTGTGATTTTCGGTCTACCTCTGGCGGTGCTGATGATCGCGACCCGACGCGCCGATCTTTACGATCTGCCTTGGCTGGGACGCCCAGTGGGCTGGGTGGTCGATGCGTTGCGTGCGGTGCCCTTTATCATCCTGCTGGTGCTGTTGATTCCGGTCACGCGCTTTATCGCGGGCACCTCACTCGGCACGCTTGCAGCTATTGTCCCGCTCTCGATTGCGGCTATTCCCTATTACGCCCGTATTGCCGAAATCTCGTTGCAGGAGATCGAACCCGGTCTCATAGAGGCGGTGCGCGTCATGGGTGGCACGCGTTGGATGGTCATCCGGTATGTGCTGATCCCTGAAGCACTGCCCGGGCTTCTCTCGGGCCTGACAGTCACTGCGATCACGCTGGTTGGCGCTTCGGCTATGGCAGGCGCGATCGGTGCAGGAGGGCTGGGCGATCTGGCCATTCGCTACGGCTATCAGCGCTTCAATACCACCATCATGTTCACGGTGGTGGCTGTTCTCATTCTCCTCGTCGGTTTGATCCAGGGCGCTGGGACGCTCGCCGTCAAGGCGGTACGGCGCTGAGCGGCGCTGCTGAACCTGCCCGGAAAGGGCGTTCAGCAGCGGGGACGTCAGATCGGAAGGACGACGCTCGCTCTGAGGCCGCCTTCCGGACGGTTGCTTAGGGTCACGTCACCGCCCTGTACACGGAGTGTCGAGCGGGCGATGGCAAGACCGAGACCGGTGCCGCCGGTTTCGCGGTTGCGGCTCGTTTCGGCGCGGACGAAGGGTTCGAACATGCGTTCGAGATCTTCTGGAGGCAGGCCCGGGCCACGATCGTCAATATGGATGCAGACCGCTTTTTCCTGTTCAGCGGTGCGCGTGTCGATCACGCGGATAGAGACCGACCCGCCATATTTCAGGGCATTCATGACCAGATTGGTGAGCGCGCGTTTCAGCGCGAGTGAGCGTGCCTTGATCCGGATCGGTGTCTGCGGGGGCGCATAGCTGACCTCGTCAGCAAGATCGGGACGGGCTTCGGCAGCTTCGTCGGCGACGGTCTGCAACAGCGCGCTCAGATCGATCGTGGTCATGGGTTCCAGAGTCGAGCTGTCTCGCCCGAAGGCGAGAGTGGCGGCGACCATGCTTTCCATCTCGTCCAGATCTGCCAGAAACTTGTCGCGCAACTCATCATCATCGATGAACTCGGCGCGCAGCTTGAGACGCGTGATCGGTGTCCGTAGATCGTGACCGATGGCGGTCAGCATGAGCGTCCGATCGGTCACGAAACGACGGATGCGGGCTGACATGGTGTTGAAGGCGAGCGCTGCCTTGCGGATTTCGGTAGGGCCGGATTCGGGCAGAGGCTGAGCGTGTACGTTACGGCCGAGCGCAGTTGCCGCATTGGCCAGCGTTGCAACCGGCGCGATCAGCCGATGGGAGCCCCAGAGAATGAGTCCGCCGCCACAAATGGTCATCAGGGCGAAGGAAATCATGAAGGTGGGCGAACCGAAGGGGTTCGGGGGGCGCACCGTGTAGCTCATGACCAGCCAGCGATGATCGTCAGGCATTTGAAAGGACAGCGCATAACGTCGCGTGCTCGGCTTGTGGCCGATGATGACGTGCTGCGGGCGAAGCCGCATCGGCAGCATACCGATGGCGGCGAGCGGGGGAGGCATGAAGCTGGCTGGACGATGGTCCTCAGGAGGAACGCCGTCGGGGCTGTTCGATGGGGGTGGCCCTCCTTCGAACGGGAAAGGAGGACGGCCTTCTCCGCCTGAAAACTCTCCCGGGCCGCCGCCTGGAGGTGGAGGTCCTCCCATGCCTTGATCGTCCTGCCCCCCTGGGGGGCCGCCACGCATCATGGGATTGATGCCAAAAGGGATAGGGATGAACGCACCCGGAAGATGCGTATCAGGCTTGTTGTCGAAATTCACTTTGAAGTTCGACGGAATTTCCAGCGCGGCCAGGCTGGCTTCACGGTCCGAAGGCGGCAATTCGACGAGCGTATGGTAGATCGAAAACGCGTGATGCTCGTTCTCGTGCATCTCTGCCCGGTCGGCAATATTGAGATGATCGAGGGCATGAATGGTCAGACCGGCAGCCTGAACCACGCAGAGCCCTGAGATCAGAAGCAGATTGGTGCGCGCCCTTAACGAGCGCGGCAGAAGACGAAGCACGGAATCAGATGCGTTCGACATCGGTGGCGAGCACATAGCCACCACCGCGTACGGTCTTGATCATCTGGGCATTGCGACCGTCATCTTCGAGCTTGCGGCGCAGACGGCTCACGGCCACGTCGATGGCGCGATCAAACGGGCCGGCCTGTCGACCACGCAGCAGTTCAAGCAACATGTCACGCGTCAGCACGCGATTGGCTCGCTCGAGGAAGGCCAGCAGCATGTCGTATTCGCCGCCGGTCAGCGGCACTTCAGCCCCGTCCGGATTCAGCAAGCGACGTCGAGCCGGCTCCAGCGTCCAGCCCGAAAACCGGATCATGCGGGAATCGGCAGAGAGTTTCTTGTCGGAGCTGTCTGCGGTGCGGCGCAACACGGCGCGGACACGGGCCAGCAACTCGCGCGGATTGAAGGGCTTGGCGACATAGTCGTCAGCGCCGAATTCCAGACCGATGATGCGATCTGTCTCGTCGCTCATTGCCGTCAGCATGATGATCGGCACATTATCCTGGGTGCGCAGCCAGCGTGCGATGTCGAGACCGCTTTCGCCCGGTAGCATGAGATCCAGCACCACCAGTTGATAATGGCCGGAGGCCCAGGCGCGACGGGCTTCGCGCCCGTCGCGTGCGGCTGTCACGCGGAAATGATTGCGCTCGAGAAAGCGGCACAGCAGCTCGCGGATCTCGCGGTCGTCATCAACGATAAGAAGGTGTGGGTTCGTGTCCATGAATGTAACAGTGGTCCGAATCGATCCGCTGTTACAAGAGGGTGTTGCACTCCGTCACAACTTGCCAAAACCTGTCTCAATCGAGCCAGGGTGGGGTGGGCAGATTTTTTCCCCGTAAGAAGGCGGGATTGAAGATTTTGGACTGATAGCGCGCCCCGCCATCGCAGAGGATTGTTACAATCCGATGCCCCGGACCAAGGCGTTTTGCCACGCGAATCGCGGCAGCCACGTTGATTCCGGCCGAACCACCGAGCGAGATTCCTTCGCGATCCTGAAGCGAAAAGATCTGTTCGAGCGCTTCGGCATCCGGAATGCGTTCGGCATCGTCAATTGTCACGCCTTCCAGATTACCCGTGACGCGAGACTGGCCGATCCCTTCGGTGATCGAGCCGCCCGAAACACTGAGGTCATTGGACTTCACCCAGCCATAAAGCCCCGACCCTTCCGGATCGGCGAGAACGATTTCAGGGCGTTTGCGCCCCGCCTTGTCAGCAAGCTCCCCCAGGCCCAGCGCGACGCCCGCCAGCGTGCCGCCGGTGCCGCAGGCGCAGGTGAAGGCATCGACCTGCCCGTCGAGCTGGTTCCAGATCTCGACGGCAGTAGTCGTGCGATGGCCTTCGCGATTGGCTGTATTGTCGAACTGGTTGGCCCAGACGGCATTCTCAGTTTCTTCGGCAATGCGGTGCGAGACATGCACATAATTGCCCGGATCGCGGAATGGCTTGGCAGGCACGAGACGCAGATCGGCGCCGATCATGCGCAGAAAGTCGATTTTTTCCTGACTCTGGGTCTCTGGCATCACGATAATGGTGCGATAACCGCGTGCCTTGGCGACCAGCGTCAGGCCGATGCCGGTATTGCCGGCTGTGCCTTCCACGATCACGCCGCCAGGTTTGAGGGTGCCACGCGCTTCGGCATCCAGAATAATGGCCAGAGCTGCGCGATCCTTCACCGACCCACCCGGATTCATGAACTCGGCCTTGCCGTAGATGTCGCAGCCCGTCGCTTCTGACGCCAGCCTTAGGCGGATCAGCGGAGTGCCGCCGATCGCACCGATCATACCGTCAGAAGGGTGCTCCCATCCCGGTGAGATGCCCTTGGGAAGCGCTGTTTTCGGGGTCTGCGTGGTCATCTGCATTCCATCCTATACGTCTGCTATTTGAGAGTTTAACGTTGTCGCATGTATTATAAATGAGGAAAAACGATGGTCGACTGTATTTCAGCGCGCGACGCATGGGAACGCCTGAGTGCCGATAAGAATGCGGTTCTGATCGATGTGCGCACGCCGGTCGAGTGGCAGGCCGTCGGTTTACCCGACCTGTCCTCACTGGACAGGCAGGCCATCGCTCTGAGCTGGGACCTTATGACGCGGCAGGGTTTGCTCAGGCGCTGCGTGACGCCATTCCCTCTCTCCAGACTCCGATCCTGTTTCTCTGTCGCTCAGGCATGCGGTCGCAGCAGACGGCGGAACTGGCGGCTCATCTGGGGTACGAGACCAGCGTCAATATCATCGAAGGCTATGAAGGTCCGCCCGATTCATCCGGGCAGCGTGGCCGTGTCTGCGGCTGGCAGTTTCAGGATCTGCCCCGCTATTTCCCCGACTGACTGTCAGAAGCCGCAGGCGCGTAGCGTCTCGGCGAGTTTTTCGGCTTCAATGGCGACACGTTGCGGCGAAATGTCGTCGAGAAGCGGAATTTCTGCCAGAACAGTGACGTTGCCAAAATGCTCGATGGCGGCACGGTTCCCCGCATTGGGCACCCCACTCATGACCACCCCCGCGATCGGAATGGCGCGTTCACGCAAAGCTGCCAGACTGAGCAAGGTGTGATTGATGGTCCCCAATCCGCTGCGGCAGACAAGAATGACCGGCAGGGAGAGAGTGGTGAGCCAGTCAATGAGCAGCGTGTCGTCATTGAGCGGTACCATGAGGCCGCCGGCACCTTCGACGACCAGCGGCGCGTTTGCCTGGGGTAATGTGAGGTCGTTCGGCCGGACCGTCACGTTCTCAAGCCTGGCCGCGTCCTGAGGTGACAGCGGAGCCTGAAAGGCATAGGCAGGTGGAATGAGGCGCTCGGGCGTCAGTCCGGCGAGCCCGCTGACGCTTGCCGTGTCTCCGTCTTCCTCACTCAGACCGGTCTGGAAGGGCTTCCAGTAAGTGGCGTTGAGAGCCTTAGTGAGAATGGCCGAAACAAGCGTCTTGCCAATTCCCGTGTCGGTGCCGGTCACGAAAAATCCCCGCCTTTTTTCGGCCGAACCAAAGGCTACCTGATAATCCATGCTCTGAGCGCTCCTGTCGAAATGCTGCATGACCCGGCGCAGATCGCGCGTTGTAAGGGGGTGACTGCCTGCCCTGGGTGTCGTGGCACCGATCGATTTCAGCTCAAGCAGAAACTGTCGGGCCGAAGCGACGGGATCGGTCAGGGGTGCGATGGTCCATGTGCCGGTCAGCGTCGATGGCCATTCGGCCTGCAGGGCGCGGTGATCGGGATAATCGGGGAAGCCACAGGCAAGGTCCAGGTCGTCGCAGGAGCTCCGCCACTGGGCGAAACTCCCTCGGGCCAGCGTCGTGACCTCGATACGTCCCTCTGGTGAGAGCAGTGCGCTCAGTCGCGCAAAAGCTGCATGTCGATTGCTGAACCATTGCAGGCAGAAATTGGAGCAGATCAGGTCGAAGGGACCGTCGAGTTCTGGATATTCGGCGTCCATGACGTGAAAGACAGCATCCGGGACCGAAGCGCGCGCGCGCTCGACCATTCGGGGCGAGAGATCGAGAGCGGTCAAGGACGCGTCAGGAAAGAGACGGCGAAGCTGACGTGTCAGGAGTCCCGTGCCACAGCCGAGTTCGAGAATGCGCCCGGGGGCAGGGCGATCAGCGTAACGCTTGGCCAGACGATCTGCGAGTTTGGTTGCTGCGAGGGCCTGTACCCGTGCTGCGCCTTCATATCCCTCTGCACTGTCGAAACGCGCAGCAATCTCACGGCGTGCCTCCGTCATGAAAGAGACTGTCGTGCTGAAGCGATGATCGCAGCGCAGCGTTCGGGCGCTGTAAGCGGCAAGAGGTGGCCTCCCTCAAGGGTCACGTGACGGGCTTCAGGGAAACTGGCCTGATGGAGCGCGTCGGAAACCAGCGGGTCGGAGTCTCCCTGAACGGCGATTACTGACGGTCCCAGAAGAGACGCGCGGCTGCGACCGTCACACTCGATAAGGTCGCTCAGCCTTCCTGCAATCGCGAGAGGTCGAGAGGGGCTGGGCAGGGCGGGCAAAACTCGAATTGCTGCCTGAACTGCGTCACGGTTTCTGCCGGGGCGTCCGTTAACCTCGCGAGCATCCGTTTCAGAACACGCGTAGGAATTCCCTGTTCGAAATCAGCGGCCTGACTGAAGCGGGAAAATCCGTTGAAAGCGATAAGCCCCCGGCAGTGCGGAAGCATATGCGTCAAAGACCACAGCGCCCCTGCGGAGTGGCCAATCGCCAGATAAGGCTCTTGCGGAAGCGTAAGGCAGGGCTCTTCCCTAGTATAGCCTTGGTCCAGAAACACGGCATCCGATGGACCGAGCGCTGTCCGCACGGCTTGCCAGAAACCGGAATCAAAACTCCATCCGTGAAGAAAAACGAGTTTCACTTCCGGTGATGCCGCAGGGCCGTCATGACAGCCTCGCCAAGGTGACGGATGGCGCTTTCGCTATGGGCTGTGCTCAGAGCCAGGCGCAGCCGGGCCGAGCCGGGGGGAACGGTTGGAGGGCGGATTGCGATGGTAAGAAGCCCCTCCTGCTCGAGCGTCTGGGCTACGGCCAAAGACGTTCTTTCTTCGCCGATCATGACCGGGACGATTTGCGTGGTAGAGGCGCCTGTATCGATTCCGCCCTCCCGCAGCATCTCGCGCAGCATGGCGGCATTCTGACGCAGTCTGAGGCGGTCGCTCTCGAGGCCCGGGACAATGTGGAGTGCGGCATCCATCGCCCCCAGCATTGGGGGGGAAGGGGCTGTGCTATAGATGAATCCCGATGCGCTGGTCATGATCCAGTCGCACAGCGCGCGCGATCCAGCGATGTAAGCGCCCATACTGCCCAGCGCCTTGCTGAAGGTGCCCATCACAAGATCGACCTCGTGGCCATGCGACAGACCTCGTCCCTGTGGGCCGAGAACACCTGTTGCATGCGCTTCGTCGAGATAGAAAAAGGCGTTGTACCGCTTCGCCAGAGCGCTGAGGGCCGCGATATCGGCCACATCGCCATCCATCGAGAAGACGCTCTCTGTCAGAATGAACCGCATGCCGGGCTCACCGGCGTGACGCTTCAACAGCGCTTCGAGATGGTTGAGGTCATTATGCCGAAAGCGGATCTGCCGCACATTTGCTGCCGCACAGCCTTGATGCATGCTGGCGTGATTGAGCTTGTCGGCGAAGACCAGAGGAGTTTCACCAGTCTGCTCCCGGGCGACCCGGAACAAGGCAGGCAGGACGGCAGCATTGGCCTGCCAGCCTGAGGCGAAAAGCAGAGCCGCTTCGGTGCCCTTGAACGCAGCAAGCCGGGTTTCAACCTGCTCGTGAAGATCGAGCGTACCGGAAACAAGTCTGGAGGCGCGTGCACCCGTACCGTGCTGCAGTGCCCAATCGGCGCTGCGCTCACGCAGCAGGGGATGACCCGAAAGCCCAAGGTAGTCGTTCGATGAAAAATCGAAAACGGCCCGTCCCCGATGCCATAGCTGGTCCGGTGTGCGATGCATGGGACGCACCCGGCGACGCAGGGAACGGGAATCGAGGGAGTCGAGAGCCTGTTTGAGAAGAGGGTCGAAACGCGTCATGGCTTGTCCCTGCCGGTGCGGTCAGGCCTTGTCAATCTTCTGGACTGTTGCTCGGTCGCTGCAGATCAGTATGGCCTGTCATGATGAGCATCAGGCTAACAAGCCGCGCTTATCGAGCGCCTGTGGCTTTGCGATAACCACGGCGCCCGAGATAGGCGAGCAACGGCAGAGCCAAGCGGAGCAGGGCGGGATTCATCATGCAGAACCGACCAAACAGACCGTCGACGGCCGGTAGAAAACGCTCCGCTCTGGGATGAGCCAATTGGCTGACGATAGTTTTTGCGACCAGATCGGGATCGAGGGGCGTGCTGACATAGTTGAGGATCGATCCTCCCTCCTGCATTTCGCGAGCCAGCATTTCGGTCTGAACCGCACCGGGGAAGACCGAGCTGACATGAATGCCTTGCTTGGTCACTTCCTGTGCGAGCGAAAGAGCGAAGTTGCGGAGTCCCGATTTTGCGGCCGCGTAAACGGCGCTGCCTGAGAGCGGGATGACCGCCGCCATCGAATTGACGAACACGATCCGCCCTTCTCCTGCAGAAATCATTTGGGGAAGTAAGTGGCGTGTCAGCACGATCGGCGAGCTGAGATTGAGCATGATTTGCGCGGCGATGGCCTTGTCATCCGCCTGAGCGACCGGCGCGGGCGCGATTGTACCAGCACAGTGAATGACGGCGAAAACCGTTTTGTTCTCCTGCGTGATAAGCGCGCAGGCTTGGGTTACGGCGTCGGGCAGACCCAGATCGCACGGGATATGAGTGAGTGAGGGCGTCTCAAGAGCCGGTTTCGAGCGGCAGAGCGCGATAACATGGTAATTCTGCGCAAGAAGTCGTTTGGCGATGAGAAGGCCAATTCCGCCTGATGCACCGGTGAGCACGACCGTTTTGAGACGTTCGGGCATCTGGCCCTGATCGGGCGCATGCGGCAGAGGCGCGTGGGAGTTGTCCTGCAAGGGGGAAGAAGCCGTCATGGGTCTGTCATAACCCTGAATTCCGATGCGAGACATGCCCATTTGAAGCACTAAGTGGTTTTTTCGCTGCCGCTCCTGTCCTTCTCTTATGAGAGAGGGGCGGGAACGGCAGATAAGGTCTAGTCAGAGCTTCAGTTCAGGCGGCCAAAATTGCGAAAATCCTGCTTGGTCTTGTCTGAAAGCGCTTTGATGCGGTCGTGTTGTGCTTTCTGATCGGCCTTCAATCGGTCGATCTTCTCTGTGCGCTCATGTTTGAGCTCGTCGAGCTTGTTTTTCTGCGCATCGATTTTGCCTTGAAGCTTTTCGCGCTCACGTGCCGGAGCGTTGGTGTACTTGTCGCGCAGATTGTCGATTTTCTTCTGACGGGCTTCAGCCTCGGCGCGGTTTTTGTTTTGCCAGTTCTGCACGCGATCGTTGAGGCAATTTTCCTTGTTGGCCATACGGCCAATCAGGTCCGATCCGGAGGAATTCTTGTTGCATCCAGAAGTCTGGGCGTAGGACAGGGGCGATGAGATGAGTGCCGTCAATGAAAAGGCGACAGCGAGACTTTTCTTAAGCATAATGCCTCTCGTGTAACTACTAACTCCCTGTCATAGATCGTTTTAATGTGTCGAATATGCGGCACGACCTGATCGATTGTGCCGATCAGGTCGTCTTCTTCTTCGAACGGTTTCTTACCTTTTCGAGGAAAATTCGTGCATCGACCACGTCGAATTTCTGCGCCTGCGCCCGACCTCGCGCCATATAGTCGGCTCTTAAATCCGGGTCGTTAATCAGACTCAACATGGCCTGTTCGAGCGCATCGCCGTCATCCGGCAATGCGAGCAGGGCAGCGTTGCCGACGACCTCGGGGAGTCCGCCTCGGGGGGACGCAATTACGGCGGCCCCGCTTGCCATGGCCTCAAGGCTGTCAGGCCGAAGGGCTCGGGCCACCGACTGGGAACGACGACGATCGAGGCTGCCGCCATGGCTTCGAGCACCTGATGATGCATCTGATAGCCGCAAAGCGTGATCCCGGCAGCGCGGGCATTAGCCTCGACACGATCGACAAAGGTCGTGCGCGGTGAATTGAAGCGAAGACGGTCTGCGCCGATCATGGCGGCACGCCAGCCCGGAACCTTGGCGCTGATCGCGGCCCAGGCCCGGACAAAGGCATCGGCTCCTTTGTCTGAAACCATGCGGCCAGCAAACAGGATAAGCTTTTCTCGCTCGGCTGGCGGCGGAGGGAGCGTCGAGAGGTCGAGACAGTTCGGCATGAGCGTCACCGGACCATCATCCAGATCTTCCAGAAAGCGTCGACGTACCCAGAGCGAGACCGCAAACACGCGGACGCGCTGCATAAGCTCCTGCCTCTGGCGGGGGCGTCTGGCTCCCTGCATGTCCTGCGGGTCGTTATGCAGGATAAGATGAACCGGGATACCGCATTTGCTCAATGCCCGTGCCAGAGCCGGGCGATTATGTACTTCGATGAGGTCTGGTTTCTGCCGGCGAATCTCACGCTGGCACGCCACGCGGTATCGTGTGCCAGGGCGGCGCCAGCTGTGAATGCCCCCCGGTTTCGACATGCCGATGAAGCGTCCGCCCGGTAGGGGATCATCGGTGATTTCCGAGCCAAGGATGACATCCTCCGGTGACGCAAGGCGAGACACCAGCAGACCGATAGCCCCGGCCCGGTTGGGTGCGTAGCCTTCGCGGCGGGGAAGAACGGTGACAACCTTCATGGCCTTACTCATAATCCGTCGCGAGACCTGGCGTATCGTAGTGATCGAACATGCGCGCCAGTTGAGACGGCAGTAACCGACCCAATGAAAGGTCTTCCGGCAAGTCGGTGCGGCCAAACCAGCCGATGCCCGAGGTTTCCAGATTATCGATGGTGGGTTGGCCTCCGGTTAGTCGGCAGAGGTAGAAAACTTTCGCACAGCTGAAAAGATCGGGCGGGTGTCCCTGCCTTGTTCGGTCCCATAATGCCGCGAGTTTGACGATCTCGGCCGTATAGCCGCTTTCCTCAAGGATCTCCTTGAGCGTGTTTTGCGCGGTGGTGAGATTAACATCGGCCCAGCCGCCGGGCAGGGTCCAACGATCCTGATCGATGGCCTCCCGCACCATGAGAATCTGACCCTCATTATTGAAGACAGCACCCCGGACATCGATTTTTGGGGTCGCATAGCCAAGTTCATGCGTCAAAAGCGCGAATACGGCTTCAGGCGTCGACGTACCAAGCTCGGCGAGCATTTTCGCGGAGATCTGTCTCAGCTGCTCGTACCGCTCACGGTCATAGGGGTTCTGGCAGAAGGTAAGTCCATTCTGCGCGATTGCCTGCACGTCCCTTGCCCAGGTCAGCCATTGCGGTTCGCTCATCTCGGGGTCCCTTCGCTTACTCCCTGATATAGACCGGAAATCCGTGCGTGCAAAACGGCCTTCGTTCTGCAGGTGATGGCGTCCCGGCGCGTGTCAGAATGATGAAGACTCACGTTGGATGGCAGCCAAGGTCACGCGAATATCTTGAGTTTTGCCCCCTTCTTTGCCACATCCAACCCCATCTTTCATGACGCTCGGAAAACGGATCCTCACGTGAAAATTAATGGCACGCCTTATCGCAGCGTCTGGCGCGACGCACAGGACCCCAGGCTGGTCCATATTTTCGATCAGACCAAACTGCCCTGGTCGCTCGACATTCTCTCCCTGCGTGATGAAGCTGAAGTCGCGCATGCGATCCGTACCATGCAGGTACGCGGAGCCCCCCTGATTGGGGCCGTCGCCGTGTACGGGCTCGCCTTTGCGCTGCAAAAGGACGCTTCCGATGCCGGGCTTGAACAGGCAGCAGCAATGCTGGTCGAGACGCGCCCGACGGCGATCAATCTGCGTTGGGCCATCGAGCGCATGGTGGCCCATCTCAGCCCGCTCGATCCCGAAGCGCGCGTCGAGGCGGCCTATAAGGAAGCCGATGCGATCTGTGACGAAGATGTTCAGGTTAATGAGTCGATCGGGCGCCATGGTCTGGAGCTGTTCCAGGCGCTTTGGGAGAAGCGCCGTCCGGGTCAGGAGCGTCTGAACATCCTGACCCATTGCAATGCAGGATGGATTGCGACTGTCGACTGGGGCACGGCACTGGCCCCTATCTATATGGCCCATGATGCCGGGTTGCCCGTGCATGTCTGGGTCGATGAAACCCGCCCCCGTAATCAGGGCGCGCTTCTCACGGCATGGGAGCTCGGCGCCCACGGCGTGCCGCATACACTGGTCGCCGATAACGCAGGCGGCCATCTGATGCAGCATGGCGATGTCGATATTGTTATCGTGGGTACCGATCGCGTGACGCGTCAGGGAGACGTGGCCAACAAGATCGGGACGTATCTCAAGGCTCTGGCAGCTCATGACAATGACGTGCCTTTCTGGGTGGCTCTGCCGTCGTCCACCATCGACTGGCGTGTGACCGATGGCGTGACGGAAATCCCCATCGAAGAGCGCTCCGGCGAGGAAGTGACCTATGTTCATGGTCTCGACGAGCAGGGTCAGGCAGCCCGTTTGCGGGTTACCCCTCAGGGCACAAAGGCTGCCAACCCGGCTTTCGATGTGACACCTGCACGCCTAGTTTCGGGGCTGATTACCGAACGCGGACGCTGCGACGCC
Organism: Asaia astilbis JCM 15831; assembly: GCF_000613845.1. GTDB lineage: Bacteria > Pseudomonadota > Alphaproteobacteria > Acetobacterales > Acetobacteraceae > Asaia > Asaia astilbis. The sequence continues at coordinate 33,618 of NZ_BAJT01000007.1, forward strand.
AGCGCCGAAGGTCTGGCTGCCCTGTTCCCCGATCAGGCTGGCTGAGGCAGAGCCAGGCAAGGGCGGCACTTGACCAGAGGGCCGCTCTTGTTCCTATTTCCTTATTCATGAACCCGCGCTGTTCGGCGCTCGTTACGTGTCTGAAGAATTGGAACAAATCATGAGCGCCGGACTGTCTCTCCTCTCATCGAGCCGTAAGCATGCAGGGTCTGTGGCCTTCAGGTCTTTAGGGGCCCTGACGGTTCTTGCGTTTCTGCCGAGCTGTTCGTCATCCACTCAGCCGGGCCAGAGTCCGGCCCGGACACCCTTGGCGCAATATGCCAATGGGACGACCGGTGCCTATGGCTATGACGGTCATGTTCCTGATTTTGCCTCACGCAACTTTGTGCCGTTCAATCGTCAGGATGTTGTGGCGATTGCCATGCGCGAATGGCGGATGTTCGGCAGCCCGGTGAGCGATGACGATCCTGAGGACCGTCCCGAGCCCAGCGCTCCGTCTCTCAAGCCAGAGCGCATTCCCGGGTTGTGGCAACGCGTGGGTGAGTATTGGTGGATCGGCCAGGATCCTTATGAGACCGAAGTGGCCTGGAGCGGTAAATACAATGCGGATGGCCAGCTCTTTCGCCCAGAAAATGACGGGCACTATGCCTGGTCCGCAGCCTTTATCTCGTATGTGATGCGTGTGGCCGGAGCGAATAGCCGCTTCCCCTATTCGCCCAATCACTCAACCTACATCAATGCCGCGGCTTCGGGTCAGTCGACCGGTCTGCGGGCGCAGGACCCCAAGACCTATGTGCCGCAAATGGGCGATCTGCTTTGTGTCGGGCGTGGCAAGAGCCGCAGCGTGACCTTTTCCATGCTGCCAACCTCCTATGGCTTCCCGTCCCATTGTGGTTTCGTCGTGGCGACACATCAGAATGCGCCGCCTTTCGGCAATGAGTTGAGCATAATCGGTGGCAATGTGGATGACACGGTGTCTCTGACCCATGTGCCCACCGACTCCCGTGGTGCGCTGGCGACCCCGGAAGGGCAGTTTTACGATACGCGCTATCCGTGGTGTGCGGTGCTTCAGGTGCTCTATGACGCCGATCGCGAGCCCGATAGCGGGCAGTGAGCTGAGCTGCCGAGCATGAGTGACAAGATGCCCTCCGGGTTGCCGAAGATCTGGTTGCCTTACACCCAGATGAAGACTGCCCCTTCTCCCTTGGTCGCGACCCGCACCGAGGGAACGCGGATCACGCTGGAGGATGGACGCGAGTTGATCGATGGCATTGCGTCTTGGTGGACTGCCTGTCACGGTTATAACCACCCCCACATTCGGGCGCGGGTCGCCGAGCAGCTCGGGCGCATGCCACACGTGATGTTGGGTGGGCTGGTGCATGAGCCGGTCAGGGAGCTCTCAGAGCGTCTCGCCGCCCTCCTGCCGGGTGATCTCGACCATTGTTTTTTCACCGATAGTGGTTCTGTTGCGGTCGAGGTCGCCATGAAAATGGCGATCCAGTACTGGATCAATCGTGGAGTTGTGGGGCGTAAGCGGCTTCTCTCTTTCCGCGACGGATATCACGGCGACACGCTGGCCACGATGTCGATCTGCGATCCTGATGAGGGGATGCACAGCCTGTTTGCGGGGGCATTTCCTGCGCAGGTTCTGGCCGATCTGCCACGTGATGAGACGCGTTTTGCAGCCCTCGACGCGCTGCTGACCGAGCGAGGCAGCGAGATCGCGGCGATTATTGTGGAGCCGCTGGTCCAGGGTGCTGGCGGGATGTTGTTCCATCCGCCGAAAGTGCTGTCCCGTCTTCGCGAACTAGCAGACAAGCATGATGTCCTCCTGATTCTCGATGAGATTTTTACCGGGTTCGGGCGCACCGGCACCATGTTTGCGTGTGAACAAGCTGGAATCGTTCCCGATATCATCACCCTGTCCAAAGCCCTGACGGGCGGAACTGTTGCCCTTGCGGCAACAGTGGCGCGTCGTGCTGTGTTCGAGGCGTTTCTTTCGGACGCGCCCTCTGCCGCGTTGATGCATGGCCCGACCTTTATGGCTAATCCGCTTTCCTGCACTGCGGCCTGTGCTTCACTCGAGATTTTCGAGCGCGAACCGCGTCTTGCTCAGGTGGTCGCGATTTCTCGTCAGCTTCGTGACGAGCTCGAACCCTGTCGTCTTTTGCCCGGCGTGCGCGATGTGCGCGTGCTGGGGGCGATCGGGGTCGTCGAGCTGGACTCGATCGATGACATGAATCGGCTGAAGGCAGCTCTTGTTGCCTGTGATGTCTGGGTGCGCCCTTTCCGGAATATTGTTTATCTGACTCCGGCTTTCACGATCGAAGCAGACGATCTGACCCGGCTGACGAGCGCCATTTACGGCGTTGTCAAAGACGGTGCGTTCCGCAAACCCGCCTGAAGGCAAAGCAAGGAAGCCATTCATGAGCCAGCTTTTGGTGCCTCCCTTCACCGTTGAGACAGCACGGCAGAAAGTGCGTCGGGCAGAGGATGGCTGGAACAGTCGCAATCCGGAGCAGGTCTCTCTCGCTTACAGCCCCGATAGTCGTTGGCGCAATCGCGACGAGTTTCTTGAGGGGCGAGAGGCTATTGTGGCGTTTCTGACCCGCAAATGGGCGAAAGAGCACGAATATTGCCTGATCAAGGAGCTCTTTGCTTATGAGGGTGCGCGTATTGCCGTACGCTTTGCGTATGAATGGCATGATGACACCGGGCAATGGTTTCGGTCATATGGTAATGAGAACTGGATCTTTGACGCGCAGGGACTGATGGCGTGCCGTATGGCGTCAATCAATGATCTGACGATCTCGGAAAAGGATCGTCTTTTTTTCTGGCCGCAAGGCAGACGCCCGGAGGATCATGCCTCTCTGAGCGATCTCGGCCTCTGAAAAAGGGGCGCCCAAAGCGCGCCTTTTCCTCTGAGTGAGAGAGGGAGCAGGGCCCTCTCTCCTAACGCTCTTATTTCAGAACCGCACAGGCGATGCGCGCTCCGGCGCCGCCGATCGGCTGAGTAGTATAATCGTCGGGGCTCGTGTGAATGATGAGGGCCGAACCATCTGCATCTTTAAGAGCAGGGCGGCCATCAGCGCCATGAAGGGATGCGAGGGTCGAATAGAGCTCGACCGTCGCGGTGCCGTCTTTGGTGACGTACAGATTGGGCAGATCGCCAGCATCATTGGCATTTGGCGTCAGCAGACCGTGCACGACAGGCATGACCGCATGAACATGGCCGCCTGCGCTGGTGAATTTCGGCGGTGTGCAGCTGCCTTTTTCATGAAAATGCATCCCGTGCCATCCAGGGGCGAGGCCCTCGGCAACGACGCGCAACAGCACCCCTTTGGGGGCTTCGGTCACCGTCACCGTGCCATGAGCTTTGCCATCCGCGCCCAGTAACACGCCACTGGCGGTATCGGCGGCTCGCACCTGAGAGGCCCCGGCGAAGGCGGTTGCGAGAAGCAGAGATGAGATTTTAAGAGCAGAGCGCATGACAGGGGCCTTTTGCAAAAAGCGTTGGGCGGGACACGAAAGTCGGAACAAAGTGAAAGTGCCTGAGCTGAGAGTGTTTCGCAACAATTAGGAGGCGAGGTCTGGAGCATGGCTCTGCATGATCGATCACAGTCTCGTTCGAGCATAACCGCATGGTGCGATGCTGTTTTTCATGTCATTCGGGAAACGACCCCATGCGTGTCATGGTGCAGCAGGTACCGATCAGAGGAAGACCCGATGCTTGAGCTCAGGCCTGGTTGTGAATGCTGTGACTGCGATCTCCCTCCAGAGACAGATCAGGCGATGATCTGTTCTTTCGAGTGTACGTTCTGCCAAAGCTGCGCGACGCAAAAGCTCAAAGGACTCTGTCCCAATTGCGGTGGTGATCTGGTCAGGCGCCCTGTCAGACCGGCACGCTATCTCGCAGAGGCTCCCCCATCGTCCCAACGGTTTTTAAACCCGCAGGGTGTGCGACAGCCTAAACGATAGACAGATATCAGCGGTCCTGCGTCCCGATGCTGCCGTTACCTTGGCGATGCGTCATCGGGGACTGACAATTTCTGTCGATAAACGGGTTAAGGCGGGGAAGGGTCCGGCCTTGCTGCCTATGTGCAGCGCTATGGTCCAGTTTTGACGACGATCGGTGAAGCCAATCTCAAGCTGCCAAATGATCTCAGAGACTTCGATCAATATGGCCCGTTTCATGGCTCTTCCGGCATCGCGGAGGGAATTCTCTTTTTGAGTGAAATCGAGCGATAAACGGTATACCGCGATTGTGTTCTGGATTGCGCTCATGTCCTGCGTCGCTGACGAGACTTGGGTTTTTGCCTTGAACAGGGGAGATTTCTCGTGATGACACCGCGTTTGCTTGTCGCTTCGGTTTGTATGCTCGGGATGCTGGAGCTGACAGTCAGGCCCGCCGAGGCCGATGATACGTCTGCGGACGCCCGGATCGATCAATCTGCGAGGCTGTTGCTCAGGTGCAGGCACCTGCGGGCGATGAACCCAGCTCAGAGCAGGCCGATGCGTTGAGCGGTTGCGACAGCGAAGCGCTCTATTACGGTATCGGTGTCGCTGCAGATCCGGTGAAGGCGCGGCTCTGCGCGTTTAGCCAGCAGGCACAGGAGAAGGATCCGGGTCTTGAGGGCTTCTCTGGCAGTCATATGCTGATGTTGATCTACGGGAATGGAAGAGGTGTCATGCAAAACATTGCCTATGCGACTCACCTTGCCTGTCTCAGTTCTTTTGCCCCCATGGAGAGGGAGCTGCGGGTCAAGCACCTTCAAACCATTGGTGAGAAGAGAGACGGCAGTGTCATCGATTTTTGTGATGATTCCACAGCGGGTCTGACGGGGGGTTTTTGCGAAAAGCATCTTACCCGGATCGCGGGTGTGGAGATTGATAACAAAATCTCTGCTTTTGCCGCACGCGTCCCTCATAGGCTCAGCGTCACTTCGTCACTCTCAAGGAAAAGCAGGCTCTGTGGGGTAAGGCCCGGGCGCAGAACGAAACGGATCTTTCCGGCACGCTGCGTGCAGCGCTGGAGATACAGGAAGAGGCCCTGCAGAAAAAAGACTTCGTCGAAATGCTGGAGCGTCTGGAACGTAAGCCGCTGCCCCCACTTGGCAAGGCGGAGCTGCAGGATGCTGCTCATCGTATGATGATCGATCTAGCGAAGCTTTCAGGCAAGACCGGGATCGGGGGCACGACGATCGACTACGCTGGAATCGATAAGGCGCAGGAAGCTTTTCTTGCTTATCGCAAAGCTTGGGGCGATTTTGCCGCTGCGGCCTATCCCCAGTGGGGAAGCAGCGGGGCTGAGGCCTGGGTGACGATGAAGCGGGCTGATATGCTCGACCATTTGGTTGCATGGTTCAAATAGAAAAGCCGACAGAGTTCGGAGCCTGAAAACAAAAAAAGCGGCCCAAAGGCCGCTTTTCCCTGTTCACCGAGTGTAAGGCGATCAGTCTTCGATCTGGAAGGACAGACCCTGACCGCCAGCGGCCAGATGGGCACCGCGTGTGGCCGTGGTGACCTTGATCTTCACGCCGTTGCTGTTGCTCAGGATGGCGCCGCCGATTCCGCGATCGAGCGTCGCATCACCATTGAGAGCCCCATAACCGCCATCGAAATCATGAAGGTTCTTGAGATTATAAACGACGCCAGTGGCTTCGATCTTCGAGAACCCGACAGCAGCAATATTGCCGCCCGTGATTTTGAAGCGATAGGTCTTGTGACCGAAGGTCAGCGTGCCCTGACCCCAGGTGTAACCAATGCCAACGTCAGCCGATTTGGCGGTGAGAGTGACATGGCCGACCGGCGTCCCCAGAGCGTCAGGAGCTTTCGGTGCGGCATGCGCTGCGGGCATGATGGCCAGAGCTGCGGCTGCGAAGGTCGAAGCGGCAACGGCACGGCGGGTAAGTGAGCGCATTGGTTCTGTTCCTCTCAAAGAGAATGCGTTGTGCGGCATTAACACTCTGCAACACCTTTCGTTCCCGATTTCGAAGAGATCACGATTCCGTGAAAGTTCCCCGCCAAGGATCGTGATCTCTCGCTCAGGTCAGTCGCGTTGCGGGGGTGCCATGAAGTCGGGTTCGATCGCGTCTGGCACATGTTTGTTCAGGATCGCTTCGATTTCGGCCTTGTCGTCGTCGCCCAGATGCCAGCCCAATGCTTCATCGATCCCTTCGATCTGTTCGGGCTTGCGTGCTCCCCAGAGGGCTACTGTCGGTCCCTGATCCAGAATCCAGCGAATGGCGAGGGCAAGCATCGATTTGTCGTGACGCGCAGCAATCGCCTTCAGGCCCTCGACGGCAGCAAGGTAGCGCTCAAAATTGGGAGCCTGGAATTTAGGATCGCTGCTTCTCAGATCATCCTTCGAGAACGTTGTTTCGCTCGTCATCTTGCCAGCGAGAAGACCGCGGCAGAGCGGGCCATAAGCCATCACGATGGCATTATGCTTTTCGGCATAGGGAAGGATGTTGCGCTCGGTCGTGGCGCGCTCGAAGAGATTATAGGGGGGCTGGATCGTGCTGATCGGCGTGACGGCGCCGAAGCGATCCATATCCTGAACCGAGAAATTGCTGACGCCGATTGCCCGGATCTTGCCCTCTTTACGCAGCTTTTCCAGCTCGTGAGCGGTTTCCTCAACCGGGGTCTTGCCGTCGGGCCAGTGCACCTGTTCCAGGTCGATCACATCGGTTTTCAGACGACGCAGGGAGTCTTCGACTTCCTGACGGACGCGCTCGGGCCGGCTGTCGCGGAAGACTTTCTGCTCGTCTGTCCAGGCTAGGCCAAGCTTCGTGGCCAGAACGACATCCTTGCGCTTGCCGCCTTCCAGAGCGCGTCCGATCACTTCCTCACTATGGCCAAACCCGTAAACAGGGGCTGTGTCGATGAAATTGATGCCGTGATCGAGTGCTCGATGGATGGTACGGATTGCGTTGTCGTCATCGGGGCCGCCCCACATCCAGCCACCAATGGCCCAAGTGCCGAGCGCGATACGTTTTACGGGTTTCTCGAGACCTGCGATCGTGATGGTGTCTGCCGTTTTCATGACTCTGCTCCGTTTGGAAAGGGTGACATCGTGTTCCTTACGGTTTTCCCGGCCAATCGTTGCGTCTCTTGCGCCCTATCTCTGGAAACGGCATCACCGTTTCATGACCCAAACTGACCGTCTTCGTTCTGCGCTCGATCATTTCGGCTTCTGGGCACGCTGCTCCTGCCAGTCTTTTTGACCCATGGCCGGGTTTTTTCCGAAATTGCGATGGATCTGCTGGCGCTCGGTCTTCTGGCCCGTTCGGCCCTGGGTCTCGGCTGGGGGTGGGCACGTCAGTTCTGGGTCCGCGTGGCGTTTCTGTGGTGGGGATGGCAGATCGTCTGCTCCTTGCCCCATATCGGACTGGGGTCGTCCCAGGCGCTCACGCAGGCGATCCTCGCGATACGGTTTCCTCTGATGGCCGTTGCCTTGCAGGTCTGGACGCTTTCGACAGAGAGGGCACGTCGCACGATGGCAGGGATGCTGGTCGCCTGCTGCCTTTATTTCGTTCTGCAGTTCCTGGTGCAGGCCGTCTTTGGTACGAATCTTTTTGGCTATCCGCGTTATGTCGATGGCACGCTGACGGGCCCTTATGCGCACCCCAGAGCGGCGGCACCCTTCTCACGTTTCGTTTTGCCCGTCATGATGCTGGGCTGTGCCTGGCTTGTCGCGGGCTCCGGCCGGAGTGGCAGCGTTTCGGAGAAAACGAGTCGTTTGCGGGCGTTCTTGTCGATGAGCCTCCTCGCTGTTGGGGTCGTGGCGCTGATGGTGCTGGCCGGGCAGCGTATTCCGATGGCCCTGACCATTCTCGGCATCGCAGTTTGCGCAGTGTTTTATCGTCCCCTGCGTCCGGCAGCTCTGGTGGCGGTGTTCAGTCTTCCGGTGCTGATCCTTCTGGCGCATCTCTTCGCGCCGCAAGCCTTTCAGCATCTTGTTATTCTGGCCGCCCATCAGCTCTCTCATTTCTGGCAGTCGCATTATGGCCTCGTGTTCACACGGGCCGTTGTGATCGCGCAGGGGCATCCCGTGACCGGACTTGGCTATGATGCCTTTCGTCACGCTTGCGCCAACCCAGCCTACCAGCACGGTCTCTCCTGGCTCAGCACAGCGCAAGACGGGGGCGGTGCAGGGATTTGTGTGCAGCACGCGCATAACCACTATCTGCAGGCATTGACCAATGCCGGACTCCCGGGGCTCTTCCTGTTCGGAGGGATGGTTTTCGGATGTTTGCGAGCCCTCTGGCCGGTGAAGGGCGCGCATCAGGCCTGGCGCATCGGGTTGTTCGCGGCGTTTTTCGTGCAGGAATGGCCTTTGGCCTCTGCGAGCGATTTTCTGAACCTGCCGCTTGGAGGGTGGGCGTTTACCCTGCTTGGCGTGGGTCTGGCTGAAGCTGTCGCATGCGTGGCCTCTGTTCCTCGTCCCGCTGCCACCCTATATGCTGAGCCCACGACAACATCTCGCTAGGACCCGGAGTACCGATGTCAGAGACCAAGATTCCCGTCACCGTTCTCACTGGTTTTCTCGGTGCCGGAAAAACAACATTGCTCAATCATATTCTTGCCGCAGAGCATGGGCGGAAATACGCCGTTCTCGTCAATGAATTCGGAGAACTCGGTGTCGATGGCGATCTCGTGGTCGATGCGGATGAAGAAGTCTTCGAGACCAATAATGGCTGTATCTGCTGCACGGTGCGTGGCGATCTGATCCGTATCCTTGGCAGTCTGCTGCGTCGTCGCGGCAAGTTCGACGGGATCATCGTCGAGACGACCGGGCTCGCTGATCCGGCTCCTGTGGCCCAGACCTTCTTCGTCGATGAAAACCTGCGTGAGAAAGCCCGTCTCGATGCGGTCGTGACCGTCGTCGATGCATATAATGTGCTGAAGACCCTCGATGAGAGCCATGAGGCTGTCAGTCAGGTTGCGTTTGCCGATGTGATCATCCTCAACAAGACCGATCTTGTGGATGAGGCAGGGCTCGTCGCTATTGAAGAGCGACTGCGCAGCATTAATGTCAGCGTGCAGATCCACCGTGCCAGCCATAGTGCCGTCGCGTTGGAGACGGTTCTTGATCGGGGTGGTTTCGATCTCGAACGCGCGCTCGAAACGATGCCGGATTTTCTGGAGAATAATGAGCACTCGCATGAAGAAGGCGTGACCAGCATGTCTTTCTCCGTGGCCGAGCCGCTCGATGAGCCGAAGTTCCAGGCCTGGATCGGCGCTCTCTTGCAAGAGCGGGGCGCGGATATTCTTCGGTCGAAAGGCATCCTGCACTTCGCTGGACAGGAAGAGCGCTTTGCCTTCCAGGCGGTGCATATGATGGCGGATGGCGATTACATCGGCAAAGGCAAGGAAGGGGAAAGCACAGAGTCCCGCATTGTCTTTATCGGACGCGACCTGAATCGTCCGCAGCTACGTCGTGGGTTTGAAAGCTGCCGCGCATGAATGAGATGACAGAACTTCTCGCAACGCGTGGCGCTGAGAAGGCGATAGGCTCGCCCGTGACGGCAGCCGCCTGTGCCCGCGATGGTCAGACTTTTGCCCTTGGGACTGTTGAAGGCGAGATCTTCCTCATTCCCGTCTCCGGTATCCTGCATCCTGATACCTGGCGGCGCGTCGAAGCTCATGATGGCGCCGTGCTCTGTCTCGCTGCCGATACAGGCACGAGTGGCTTTGTCAGTGGTGGCGAGGATAACCGACTTTGCCGCACAGAAGTCGATGGCAGCGTCACCGAGCTTTATCGTGGGCGCCGCTGGGTTGATTGCGTGGCGACCACGACAAGCAATCTGGCGTTTTCGGTCGGTAAACAGCTCGAAATTCGTAATGCGAGCGGCGATACCACGCTTAAGACCCTCGAACACCCCTCGACCGTCACCGGCATTACGTTCGATGCCAAGGGCAAGCGGGTCGCAGCCTCGCATTACAATGGTGTGTCGATGTGGTTCGTCGGCGCCAAGGTCGACACGGTGCGTCCTCTGGAATGGAAAGGCAGCCATACGGCGCTCGCCATTCATCCCGGTGGCGAAGCGCTCGTGACAGCCATGCAGGAGAATGACCTGCATGGATGGCGCCTTTCCGACGGTCACAACATGCGCATGAGCGGTTATCCCAAGCGCGTCACCTCGATGTCGTTTACCCGCAATGGTCGCTGGCTGGCTACGTCGGGCGCCGATGCCATCGTGCTTTGGCCGTTCTTTGGTGGCGGTCCGATGGGCAAGCCGCCGACGGAGCTGGCTCGCCTCCCCGGCGTGTTCTGTTCTGCGGTCGCAGCGCATCCCAAGAACGATATCATCGCTGCCGGTTTCGAGGACGGCTCTGTGCTGCTGGCAGAGCTTGGCTCTGAGCGCGTTCTGCCCATCTGTCTTGGCAAGCGCGGCAAGGTGACCGGGCTGGTCTTCTCGCCGATGGGCGGGGTAATGGTATTCGGCACGGATGATGGTGTGATCGCCGCAATCGATCTGTCATCAGCCGGATAAAGCCAGTTGGGGCCTCGCCCTATTTCAGCGAGGCCTCGCTAATCGAGGCCGATTTTTCCGGTTGCCTCAGAAAGGCAGCTTGTCGAAATCGCGTAGGCTTGCTCCGGTGAGGACAACCAGCTCCACAATAATCGCCGTGGCCCCCAGCACGTCGCCCGTGTAGCCGCCAATCAGTCTGTAAGCGAGGCTGCATAATCCGAGTGTCGCGAGACAGGCACCGAGAAACAGCGAGAGTGCTCCCAGAACAGAAAGCGAGTTGGCAATCAGAGCTGTGATCAGCATGGCAAGCAACAGACACCCGGCTGGCAGGTGACGGAGCTGATGCGCCAGGCCGTCGGCACGGGCCGGTCGCAGCCAGAGAAGAGGCAGCATGAGGGCGAGGCGTGAGAACGCCCCCGCGGTCATGAGGATGGAGATGATATGAAGCGGCTGCGCCGCGAGTTTAGCCATTGTGCCGGCGCGCAGCAGAACAACAAGGCTCAGGGCAAGACCGCCATAGCTGCCGATGCGGCTGTCACGCATGATCTCCAGCCGTCTGGCGGGTGAATTGCCCCCGAACAGCCCATCCATGCAGTCGGCAAAGCCATCTTCGTGCAGGGCACCGGTCAGGAGAAGCTGAAAGGCTATGGCCCAACCCGTCGCAACGATCGTGGACATGCCCAGCAGGATCCCCAGGACCAGAACACCCCCCGTCGAAGCGCCGATCGCACCGCCAATCAACGGCCAGCACCAGGTGGATCGAGGCAGATCGATGGCGCTCTCGGGCGCATGCAGCCAGCCGGTTGGCAAGCGCGTGAGGAGGCTGAGGCCTGCAGCGAAGTCGGCGCGTAGGTTCGACATTTACCTTCTTATAATGCGGTCGTTCTTGTCGTTGATGGCGACATCGGAAAAACTTGCCATTCCGTTGTGACAGGCCAGTGCCGCGCGCACAAGCGGTATGGCCATGGCGGCGCCGGACCCTTCCCCAAGCCGAAGCTGAAGGTCCAGAAGCGGGTTGAGACCGAGAAAGCGGCAAAGATGGCTGTGACCCTGCTCCTGTGACCGATGAGCGAGGCGCGTATGGGCCAATCCTGTGGGGGCGAGGGCGGCGAGAGGGGCAACCGCAGCCGTCACCACGAAACCGTCCAGCAGAACAGGAATGCGTCGATGGCGTGCGGCCAGCGCGGCTCCCAGAAGAGCCGCCAGCTCATGGCCGCCATACAGGCGGGCCAGATCGAGTGGGGAGTGGTTGCGTCCGTGCAGGGCCAGGGCTTTGTCGATGGCGCGCGCCTTGCGGGTGACACCCGCTTCGTCCAGCCCGGCCCCCATACCGGCCCAGTAAGTTCCATCCTGTCCGAACAGCGCGGCTGATAAGGCCGCAGCCGGTGTCGTGTTGCCCACCCCCATCTCGCCAAGCGCGAGGAGATCGCAGGAGTCTGGAACAGCGTCGTATCCGACTGAGACGGCGCGCAAAAATGCATCGCGTGAGAGAGCTGCCTGCTGCGTGAAATCTGCGCTCGGAGTCAGATCCTCCATGGGAAACACGCTCAGCCTTGCATCGACACTCCGGGCCAGCTGATTGATCGCAGCGCCATCCTGCGTGAAGTTCTGGACCATTGCTGCGGTGACACTGGCGGGCCAGCACGAGACATTCTGGGCCAGAACACCGTGATTTCCGGCAAAAATGCAGATATCGGCCTGATGGATGTGCAGCGGTCGCCAGGAGCCGAACCACTCGACGAGTTCTTCCAGACGGCCGAGGCTTCCGGCGGGTTTGGTCAGAACTGCTTCACGTTCGCCGATCTGGGAGATGGCGTCCAGATCGGGCTCTGGAAGTGTGGTGCAGGCGGTATGAAGGTCGTCGAGCGAACGGAAACGTGACATTGCGCCTTTCTGTTGTGATAAGCGCCGTTCTGCAAGGGGAAGTGGATGACGAATTCCATTCTGGTGCTCGGCGGCGCGCGTTCGGGCAAGAGCCGTCATGCTGAGGCTCTGGTCATGGCCGAGCCCGGTCCGTGGCGTTACGTTGCCACAGGGCGGGCCTGGGATGCCGAGATGGAGGCGCGTATTGCCCTGCATCGGGCGCAGCGTTGTGCGGGATGGGAAACAATCGAGGCGCCTGTTGATCTGGTTTCTGTCTTGCACGGAGTACAGCCGGTTTTGGTTGATTGCCTGACCTTATGGCTGACGAACCTAATTTTGGATGAACGACACATCGAGCGCGAGACGGAAGCGCTGCTTGATACGTTACGAAATCGCTCGGCTCTGACCGTGCTTGTCGGTAACGAGGTAGGCTTGGGTATCGTGCCTGAAAATGCCTTGGCCCGACGTTTTCGGGACGAGGCCGGAGTGCTGCATCAGAAACTCGCGCATGAAGCGCGACGTGTCTTGTTTGTCGCAGCCGGATGCGCATTGGAGATGAAATGACCGAGGATGCCGAGACCGCGCGCTATCGCGAGAAAATGCAGCATCGCAAGGCGGTGCAGGATCGTGAAGTCGCCGAAAAGACCATCGAAAAAGGCCTGATTGCCGTTCACACGGGGCCGGGAAAAGGGAAGTCGACGGCGGCCTTCGGCCTTGCTTTGCGCATGCTTGGCTATGAGCGCAAGATCGTGGTCGTGCAGTTCATCAAAGGTGCCTGGGATACGGGGGAGCGTCGTGCGCTCCAGCGTTTCGGCGATCTGGCGCAGTTTCATGCTCTTGGAGAAGGTTTTACCTGGGAAACTCAGGATCGCGCCCGTGATATCGCTGCCTGTACTCGCGCCTGGGAACAGGCGCTTGTTGCGCTCGGGCAGGAAGACGTGGCGCTGGTGGTGCTCGACGAACTGAATATCGCTCTGCGTTATGGCTATCTCGATGAAGCCACCATCCTGACCGGGCTTAGAAACCGCCCTCAGCACCAGCATGTGGTGATTACAGGGCGTAATGCACCGGGCTGGCTGACGGACGCGGCCGATCTGGTGACGGAGATGACGCTCGTCAAACATCACTTCAAAGCGGGTGTGAAGGCTCAGCAGGGAGTCGAATTTTGAGCTCACGCGCTGATGTTTCAGGGGACAGGGTCGAATGTCGGCAAATCGGTAATTGTTGCAGGTCTGGCTCGTGCGCTGACACGGCGTGGCTATGTGGTGCGTCCGTTCAAACCGCAGAATATGTCCAATAATGCGGCCGTGACAGCCGACGGAGGGGAGATCGGGCGCGCTCAGGCACTCCAGGCGCTCGCCTGCGGCGCTGCACCAAGCGTTCATATGAACCCGGTCCTGCTCAAGCCTCAGTCCGAGCAAGGCTCGCAAATCATCCTTCAGGGTAAAGTCTGGGGGCAGCGCAAGGCACGCGAGTATCAGGAGATCAAACCTCTTTTGATGCCAGCTGTGCTGGAAAGCTTCGCCCGATTGCAACGCGAGGCGGATATCGTGCTGGTCGAGGGAGCCGGATCGGCTTCGGAGATTAATCTGAGGCAAAACGATATCGCCAATATGGGGTTTGCCGAAGCGGCGAACCTGCCGGTTGTATTGATCGGTGACATCGACAGAGGGGGAGTAATCGCGAGTCTGGTCGGAACGCAGGCCGTGCTGCCAGATACCGATCATCAACGGATCAAAGGCTTCATCGTCAACCGGATGCGGGGTGATCCGAGTCTGTTCAACGCTGGGATGCGATTTGTCGCTGAGCGAACGGGCTGGACCGACTGCGGACTGGTTCCTTTTTTCGATCGGATGCGTGAACTACCCGCCGAGGACACAGAGGGTCTTGCATCAGGCTGGCAGGGTGACGGGCCGCTACGTATTGCCGTGCCTCTGATGCCAATGATTGCGAATTTCGACGATCTGGATGCGCTTCGTGCCGAGTCGGGGGTGACGCTTGCTTTCATTCGACCAGGCGAAGCCTTGCCACCCTGCGATCTCGTTATCCTGCCGGGGTCGAAAGCGACCCTGGCCGATCTCGCTTTTTTCTGCGATCAGGGCTGGGCCATCGATCTTCAGGCGCATCACCGCCGTGGCGGGCACATTCTGGGGATTTGCGGTGGATATCAGATGCTGGGTCGTCAGATTTCCGATCCGTCAGGGATTGAGGGGCCTTCTGCAAAACGCCCCGGACTCGGTTATCTGGAGATCGATACCGAGATCGCAGAGCAAAAGACCGTCCGGCCGAATCGGGGGAGATTGTTGCCTTCAGGAGCGGCTGTCTCCGGCTATGAGATTCATGCGGGGATGACGACAGGGTCGGGGTTGAAACGTCCCATGATCCGGTTTGCGGATGGCCGCGCCGATGGTGCGCGGTCTGAAGACGGACGCGTCTGTGGCACTTATCTCCATGGTTTGTTCGATGATAAAGAGTCGCGTTCCGCGTTCCTATCCCTGTTCGGGCTGATGTCTGAGTCTCTGGATCATAAGCTACGCATCGAGTCTACGCTCGACGCCTTAGCAGATCATCTGGAAAGCCATGTAAAAATCGAGAATTTTTTATCTTTTCTATGATGTGGAGAGAATAAAAAAGGATTGTTTCTGCGCTTTTGGTCGCAGAAACAATCCTCGAATAAAATCAGTCTAAATATAAATACTTGATGGTAGGTTAAATATCAGTATGACGGGGCTGTGCGTGTCTGTTCAGAGAACAGCATGCGGACGTAGTTGAGTGCATCAAGCATAACGCCGTTTTCCCGTACTGAATAAGGATCGCCTTTAACGGAGAGGCAGATGGTTTCCTGTTCCGAAGAGCTGGTCACCTTGGGTAGATAGACGCGGCTCACATTTTCAAGGAGATTCCAGACGACGCGCACCGATACAGGCTCTTGGGCGGCTTTTTGCAGTAGATCGGTGTCAGAACCTAGAAATGAGATCGCATCATTAAAATCATGGTCTACGCTGTAATTGACGCCATGGATGGAATTGTTTTCGCGAAGAGAAGTTTTTTCAAGTAGGATTTTTGATTCGTAATAGTCGTGATGGGTAATCGAGCTATTCAAAGATACTTCAGAGCTTACATTTGAATTATTCCAGCAGTTCTCTGCCATAAACTGACTGCCACTGGGTGTATTAAAATTATGCATTTCGACCTCCGGTCTTGATAATCATCTTATTTACCGAGTTTTCTAATGAGGAATTCGTAAATGCAATGTTACTAACCAATAATTTTTTCGAGCAATTAACGAATTGTAACGATAAAGATTTTGATGAATTTGGCGTTGATAAAGATTTTATGACTCAGGACTTACGCTGAAATGCTACGTAAAAACAAGGCAATTTTAAGAAACGCATCGTTCACTTTTTCGGAACACTTAGAGATCGAAAGATGAAAAAAAAGATCAATTTTAACGGGATGGTCTATTTCATTTCCGTCGTGGAGGCAGGTTCAGTCACAGCCGCTGCTCGAAGCCTTGGGGTGTCAAAAAGCGTTATTAGCAAGGCGATCAGTGACCTTGAGAGATCGCTGCAGACCGATCTTTTTATCCGAACGTCAAAGCAGATCTTACCGACACGCGCCGGCGAGGTCTTTTATCAAAAATGTACTGCCGGGGTACAGGCGATCGAGACAGCTTACCTCGATGCTCAGTACTACGGCTCTTCGCCCCAAGGGGAGCTTCGTGTCTTAGCCAATGCTGCCTACGGACGTTACGTGGTTTTGCCGGTCGTGAAGGCTTTCACCGCCCGTTACCCGGCATGCCGGGTAAGTCTCATTCTGACCGACGACGTGTCGCTATCCAATATGACATGGTTCGACGTAGCGATTCGAACACGAAGCTTTGACGATCCGTCGCTGCACGTCCGTCGCCTTGCTAACTTTAAGCGTCACCTCGTTATTAGCCGGGATTATCTGGACCGCTTCGGCCCCGTTGAGAGTTTCGATAAGTTAAAAGAGCTCCCATTCATTGATTACGTTAATCACGTCGACCAGACGGGATGGACCTTTAGCGATGGCATAAACCAGCGTCATATACGCTTTGAGGCCTGCTTTTTGCTTGGACCTCTCAATCTGGTCCTGGAGGCGATCCTGCAGGGATTTGGGTTCTCGGTACTACCGAGTTTTCTTTACGATCACCCGACCGTTCAGCCTCATTTGACAAGATTGATGCCCGAATGGTCAGCCGCTACAGGCAGCGTTCTTGCTTATACCTATCCGGCGCGTCAGCGTTCCGCTGCTGTAAGGCTGTTCGTCGAGTGGGTCGCCTGCGCCGCTCAGGGACTACCCTTTCCCGATTAGTGACTTTCGCTCGCATGTCATGTCGGTGAAATCGGAGAAGGGAATTTACGTCTGGACAGGGGTCTGTTTATCGGCTGATCCAGAGCTGGCGTTCGGGCGCACGCTTTTCCCAACCGCGGCGTTCCAGCTCAGGCGTATTATGCTCCTCGTCCGGGTAGCCGACGCAGAGATAGGCCATGAAGCGCCATTCTGCAGGAGCATCGAGCAGAGAATTCATCCGCTCCGGATCGAGAATTGAGACCCAGCCCAGGCCCACATTATGGGCCTGGGCGGCAAGCCAGAAGCTGTGGATAGCCATGACAGCCGACCACTGCACGGTTTCCGGCATGGTCAGGCGCCCTAATCCGCGGCCTTGCGAAGGGTCTGGATCGCAGAACACGGCGATATGGTGGGGAGCCCTATCCAATCCCGCGAGCTTGAGTTGTGCGTAGGCTCCGCTGTCCGATTGTCTTTGTGCAGCCAGCGCCTCGGCGTTTCGTTCGGAGAACTCGGCGCGTACGGCATTGCGTCGGGCCTCGTCATCCACGCGCAGGAAGCGCCAGGGTTGGCTCAGACCGACCGAAGGGGTTGAGCAGGTGAGCGCCAGCATGTGATCGAGCACGGACTCGGGAACCGGGTCGCGCCGGAAATGACGCACGTCCCGTCTCCAAAGAAAGAGCGAATCGAGTTGCTCGCGAAACGCTTCATCGAAAACGGGGACTGTCATGCATTCACTCCATAAAGCAGGATCAGCAGGCAGACCGCCTGCACCAGGCACGCCACGCGATAAAGCGTCAGAGCCCGTGCGAGATCCTGTTCTTCGGCCTCTTCCCGCCCATTCCCCATCCAGGAATCGGCGACGAGAACACCATTATACTGTCTAGGCCCTGCCAGACGCAAAGTGAGCGCTCCGGCCATCGCGGCTTCAGGCCACCCCGCGTTTGGGGAGCGATGTCGCCCAGCATCATGACGCACCGTTCGTATCGCTCGTCTCAGCGATCCTCCGGCGAAGGGGGCTGCAAGGCACAGCCAAAGGGCGGAGAGCCGAGACGCCGGGATATTGACGCAATCGTCGCATAACGCGGCAGCGCGCCCGAAATCCCGGTGACGAGGCGAAAGATGGCCGATCATGCTGTCCGCCGTGTTGATGGCCTTGTAGGCCACGGCACCCGGCAGACCGAACACGGTTAACCAGAAAAGAGGAGCGACAACGCCGTCGCTGAAATTTTCGGCCAGACTCTCGATCGCTGCGCGGACAACGCCAGCCGTCTCGAGGGTCTCCGGGTCGCGCCCAACAATCCGCGAGACGGCCAGCCTACCTCCCGCCAGCCCGTTTTCACGGAGCCCCTTCAAAACAGCGTTGACGTGGTCGAAAAGCGATCTCTGAGCAATCAGGGTGCTGGCGCACAGAGCTTCGAGAGCGAACTGGATCCAGTGTGGCAGGCAAAGCCTCATGAGAGTCTGCCCTGCAAGGGTGAGCCCGACAGGCAGGATGACGATCACACCAAGCGCCACAAGTCCCCGGCCACGCTGCTTTCGGACCGATCCCTCCCGGTTGAGGTGGTAGTCAAGTGTCGTGATCAGACGGCCGATCCATGTTACCGGATGGCCGATCCTGCGAAAGATCGCATCAGGATAGCTGAAGGTAGCCTCGATCAGGAGGGCGCAGAGCGTCAGTGAAAGGAACATGGAGCGAGATGAGAGGCCAGCATGATGAAACCGAGCATAGCATGACGCCCTGGCCGGTGCATGGTGGGCAGCTGAGCGAGCTGGCGCGCCTCTTCCCCGAAGCACTGACACCGTGGGTCGATCTGTCGACTGGTATCAATCCTCATGCTTATCCGGTTCCGAGACTCGATGTGGCTCTTTTGAATCGACTGCCCGACCCTCTCGAAGAACAGGCCCTACGCTTTGCCGCAGCGGAAGCCTATGGCGTGTCACCAGACTATGTTCTGGCTGGCTCCGGCACGCAGATGCTCATTGGTCTATTACCTGTCTTCCTGTCGCGCTTCTTCACCCCCTCTTCCGTGCGTATTCTGGAACCTACCTATAGCGGCCATGATGCAGCCTGGCGCGAAGCCGGGTTTTCGATCCAGCATGTGCCGTTTGATGCGTCGCTCGCCTTGCCAGACAGCAACATGGTGAGTGTCGTCTGCTCTCCCAATAATCCGACAGGTCGCTGCATGAGTGTGGCGGAAATTGCCTCTCTGGCAGATTGCCATGCCCATGCAGGCGGGCTTCTCGTGGTCGATGAGGCTTTCATCGATTTCAGCCCTGAGACGGCAGCTTCGCTGCTCCCTCATCCGGGTCTGGTCATCTGCCGCTCTTTTGGAAAAGCCTATGGCCTGGCCGGGCTGAGGATCGGTTTTCTGCTTGCCTCTCACCCTGTTCTGCACGCCATGCGTGCCGCTATGGGTCCATGGTCGATTAGCACTCCTGGCTGTCATATTGGGCGTGAAGCCCTGTCCGATCACGTCTGGCGCACAAACATGGCCACAAGGCTGGAAAACGAAATGGCCGCGTTACGCCGGATCGTGACGCGCGGCGGAATGGAGTTCGTCGGTGGTACGTCGCTTTTTAGCCTGTTTCGGTCACCTGATGCTCAAACCATCTGGGAAAATCTCGCCCGCGCAGGCCTTCTGGTACGCCGCTTCGACTGGGACGACACATTGCTCCGGTTTGGCTTGCCGTCAGATGAAGCGACTCTCAGGCGCTTGGCCAAAGTCTTTGGCTGAAGGGCGCGGATTGAGGCGACTCCGAGGTTCGCCGCAGTCGGTATAGGTAAAACGTAACCGTAAGGAGGGCTCTGCAGGGCTGTCTCTTCCTATGTGAGCGTTGAGCGAGCAGGCTGGGCCTTGGTGATCTTCGATTGCTTCGCGAAGGGCGCCTCGGTATTCTCGAGCAATCATGAGCATTTCATCTTCTTCTGACGTGGCTGGATCCGGCCGCGGCCTCGACCTACGCCCAATCGATCTCGGGGATGGCGTAGTGATCGAGACACCGGTGATTCTGGCGCCAATGTCGGGGGTCACAGATCTGCCTTTCCGCCAGTTGGCGCGTGATCTGGGCGCGGGACTGGTCGTGTCGGAGATGATCGCCTCCTGGGCGATGGTGCGTGAAAATGAAAACACCCTGCGCATGGCCCGAAGCGCGCAGAACGGTCCCAACTCGGTCCAGCTGGCAGGCTGTGATCCTGAGGCGATGGCGCAGGCAGCAAAGATCGCTGTCGACCAGGGCGCCAATCTGATCGATATCAATTTTGGCTGCCCGGTGAAGAAAGTGGCGGTTGGGCAGTCCGCAGGGTCTGCCCTCATGCGCGACGAGGTCAAAGCGGCAGCGCTGCTTGAAGCAACAGTCAAAGCGGTCTCTGTGCCTGTCACGCTCAAAATGCGCATGGGCTGGGATCATCAGTCTCTCAATGCTCCTGCCCTGGCCCGGATTGCCGAGGATGTCGGCATTCGTCTGGTGACAGTTCACGGGCGCACACGTCAGATGTTCTATAACGGAACGGCAGACTGGCATTTCGTTCGTACGGTCAAGGAGAGTGTGAAGCTCCCTGTCATCGTCAATGGGGATATCGTCTCGATCCAGAATGCGCGCGACGCGCTGGCGGCATCAGGGGCTGATGGCGTCATGATCGGTCGTGGCTGTTATGGACGTCCATGGTTCCTTGCACAGGTGGCTCAGTCACTTCGATCCGGGGAAAATATGCCTGATCCTGATTTGGTGGCGGAAAAGGCAATCGTTCTGCGCCATTATGGCATGATGCTCGATCATTTCGGCGAGCGTCCCGGCCTGCGTCTCGCGCGCAAGCATGTCTCCTGGTACTCGCACGGGCTGCCTGGGTCGGCGGCGTTTCGTGCCAGCATCAACAAGATGGACAACGCACAGGACGTGATCGATCATCTCTCGTCGTTCTACGATCAGCAGATCGCCAATGGCGTGATCCGAGACCGGGAGAGCACGCATCAGCCAACCGATTTGGTGGAAGATGCAGCCTGAGTGATGACTGATATCCTGTTTCGCTCGACTCCGACTGATGACGGCTTGGTTTTCTCCAGTTCTTTCGTAAATTTGTGATCCAGGCGGAGAAAGGTCGGGACGGCACCTTAACCCCAGTCCGTTTCGGGTTCGATGGCCAGTCCGACGCGGTCAAGCGGCTGCGGGAGAGGCTCGAAGCGGCCCTGACAGATTTTGGACTGCATATGCTGACCGGCGAACCGGGAAGTGGGCGTACTCGTGCTGCGCGCTATCTCTGGATGTCGTCGGGGCGAGAGAAGCGTTTGGTGTCGGTTTTCGATCGGCAATCTTTCGATGAGGCGTTGAGAGAGGAGCAACGTCCTGCCTCCTTATCGATGAAATCGGTCTCGCCGAACCGGCTTTTCAGGCGGCTTTGCTGGAAATGCTGCAAGCCCGAAAAGCGAGCGAGCGTCCGGCTGTGATCTGCACCAGCTCCTGGACGTCAGCGCGCCTTGTTCAGGACCGTCGACTTAGCGAGGGGCTGGGTTCGCTTCTGGCACCCCACAATCTCCCGATCCCGCCCGCGCGTGACAGACAGGCGGATTTGAAGACGCTCTGCGCGCTATGGGAGAGGCAGTTCGAGACGGGCACGAGTCTGCATGATGACTGCGCATCCTGGCTGATGAAGCAGGAGTGGCCGGGCAATTTTCGGCAGATTCGACAACTGCTCCATTGCGCAGTCGAGCGGGCTCAGGGCGGACGCTTGACGGCCGCCCATCTCTCCGAATCTCATCGGGTCGATACGACGGCTGACGCCGCGTCATTTCAGGGCTTGCTGGCGCGGTATCTCCCCTCCATGCTCGACCTTGAAACAGATATTCAGGGCACGCTTTATGCGCGTGTGCTGGCCGAAGTTGAGCGTCCGCTTTTCAGACTGGTGCTCAAGGCGACCGAGGGCAATCAGATCAGGGCAGCCGCTCTGCTTGGCATCAACCGGAACACGCTGCGAAAACGATTGCAGCTGCTTGGCATCGAAGTGGGTCGTTCCCGATCATGACAGACAAGGATGTGTCGCCCTGGATTGTGTCTCAGGAAGTGCCCGATGATGGCCATGGTGCAGCTGAGCTGAAAAATTCTTCGGTGTTCAGGCGAGTGGTCCAACATGTCAGTCGGCTGAAAACGGCCATGGTGCTGGCCTGTGCGGCATTGGTTCTGCTGATCACCACATTCGTTGTGCTCGCGCGTGGGCTGTCCTTTGCCTACCGCCCCCAGATCGAGGCGTTCGTATTTCTTCTGGATTTCGTCGTGCTGCTCCTTCTGGGTACAGCCGTCATCATCCGGATGGGGCGTATGCTGGCGGAGAGGCGGACAGGGCTGGCGGGCGCAAGGCTCCATGTCAGACTAATCACGCTGTTCGGCGTGGTGGCTGTTGCTCCGACTGTGGTGATCGGCGGACTTGCAGCCCTTTTCTTCCATTTCGGAATTCAGATCTGGTTTTCGAACCGGGTCAATACGGCGCTGTCAGAGGCGCGTGACGTCGCTGCGGGCTACCTGCAGGAACATAACGACAATATCCGCACCGAGGCGTTTGCTCTCGCCAATATCATCATTACGGCCAGTAATGACGAGATGTATCGTCACGGTGTCGATCTGATGCGCGATCCGGGTCAGCTCGGCATGATGCTCGATGTCGAGGCGACAGAGCGTGGGCTGAACGAGGCAGTCGTCTTCGATTCGTACACCAACAAGGTTGTCGCGTCAGGCGGTCTTGCCGCGTTGCAGGGCAAGCAGCTCGCTTTGCCGCCCAAGGATGCCACGACGCTGGCGCGTACCAATGATGTGGCCATTCTCGACAGCCCGGATGAGAAAACAGTACGGGCCGTTGTCAGTCTCGGACCGACGGCCGGGCTGATGCTGGTCATCACGCGTCCGGTCGATGCGAAGATCCTCGAGCACATGCATCACACCGACGCCGTGGTGTCGGAATACAAGCGCCTCAACGCGCATCGTTCGGCCATCCAGATCAGTTTCGTCCTGATCTTCGCCATGCTCGGCCTGCTCGTTTTGAGTATTGGCATGCTGACGGGGCTGGTTCTGGCCAAGCAGATCACCCAGCCTCTGGGATTGCTGATTCTTGCCGCGCGTAGGATCAGCGAGGGCGATCTCAGTGTGCGCGTTCCTGAGGCGCCCGTCAGGGATCCGCGACGGGACGATGAGGTCGGGACGCTTTCTCGCGCGTTCAACCGCATGACCAATCAGCTTTCCACGCAGCGCACCGAGCTCATGATTGCTTACGAGCAGATCGATGAACGACGCCGCTTCACGGAAACCGTGCTTTCCGGTGTCTCGGCCGGGGTGATCGGGCTTGATGCGGGTCAGACGATTGAGCTGCCCAACCGGGCGGCCTCGCGTCTGTTGCAACGTGATCTCGATCTCTGCATCGGGCAGCCCCTGCGAGAGATTGTTCCGGAATTTGCGACGATGCTCGATCAGGCGCGACTGGAGCCGGGTCAGGCGCATACGGCGGAAATCCAGATCGATACGTTAGAAAAAACGACTGTTCTGGGCGACGGGCCGAGCGTCGGCAGCTCCGGGCGGACGTTGCTCGTGCGCGTGGTCGGTGAGCAAAGTGGCGAGGGATCGACGGGCTACGTGGTGACGTTTGACGACATCACGGCGTTGCTGGCGGCCCAGAGAAAAGCGGCCTGGGCGGATGTTGCCCGCCGTATTGCCCATGAGATCAAGAATCCACTGACCCCCATCCAGCTTTCTGCCGAGCGGCTGAAGCGGCGTTTCCTGCGTGAGATTAGCTCCGACCCTGACACGTTCGGGCAGTGTGTCGATACGATCGTGCGTCATGTCGGGGACATTGGACGCATGGTCGACGAATTTTCATCCTTTGCCCGGATGCCGCAGCCTGTGCTCAGGGAGGAAGATCTGGTGCGTCTGGTGCGCGAGGCGCTGGTGCTTCAGCGGAACGCGCATCCGGAGATCGTGTACGATACGGGGTCCTTGCCGCCTCAGGGGCCTATCGTCCGGTGCGATCGCCGTCTCGTCGGTCAGGCGCTCACCAATCTGCTGCAAAATGCTGCTGACGCGATTGCCATGGTCGTACAATCACAGGAGACTATGTCCGAAAGCATCGAAGACGGGGCGGAGATGCGTGATAGCAAGGGGCACATCAAGGTGACGCTTGTCGTCAACGGAGCCGAGGCGGCGGTTCAGGTCGCTGATGATGGTGTCGGTTTGCCTTCTGTTGACCGGCACCGCTTGACGGAACCGTATATCACGCACAAACCGAAAGGGACGGGTCTCGGTCTCGCGATCGTCAAGAAGATCATGGAGGATCACGCAGGTGGCATCAGGCTGGAGGACCGACCGGATGGACGGGGCACCGTCTCGACGCTCACCCTGCCAGTACGTGATCCGGCCGTGGAGCCAGGTGATGCGGGCAAGGAGCAATGAACGGTTGATGAGAGATTCGCATGGAGCATGAAATCCTGATCGTCGATGACGAGCCGGATATCCGGCTTCTCATCGAGGGCCTCCTTCGCGATGAAGGCTATGAAACGCGCGTTGCGGCGAATTCGGATCAGGCTCTTGCCGCGTTCCGGGCGCGTCGCCCGTCGCTGATCATCCTCGATATCTGGCTTCAGGCTCGCGCCTCGACGGGATCGATCTGCTCAAGACCATTAAGGCTGAAGAGCCCGGTCTGCCTGTTGTGATGATCTCGGGTCATGGCACGATCGAGACGCTGTCTCCAGCCTTCAGCACGGCGCCTACGATTTCATTGAAAAGCCGTTTCAGACCGACCGCCTGATTCTGGTCGCCCAGCGCGCGATCGAGGCGGCGCGTCTTGAGCGTGAAAATGCCGAGCTGCGTCTGCGATCAGGCAATGAAACGCTGCTCTTCGGTGAAGGGCCTGGGATCAGTGCCGTGCGGGGGCAGATCGAGCGTGTAGCCCCCACCAACTCGCGCGTGCTCATCACAGGTCCGGCCGGTTCGGGTAAAGAGATTGCAGCGCGCATGGTTCATGCACGCTCGCGTCGCGGTGCAGGGCCGTTCATCGCGCTGAACTGCGCGACTCTGGCACCGAATCGTTTCGAAGAAGAGCTCTTCGGTATCGAGGGGCTCTCCGAAGGGGCGATGCGGCGCACCGGTGTGCTGGAACGTGCGCATAAAGGCACTCTCCTGCTCGATGAAGTGGCCGATATGCCGCTGGAAACGCAGGGCAAGATCGTACGGGCCTTGCAGGACCAGACCTTCGAACGTCTGGGGGGGGCAACGCGCGTCAAGGTCGATGTACGTGTCATTGCCACGACCAACCGGGACTTGCAGGGTGAAATCTCCCTCGGACGATTCCGCGAAGATCTTTATTACCGTCTGGCTGTCGTTCCGCTGCGTCTTCCCTCGCTGCGTGAACGCCGCGAAGACATTCCGGCTCTGGCGCAGCACTTCCTGCGTCGTTATGCGGAAAATGCCGGTCTCGCCCCACGTGAACTTTCAGTGGATGCTCTGGCAGCCCTGCAATCCTATGAGTGGCCGGGCAATATCAGAGAATTGCGGAATCTGATGGAACGCCTGCTGATCATGGTGCCCAATGGTCAGGACCTCATTCGGGCCGATATGCTGCCCAACACGGTCAGCCAGGGGGCGCCGTCAATGACACGGCTCGACGCCGGGGCGGATGTCATGGCGTTGCCGTTGCGTGAGGCGCGCGATCTGTTCGAGACACAATATCTGCAGGTTCAGCTTCTGCGTTTCGGGGGCAATATCAGTCGCACGGCCAATTTTGTCGGCATGGAGCGCTCTGCATTGCATCGCAAGCTGAAGCAGCTCGGCGTGACTCCCGAAGACAGGACCCTGTGAGTCTGGAAACCGGATTTCAATGAAGGTAAGGTAGAGTCACTGAGGTCACGGTGCCGTGGGTGGCGTTGACCTTTGGCCCGGTCCCGAGGGCCCGTTCAAACACCGGAAAAAAGAAGAGCAACATTGGCCAGAGCTAATCCAGATCCGACCTCCACCCCGTCTGCGACCCCCTATTCCGACTTCGACACAGGTGAGACCGTGCAGGAACTCTTTTTGCAGCATCTTCAGCAAAACGGCCTGCCCGTGACCGTGTTTCTGGTCAATGGCGTGAAGCTTCAGGGTGTCATCCCGCGCTTCGATCACGAAACCATCATCCTGCGTCGCGATGGTCATACCCAACTTGTTTACAAACATGCCGTTAGCACAATCATGCCTGTCGCCCCTCTGGCGGTCTTCGCGCAGGACAGCGACAGCGATCTGTAACGGCAGGAGTATTTTTAGAACGTGTCAGTAACGACCAGTACGACGCCTCCCGCAACGCGCGCTGCGGTTATTCTTCCCTGGGAGCGCCCGACACCCAATGACGAGTTTCGTGCAGCGGAAGCCCGTCTGGAGGAAGCCATCGGGCTTGCGGCTTCCATTGGCCTTGTCGTGGTCCGGCAGGCCGTGCTTGCCATCAGGGCGGTGCGCCCGGCAACCCTCTTCGGCAAGGGGCAGGTCGAGCAGCTTGCCGAACTCGTTGAAGAAAATGACGTCAAGGTCGTGGTTGTCGATGCCCGGCTCTCGCCAGGTCAGCAGCGCAATCTTGAAAAAGCCCTGAACTGCAAGGTTCTCGATCGTACCGGATTGATTCTCGATATCTTCGGAGCGCGTGCCGCGACTCGTGAAGGTGTTCTCCAGGTCGAGCTCGCTCATCTGGAATATCAGCGGTCGCGCCTTGTACGCCTCTGGACCCATCTTGAGCGTCAGCGCGGTGGGTTCGGCTTTCTGGGCGGCCCGGGTGAAACCCAGATCGAGGCTGACCGTCGCATGATCGGGGAGCGTCTGGTCAAGCTGCGCAAGGAGCTCGATCAGGTGCGTCGAACACGCGGATTGCATCGTTCGGCTCGCAAGAAGGTGCCTTTTCCGGTGGTGGCCCTCGTGGGCTATACCAATGCGGGCAAATCGACGCTTTTCAACGCGCTGACGGGCTCAGCCGTGCATGCCCAGGACCAGCTTTTTGCGACGCTGGATCCGACGATGCGCGGGTTGCGACTCCCGTCCGGCCGGCGTGTCATCCTCTCCGATACTGTCGGATTCATCAGCGAACTGCCGACGGAGCTCATTGCGGCCTTTCGGGCAACGCTTGAAGAAGTGGCTGAGGCAGACATCATTTTGCATGTGCGCGACGTGGCACATCCTGACAGTGCGGCGCAGCGTGCTGACGTCATCAATGTGCTCGACGGCATGGTGCGTGACGAAATGCTCGATAGCGACTGGCCCAAGCGCACGATCGAAGTGATGAACAAGGCCGATCTCATGGGGGGGATCGAAGCCGTGCCGCGCCATCCGGGATGCGTTGCGATTTCGGCGATTACGGGCGAAGGGCTGCCCAATCTCTACTCCATGCTCGATCAGCATATGACTGCGGCGATGAGTTTGACGCGTGTCAGCCTCGACATCAGCAACGGGGCTGCATTGGCCTGGCTCTACGAGCACGGCGAAGTTCTTGAGCGTCTCGATCAGGAGACAGAAATCACGCTCGATGTCAGGCTGTTCGATCAGGATCGGTCACGCTTTGGTCAGCTTTATCCGGATTGCCTTGTATCCGCCTGAAATCACCTCGATATTGGCCTGAATGAGAGACAAAGCAGCTCTTTGGAAGGTGAGACGCGGTGAAGGCTGAAGATATCGTCATGGCGGAGCGGCCTTCGGTCGTTACCCGTGGCCTGCTGGACGATCTGTCTGCGATCGTCCGTGAGGCTGCCTCGACAATCATCATGCCTCGTTTCGGTCGCCTCGCTGAGGGAGAGATCCGTACCAAGAGTTCGGCAACCGATCTGGTTACTGTGGCTGATCTCCTGACTGAGGAATATCTCTCTGAGAAATTCAAACGGTTATTGCCGCAAGCACTGCTTATCGGTGAAGAACAGTGCTGCGCCCGACCGGACCTCGCGCGTCAGGCGGCTGAGGCTGGTCTTTCCATCACGATCGATCCGATAGACGGCACAGCGAACTACGCTGCGGGCCTCCCGCTTTTCGGGGTCATGGTCGCTGTTCTGGAAAAGGGCATTCCTCTGGCAAGCGTTATCTTCGACCCTGTCACGCAGTCGTCGGCGATGGCTCTGAAAGGCGAGGGCGCCTGGATGGAAGACAGGACAGGGTGTGCGACGCCTCTTCGTGTTGCAGCGCCCTTCCAGAGGATCGATCAGATAACAGGGAAAATTGCCTGGAGGACGCTTCCCTTCAGCGATACGGCGCGGGCTGATCAGACATTGCGGGCAATGGATGGACTTTGGGATTTTCGCTGTGCGGCCCATGAGTATCGTCATGTCGCAGCGGGGCATGGTCATGTACTGGCCTATAGCCGGACCTGCCCCTGGGATCATTGCCCGGGCTGGCTTCTGCTCCATGAAGCCGGCGGATATGGCGCAAGATTCAACGGCGCTGCCTACCATGAAGCAATCCCTGGACGAGGCTTGCTTTATGCTCCTGACAAGCACTCCTGGCATCAGGTTCACGAGGCCCTCACACTCCCCGTGTGAAATTCATCTCAAGTATTTGTGTTATTCGAAACCTCGTTTGTTGTCCGACGTTTTTGTCTCGAGAACAAAGGAGAGGTTTCATGCCTGTTCAAGATCCGGTGCTCTATGCAGTTTGTGACGGCGAAAAAGCCCGTTTTCTGCGTTATGACGGTCAGCAGATGCGAACAGTCCAACGCTTTGGTGCTCACGACAAGGATACCGATGCGGTTGGCGAGGTAGCTTCCATCAAGGAGCCTCGTTCGGACCCGAAAGTGCAGGTCAAGGAGCGGTTTGCACGACAGATTGCCCATGAAATCGAGACGACATTAGATAGCAATTCAGCGCTGGAGGGTCTGATATTGGCGGCAGCACCTCACGTGCTGCACGATATTCGCGAACATCTGTCCAAGGCGGCCAGCAAGAAACTCATCAAAAGCCAAAGCAAGGATCTGACCAATATACCGGATCACGATCTGCTTTCTCATTTCGATCGCCCCGCCACAGGATGGCCTACGCCTGATTTTTCGATCTCCCCTGATTTCGTACTGATCGTAAAGGTTCGACGTGGCGGCGTTTACCATCAGGCGCGCCGTCGGGATGGTCACGGTCGTAACTATCCCGATGGTAGCGGGGAGGCGATCCTGATCTCGACTTTATTTAATCGCGCAAAGGCTCGGACGAGCCGAAAAATTCATGATGAAGACGGTTTTCTGAAACACCGAGCGCTTTGAGGCCGCCAATAAGGTCATGCTGAAAGCTGCTGGGACCGCAGAGGAAAATATGCGTCTCGTCGTCAATCTGCGTACTCAGCCAATGAGCGCTTACGCGACCCGTCTGAGTTGCAAGTGGTGCCAGATTGGTCGTTTCTTTTCCCTCGCTCCCGAAAAGCCGGATTCTGGATCCATAGGCTTCTTGGTTGAGGGCAGACAGAGTGCTCAGGAAGGGTCGGTCATGGAAATCATGGGCGGCATGTACGAGGCTCAACCGATGTGCCGAATTTGCGTCGTTTTCAGCCAGAAGCATGCTGATGAAGGGGGTAACGCCAATACCGGCCCCAACCAAGAGCACTGGGGCCCCTTGGCGCGAGCAAGTGTGAAATCTCCTGCGGGCGGAGCAACGTCCAGAAGAGCGCCTTCTTGGACGTGGTCATGGAACCAGTTGGAAATCTTGCCGTCGGGAACGCGTTTGATCGTCACACGATAGCTGTCGTCAGCGGGCGCGCTTGAGATGCTGTAGCTTCTGCGCGTGTTGAAGCCATCCTGAGTCAGGCGGAAGGTCAGGAACTGGCCAGGGTCGTGGCGAAGAATAGGCTTGCCATCCGCGGGTGTGAGCCAGAAAGACACGATGTCCGCGCATTCCTCAACGCGCGAGGAGACTCTGAACCGACGCCATCCACGCCAGCCCCCTGTCGCTGTCGCACGCTGTTCGTAAAGGGTGGCCTCACGAGCAATGAGCACATCGGCCAGAAAGCGATAGGCGTCTCCCCAGGCATCGAGAATTTCTTCAGTTGCAGCACTGCCGAGAACAGTTCTGATGGCTTCAAGCAGTGCTTTACCGACAACAGGATAGTGCCCCGGTTCGATCATGACAGCGACATGCCGCTCGACGATCAGGCTCAGCGCTGCATCGAGTTTTTCAGGATGATCTATGTGACGAGCATAGGCGAGCACCGCGGCGGCAAGGGCGTGGGGCTGGCGCCCATTGGCCTGGTCCGTCTGGTTGAACAGGGCCGCAATCGCGGGATCCTGCATCAGAGTGCCGTACATGGTTGTCGCGATCGCGACACCATGGATTTCAAGGGCGGGAATGGTTGCTTTGACGATCTCGGCTGTACCGGGCTTCAGAGGCTGGGGCATCGTCTCTCATTCTATAAGATGTATTATTTATACACCTTATAGGACAGCATCCTGAAAGATGCAAATATGGTACATCTTCATCTATGAGACTGACCCTGCACACAGATTATGCATTACGAGTCCTGCTCTACCTTGGCTTGAATCAGTCACGGAGGGCGTCGATTCGTGAAATAGCCGAGCGTTATCAGATCTCTGAAAATCACCTGGTCAAGGTGGTTCACAGGCTCGGGCAGGGCGGATTCGTGACGACTGTACGTGGCAAGGGTGGCGGATTGGTCCTTGCTCGTTCACCCGACGATATCAGAGTGGGTGACGTTGTCCGCTTTGCAGAAGAGGATATGGCGCTTGTCGCCTGCCTTCAGGCAGGCCAGAGCTGTCTTCTGACCGGAGCGTGCCGCTTGCAGCATGTTCTGGGTGATGCGCTTGAGGCGTTCATGGCCGTTCTTGATCGTCAAACATTGGCCGATCTGCTGGCCCCGCCAGAGTTTTCGAAGCTGGCGGGGCGGCTGAAAGTCCCTGAGTAGCGGGGTTACATCGAAAGCAGCGGGGCGTCCGATTGCTCGGCGATCAGCCCGTGGCGGCGACTATGCAGTCCCTCCACACGGACTTCGATGGAGCGCCCCTGAAGCTTGGCGATGGTTTTCTCGAGGATATCGACAGAAGTGATGTCCCAGAAAGTCGCATCGGCAAGATTGATTTCGACCGTCCTGGCCTGTGTCTGAAAATCGATGGCCTCATAAAGCATGTCGGCCGAAGCGAAGAAAACCTGTCCCTTCACAAGGTAGGAATCCGTCTCTTCTGTTCTGTTTGTCTCGACACGCAGCATGCCCATGGCGCGCCAGGCGAAAAAGACACCGCTTAACAAGACGCCGATTGCCACACCTGCGGCAAGATCATGGGTTGTGACAGTCACAAGGACGGTGACGATCATGACCAGACTCGACAATTTGGGATGACGCATCAGGTCACGCAAAGAACCCCAGGCGAATGTACTGACGGAGACCATGATCATGATGGCAACCAGCGCTGCCATGGGTACCCGCGCGACGTAGCTGTGCAGCAGCACCATCAGAGCGAGCAGAAATGCGCCCGCCGTAAAAGTGGAGAGCGCCCGCGCCCGCCATAGCGCAAATTGCCGACTGTCTGACCGATCATGCCGCATCCGGCGATCCCGCCGAACAGGCCGACAAGAATGTTCGAAATGCCGAGACCTGTGCATTCCATGCGTGGTTCGCCATGTGTGTCCGTATGATCGTCCACAACGCCCGCCGTCATCAGGGATTCGAGCAGACCAACTGCGGCCATTGCCAACGCATACGGCATCACGATTTCGAAGGTTTCAAAAGTGAACGGGACATGAGGAAGAATGAGGGACGGCAGACCGTTGGGCAGGGCGCCCAGATCGGCCACTGTATGGACCGGCATCGGGTGCCAGATCGTAATGAGCGTCAACACCACGATACAGATCAGGGGCGACGGTATGGCCGTCGTCAGGCGTGGGACCAGGTAGATAATGGCCAGCCCCAGCGCAATCAACGCATAGGTATGCCACGTGACATGCAGCATCTGGGGCAGCTGGGCGGCAAAGATCATGATCGCCAGCGCGTTGACGAACCCTGTCTGCACCTCTTTCGAGACGAAATGCATCAGCACGTGCAATCGCATCAGGCCGAACAGGATCTGCATCCCACCAGCGAGAAGCGTCGCGAGAAACATGTAGTCAATGCCGTGACGGTGGACGAGGGCCGCAGCCACCAAGGCGACGGATCCCGCCGCGCCTGAAATCATGCCGGGCCTTCCCCCCGTTATGGCGATCGCGATGCTGATGACGAAGGATGCGTAAAGCGATACGGCGGGAGAGACGCCAGCGATATACGAAAAGGCGATCACCTCGGGGATGAGCGCAAATGTGCCAACCATGCCGGCCAGCACCTCGCGCAGCGGGCTGAAAGCCCACTGTGCGCGATAAGTTGAGAGATTCAACAGACGTCTCCTAGCGAATGACAAGACAAAAGATTTTCTCGTCGTATTCCGGCCCGACGCGGCAATGATGCCGTGAAACTAGAAAGAGCGGTGCAGGATCGCAAGGGGAAATGACAAAAACTGCTCTCCGGTTGAAAGCAGAAAATTTTCTCGCTCCCTGCCGGGCCATTTGCGGGCTGTCCCGCTCACCTGTGAGAAAAGGGTCTGGATGGCGAAAATAATCTCGCCAAAGGGGCTAGACGTTTGCCGCGCAGTTCTCTAAATCGGGCCTCGCTATGTGGCGGATGTAGCTCAGTTGGTAGAGCGCCGGTTTGTGGTACCGGTGGTCGCGGGTTCGAGTCCCGTCATTCGCCCCAGCACTTCCCAAAAAAGCAGCCATTCGATTCTGGGGCCGAGCTTCCCCGAGACGTGTTCGCTCTCCGGGCGTTTTTTCGAACGCCCTTCGAGAAGTGGTTTTTTACGAGCCGTCATTCCTCGGGCTGGCTCAGCTGCGCGCGTAGACATCGTCCAGACGAACGATATCGTCTTCACCAAGATAAGGGCCGGATTGCACTTCGATCAGGGTAAGTGCAATTTTCCCCGGGTTCGCGAGGCGGTGGGTACAGCCCAATGGCAGATAGACGCTCTCATTCTCGCGGATGATCAGCTCTTCTGAATCCCGCGTGACGACAGCCGTACCCGCGACAACGACCCAGTGTTCCGCCCGGTGGAAATGCTTCTGCAGGGACAGGATCTGCCCCGGATTGACGTGGATGCGCTTGACCTGAAAGCGATCGCCCCGGATCAGACTCTCGTAGAAGCCCCAGGGACGATACATGCGATTATGAGTTGTCGCCTCTAACCGACCGGCTTTGGTAAGCTGGGCCACCATTTTTTTGACATCCTGGGCCCGGTCGCGATGTGACACCATGATGGCGTCTTCAGTGACCACCACAATCAGGTTATCGACCCCCATCACGGCTGTAACCGTGCCATCCGAGCGGACATAGCAATTACTGGTGGTGTCTAAAAAGACCTCACCAGAGGTGACGTTGCCGTTCTCGTCCTTGTCGCTGATTTCCCATAAAGCATCCCAGCTGCCGATATCCGACCAGCCGAAACTGGCAGGCACGATGGCGGCAACGCGTGTGCGCTCGGCGACAGCATAATCGATGGAAATGTCCGGCGATTGATCGAACATCTCTGGAGCCAGACGCTCGAAATCGAGATCCGTCTTGCGGTGTGCAACCGCTTGCCCGACATGCGTATGAATATCGGGCTCAAAAGCCTCGATTTCGCGGAGCAAGATATCGGCACGAGCGACAAACATCCCGGAGTTCCAGGAATAACGTGCATCCTTGATGAGCTCCGAGGCGCTGGCGAGATCGGGCTTTTCCATGAAGCGTGCGACATGAAACGCTCCCGGCATAGCAGGAATTTCGTCCCCACGCTCGATATAGCCGTAGCCGGTCTCTGGTTTGTTGGGTTGGATGCCGAACGTTGCGATAAAGCCCTTCTCGGCAGCCTCGACGGCTGTGTCGAGCGTTCTGTAGAGTGCCGCAACATCGCTGATGGCGGCATCGGCGGCCATGACCCATAGAATGGCTTGTGGGTTTTCCTCTGCCACTAAAAACGCCGCCGCAGCGATGGCCGGAGCAGAGTTGCGGGCGGATGGCTCCAGAAGAATACGCGCATCGTCGATCTCGATGGCGCGTAATTGCTCGGCGATAATGAATCGATGGGCAGCGTTGCACACAACGATAGGCTGACCCAGATTTGCGTTTTTGCCACGCAGGGCTGTTTCCTGCAGCAGGGTCTTGTCGGTCAGCAGGGGCCAGAACTGCTTGGGAAAGCTGCCCCGTGAAACCGGCCAGAGCCGGCTGCCGGAACCACCAGACAGAATGACCGGAACGATAAGGGGCTTTGAAGGGCAGAGTGCAGACGACAAGACGGTATCCCGTAGAGAAGCGCTGAGCCGGGGCGCTCGTGTTGAGACTAAAGAATAGACGCTCGCAAAAGCAGGCCGGGTGAGAAGTTACCGTGTCTTCTCTAGTCGCGCCATGGGGCGGCTACTGCCAGACCGAGTGCCAGCAGGGTTTGGGCGGTAACCGTGCTCTCTGCTTCGGCGTAGACGCGCAGCTCTGGTGCATTGCCTGAGGGGCGGAAATGCACAATTGCTCCGCTCTCGAAAGTCAGACGCAGCCCGTCACTCTCATCGATATGGGCAACAGACCCGAAGGACGTGCTGAAGGGTGCCAATGCTGAATGGTGCTTCAGTCCGTCGCGGAGGGCGGCAATGTTCTCTCGACTGCGCCGGGTAGGGAGAGGGGACAGGCGGTCACTCACCGTGTAGCGCTGGGGCAGAGTTGCGCAGAGGCAGAGAGGTCATCGCCCTCGTCGCGCGCCGCCATCAATGCGCACAGCATCGGCAGCACGGCATCGCGCGTCGCAGCGCCTTAAGTGTTTTGCCATTCAGCGTCACAGACGTTGCCAGGAGGAAACCGCCATTGGCCTCATAGCCGATTGATGGGGCAAAGCCCTCTTGAGCGGCTTCAGTCATCGCGTCGACGACAAAGGGTGAGCCGATGCGGGTGCGGGAAATCCGTTCGGCGAAGGCTGCTTTTTCGAGGGCTGTATTGCTGTTGACCGGGGTGGCGACCGCCCGGGCTTGCAGGTAGCGTGCCGCCAGAATACCGAGCACATCGCCGCGAAGCCAGCTTCCCTCCCGGTCCGCCAGAAGCGGTCGATCCGAATCCCCGTCAGTGGTCAGAAGGGCATCGAATCCTATCTCTTGAGCCCAGCGGCATGCGGCTGCCGCATCTTCCGGGCGGACAGCTTCGGTATCGACGGGGAGGAAGTCTTCGGAGCGTCCAAGCGGGATGACGATGGCGCCCATCCCTTCAAGCAAGGGGATAAGGGCATCACGGCCAACGGCTGAGTGCTGATAGACGCCGAGCCTGAGGCCCTTGAGGGCGGTATCGCCGAAGAATAGTCGGTATCGCGCAGAATAGGCTGTCAGGACGTCATGAGCTGCAGGCAGATCGATCTTGGTGAGCAGGGCGCCTGAATGATCAAACCAGCCATCAGGCAGGGTCACGCGCTGTTCACGCATCCCGGCTTCGTCCTGCTTGAGGAACTCGCCGGTTGCGCGATTGAACTTGATGCCGTTTCGATCGGCCGGGATATGGCTGCCCGTCACCATGAGAGACGGTATGGCGCGATCATAGGCGTAGAGGCAGAGTGCCGGTGTGGGGACAAAGCCACAGAACAAGGGCACACCGCCCGCGTGTCGAATCGCTGCCATGCAGGCGCGCAAGATACGCGGCGTGCTGGGACGTAAATCGCCCGCGACGGCGACCGAGACGCCGGGGCCGAATTCGTCGAGGCTTTCGAGATGGTGCAGGTAGCCCAACGTGTAGGCGAAGCACACATCATCGGTCATGGCGGCAACAAGTCCGCGTGCGCCGCTGGTGCCGAACCCCACCCCGGAGCGCTGCATCCACTCGGAAATAATCACCGAGCCATCCGTGTCAGTTTGGCGAGAAGCATTTCTGCAAACGCCTTCGCCATGCCTTCTTCGATTAAGTGCGCCTCAGACACGACCATAGCCGAAGCTGTTGCGTGCCCGCGGGGCGAGGCGGCAGCAGAGCCAGCCCCCCTGGCCCATATCCGGCGTATTCTGATCGGTTGCCGGGGTCAGATAGCCATTAGGCAGCAAGACATAATGGGAGATGTGCAGTTCCGGCCCTTTGAGGAAGACATTGCGCCAGATCTTGCCATCGACGGTGTATTCTTTAAGTGTCCAGGTGCCATCCAGCGAGTCCGAGCGGTTGAACATCATGTCTTCTGCCCAGAAAGACTGTCTGTGCAGACGATAGCGTCCAGAGCTGGCCGTCGGCCCACCATCCAGAACCAGCTCGATTGAAATATTGCCTTGTGGTGTTGGTAACGGATTGAAGCCGTACCAGTCGCCATAGACAGGCCCGGTCGGGTCTGTGCAGGCCGGAAGTGTGCTGAGGGTTGCCAGAGCGATCGAGAGGCTGCCAAGTTGCGAAAGTGTTTTGAGCAGACGTGTCATGAGCGTTTTCCGGCAGGGAGGGGGACCGTCGATGCGGTCTTGTGAAAGAGACGATCAAGCCCGTCTTGCAAGGCGAGAGGAGACAGGCCCAAACGGCTCTGCATAGGCTGGATGGAAAATGCCTTATCTTCAAGTAAGCGTCTGATCTCGGCGCGCCCGATTGACGGAAAACCCGGTATTTTCGCGGCAATCGGCGCTATAAATTCGAGTATAATACCCGGGACAGGCAGGTAGACTCGTCGGCCGAGCCCCGCTGAGCGGAGAATGGCGTCGATGAATTCGCGATAGGTTGTCGCTTCCGGACCTGCGATGACGAGCGCTTCCGGGCCGGTCAGTTGCCCCGTTTCTGCCAGAGTGAGTGCGGCAAGCACAGCGTCTGTCACGTCATCCTGATAGATAGGCTGCACGAGGGCGCGCCCGCCATTGGGAAGCGGGATGAGCGGAAGCCGGCGCAGTAGAGCAGCGAGGCGCTGGACGTTATTCTCCCCCTGAGCCCCATAGATCATGGTCGGATGCAGGATCATCCCCTTGCGTCCCGAGTGCAGAAGCGCATTCTCTCCTACCAAGACGCCATTGCCATGCGCGTCGGGCCAGCGGGTAAATTTTCGCGTACTGCCGAGCGCGATCAGAGAAGCCTTGCTGGGTGACGCTTCCAGAATAGTCGGGATATGCCGCGCGTGAGCGGTCGAGACAATCCTCTCTGCGTCATGCAGCGCTGCGCGCAGAGTCTGGATGTCTTCAAGATGGGCAGTACGAAAGGTGCTTCGCAGAAACTCAGGGAGGTTTTCCGGCCTACGGACGACAGGGATCACCGTTTCACCAAGCGCTTTCAGAGCGCGCGCTATGGCTGAACCCGAGCGTCCGGTTGCACCGATGAGATGGACGGGTGATGCCATGCTCAGTTTACGCTGGAAGACAGGGTAGGCGGTGAAATCCAGCGCTGTGCAAGGTCGGGGTTCTTCGAGAACTGCGGCGCGAGACGCTTTACAGACGCAGCATCGACGGGCTCTGGCGGATGGAAGGAGATGGTCAGACTGTGACCGGAAGGCGTGTTCAGGAACTCTGGAACGGCGCTGAGGCCGGGGGCGCGCTGGGTAATGAAGGCAAGGGGGATGGCCAGCATTTCCTTCAACTGCGGCAAGGTCTGGTTGCGCTGCGCAGCCACGCGGGTAAGCAGCGTATCGATGTTGGTCGCATCGTCGCGGTAACTTAATTCCAGCGATGTCAGGGCTGGTGGATGCGCGACATCAGGATTTTCGACATTGTTTATGCTTGCGTGCCACTCGAAGCCAAAAGATTTGGGTGTCATGGCGGCCAGAGCGAGAGTGCTTATGAACGTCTTTGTGTCTGTCGAGACTTCCTGGGTCAGGTTGGTGATGTGAATTCCGTCAGGAAGGAAGGCCGCTAAAGGCGACGAGGAGGGTACGGTGATGCTGATGTTGTGGGACTCGCCCCTTGCAAGCATCTTGTCGCCCTGTTTCCAGCGACGCCCGGTGCTCGTCTCAACGAGAGTTCGAATATCGAACAGCGAGAAAGAAAGACCGTGCGTCTCAGCATTGCTTGGTGTCTCTGCGACGTCGCGGAGCGGGGTTGTCTCGGCAGGGATGGGGTCGCGCGCGAATTGCTCGGCCCATGCAACAATCCGGGCATAGCGCGTCCCCGTCTCGTGTATCTCCTTAACGTCGAGAACGACGGGTCCAGCTGGCAGGTGCGTCAGGCTGTGTAGTTTCTGGGACAGCACACTGTCAGGTGAACAGGCTGCATGCGCGTCATGCAGCGACCCGGCATTGCCATCGTCATGGCCATAATTCTCGAGGGTAGCTTCCGACAGGGTGAGCGCACAGCCATTGGTTGAGTTCAGGGAAACTCCGTGAATCTGGCCATGACGGAAATGAATTTGTGATGCAGGCGGCAGTTCGCTGACATCGCGCTTATCGACGCTGATCGGCGGAAGCAGGAGTTTGCTGAGTGTGAGATCCTCGATCGTGCCGCTCAAGGTCCCTGGATCGACACATCCTCGGCATGAATGCGTGAAAATTTCAGACCCGTCGACAGATAGCCATTCGGGTTGTTGATCGTCAGGACGCGGGCTTTGAAGGTCATATTCCCTTTTATAAAGCGCGCATTGTCGAAACCGGCACCCCGGGCGAAAAAGCGAGGGTAGGCGTGATCGTATTCGAATCTTGCGTCTGGCGGGAGGTTGGCGCGCAGACTGGCGAGCGCCCGTTGCAATTCGGCTCTGGACTCGTGCCGCACGCCGATGCCGCCTAGTCCGACAACAACGAGGCACAAGCCTGCGACAAGCAAAGGTCTCTTCACGTCAGATCATCCTCAGAAATACCGCTTCGACAGACGGGCGCATGTTAGTCCGGCTTTGCGCCAGGGACAATCGCGTGTCAAATAATGTGGTATAAAGATACCGCAATACAAAAAATGGCGGAAATCAGCCATTTTCTGGGGATGGAGACTCTCAAAAAAGCTTGACCTTAGGCGCAGGACATCCGATAAGGCGCCCCCAATACCAACACATGTTGCTGGATCAGTCCGAACCATGAAGACCACACCTTCGTTAAAGCCTGCAGAGGTGACGAAAGGCTGGACCCTGATCGACGCCGAAGGGCTCGTTCTTGGCCGCCTCGCCACCATCATTGCGACCCGCCTGCGCGGCAAGCACAAGCCTCAGTTTACCCCGCATGTCGATTGCGGCGACAACATCGTCGTGATCAACGCCGAGAAGATCGTCCTGACCGGCAACAAGGTGGGTCAGAAGCTGTTCCATTATCACACGGGTCATCCCGGTGGTATCAAGGAGCGCACGATCACGCAGCGCCTCGAGGGCAAGAACCCGGGCAGCGTCGTCGAGAAGGCAGTCGAGCGTATGATTACGCGCGGCCCGCTGCAGCGCGCCCAGATGAAGCATCTGTATGTCTATGCCGGTGACAAGCACCCGCATGAGGGGCAGCAGCCGGTGAAGCTGGATGTTGCGTCCATGAACCGCAAGAACACCCTCAACGTGATCGAGGCCTGAGAGATATGTCTGAAACTCAAGAGCGCACGGGTACGCTTCAGGACCTCGCTGGCATCGCTCCTGCAACGCAGGCTGCACCGGTGCACGAAGTCAAGCGTGATGCACAGGGCCGTTCCTACGCAACCGGTCGTCGTAAGGACGCCACTGCTCGCGTATGGATCAAGCCAGGCAAAGGCGACATCATCGTCAATGGCCGTCCGGTCACGACTTATTTCGCTCGCCCGGTTCTGCGCATGCTGATCACCCAGCCTTTCCTGCTGACCGATCGCTACAACCAGTTTGACGTTTATTGCACAGTCAGGGGCGGCGGTCTCTCCGGCCAGGCTGGCGCAGTCCGTCATGGCATTTCGCGCGCGCTGACCCATTATGATCCCGCTCTTCGTGGTATCCTGAAGGTTGCTGGCTTCCTGACGCGTGATAGCCGCGTTGTGGAGCGTAAGAAGTACGGCCGTGCCAAGGCACGTCGTTCCTTCCAGTTCTCCAAGCGCTGATTTCTTCGGGCCTCTCGGCCCGGCGATATCAAGGGCTTCAAAAAAACCCGGCCTCGCGAGAGGTCGGGTTTTTTGCGTCCAGACTCTTCATCCGACCGTTTTATCCCTGCCTAAAAATATCGGGGTCTTATCTGCGTAATTTGCAGAGGCCTTTATGGCGTCTCAGGCAGCGTTACGCTGATCGCTTGCTACGTAAGCTGACAGCGAGGGCGGTATATCGAAATTAAGTTCAGGGCTGTGAACCTAATTTCGATTGCCCGTGTATGATCCGAAATTATAGAGCATCAGAAATGAAGAAGGTATTTATGGGTAATTCCTTCGTTGTAAAAAAAGTATTTCTTTCTATCGGTACGCTCTACCTAAAGTTTTAAACTCTTACATCAATGATTTCAGAGGTTTCGGATACTGTCCTTCTGCCTGTGGCGCGACACTTCAGAAGTGAACTCGCCTTATATTTCGGATGATGGATGGAAAATACAGTTATGACGATGTCGATCAGGAGTCTACTGAGTGAAACCAACGAAGAAAAAAGGGCTTCATACGGAATAAATGCAGCGATGAGAGACGACCTTACTCGGTCGATGCGCCGGTGGAGAGGCCCCATTGGTCGGCTTATGTTCCTCGTATCGGATTAATTGACTGCTGATGATCTAGGCGGTGTGAGGAGTGAATGCTTCATGAAACGATGAATAAAACTGTCCATGCTGCCCGTTAGAGTAATGCTGCCAAAAGAGAGAGTCAAAATAGTAAGCTTAGTATTTACAACGGATATTAATAATCCCGCCGTCACCTGAAAATTCGGATCGATGTAGGTGTTTTTTGTGACAGTTCGAATAGTGCTGTCTTCTACATGTTGGGGAGAGACGTTTTAAGTAAGTAAATGCGCTTTTCAATGATTTCCTCAAGAACAATGAATGCCCAAAGGCTCAAATCGGGTCAAAGGCGGCACAGAGAGCCGAAATGAATAGAGAAGGTTTTGGACTTGAGTCGTGTCGAGCTATGAAAAATATGAAGCTTCGATATCTCAAAGTCATCGAAGAAATATTCAATGCTCAGTCTCTGGTCGGAGCATCGTCAAAACTGAACTTGACGCCGACCGCTGTCTCGAAGGCTTGTTTGGAAGCAGAGAACATTCTCGGGCTCAAACTTTTCACGAGATCGAATTCCGGAATGACACCGACTGATATTTGTCTGCCCGTGGTCGAGGCCGGTAGAGTGATAAAATTTGAGCTTGAGAAACTTGCTTGTAAAGTAAATGAATTCAAAGAAATAAAATCAGGTGTGATCAATATTGGATTTCAGGCTCCAGCACTTGAATCAAGAATGATGCAGGTCATATCTGCGTTAAAGATGAAATATTCTTCTATAAAAATAAGAGTTCTCTACAAGGAAAGGCCTATTATAATAGACATGCTTGAGAAGGGGGATTTGGATTTTGCCTTTGTGGATTTTTTCCAGCTAAATCAGAACGACAAGCTTAATCTTTCTGTGATGCATTGCGATAATTGCTTTGCCGCCTCACGCGCAAATTCACTTTCTCTTCCCGAGCTCCTGATGGGGTGGCAAGAAAACAGGTGCAATTTATGGGTCTTGCCTGTGAAAGGTATCGCCCTTCGGGAGCGTTTCGACGCAATCTTGTCGGCGCGCGATCTGCGGCCTCCGTTGAATATTATCGAGTATAACTCTTCAGTGGGTTTGAACGATTTATTTCACTATTCCAACGGATGGGGCATCGTACCGTTTTATACGGTGCCTCTTGAGCAAAAGCATTTCCTCAGTGAGAGAAGGTACGAGCTTCTCGATGAGATGAAGCTTGAAAGTGGCCTGATATGGCTCAAGAACCGGACTCGCTTGCCCCATATTGAGGATGCGATAAGAATGTTTGCCGAAAATGAGGTGGAGAACACGGAAAGCGGACGCTGTTTCCCGACCTAATTAGCCCGGAGGGTTTACGCTCGATTTTCGTCGACAGGCCTCAGAACAATAGCGCACGCGTTCCCAATCACGAGCCCATTTTTTCCGCCACGAAAAAGGGCGCTTGCACACGGGGCAAATTTTCTCAGGCAGATCAGCTTTATCTGGCCCTCGGGCTACACGCCCTTTGCCTCGGCTCATGACAGGTTCGATCCCTTTCCGCAAAGTGGTGCTTAACGTCAATTGCCGGGAAGGTTTCAGTTTCCTGTAGTCTGCATCGTCTTTTCTTTCAGGGAACCTACTCTTCGCTCAAGCGCTTGCCAGAGGACTTCAGATCCGATTCAGAATATCGCCAGGAGCGTTCCCATGCCTTTCATTACCACCAGCGACGGAATACGGCTGCACTACAGGGATGAAGGGCGTGGTCGTCCTCTGGTCATGATCCATGGATGGACATTCTCTGGGCAGTTCTTCCACCGCAATGTCCCGGCGTTGTCGCAAAATGCTCGTGTGATCACTCTGGATCTGCGAGGCCATGGTGACTCGGATAAACCCGAGCATTCCTATCGTATCCCGCGGCTTGCTGCCGATTTGCGCGACTTGCTTGAGGCGCTCGAACTTGACGATGTGACCGTTCTCGGCTGGTCGATTGGCTGCCCGATTATCTGGTCCTACCTTGAGCTCTTCGGCAAAACCCGTCTGCGCGACGCGATTTTCGTACAGCAAACCCCGCGACAATATTTTTCTTCCGAATGGAAATTCGGTCATGCGGCTTGCTATGATCAGGCTGGTCTTGCCGAGACAATTCAGAAGCTCACCTTGGCTCCGGAGGAGTTCGACAAGCAGAATTTCTCTGATTGCCTCGCCACTGAGCCGGAAGAAGACGAACGTGCCATGCTCTTGGCGGAAATGGCGAAGAGTCCTGCCTATGCCCGCGCTGCGATGATGGCGGATCATACGGTGCACGACTGGCGCGATCTGTTACCCCATGTCGATTTGCCGGCTCTCATGATGATTGCCGAAAAAGACGCTGTGCTGGTGCCTGAGGGACCTTCCTGGGTTGCTGAGAATATGCCGAATTGCCAGGCTCTTCGCTTCGAGAAGAGCTCCCACATGCTTTTTCTTGATGAAACGGAAAAATTCAATGAGGCGGTCAAGGAGTTCCTGAATCGATGAGCTCCTTTC
Organism: Asaia astilbis JCM 15831; assembly: GCF_000613845.1. Taxonomy (GTDB): domain Bacteria; phylum Pseudomonadota; class Alphaproteobacteria; order Acetobacterales; family Acetobacteraceae; genus Asaia; species Asaia astilbis. Next base: position 76,282 of record NZ_BAJT01000007.1, read on the forward strand.
CGTTTCAGTACGGCGTGAACGAATTTACGACACAGCTTGGTCTTTTGAAGAAGATGTCGCGCGTTACGCGGCGCTCAACGTCGATGCCATAGAAATCTGCGAAGCCAAACTGGACCCGCAGCGCACGGAGCAACAGCTGCGTGCCGCGAAACAGGCCGGGCTTGCGATAAGTGCGGTCCAGCCAAAAATTCGTACCTTCTTCAGCAGCAAGATGGCACCTGAACCTGAGGGTATCGAAGCGCGTGTTTCCGCATTCGCCCAGAGTATGCGGACGCTCTCCCCTCACGTAGAAGGGGCGCCTTTCGTTATGAATACCGGCGCGCCGCCAGAGGGAAATATGCAGCGCTGCCTGGACGAGACCGTGCACCATCTGCGTCGCCTCGCACCGCTTGCCGCCGATCTGGGCGTTACGATTGCGATCGAACCGCTGAACCCCACGTCGATCAACATTGAAACGGCGATCTGGACGATCGATCAGGCGCTCGATTTGCTGGACGCTGTCGGCCATGAGGCGTGTGGTCTCTGTCTGGATTACTGGAACATCTGGCAGCAGCCGGACTGTGCGCAAGCTATCCGCCGTGCCGGACGACGCCTGATGGTGGTACAGGCCAGTGACTGGCGGACACCTTATTCCGGGATGGATCGTCTCATTCCTGGTTCAGGCAGCATACCTCTGGGCGAGCTTTTGCACGCGACAGCCGAAGCAGGTTTTCGAGGGGCATGCACGCTGGAAATTTTCTCCTCAGGGTACCCGATTCGCTTTATGATCAGGACTTGTCCGAGGTTGTTCATCAGGGGCGTCTGGGTTTGGAGCGGGCCTGGAATGACTACCGATCGGCTGAACACTCAGTTTGATCTGTTCCGATTACTAAAGTCCTCTCTGATCGAGATGCGCGACAATGCCGGGGGAGCTGAATGGTCTCCTCCGGTGTTTTCAATTCTTCCTGTCGCTTCAATAAGGCGTAAAAACAGTCGGGCTGGAAGACCTTGCTGCGCGCTTATGCGGCGGAGCGGGTTGAGATTGCTGAACTGCTATCCGTTGGTTTCTCAGTGTGATGGCTGGGGCGGTGGCCTGTTGCCCGAGCTCGGTGGCCATTGCGTATGAGGTCGAAAAGATCTGACCATGGCAGAAGGTGAGAAGTTCTTTAAGGGAAGCCGTGGTTTCCCGACTTTTCTAATCGTGGATTAATCAAAAGACAGTGAAATCGTCGGTTCAGATTTTATTGCGTTTTGAGGAGGGGACACGAAGCGAGGGTTTCTGTCCTGTATTTCAGGACCGGTACGGAAAATAGTCAAGAACTTAATATATACGACATAAAATGTGATAAATCCTGTCATTTACTATAAACAAAATCTAATTCTCGCAAGAAGAAAGTATAGAAACAATATAAATTTGTTTGTTTAAATGAAACAAAACGGACTATGCAAGATGACTCATTCTCACGAAGTCGTTCTGACGAGAATTTTGGTTTTCGTCTGAAGGCTCGATCCCTGTTTTTTATTTCGAGCGATGGGCTAGAGATGTCACCCGGTGAGAGGGTATTGTCACTCCGGCATGTCACATCTTTCCGGATGGACAGCTCGTTTTTTGTTAGAATGACCCACCTAGGGTTTTTCGAGATGCTTTTTTCACTGGAGTAGAGTCTGACTTTGACCGACGACCCCGATTTCCATCTCATGGATGAACGAGGGCGCCGTATCCGCAAAGCCCGGACCCATGGTCGGAAGTCCATTTTCATGGTTCCAGGCGATGTGGATTTCGTCTGGCTGGTTTCGCGCCTCTGCATCCCAAGAGAGCCTTCTGAGGGTGAGCAATCAAAGCGTGGTGTTCTCGTCGGCGGTGTCACATTTTTCGACTCACGTCGCTCACGCAATCTCACGGAGCACCTTGCCAAGCGCCGTTGGAGGGGTGGGACCACGTTCTGGGCGAGGGGTGCCGGTGGACTTCAGGTCATGCGCGGCTCCCTCTTACCAAGCGAGACAGTTACGCTCAGGGGGTTCTTTCTATCGAAATTCTGTCCAATGAGACTTACAGCCTTGAATGAGTGTGAAACCGTCTAGGTGACCACCCGTTTCTCAGGCGATGAGATCTCTCTCTTGTGCCTCGCTGAGCGCCGCGCGCGCCGCTTGCGCTCCCAGATCAAAACCCCGGTCACGGTGAGAAGCGCGGTGACAACCCCGCTTAGGCAGACAAGGGCGCGGCCCACGCTTCCGGCCAGGCGCCCGCTATGAAAAGGATCCTGACCCTGCAGAATCAGATCGCCGAGTTTGCCCTGGGGCGCAAACACAGCCTGTGTTGTCGCGCCGGTATCGAGAGCAATCGTGATCAGGGGGCTTCCGAAGCCTGACGGAAGCTCTCCCGTGTCTGAGAAAAGATAAAAAAGGGCCCGATCCGGCGCGTGGGTAAGCATGAGGGCGGCGGGATGGGCCGTCCAGCCATGTGCGTGCACCACTTCGAGGGCGCGTTGTTCCGCCGCGTCAAGGGTAAGCACGTGGGGGCCACCCGGCAGAGCAATCTCTTCACTAAGTGGCGCCATTGGGAAAAGAGAGCGAATGGCCGGCTGAAAGAGTTGTGGACCCAAAGCCAATGCGACTCCGCTAATGGCCATGCCGAGCAGTAAAAACCAGAGCCAGAGTCCGCAAGCCCGATGGAGATCGAAAAGAAGGCGGAGGATGTGCCGCGGTCGGAGGATCTTCCATGCCGGGCTCCATGCTGCCCAGAAGGCTCGTCTCCAAGGAGGGACGATTGCGGGAAAGGTCAGCAACAGACCGGTCACGCAATCGAGACTCCATACCAGCGCTGTCAGCCCGACAATCCATAGCCCTGTCTGACCTGCGGCGAGGGAGTAATGCAGACGGTAAATGAAAGGAAAGAGTGCGCGACGGTTGAGGCAGCATCCTTCAGTAAAGCGTGCGCCCAGTTCATGGGCGTCTCCGGGGTCGAGGAAGATTTCATCCGGTTCGGGAAGCTTTGCTGCGTTTCGTCCCGGTGTCAGATAGGCATGCACCGTCTCATGCAGGCCTGGACGATACTCGAGGGCGATCACGGGCTGGTCAGGGTGTTGTTGCTGGATGCGTTCGAGGAGAACGGACAGGGGGAGGTGGCGGTCAACGGTCTGGGTACGAAAAAAATCAGGATTGAGCATCGCGTCGAGTTCGTTGCGATACACGCTGAGACTGCCCGTGAGGCTGATGACGATAAGCAATGGCGCCAAAGACAGGCCAATATAGCGATGCGCCAGAACAAGAGCGTTGCGTGACCGCTTCAAAGGCCAGAACGCACTCTCATTCTGTCTTTTCCGTGTGGGGCGTTTGGCGACCCGTTCCGACCGGTTGGCGATAGGGGTAATTCCTGAATGAGCGCATCCGCTTATGCACGGCGCAAGCCGGATCCGACCGAGAAGAATCGGACCTTACGCACCGGATCACGATCTAGAGAGGGCGCAAGTGATAGTCAATCGCATCGTTTAGGAGCACGCCTTTGAGCATTGTCGCCTGAAAACACCCGTGATGATGGGCAAAACAAAAACCCCGCCATGAAGGGCGGGGCTTGTTGAGATCTTTATAAAGGCTGACGGCCTGGTGAGCGGGCGCCCGCTTCAGATGTCGAACCGGCTTGGTAAAAGGACCAGATCACGCACGACGGTCCCTTGACGGCGGGTCAGCATGAAAATGAGAGCCTCTGCGACGTCTGTGGGTTGCATCATGCCACCGTTTTCGAGAGCGGCCTTGCGGCGCTCGGGATCCCAGTCGTCGATGAGCGGCGTCACAACCGGGCCCGGCTGTATCGCACTCATCCGCACGCCGTGAGGGGCGAGCTGACGACGACATGTGTGGGTGAAGGCCTGAATGGCATGTTTGGAGGCCGTATAGACGGGCTCCACCATCACGGGCACGACTCCCGCAACCGAGCTGGTGATGACGATGTCGCCACTGCCCTGTTTCATCATGGGCGCCATGGCAACGCGGGCAGAGTGAAGAGCCGCATTGATGTTGAGGATGAGCATGCGATCCCACGCATCCGGATCGCCTTCCCAGGCATCGCCACCCACATAAGAGCCCGCATTGGCGAACATGATGTCGAGACGGCCCTGCTCCTTCAGAATACGGTCTACGGCCTCCTGAATGCTGGCATGGCGAAAGAGATCGACCTCGATACCATGCAGGTTTTCGCCCAGCTCGGCGTGCGCCTTCTCCATGGCCGCCTTGTCGCGGTCGAGGACGTACACGACGGCACCATTGGCGATGAGGTGACGGACGCATTCCAGGCCGATGCCTGAGGCACCGCCTGTAACAGTGGCGATTTTATTCTGAAGTGGGAGCGACATGCTTGCCTACCTTCCTGTGCTCTAGCGCTCTTTTTTTGGGAGAGAGCGCCGGAGGTCAGGCAGTCAAGGCCCGACCTTGCGATGACAGGAAGGATCGCATGCGACTCAGCCTCGGCTAAATGACGATGTTGTCAATCAGACGCACAGTATCGAGAGCCACCGCCGCCATAAGGCGCAGAGGGTCATTATTTCTCTCGGCAGGCTCGAGAGTCTCGGCGTGACAGCAATCGAGATAATCGATTGGCGCGAAGCCTGCGTTTTTCAGGGCGGAAAGGCCGGTATTGAGGGCCTCGTTGATCGGGGTGCCTTGTCGGATCGAATTTGCCGTTTCCTGCATGATGCTGTGCAGCTGCGGCGCGATCTCGCGGGCCTGTGGTGTGAGACGTCGATTGCGTGAAGAAAGGGCCAGCCCGTCCCTTTCTCTCAGCGTTGGACAGCCGATAATCTCGATCGGCAGGGCCAGATCGGCAACCAGTCGGCGCACGATCTGAAGCTGTTGCCAGTCTTTCTCGCCGAAAAAGGCGCAATCGGCTCCTGTGATCGTGAAAAGCTTGGTGACCACGGTTGCCATGCCGTCGAAATGCCCCGGTCGATGCGCGCCTTCCAGACGGGTCGAGAGCCCCCCGACATGCACAGCGGTGCAATAACCCGCAGGATACATGGTCTCGACAGAGGGAATGAAGACGGCGTCGGTCCCGGTAAGGAGCGCGATATCGTCCTCTTCCGTGCGGGGGTAGAGCGCCAGATCGGACGGGTTGTTGAACTGGCGCGGATTGACGAAAATCGAGACGATCACACGCTGACAGGTTTTTCGCGCCTCGTTCACGAGGCTCAGATGGCCCTCATGCAGAGCACCCATGGTCGGCACCAGCCCAATACGCTCTCCTGCGGCCTTCCAGGCCGCAATTTCAGCGCGTAAGGAGGGGATCGTGCGAAAGATCATGGTTTGTCCCCAAAACTATGCTCTGCGTCGGGGAATGCGCGCTGCCTTACATCGTCTGCATAGGCCGCAAGGGCCTTGGCTGCGTCATCGGCCAGGGTGGCATAACGCTTGACGAATTTCGGCTTGAAGTCGGCGAACAGTCCTAACATGTCGTCAATGACCAGGATCTGTCCGTCGCAATCCGGCCCGGCGCCGATACCGATGGTGGGGATTGCGAGGCATTCGGTAATGTCCTGGCCAAGGCTCCGGGGCAGTTTTTCCAGCACGATCGCAAAAGCGCCTGCCTCTTCCACCGCGCGGGCATCTTCCATGACACGTTGCGCATCCTCATTGCGCCCCTGCACCTTGTAGCCCCCCAGAACATTCACGGCCTGGGGAGTCAGCCCGATATGTCCCATGACAGGCACGCCGCGCGCGACCAGAAACGCGATGGTCTCTTTCATCTGCACGCCGCCTTCGAGCTTAACCGCTGAAGCGCCCGTCTCAGCCAGAAGGCGCGAGGCATTGCGAAAGGCCTGAGCCGGACTTTCCTCATAGCTGCCAAAGGGCATATCCACGACACAGAGCGCCTTCTGGATTCCCCGCATGACGGCCTTCCCATGCAGGATCATCATCTCCATCGTCACGCCTAGTGTGGAGGGCAGGCCATGCAGGACCATGCCCACGCTATCGCCCACCAGAACGATATCGCAGGCGGCGTCGGCGAGACGCGCGATCGGGGTGGTATAGGCTGTCAGGCAGACGAGGGGTGTCTGTCCCTTGCGTGCCAGAACAGAGGCCGGGGTCAGGGTCCGGATGGGGGTTGAAGCGCTCATGGAGGCCCTTTCAAAGCAGTGCTGTCTGACACGCAACGCGCGAGGGCGAGGCGCAGGGTCCTCTCCCCGCAGGAGCGATCCTTTCACGATCCGGTCAGGCGCAGGTCGCGTTCTTCTCTCTCCCCGACAAAGGGTGTCAAGATGAGGCGAACTGGATAGAGTGTCACGACAATCGACCTGAAGATGGAACAGAACATGGTTTCCGAGAGCGCCGCGCTGCAATTCACCATCGAGCCCACGAGCAATCCGACATTGGCGGATCATCGTGCAGAGCTGATCGCCAACCCGGCTTTCGGCCGGATTTTCACCGATCACATGGCGATTGTGAAATACAGCGAGAACCGCGGCTGGCATGACGCCAGAATCACCGCTCGCAAACCGCTTTCTCTCGATCCCGCAGCGGCGGTTCTGCATTACGCACAGGAAATCTTCGAGGGCATGAAAGCCTATCGGACCGAGAGCGGCGGCATTGCCGCTTTTCGTCCGGAAGAGAATGCCAGACGTTTTCGTGCCTCGGCCGAGCGCATGGCGATGGCCGATCTTCCGTCTGAGATTTTCATCAAGGCTGTCGATGAACTGGTCAAGATCGATCAGGATTGGGTTCCTGCCGGGGAAGGCAAAAGCCTTTATCTGCGCCCCTTCATGATCGCGACCGAGGTGTTTCTCGGTGTGAAGCCAGCCTCGGAATATCTGTTCATGGTCATTGCCTGCCCTGTGGGCGCGTATTTTGGCTCGGGTTGTGTCTCGGTCTGGGTTTCCGAGGATTACACGCGGGCAGCGCCGGGCGGCACGGGTGCGGCTAAATGCGGCGGCAATTATGCAGCCAGTCTCGTGGCTCAGCGTGATTCAAAAACGCATGGCTGCGATCAGGTGCTGTTTCTCGACAGCCGTGAACAGCGCTTCATCGAAGAAATGGGCGGCATGAATGTCATGTTCCTGCGAGATGACAACACGCTTGTCACGCCTCCGCTCACCGGAACCATTCTGCCGGGTATCACCCGCGATGCCATCTTGCAGCTCGCCAGGGATCGCGGCCTGAAGGTGGAGCAGACGCCGCTAGAAGTGGACGAGATCTTCGCTGGAGCCGCCTCGGGGCGGTACAAGGAGGCTTTCGCCTGCGGCACCGCTGCCGTCATCAGCCGATCGGGGTTCTGCGCCGTAACGGGGGTGAGGCTGTCTTCGGAGATGGCAAGACACCCGGAGAGGTGTCGACCGGCCTCAAGAAAGCCCTGACGGACATTCAGGCGGGTAAGACGAATGATGCCCATGGCTGGATTCATCCGATCGTCTGACGCTTGTCCCCTCTCCAGTCCGGATCGGTCCCGGCCGTCTCTCGACAGGGCGGCCCGGGAAAGATTCTGCTGGGTCAGTAGTTCTCGTCGATTGCTTCAGGCGGCGGGCTGCGCCTTTCCGGCTCGACCGTACGGCTCATGGCCGCCACTTCTTCATCGTTTGAGGCAGGAGTGGGGGTAAATCCCGGGTGTTCGCTCCGACGTTCGAGTAGGACACTCTCAAGAGCGGACGGGTCTGCGGCCTCAGCCTGTCGGAAAAGCTGTTCTGCCTTTTCCTGATCGCCCTCTTCTTCAGCGCGCAGAGCAGCCTCGGCGAGAGCCCGGGCGCTGTGATGCTTGTTGTCTTCCCCGTCAAAAGCTGGGGTTTCAAAGTGATCGTTGGCCATGATGCCTCTCCTTGTCATCAGGCAAAACACCTCCGACGCAGCCCGGTTCGTTTTTGTGGACCTGTGCGCTCCTGTACTTTATGAGCGGGGCTTTCGTGCAGTCATGACGTGAATGGATAGAATGGAAGCGGTCAGATCCGCAGCGCAGAATGTCCGATGGCAAGAAAAACGGGATGCGCTCGTCCAGGCAATATGGGCGGCTCATGACGGATCTGCGCCGCTGGTCATGGGGATCGTCAACGCCACGCCTGACTCGTTTTCCGATGGAGGGCGCTACGATCGACCAGATGCGGCCATCGCACAGGCCCGCCGACTGAGTGCGGAAGGGGCTGCCCTGATCGATATCGGGGGAGAGTCGACCCGTCCCGGTGCTGAATTTGTCTCTGTCTCTGAGGAAATCGCGCGCACGCGTCCGGTTTTTCAGGCGTTGCAGGACGAGGCCGCGTTTCTCTCGATCGACACCTATAAAGCCAGCGTCGCGCGCGAGGCGGTTCAGGCCGGGGCCGTCATGGTCAATGATGTCTGGGGCATGCAGCGTGATGCCGCCATGGCTGACACGCTGGCAGAGACCGGAGCTGTCGCCGTCCTGATGCACAACCGTGACACGATCGACCCCGCGCTCGATTTACACGCGGCGTTTCGCCGCTGGTTCGACGCAGTGCTCGGTCAGGCTGAGCGGGCGGGGATCAGTCGGGATCGGATCGTGCTGGACCCGGGAATTGGTTTCGGCAAGACAGATCCGCAAAATCTGGAGAGCATCCGGCTCATCGCGGCGCTCAGAGCAGAGTATCGTTTGCCGGTGTTGCTTGGCCTGTCGCGCAAATCGCTTTTCGGCCGTCTTCTCGGTCGGCAGATCGAAGACCGTCTGGCAGGAACACTGGCCTCCAATCTGTATGGCGTGCGACAGGGAGCCGCTGTCTTGCGTGTTCACGATGTCAGTCAGCATGTCGATGCGGTGAAAATGACAGCGTGGCTTCACACGTCTGCCTCGCAACAGGAAAGTGCTCTGCCTGCATGACACAGTCGATTATCCGCCTTGAAGGGCTGACGGTTTTCGGGCGCCATGGCGTGCTCCCCGAAGAAACCCGGCTCGGGCAGAAATTCGTGATCGATCTCGTGGCAACCGTGGATACCGAGGGCGCGACACGAGACGATGATTATCAGCAGGCTGTCTGTTACGCCGCTCTCTGCGACCGGATGGTGACGCTGACGGCGGGTGAGCCGGTGCAGCTTATCGAGACGCTGGCCGATCGGATTGCCCGCGATCTTCTTGCGCATTTTCCGACGCTCGCCCATGTGACGGTGCGCGTCAGCAAACCGGGCGCACCGATTGCTCATCCCTTCGGGATGGTCAGTGTCGAGACGTCGAAGGCGCGCCTTCTGCCGGTCGGGTTCTCACTCGGCTGCAATATGGGCGATCGTGCGTCCGCTTTGAATTTGGCGGTTACCTGGCTTGGCCTGATACCGGGTCTGACCCTTGAGGCAGTCTCCGGGCTTTACCGCACCGCGCCATGGGGCGTCGTCGAGCAACCTGACTTCTATAATCTGTGTGCCACAGGCCGGACCAGCCTCGATCCCATGACCTTGCTGCGCCATTGCAAGGAGATCGAGACCCGTCTCGGACGTGTGCCCTCCGTGCGCTGGGGGCAGAGGGCGATGGATGTCGATCTGCTCTATCTGGGCACGCAGGAAGTAAAAAACACCGTTCTGAGTTTGCCGCATCCGGGCATCGCCCAGCGCGCTTTTGTACTCGTTCCTCTTGCGGAAATTGCATCGGAACAGAAAATCAGTGGACTTTCCGTTTCGGACATGTTGGACAGGCTCCCCCGCGAGGCTAATGACGTTGTCCCCTGCGCGGAAGACCCGTCTTGCATTGCCGAGGACCAGAAATGACCAATCCGACTGCCGATCTCGTGGCGCTGGATGCCGCCCGCCACAAGGGGCAGGGTGGGGAGCGCCCCATATCACCGATTGCAAAACCCGAAGACGCCCAGATGCGTATCGCTGGAGCCGTGCGCGAGATCCTCGAAGCGCTGGGCGAGGACCCCAATCGTGAAGGGCTGTTCGAGACGCCCGATCGCGTCGCACGCATGTATCTCGACGTGCTGGGCGGCCTGCATGAAGATCCGCGGGATCATCTGCACAAGCAGTTTCTGGCCGATCAGCATGAAGGGGCCGTGATCGTTCGCGATATCGGATTCCACTCGATGTGCGAACATCATCTCCTGCCGTTTTTTGGCAAGGCTCATGTGGCTTATTTGCCAGAGGGCGGTCGTCTGACGGGGCTCAGCAAAATTGCACGTACTGTCAATGTGTTGGCACGCCGTCCTCAGCTGCAGGAGCGCCTGACAGACCAGATTGCCGCGTCGATCATCGAAGTGCTCGAACCCAAGGCGGTTATGGTGCTGGTCGAGGCCGAACATATGTGTATGGCTATGCGTGGGATACGCAATGTCGGCAGTCGTACGGTGACGACGGTCGTGCGCGGTACCTGGCAGCGTGATGCTGCCTCGCGTGCAGAGATTATGTCGCTTCTCAAGGGATAAGCCTCACGCTGCTGTGGCTTGACGCGTGGGCGCAGACCTCTCTTCATGATTGATTGGAAGAGAGAACATGAAAACGCGTCTGGCCCTCTACACCCTGATGATGTCCCTCTCGCTTGCAGCATTCTGTCCCGGTTCGGGACGCGCTGCAGATGAGAAGGATGACACCCCGGACCTCGGCGCAGCACTGGTCGATGACAGCATCGATGAAGGGTATCGGCCGAGCGGCAATGTCGTGGTCATAGGCCGGTTCTGGGATGCGCAGCCTTCGGGCATTGCTATTTTATGCGATCACCGTCTTGTCCTTGGTTTTCCGCGTAGCCTGCACGATCATGACGGGCCAAGACTGGCGCTGTTCGATCATGGAAAACTGACCCCTTTTCCCAATGCCGAGAGCCAGGGACGTTTTGTTTCGCCGCTCGGGATGACGGTCGATGCCAGTGGGCAGCTCTGGGTTCTGGATGAGGGGATCCTTGCGGATAAAGGCACGGTGCCGGGAGCAGCGCGTCTGATTCACATCGATCCGGTGCGCGCACGGATCGTCGAGGAGATCCCCCTGGCCGCGCCGGCTCTTCGTTCTGACAGCCATCCGAATGATGTCCGTATCGACCTGACCCATGGCGACCGCGGCGTTGCGTTTATCACCGATTCCTCTCTGACTGTGCATCCAGCCCTGATTGTGGTCGATATCGCGACTGGGGTGCAGCGCCGCATTCTGGCCGATACAGGACCGGTCATGCCGCGCCACGGGTTTCTCGCAGTGCTTGATGGCAAGGCGTCTCGCTATAATCCTGACAAGCCGACCATGGCGCAGGCGGGGGGCTAATGGGATCGGACTGAGCGCCGATCAGCAGACACTTTTCTGGCAGCCTTTGACGAGCCGTGAGCTTTATTCAGCACCGACGGCAGTATTGGCAGATCCGAAGGCATCCGAGACGGAAATCGAATTTAGCGTGAAAGATGAGGGCGAGGCAGGAATGGGCGATGGGATGGCCACCGCGCCAGATGGTCGTCTGTTCCTGACCGATATCGAACGTCATGCCATTCTCGAGCGCGCATCCGATGGGACGATTTCGGTCGTCGCGCATGATCCTCGTCTGATCGCCCCTGACGGTCTCGCTTATCGCGACCACATGCTCTACGGCACGATTGGCCAATGGTCGCGTCAGCCCGCCTTTCATGGCGGGCATGATCAACAAAAGCGTCCGTGGCTGTTGGTCAAAATATGCGTGCCGCTCTCTGCGCCCTGAGGGTGAGCCGGGGGCGGAGTGTCAACAGAAACCGGGCGTTTAACTATCGGCGTTGAGCGATAACGACGCCTCGGAAACGCGACTATCCTGCATCAAGGTCGAGATTAATGTCTCCAGAGGTTCCGATCCATTGGAGGAAACCATGAGGCTGACGCAGATGGCGGCCTGCTCCTCCTCTTCCTCACTCAGGGAAAGCCTGCCGATCGTGTAATCGGCGTCCTCCAGCCTTGCCTTGAGCAGCTGGGTCATTTCCTGAACCGATTGACGGCAGGTCAGGACGCGCAGGGCGTAACCGGCTTCCATCGATTTCTGCTGAAGCGGAATGCGGTCAATAGCCCGCACGATGGGCCTGAGCAGAGTGTTCCCGGCAATGATGAAAAAGGTCAGTAAAATGCCTTCGGCCAGCATGTCACTTCCGACACAGGCGCCGACGGCAGCAGAACACCACAGCGTCGCCGCCGTGTTCATACCGCGGACTGTTGCCCCTTCCTTGATGATGGCGCCAGCCCGATGAAGCCAATCCCCGAGACAACATAGGCGATGACGCGCAGTGACTCGACGTCGCCCGCGAGTCTCTGTGCGAGATCGACGAAAGCCGCGCCTCCAAGCGCGACCAGGGCATTTGTACGTACGCCGGCCGTACGCTGCCGATATTGTCTTTCAGCTCCGATCAGCGTGCCAAAAATGAAGGCACTCAACAGGCTGATACTGGAATCCCCGAACGAGCTGAGGTCGAAAGTGTCAATGAACCGCACGGGAGCTCCTGATTTCAGCAAGTGAGCGGACTGAATTTCGTTAGACGGGTTTTCGGAACTTAGCCATGGGGGCGACAGATGAAATCGACCTGAGGGAAGAGTGTTTGCAATAAAAAATCACGTGAAAGTGAGGTGGTTTATAGGTCACATGGCCGCCAAGAAGACAGGAGATCACTCCAGCTGATGTTTGGGACTTAAAATGACGAAGACCCGCTCGGGCTTTTTCTGGGCTTGGCCCACGATTTTCCCGTTCATGTTCAATGGGCGTGAAGGTGGCGCAAGCCTCCCCCTTATCACTCCTTGCTGCATTATACTTGCCTCTGCGACGTTTTTTGCTCCGTTCAGCAGTGCGGGCGCAGTCACTCCTCAAACAACGGGAGAGAGCACCGACACCCCTCAGCAGACCTCTCAGCAGACGAGCAAACGGGTGCATCTGCCGCGGCGCGGCATGGGGCCGCAGGCGCGTGGTGTTCGCCGTCCGGAGCCGCCCCAACCGGAAGTTCCAAAAGAGACGCCCAATACATTCTGGAGCGGCCTGAAAACCCATATGACGGTCGAAGCGGGGATTGCGGCCAATCCCTGGACCAAATCGGCACGCAATTTCGGCCAGTTCTATCTCGATCGAGCGAATACCGTGACGCTCAATCAAATTCTGGGTTCGGTCTCTCGTGATGTGGCTGATATCGGAGGAGGGTATGGCCTTGGGTTTGTTGCTGAAGCGATGTACGGATCTGACTCGCGTTTTGACGGAACGCTTGGGATGGGCGATCGCGCCCTGAGCGGAATGTATCAATGGGCGCCGACGCAGGCACATATCGATCTGCACACGCCCTGGATTTTCAAAAAGGGAATCGATTTCCAGATCGGTCAGTCTTACGGGCTCATGGGGTCCGAAGGGACTGGTGCGCTGACACGCCCGTTTTACAGCTTCGATTATTCATCAGATTTCATTGTGCCGTTTCAAACGGTGGGGATTATCGCGACCGCGCATGTGAATTCCGATCTGGACGTCATCACAGGAATCGATGCCGGAAATTCCACAACCTTCGGGAGAGCGCGCAATAACAAACGGCCCTCAGGCTATCTTGGCGTGGCGTTTGCTCACCTCATGGATGGGCGGTTGGAAGGGCACGTGATCGGGCGCGTCGGTCCTCAGGGCCATGATGGGGATCCGAGGATTTCCCCCGAAGGCTGGGCGAGTGCGGGTATCGGCTCGGCTGCTGTGCATCGCATGCAGTATAATGCAGATCTGCTGCTGACATATCACGCCAGCAAGACCTTGGCGTTCATGTTCGATGGCATCTATCTGCATGATGAAGTGCCCAATGACGATCTTTACGGTGCGACGGCCTATCTCGCCTGGGATATCAATCCGGAGCTTCAGTTCAACGCACGCGCCGAGGTGTTCAGAGACAATACCGGTGTGATGATCACGTCTTATCCGGGAACGACAGCCTATAGTAAGCAGATGCGGAACCTGCCATATCCGTTTTACGCGGCGCCTCCGACGACCTATGGAGACCTGACAGTCGGTGTTCGTTACATGCCGGGCTTCGTCAATCGTCATCTGCCTTTGGGCCAGTTCAGCATTCGGCCTGAGTTGCGTGTGGATCAGAGCCTGAACGGAACCCATCCTTTCAATCGCGAGGCGTCCTTGCCCGATCCTGTTGTTCGCAACGGGGATTCGACCATGTTCTGGTTCTCATGCGATGTGATCTGGAGCTTCTGACAGGCTTGTGACTTGTCAGGATCAGGCTGAGCGGCCGATCCGGCCAGCAGCCCACCCTCAATCGAGAGCTCAGAGCCCGTTACATAGCGCGCTTCGTCTGAGGCCAGCATGACGCAGAGTGCGGCGACTTCCTCTATCGTGCCAAAGCGCTTGAGCGGTGTATCGGCGACGAGCGCTTCCATGCGCCTGTCTCGATCAGGCCCGTCACCCAGCATGGCGTCCCATAAGGGAGTGAGGATTGCTGCCGGATGTACCGAGTTACAGCGTATGGTCCATCCTTTCTGGGCAGCGTAGAGCGCGACTGTCTTGGTATGATTGCGTATCGCGGCTTTCGATGAAGCATAGGCCGCTGCACCGGGAATTCCGACGAGGCCTGAGCGCGAGGAGATATTGATGATCGACCCCGTTCCACGCTTGCCCATGCAGCGTAGCGCGTAACGACAGCCAAGAAATGTGCCGTCGAGATTTGTGCGATGCACGTCATGCCAGTCCCGTAGGGAGACATGTTCCGGATCGTGAGGCGCTGTCCCGTTCTCAAAACCGGTTATCCCCGCATTATTGATGAGAATGTCCGGCGTCGGGCATAGCTTTTCCAGCATCTCCCAATCGTCTTCGGTGCGTACATCGAGTCGAACGAACCGGGAGGATAGGCCTCTGCTTCGCGCGACCCTGCTTCGACATCGATGTCGGTCAAAACGACTTCGCAGCCTTCTTGGACAAAATGCTTGGCAAGGCCCAGTCCTATGCCGCGTGCGGCTCCGGTGATGATGGCGCGTTTGTTCTTGAGGCGGCTCATATTTTCGTTCCGGTTTTTGGGAAATTTTTACGCTTATCAGGGAGGTGCGCAAGCCGGTCTGTGCCTTCCTCGGGTCGAGATTAGTGTAGGCTGACGCGTCAGCCGGGAAGAGCGTGATGGACGTGAAGCCCGTTTTTTTGCCAATCGACTTTCAGGAACGTCACGCCCGGCTCGTTAAGGCTGGTCCTAAAGCGTGCCTTGATGCTGTCGAAGCATTCAGAAGCGACGATGACGTAGTGGTTCGTCTTTGTTTGGCCCTGCGTGACTTGCCGGGACGTCTGATACGGGGACAGACTGCGCATCGTTTCAGTATGGAGAGTTTCACGCCTCTGGGACGCGTAGGGGACAGCGTGGTCCGCTATGGTCTGGTCGGCGCGTTTTGGCGTTGGGACTATGGCCTTGCACCTGATTGCCGAGATGCGACCCGGTTTTGGGAAGAGTCAGGCGCAGCGTGTCGCCTGTTGCTGACTTTTGAGACTGTACCCGTGACGCACGAACTGACCAGACTGGTGAGGCGCACCATGGTTTCGTGCCCGCATGGGCCAGATCGCCGCCGCATGGCGTCCTACTGGCATGCAATCCGTCCGGTGAGTGGTTTAATCAGGCGGCGAATCCTCGCCCAGCTCGCTGCTCGTGCCGAGGGTCTAGACCGGGGATCTAACTCCGTTCCTAGAGACGGGGATAATAAGGGCATCCCAGTAATACTTTAGAAACTAATTTTTGTATTAGGGGCGTTGGTCGCTGCTGCGATCCAGAGTCGGTTCATTGCGCGACTTAGTTCATAAAAAAAACAATGAACTCTTTTATTCCCGTGCGTTTAAAGATTGTTGAGAGTAAACTTTTCGTGTATCACACCGTCGTGATATTTATCGATGTCTCTTTTTAAAAATAAAAAACATCGAGAAAAGTAAAAAACAAACTTTTCCGTAATGGATATAGAATTGGCAAATAACCAGAAGAGAAGCGGTGCTACTGTGACTGGTGGCGCGACTAATTATGTCGGCAAGGGCAAAGTCACTTCTGGCGATCTCGTTTATGGTTTGAACGGGGGTACCAATCGCCCTTCGGTCAATCTTGCTTCTGGCGGAGTCATTTCCGGTGCCACCGTCCTCTCGGGTGGTGTCGCTGCTGCGGCGGCCAATGGAACCGTTTACGGTGGCACGGCCTATGAGAGCGGGTCCATTGCGGCGCTAAATCAGGCACTGTCATCAGCTCGACGATTGCATCGGGAGCAGGTCTCGCTGTCGGTAATCTTTCTGGTTACAAAGGAACACCGGCTCAGGCGATCGCTCCTCATGTCATGGCCGGAGGACACGCGATTGTCGGAGGTGGTTTCACGATCAAAGGTCAAACCTTTGCAGGCTCTGGTGTGGTCTCGGGTGGAACGTTTGACGTGGGATCGACCGAGCAGCTCGCCAGCGGCGGGACCGATAGCGGCAGCCTCTTCGGTGGGACGCAGATCGTTTCCGGGGGCGGCACCGCGTTGAAGGATATCTTCAGCGGAGGCGTCCAGCTGGTGAAAGGAGGTCTGGCTTCGGAGACCGTCGTCTCATCAGGCGGCACTGTCGTGGCGATGAGTGGCGGCAGGGTCTCATCAGTCCGCGTGGGAGAGGGGGGGACGGCGGTCGCAGGGCCCGGTGGCGTGATTATCAACCGCTCGTCCTTGCGAGAGCTGTCTCGATCGTCAGTTCGGACGGAACGGTCAGTGGCGCGACTATTGCCTCGGGTGGGTCTGAGAAGGTTCAGTCCGGCGGGGTCGTCAGCGGCGCAACAATCCAGTCTGGGGGAGAGCAAAGCGTCGAGTCCGGGGGCACAGTGTCAAGGGCGCTGGTTTCGGCGGGAGGATCGATGCTTGTGGATTCCGGGGCAACGGTTTCCAATCTCACAATCGGCGGTGCGTCTAATAGCACTGATCCGGCAGGGTTGGTGGTCGTTTCTCCTGGAGCCGTGCTGAGCAATGTCAGTGTTGGCTGGCGCGGTCGGGTCGAAATCAAGGGTCTTGCGTATCAGCCGGGCAGCAAGATCACGGTCAACAGGGGTGTTCTCCGGGTCGCTATCCTGATGGGTCCAGCTGGTCGACTCCCCTTGCGGGGTCGTACAAGGCGGCGGACTTCCATGTCGAAGCGGATAGCGATGGCAGCACCGACCTCGTTTACGACAATTGTTTTCTTGCAGGGACAATGATTCGAACCTTGGAGGGCGAGCGACCGGTTGAATCACTGCGTGTGGGTGACGCTGTCCTCGTTTCCTCGGATCAGGGACTGACCATCAGGCTGGTCACCTGGGTTGGGTCTGGCGATGTTCTTGTCGATGCATCGCGCCCCGACGATGAGGCAGGTCATCCTGTCCGGTTCCGTGCTGGCGCGATCGAGCCATCTGTTCCGGATCGTGACCTCTATATCACGGCAGAGCATAACGTCTTTTTGCGCGGCGCTCTCGTGCCTGCCCGCATGTTGGTCAATGGCGATAGCATCGCCTATGATCGGACGCGGTCGCAGTACAAGGTCTATCATTTCAGAACCGGAGATCATGCGATTATCTGGTCGAACAACATGGCGACCGAGACCTTCCTGGACGACGGAAATCTGTCAGGGTTGGTGCCTGATGCAGACTCAGCCGCTGTGGTCGCGGCATCCGAGCCGCAAGCTCTCGCAGCCCCGTTGAATGTCACGAGGGAGTTTGTCGAGCCGCTCTTCTACGATCTGGCGAGAGTGGGAGAGACGCTAGCTGAGAGTGCCCCGAAACCGCAGAGGAGGCAGGATTCCGACATGCATCTGACCTCCGCCGATGGCCGGGTTATCAGACCGACCCGTCAAATGGATGACATGGTCGTCTTCCATGTCCCGACCGAAATTGAGGAGGTGTGGATCCGTTCCAACTCGGCGCGTCCATCCGATACTGAAGGACCTTTTGTCGACGATCGTCGCGACCTTGGTGTGCTGATCGGCGATATTCTCTTGTGGGATACGGATCACACGAGCCGTCTGGATGCCCATCTCAAGGACGAAGTTCTGGAGGGATGGTACGGTCTCGAGAGCGAACCGATGAGGTGGACAAACGGCAATGCGCGTCTCGTGCTCGGCAGTCGCAAGGTGGGCGCACCGGGCGTTCTGGGCATTCATGTCAAGGCGAGGGCGTTGTACGAGCCGGTGGTCACTGGCTAAGTTGATTTACAGACGGCTCTGTTCCTGAGGTTACGGAAAAAGCTGTTCCTGGCGGTTTAACTGTTTGCCCGAGCGTAGGGCACTGCCTCGCCGCACATGCTTTGCCTGAGTGAGTCTGAAGAGCTCCTCAGGTGGGGCCAAAGCCAGCTGACGCTGAAGAATATGCGCCGTCACATAGGCATCCGGCCCGGCACGGTGGGCCGGAGACGCCAAAGCTCGATCGAGATCGAGTTTGAGCCAGTACCGCAGGATCTGGTTTGTGTGGCGAGGTGCCTCCGGCCAGAGTTTTTGCCCGATACGCAGCGTGCAGAGCCAGGGAAGTTCCTGAGTTATGGAGTCCGTTAGAAAATAGCGCTCGAAGGCAATATGATGCGCGGCCAGCATGTCTGGCGTTGGGGCCCGGTGCACGAGAGCTGCCAGTGTCTCTGGTGTTGCCCGAGGGAGATCAGACGCGAAATCCTTTTCCATCAGATGATGAACGGCCTGTGTTTCGGGCGTCAGCGGGGCATTGGGCAGAAAAAGTTGAGTGTGAGGCGCTCGATCTGCCAGCCTTCCTTACTCGAGATAAGATCGACAGAACCGAATTCGATGACTTCGGAAGAGCCGGGATGATTTCCCGAAGTTTCGAGATCGATAACACGCAGGCGCATGAAGTTGTTGAGATCCCTAGGTTTATAACGGACGCAACTTGGAAACGTGTCATCGTTGCTTGGGGTCGCTAAAAATAAGACAGAAAAACTGTAACGAGATCGTATTTATCCCAACTTTCCATAGCGAATGACGTTTAGGTCAGCAGGGAACGCGTCCGCCTCGAGGCGCCTCATTCTTTCATGACGATGCCAGATTGACGCCATCTTCCCTTGATGTCCTGTAAAAAAGGAGAGGGTTATGAGCCAGAAACCGACATCCCCCCACAAAGATGTTCCTCCCCTCGACCAGGAGGTCCAATCAGAGCCTCCTGTCTCGCGTGATGTAAAGACCGACGATCACGGTGCGTTTCGTGTCCACGTCCAGCTTCTGGGACAGGAATGGTCTCGGACACCTTGAGCGCTCTCTTGAGAGGGCGTTTTCTCTCTTCAAGCGATGGATGCGGAGGTCGGGCGTAGATCCGAGATCGAAGAATCTGCCCTGTGCCACCAGAATAAGGCAGCGTCTCCCTCTGTTGAGGGAGGTAGGCTTCAGGACCGCCGGTTATTTTCACAGTGTTGGTCGGAGTCTCTTCCAGCGTCAGGCTCGTACACCGGAGCAGATCGCCTTCCGCGAGCAGAATTGCCTGCAATTTGGCGTAGAGAAGTGCCGCCATCAATTCGGTTGTTGGATCACCGGGAGTAACGACAAGTCTGTCTGCACGCTGGGGTTCGTTTTGCAGAAACCAGTCGAGCAGTGGATCTGTCGAGGAAATCTGGAAGGCATGATCCAGCCGTGTATCGATAAACGCATGCCATCGTGCTTTTGCCTCGGCAAAAGGGACGACCATGTTGCGCGCGCCATCAAGGCGAGCCGGTTGTTTGGCTTCCAGCGTTACCGTGACGAACTCATTATGCCCGTGTGGAATGGCGCAGCGCTCCGAACTACCGGTGATCAGCCGGTGGCCCATGCTGAAACGGCGGGTAAAGCTGAGTTCAAGCGCTGACATAGCTTGACCATCCCTTGGCTCGCAGATCACAGGCCGGGCAGGTACCGCACCCATAGCCCCAGTCATGACGATGGGTTCTGTCGCCCAGATAGCAGCTATGGCTATCATGGTTGATCGTGGAAACGAGGTCTTGGCCGCCAAGTGTTTCGGCGAGGCGCCATGTGTCAGCCTTGTCGAGCCACATCAGGGGCGTGTGCAGGACAAAGCGCGTTTCCATACCGAGGTTGAGGGCAACCTGGAGCGCCTTGATCGTGTCGTCGCGACAATCGGGATAGCCTGAATAATCGGTCTCGCAGACGCCGGTGACGATGTGGCGTGCGTTGCGTCGCACGGCAAGCGTCGCGGCAAAACTCAAAAAGAGCAGGTTGCGGCCCGGCACGAAGGTTGAAGGCAGACCGTTTTCATTCATCTCGATGGCTGCTTCGCGTGTCAGTGCCGTGTCCGAGATCTGACCCAGCACAGACAGATCGAGGGTATGGTCCTCTCCCAGCCTGTCACGCCATTCGGGCTTCGCCTCGATCAGGGATTCACGCAGTGTGTCCCGGCATTCCAGCTCGATCAGATGCCGCTGGCCATAGGCAAAGCCGAGTGTCTCAACCCGGGCGAAACGGTCGAGTGCCCAAGCGAGACAGGTGGCGGAGTCCTGTCCGCCCGAGAAAAGAACGATCGCTGTAGTGTCGGAAAGCATCAGGGAATACCGATCAGCTTGTGGGTTTGCAGCGAGAGACGCCAGCGTGGATGCTCAAGGCAATAGGCCACCGCTTTTTGCGTGTTCTCAACACGCTCGGGACCGTCCATCGGTTGCAGCCAGAAATGATCGAAATCCCAGTTCTCGAACATTTCCGGATGAAGGCTTTCCTGAGGGAAAACCAGTTTCAGCTCCTGTCCGGAGCGCTGTACCAGTGTGCTGGCTGGTTTCGGGCTGATACAGATCCAGTCGATGCCTTCCGGGACTTCGATCGTGCCGTTGCTTTCAATGGCGATCTCGAAACCGGCCTTGTGCACAGCGGCGACAAGGGCCGTGTCGATCTGCAGCAGCGGTTCTCCACCCGTGAAGACAACATAGCGTCGGGCGGGATCGGCAGAGACGCTGTTCCACGAGGCGACAAGGGCGTCGGCGAGGGCGTCGGCCGTTGCGAAGCGACCGCCGCCTTCACCATCTGTGCCGATGAAGTCTGTGTCGCAAAACTGGCAGGCTGCCTTGTGACGGTCTTCTTCACGGCCTGACCAGAGATTGCATCCGGCGAAGCGACAGAACACGGAGGCGCGTCCGGCATGGGCGCCTTCTCCCTGAAGTGTCGCGAAGAGTTCCTTTACGGCGTATGGCATGCACCGCATGTCGGCGAGCTGCGCGCCTGATGCAAGTGAAAAAACACCGGGATTGCGTTCAAGGTGTTCTCTCGCGCTTTTTCCGGGTCAGGGATTGGCGGAAAGAGGGCGCTCATCAGGCTGTATTTCAGAGATGTGTTGCACGTACATCGTGTCTTTTGTCGTAATCCAGACACGATGCTGACTCAGAAAATCCGCACCGAACAGGGCGTATTCTAGGGTATCGGTGTCGATGATCGTCACATCAGCATCGCGGATCGTGAAATCCCCCAAGGTCATGGTTTCAAAACGATGATGATATGCGGTGACCTTATCGTCACCAATAGCGCTGAGATCGGTTGTTGAGTGATCGTGTTTCAGCATTTCGTCAGTGATGCCGAGCCTGTGGGCATAACGCAGAGGAAGTGTGATCCGCGACGAGCCAGTATCGAAAATGGCTTTCAGGGGCGCGCTTCCGTTGAGTTTAAACTGCAGATGGATCTTCATGTCATCGAGATTGCGCTCGATCGGCACTTTATGAGCGATGCCTTTCCAGAGTGGGGCTGGATAGGGACAGCGTTGCATGTCGAGCAACTGCATGTTGTGATTTGGCAGATCGATCACGAGGTCCGAGGCAAGCAGGATTTCGGCTCCCAGAATGCCAACCAGTGGGGGAAGAGGGGGCTTGCTGGCTTCGAACTCCATCGAGGTTAGTGCGAAAGCGTGGTTGGTGTTTGTCGCGCCTCCAAGGCCAATATCATCGACCTGAGCGATATTGGCCATTTCGGTGCCTTTGACGCCTGTAGTCCGGATCGTGGCTGCGGCATAGGTCAGATCAAAACGTTTCGCGAGGCGCTCGCTCAGCACGCTGTTGAAAGCGCCTGTGTCGACTACGAACAGCACGGGCTGCTTGTTGATGGTTGCTCTGACCACAGGAACGTTATGTGTTGTGAAGAGAGGGAGCTTCCCTATGGTACCAATGGTGCAGCTACCGTCTTTTACTGGTGCATCGCATCCTGCGACCGAAGATGCGGCCAGAATAAGGGGAAGTAGTGCAAAAGATCTCTTTTTGAAGGCAGTGGCAGATGTTTTCATTCATAAACTCATGATCTTTTGCGGTTCGTGCTGACGCTATCATTCAGACCAAAATGGATCATGTGACAGTTTTGAGTACTGCGTCACGCGATTTGTCGACATGGTCTATTCTTGCAAGCATCATGTGATCCCGATACCTCGTGAGGGGTAGCCCTATCGCCGGGGTGAGAGAGGAAGATCGATGCGTGTCAGGATTGGGAAAGCCATACTCGGCTGGGGCGCGGTCGCGCTCATTCTGTTTTCAGGGGCGAAGGTGCAGGCCAAGGGCTTCGAGGTGACGGTTCTCGGCGCCCATGGGGGGCTCGAGGATGGTAACCTGAGTGCCTATCTTCTGCGTGAGCAGGGGGCCAATGTCGGTGTGCTGCTCGATGCCGGCACGGTTCTGAACGGGATGGAAAAAGCTGACGCGGCGCATGCGTTTGACAGACTTACCCTTCCGGATGACCCAAAAACATCTCGCGCAGGCGGTCTGGTGCATCATGTCATTCAGGGTTATCTGATCAGCCATGCCCATCTGGATCACGTCGCCGGATTGATTGCCGTCTCTCCCAATGACCCGGGCAAACCCATCTATGCTCTGCCTTCTGTCCTGTCAGTTATGCAGGATGATCTCTTCAACCATCGCGTCTGGCCTAATCTGGCCGATCGGGGCCCGAAGCCGGCCCTTGGCCTGTTTCATTACCATGATCTACTTGAGGGTCAGTCCGTACCTTTGGCCGAAACAACACTGACGGTCACCTCGTATCCGCTCAGTCATGGAGGAGTGGAATCGACCGCTTTTCTGCTGAGGTCGGGGGCAGATGCACTTCTCTATCTCGGCGATACCGGTCCTGATGCGGTTGAACATAGCAATCGGCTGGAGACCTTGTGGCGGCTAATGGCCCCTTTGGTGCGGGCTCATCAGCTACGTGGATGATAATCGAGTGCTCGTACGACAATAGCAGAGCCGACGCGCAGCTCTTCGGTCACATGACACCTCTCTGGCTCCTCCGGGAACTCAGGGCGCTCAAAACCCAAGCCGGCCTCTCCATGAAAGGGTTTCCGGTTCTGGTTTCGCATATCAAGCCGGTTCTTACCCAAGGTGAGGCGGTCGAGCATCGTATCGAGGCGCAGCTTGGCGCCGGTAATGAGGAAGGGTTTCGTTTCATAATAGCCCGTCAGGGCGCGCAAATCGCGTTTCCCTGACAGCAGGCTTCTTTGGTGGACATCTCGATCAATGCTGGGCTCATTTGTCTGAATGATCGAACAGGCTTGATTTATAGATGCGTCGGACGAGCAGTGCAGCCAGAAGAGGGCCTATCGCGTAGGCAGCGAAAACGAAACAGATCATGAAGTAATCGGCCGCGTTCATCGTTCTCGCCAGGCCTTAAGCATGCTGCGGCACCCCGAATTGAAGGTCCCTACCATAGGTGAGTGGCGGGTATGGATCCAACATTCGATGATGACAACGCTGATTTTGATGGTATCGCGGAGAGCGCCGCGCGAAGCGACCCTAGGAGGGGCGCCTCCGAACGGCTAGAGCATCTGTTCAGGCCCAGTGAAGAGCGAGAAGCATGAAGACAACGCAGTCAGGGACAGGCATTCGAGAAAAGGTGCTCGACCTTTCGTCTTTGACGGGGGCGGCGCGCTTCAGGGCCGCTTTTGTCGATCTGCGCGAGGGCATCAATCTGTTGCCACTTGCTGTGACTCTGGGGTGGCTCGATATCAAGATGCGCTACCGAGGGTCGATTCTCGGCCCTTTCTGGATGACGATAACGACGGCTGTCATGGTGGCTGCCCTTGGTGTTCTCTATGCCGAGCTCTTCGGGATCGTGCTGAAGGATTATCTTCCCTTCCTCGCCCTGTCTCTCGTTCTGTGGGGCTATATTTCGACATTGATTACCGAGGCTGCTTCTGTCTTCTCCCTGCAATCGAAGCTGATCACGGCGGCGCGCATGCCGTTCAGCATGTTTGCCACTCAGGCGATCATCCGCAACTTTTTGGTGCTTGCGCATAATGCGGTTGTCGTGCTCGGTGTCTTCCTCATCTTCCATATCGTTCCGCATAAGATCTGGCTGATTGTTCCGGCGCTGGCGCTCTGGAGCCTCGACAGTCTGGCGATATTGCTTTGCCTTGGGGTGGTGGGTGCCCGTTTTCGCGATATTCCTCCCATTGTGGGATCGCTGCTTCAGGTTTTCTTTTTCATCACACCGATCATCTGGCGGCCTGAGCTGGTTGGCGCTTTGAGCGGGTGGCTGCTTCTCGACCCCTTATATCCCCTGATCGCCATTATCCGTGCGCCTCTTTTAGGGGAAAGCCTGCCGAGGCTTATCTGGGAAGCGGCGCTCGCCCATAGCGCTGTTCTTGTCGTTATTGCGACACTTGTCTTCGCCCGCTTTCGTGCCCGCATTGCTTACTGGGTTTGAGTATGACCAGAGTTTCCGTTGACCGTCTGTGCCTGCAATTTCCGGTCTATCATGCCGAAAATCGGACTCTCAAGCGTTCCATGGCTCACGCTGTCGCCAGTCGGACCGGACAGCGCGTGGGTAGTGTTCTCGTGGAGGACGCCCGTCAACGTGTGACAGTCGATGTTCTGAAGGAGATCAGCTTTTCGCTGCGCAGTGGTGAGCGTCTTGGTCTTGTAGGGGGCAATGGCGCAGGCAAAACGACTCTTCTGCGTGCATTGGCCGGTATCTACGAGCCAGTCTCGGGCCGTGTCTGCGTGCGGGGGGAGATCGGGACCCTTCTCGACACCCAGCTTGGTATGAACATGGAGTTGACTGGCGCAGAGAACGTGCGGCTTCGGTGCCTTTTTCACGGAGTGGGTCAGGCTGAAACGCGTGCCATCCTGCAGAATGTTTCCGACTTTGCGGAGTTGGGTGACTTTCTGGCCTTGCCAGTCAAGACATATAGCAGTGGCATGCTGGTGCGTCTGGCTTTTGGGCTTGCTACTGCCATCACGCCAGACGTGCTTTTTATGGATGAATGGATTCTGGCGGGAGACATCACATTTCTGGCCAAAGCACGAAAGCGGATTGAAGCGCTCGTGCAGAAATCGGATGTTCTGGTCATGTCCTCGCATCAGCCGGAGATCATCCGACAATGGTGCACGCGCCTGATCTGGCTCGATAAGGGGCAGATCCGTATGGATGGGCCTACCGACGTTGTGCTTGATGCGTATCTTCAAGGCTGAGCGCAACGACGCTCAGATCCAAGCATCAGGCGGCGTCACTGAGCGTAAACGTAGCGCGTAGATCACAATCTTCCCTATGTGGAGAAGATAGATATTTTTTATTTTGGAAAAGTGGCGCGAGTGACGGGGCTCGAACCCGCGACCTCCGGCGTGACAGGCCGGCGCTCTAACCAACTGAGCTACACCCGCATGAAGCTTTTCAGCTTCAGCAACCGTTTCGGAGGAGGCCGTAACGTCCTCGTCTTCGGTGAAGGGGGAACTACCAGCCTCACTTTCGTTTGGCAACAGCCGGAAGCGCATTTTTTTCATTTTTCTTGCCGTCCTCGCGCTCAACTCAGGAGTGGAGGGACGGCAAGAAGAAAGGGCGGCCTCAGGGGGTCTGCGGTTCGATCAGTCGATTCTGGCATGAATGCGGGGCATTGACCGGATTGCACCGCGCGACCAGCCCGGGACCGAACGTGACCGAATAGCCATGCCAGGGGGCGGGTTCGAAGCCAGGGTAGTCGGTGCTGATCAGATGCGCGCCTGAACCGAAAGCGACAGCGCGTCGCGTGAGATCGTTCTGCCTTGCTTCGATTGTGTTGGCATCTGCGCGTGTCCGCACGAGATAGCCTTGTTTCACAAGAGCGGGGATGGTCTGGGCGGCCGCCTTGTTATCGACACTCTCGCTGCCATTGCCCTTGGTCCCGACAAAGCCCTCATTGACTTCAGTAAAGGCGCAGTCCGGATCGCCGGGCTTTCCATTGGTAAAGACGATGCGATGTCTCAGGGCCGGATGGCCTTGCACATACCGTGCTGTGTCATGAGGGCGGTCGAACAGAAAAACGACCTTGCCTCTCGTCTCGGCGAGGCTCGGCCAGCCATGCTCGTGAACACCCTGATCGAGCGTCTCGGCAGAGCCACGCACCTGATCCGGTGTGACTATACCGTCTGCTCCGAAAACCGACACGAGCTCGGCATCGAGTTTGTCATAGGTGGCGGGGGTGAAGATTTCGGGTTGGGTGAAGTCGAGTTTGCCGCCTCCAAAGGGGATATCCTGCTTGGTTTCAAGATCGATGAAGACGGGCACATGGTGCGGATGCGCGTCCGACCAAGCTTGATTTCTGCCAGACAGGTGCGAAGTGGCTGACAGCTTGAACGCTGATCGATATCGACAACATGCATTACCTTGAAATCGGTGCCTTGCATGGTCTCGGGTGCTGTCGGGTCCTGATCGGGAGTGATGCCAGCCTTGCGCTCCCATTCTGGGCCCTTCGGATGGGCATAACGGCCGCCTTGAGTGTCGGCATAGATATCGATTTCAAGCTGACGCACTCCATGATCGAGCTGAGCCGTCAGCGTGCCATGACGATAATCGAGTGCAATGGCGGCTTGCGGGGAGAGCTGCGTCAGCCATTTCAGTGTCGCTGGTGAGATGTCGCGACGGTAGCTGTTATGCGTACCGATCACCTGTATCTGGTTGAGATGGATTGTCTTATCCATCGTTTCGGCATGGGCCGACCCAAGGAGTGAGGCCAGAAGAGTCAGGGGCAAGGCAGAGCGAAGGCGCATCGACAGATCCTGAAAGCGGGAAATGGAACTGTGATAAGGCCATGTCGATTTCGAACTGAATAGCGCGTCATGAAATCTTCACGGGCACTATAAAAAACCGCCACAAATAATTCACTTCGGCTTGTCACTCGGCATAGCTGTCGGAGAGGTGCATCGACCGTTTTAAGCAGAGTGCTTTAGCAGTTAGTATTCTTCGTAGCGGTCAACAGGATTGGCCAAAGGGGATGGCGCCTTTGTTAGGAAGGCAGTGCTGAGGGAGTATGTGGCTTGCAAGCTCTGGGAGGCCGAGGCGACATGGATGTGCAGATTGACGATCTCTCGAGCGTGGAGAGCCGTTCGCTTCTCGCGCTGCATCTGGAGGGGATGACTGAGCATTCTCCGGCTGCGTTCAGATTTGCGCTCGATCTGTCAGCGCTCACTGTACCCGAGGTTACGCTCTGGTCGGCACGGATCGAGGGGCGTGTTGCAGCCATTGGCGCTCTGAAAGACTTGGGTGCGGATCTGGGTGAAGTGAAGTCCATGCGGACCCATCCCGATTACCTCAAGCGGGGTGCCGCAGCGGCCATTCTGGCCACAATCATCGAGACAGCGCAGGAGCGCCCGCTCAAGCGATTATGTCTTGAGACCGGTGTCGGTCCCTCCTTCTCGGCAGCGATTGCGCTGTATCGGAAGAACGGGTTCGCGACCGGGCCAGCCTTCGGTGCCTATCAGACAAGCCCCTTCAACCAGTTTTTCCATCTTGATCTTGGAGAGGGGACGGCTGAGGGGTTTTAGCCTTTCTTATGGGGGACAGGTCGGCTTCGTTGCCGCGTCACCAGCAGCAGAAGCCACCATCGACCAGCAGGTCGACGCCCGTGCAGAAGGACGCTGCCCGTGATGAGAGGAAGATGGCCGGTCCCACCATCTCACGTGGTGTGGCAATGCGGTTCATGGGGGTGTCGTTTTCAAACACGATGACGCGCTCAGCCCATTCCGGGCGGGTGTTCATGGGGGTGGCGGTGTAGCCGGGGCTGATCGTGTTGACGCGTACACCACGCGCGGCCCATTCCATGGCGAGGCTTTTGCTGAGATGGATCACTGCGGCCTTGGAGGCGTTGTAATGCGCCTGCATCAGTCCGCGATTGACGATCACCCCCGACATGGAGGCGATGTTGACGATCGAACCACGTCCATTGGCGAGCATTGCGCGCCCTTCGGCCTGCGACGAGAGAAATACTCCTGTCGTGTTGACGTCGAGCACGCGTTGCCATTGCTCACGGCTCATCTCTTCTGCCGGTGCGGCATTGGCGATGCCTGCCGCATTCACGGCAACGGAAAGCGGGCCGAGCTCCTTTTGGGTGTCGGCAATGGCGTCGGTGAGGCTCGTTTCATCGGTTGCGTCGCCTGTGCAGACGAGGACAGAGCGCTTGAGACTGCGAATTCTGTCAGCCGTTTCCTCGAGTCCGCTGCGCGAACCGGGCAAATCGAAGCAGGCGACCGAGGCGCCAGCCTCTGCAAGACCGATGGCAATTTGCTGTCCGATACCACTGCCTGCTCCCGTTACGAAGGCGATGTCACCAGAGAGTTCGAAGAGTCCATGAAAAATATCCACTGTCATGGGCGTCGCCTCATGGCCCGCCCGGTGAGGAAGGGGCGGGAGGTCAGACACACTGACGGCTTCTGAGGCGTGTCAGAATCGCTTCGGCGCGCGCGACGACATTTTCGACCGTGAAGCCGAAATGGCGGAACAGATCCGCGGCAGGTCCGGACTCGCCGAATCCGCTCATGCCCACCACGTCTCCGTCGAGGCCGACATAACGCGCCCAGTAAGATGTGCTTGCGGCCTCAATGGCGAGCCGGGCTCGCACTGCGTCAGGTAACACAGTTTCGCGATAGGAAGCGTCCTGTGCGTCGAACGTTTCGGGTGAGGGGAGGGAGACCACACGTACGGCCAGATTTCTGGCTCGCAACGCCTTGGCTGAGTCGAGGGCGAGCGTCATTTCAGACCCTGTGGCGATCAGGATCAGATCGGGCGTGCCTGTGCAGTCGGAGAGTACGTAGCCACCGCGCCAGGCATCCCTCAGCTGCGCATCATTGCGACTTTGCTGTTGGAGCGGGAGGCGCGACAGCGAGAAGGCTGTCGGTCCGTCGAGGCGTTCGAGCGCACTCACCCAGGCAATGGTGGCCTCGACCTGATCGCAGGGGCGCCATGTCACCATGTTCGGGGTCTGGCGCAGGCTGGCCAATTGCTCGACGGGCTGATGGGTCGGACCGTCTTCGCCCAGCCCAATGGAGTCATGCGTATAGACCAGAATTTGGCGCTGCTTCATCAAGGCGGCCATGCGCACCGCGTTGCGTGCGTATTCCATGAACATCAGAAAGGTGGCGGTATAGGGAATGAAGCCGCCATGCAGGGCAACGCCACTGGCCATGGCGACCATCCCGAATTCGCGGACGCCGTAATCTACGTAATTCCCGCCAGCATCGACAGACACCGAAGAAGACCCCGACCAGCGCGTCAGGCAACTCGGGGTAATGTCGGCGCAACCGCCAAACATCTCTGGCAGATGCGGGGCAAAAGCCTCGATGGCGTTTTGGGACGCCTTGCGTGACGGGATATCCTGAGGCGCGTCCTGAAGGCTCCGGACAAGGTCGCGTGACACAGTCTCCCAATTTCGCGGGAAGCTCTTATTTTGGCGCCGCATGAATTCAGCTGCGAGCTCGGGATGGGCGTCTCTGTAGCGCGCGAACAGGTCGTTCCAGGCGGTCTCGACCTCTTTTCCTGCAGCGCGATGATCCCAGTCCCGATAGATCTCCTGAGGGATATCAAAAGCAGGGTGGGGCCAGTTCAGGCGCTCCCGGATTTTGGCGATTTCATCGGCCGGGAGCACGCCGCCATGGACCTTGTGCGTGCCTGCATAGCCTTCGGAACATCCCTGGCCGATCGTGGTGCGGCAGATAATCAGGCTCGGTCGTGTTCTTTCTTCGCGGGCCTCTTTCAAGGCCGTCAGAACGGCTTCGGGGTCGTGACCGTCAATCTCACCGATAACCTGCCAGTTATAGGCCTCGAAGCGCTTGCGCGTATCGTCAGTATAGACACCGTCAATCGGCCCGTCATTGGTGACCATGTTCCGATCATAGATCGTTATCAGCTTGCCCAGACCTAACGTTCCCGCAAGAGCGCAGGCCTCGTGCGAGATGCCCTCCATCAGACAGCCTTCACCCAGATAGGCATAGGTATGATGATCGACAATCGGCAATCCGGGACGGTTGAACTGCGCAGCCAATGTCTTTTCTGCCAGGGCCATGCCAACAGCGTTGGCAATGCCCTGACCGAGCGGTCCGGTTGTGGTCTCTATGCCGGGCGCATAACCGAATTCGGGGTGGCCGGGTGTCTTTGAGTGGAGCTGACGAAACTGTTTGATATCGTCGATGCCCAGCGCGAAGCCGGAGAGATGCAGCAGGGCATAAAGCAGCATCGATCCGTGGCCGTTGGAATAGACGAAGCGGTCCCGGTTGCACCAATCCGGATTGCCCGGATTGTAGCGCATGATGTCACGCCACAGCACTTCCGAGATATCGGCCATGCCCATTGGTGTTCCCGGGTGGCCCGACTGAGCTTTGAAAATGGCATCGATCGCAAGAATGCGGATGGCGTTGGCGCGTTGGCTACGTGTGGTCATTGGAAGACCTTCGTCTGATCCCGACTGGGGTGGGGGAGGATGTGATTTTCGTCACAGTGGAGCTTGTCTGTCTGACCGCAGGATATCTGCCTGTCTCATTTTCCGATGAGAGAAAGTATTTATAATAACAATACTTATGAGGATATTGGCTTAGACTCATTGTTATAAATCATAATTATGTGATTAAATCATGTTGTATCATCGAGATATGTTTCGAAAATCCTGATCGGTTTCTCCGAATCTCGAGAAATTTCTCATATAATCAGAAATATATCACCAAAACAGAGATGTTATTTCTCAAATATTTTGAGAAACATACCGATTCCCTCTGTTGATTATATCAACAACCGTATCAAAAATATCCCAAACTAACATCCAAGTTGGTATACATAACTCGAACTTGTGATTTGTTGACGCGTGAGACTTCAAGCAAGGAAGGGTGATCCAGGCGCGCTGCACACCAGTCGATGGCCTGATGAACAAAACAGGAGAAACACGATGGCAGGCGGGACATTCGCCGGCGACGCTCGCTCGTTAACCGGTACGTTGCAGGACATGGAGCCCAGAACCGCCGTTGAGCGGTTCGTTTCCTGGGCAGGAATTCCACCAGTCATGATCTGGGGATTTATCGGAACGCTGTTGTTCATGATCGGCGATGGGGTGGAAAGTGGGTATCTCTCCCCTTATCTCGTCTCGCTTGGCTTCCTGGAGCACGATGTTGCCGGGCTTTTCACGATTTACGGTTTGACTGCAGCGGTGTCGGCATGGGCTTCGGGCGCGCTCTCCGATATGTGGGGCAGCCGAAAGGTCATGTTGATCGGTCTGGCTATCTGGATCGTCTTTCAGATCGGTTTTCTAGGCTTTGCTCTGCCTTCAAAATCCTGGACACTCATCACGCTGTTTTACGGTCTGCGCGGTTTCGGGTATCCGCTTTTCGCGTTCGGTTTTCTTGTCTGGGTCGTCAACACGGCACCGGTGCAGAAGCTGGGGTCGGCTGTCGGCTGGTTCTGGTTCTGCTTCACGGCGGGGCTGCCCACGCTGGGTACGACAATTGCGGGTGTGCTCCTGCCGATCATTGGCGGCTATGCGACGCTTTGGGTTGCACTCAGCTTCGTTATCTTTGGTGGAGCGCTGGCGCTGCTTGGCATGAAGCGGGTCCCTCGGGTCGAGGCAGGAAAGCATGGCGCGCTCAAGACGCTTTTTCTGTCATTGGCAATCGGCTGGCAGCGCCCAAAAGTAGGTATGGGCTGCATCGTGCGCGCCATCAACTCCTCTGCCGAGTTCGGTTTTCTGGTGTTCATGCCGCTTTATTTCACCCATACGCTGCACTTCACCATGGGGCAGTGGCTGGCTGTTCTTCAGGCCATTTTCATCAGCAATATCTTCTTCAATCTTGTTCTGGGGATCATCAGCGACAAGTTGAGCTGGCGCTATACTGTCATGATCATGGGAGGGATCGGCTCGACCCTGAGCACCATGGCATTCTATTTTGCGCCGACCTTTCTCGGGCCCGACCATCTTTTTATCGTTATGGTGGCCGGCGCCTTTTACGGCATGACTCTTGCTGGCTATGTGCCGCTTTCGGCTCTGATGCCTTATCTGGCTCCTGAAAACAAAGGGGCTGCCATGTCACTGCTCAACCTTGGTGCTGGTGCGAGCGTCTGGATCGGGCCGGCAATTGTTTATATTTTCGAGCCGTCCTTTGGAGTGCTCGGCGTGATGATTGTCTATTCCGTGATCTACTTCATCAGTGCCGTTCTGACTTATTTTCTGACGCTGGATCCTGATGTTGAGGCGCATCTGCACGCAACGCGTGCGGAGGCCAGGGAGGGGGCGGCCTAGTGTTGTCCTGGTGAGATAAAACATTGGCGAGGGCGGGTTCACAGACCCGCCTTTTTTATTGCCTGCATCTAACGTGTTCGTCTCTTCGTGGATCGAAATCGATAAGGCTTGCGGTGATTATCAACCCGTTGCAGGAAAACAACGATAGGATGATATCTCACTATAAAATCTTGTGGAAAACTATAGATATCGGAAAACGCTGCTTTTTAATTCACTATATGCAATGTCATATAGTGTGACATTGTTGCACAACCGTGGCGAAAATGTGTAATAATCTTGTAACCCTCCTTGTGGGTTTGAACGATATCCCGTTACGAATTGGGAATGTTGCGACGATATCTGTCGCAGAGTAACCTATTTTGACGGACCCTTTTATGACGCCGCTCAGCCCAGAGATGAACGAATCCGCGATTATGCGCGGTGCGGTTGCCCCGTCGCGCCGCCAGAAGCGCGCTCTTGCCGCCGGTTTGATGGGCGCGACTGCCTGTATCGCCCTGTTGCATTTCGCAAGCGACGCTCAGGCACAAACTGTTTCAGCGCCTGTCACATCGACCGCCTCCAAAAGCCCTGTGAAAACGAAGGTCAAGGGGACTGCGTCGAGCCGCTCGGCTCGCGCCAAGGCGGTTGCGGCCCCGGTTTCTGACAGCTCTGTCTCAGCTCCTTCGTCGCGTGCAGAGACAATCATGGTCACGGGATCGCTGTTTCGCGATCCGAACACCACGAGCGCTTCACCGATCACCCATATCACCATGAAAGACATGCAGCAGCGCGGGATCAAGACCGTGACTGACGCGCTGCAACTTCTGTCTTCCAACGGTGCTGGTAATCTGACCAATTCCTGGTCGGCAGGTGGCGGTTTCGCAGCAGGCTCTTCGGCGCCCTCATTGCGTGGCCTCAGCGTGGACTCAACGCTCGTGCTGATGGATGGGCAGCGTCTGTCTTATTATCCACTGGCGGATGACGGGCAGCGCAATTTCGTCGACACCAACTGGATGCCGCAATCGATCATGCAGAGCGTTGATGTCCTGCAGGATGGTGGGTCGGCGACCTATGGCGCCGATGCCGTCGCCGGCGTGATCAACATGATCACCCGTAAGGAAATCAAGGGTTTCGAAGGGAATGCCGAGGGCGGTCTGACCCAACGTGGCGATGCGGGCCATCAGCGCCTTTACGCTACATGGGGTCACGGCGATCTGCACAAGGATGGTTATAACTTCTACATCAACTCGGAATATCAGCAGGACGATCCGCTTTATTACCGCCAGTTGAGTGCACCATATAACAACGGTGATTTGACGGATATCGGCGGGAAGAACGGCAATAGCAACATTGTCTCCGGCAGCGCGATCACCAATTTCTCGCCATCGACGGTTGCGATTGTGCGTCCTGTGACCAGCACGGGGGCGAATGCAGGTCCGTGGCAGTTGCTCAATCCGCAGGCTGGCTGCACCAGTGGAACAGATGGCGTCGTGAGTGGCGTTGTCTCTGGAACGACCGGGATCAGCCAAGCCTGCTCATGGAATAGCCGGAAATATGCCCAGTTGGCACCTGATCTGCGCCGCGTTAGTGCTACGGCTCATTTTACGGCCAATGTGACCGAACGTTCGCAGCTGACAGCGATGTTTACGTGGTCGCAGTCCCGGTCAATCACCACCGGAACGCCGGCAGCAACCTATGGCGGCTCGTCTTATAGCCAGGCAAAGCTGGCGACAGCGCAGAACACCTATCTGCCTATTTATCTCGCTGATGGATCGCTCAACCCAAATAACCCGTATGCGTCTCTAGGGCAGCAGGCGCAGATCAATTATCGCTTCGGTGATCTTGAGCCCACGACGGCAAGCACCACCCAGAATTTCCGCGGCTCGGTGCGCTATAACGGATGGCGTCCTTCACGCTGGGGTTCTGACTGGAATTACGACGTCAATTTCGTCGGGATGAACTCCCTTCTCAATCAGACGATCACCGGCGTCCCGACGATTGCGGGTATTCAAAACGCCATCACAAGCGGCAGCTATAATTTTGTCGATCCGTCGGCCAATTCGCAGTCGGTACTCAACTCCATCGCACCGCGTAATGTCATCAATGCGCGTACGCAGGAATATTCGGGTGAGGCGACCTTGAGCAAGGGACTGTTCCACCTGCCGGGCGGTGTGGCCAAGCTCGCGATTGGTGGGAACATTCGCTACGAAGCGCTGAACGACCCGAATGCCAACCCGCTCGATCCTGCAAATCCTGCGGCGCAATATACCGGTGCAATCAACCGGTGAATGCACAGGGGAGCCGTTGGGTCGAATCCGGCTTTTTCGAAGCCAATGCGCCGATCGTGAAAATGCTGACTGCCGATGCGTCCGGTCGCTACGATCACTATTCGGAAGGCTTTAGTAATTTCTCGCCGAAATTTGGAGTGCAATTCAAGCCAACTGAAAAGCTGACTTTGCGTGGCACGTTCGCCAAAGGCTTCCGCGTTCCGAGCTTCGCAGAAACAGGTGGGTCCAATGTTGGTTACACGACTTACACGCCAACAAACGCAAACTTCATTAGCCAGCATCTGAATGCCAACGGGACCCCGAATAACTACGCTCAGAATTACAGCATCGGCTCCAATGCATCAGGCAACCCAAATCTGCGCCCTGAGACGTCGACCAATTATTCGGCTGGTCCCATTTTCCGTCCGACACGTTGGCTGACTCTGAGCGCCGATTACTACTACATCCGCAAGAACCATTATATTGCGCCGAACCCGGTTGGCACGGCCACCGTGGCCAATGCCTATCTTGCGGGTGAGACGCTGCCGACGGGTGTGACGGTTACCCCGGATGTCGCCGATCCGCAGAATCCGAGCGGTCAGCTCCGTCCGGGCATCATCAATCTGGGCTATGTCAACACGAACAAGCTCGTCACTGATGGTTTCGATCTGTCTTTTGAGGCCAACACGCAGCTTCCTGGCGTGCTCCACGAGGTGCATTGGTACAGCAAAGGGACGGCGACCTATGTGCGTCGTATGAACCTGACCAATCCGGACGGCTCGGTCTATCGTTTTGCAGGAACACTGGGTAATTATGCTGCCGTGTCCGCTTCGGGAACGCCCCGCTGGCGCGCCAACTGGGCCAATACCTTTGCCTGGCGCAAGCTGGCTGTGACGCCGACAGTCTACTACACCAGCGGCTACCGCACGACGGCTGAAGATCAGACAGGTTCCAACACGGCGCATAATTGTGCGGATGCTCAGGTATCGAGCAGCTTCGTGCCTCAGGGACAGTGCAGCGTCAAAGCCTTCTGGGACGTCGATCTGACAGTGAATTATCAATTCAACCGCCGTTGGAGCGCTTATGCCAACGTCTACAATCTGCTCGGCTTCAAATCGCCTTATGATTTCGGGACTTATGGCGGTTATCTCTACAACTCTTCCTGGTCGCAGAACGGTGTCGTTCTCCGTTCCTTCCAGTTCGGCGTAAAGGTCGTTCTCTAACTCTCGTTGCTCCGGGCCTCGCGGCCCGGAGTTTTTCTATCCGGTCAGTGAATCCCATGCGACCGAACAGCAGGCCGCATTGTCCGGAAGATGGCTGAGCCGATCGGTGTCCGCCCGCTAAGCGATAGTGCTGCGTACGGTCTGTCTGTTTTGAATTACTCGCTGAGTGTCAATTCGCGTTGTCTAGCGTTCCAGTTTGAGGTCGTTTTCGCTGATTTCCATCAGAATTGTGCGGAATGTCTCGACCAGGAGACGGTTGCCCGGGGTCGGACGGGTCACGAAGTGGAAATGACTGACCAGATGCAGATCGTTGAAGTCGATACGACGAAGACTGCCTCGCTGCACCAATTGTGCGGCGAAAAGCTCGGGCAGGAAGCCTATATATTCGCCCGATAGAATGAGGAGCGCGCGTGCATCGATGTGATCGGCTCTGGCAGCAAAAGTCATTGACGGTTGCAGCTCTTCCCAAGAAGGAGATGAGGCAGCGTCGCTGACACTGATCATTCGGGCATTTGTCAGCGACGGATGATCGATCGTGTGGTCTGCTCGTTCGAAGAGGGGATGACCTGCGCCGCAGTAAAGATTGGAGCGCTCGTAGAAAAGCGGGATCGAGTCCATCTCAGACGGCTGATGCGGAGTCAGGGTGACGCCTGCTGTCGCCGTACCGTTGTGGACAGCCAACTCCACATCCTGTGTAGAGGCTGAGTGCAATTCCATCTCGATGGCTGGGTAGCGACTGGCAAGGGTCTGTATGGCGCGTACGAGAACCGTTTCGCCGTGAATCTGAATATTATCGGTCAGATAAAGACAGAACCGGCCTGAAACCGTGCCGCTTACATCATTAACACGTTGCTGGAACAGTTCAATTTCGTCAAAGAGCTTTGCCGTAGCGTCTAAAATTCCCTCGCCTTCGCGGGTTAGAGCAAATCCCGATCGTCCGCGATGGCACAACACCATGTTCAGACGATCTTCGAGGGCGGCGATATCGATACTGATCGAGGATTTGCTTTTGCCGAGAGCCAATTCGGCAGCCGCGAAGCCTCCGTGATGCGCTACGGAGGAAAATACGCGCAAAAGGCGCAGATCTACCTCAGCGATACGACCTTGAAACCCGCTGACACGGGGAAGAGGGCGGGCGTTGGCGGGTATGCGTGGACGAGACAAGGGCTAAGATCCAGTTTCAGACGTCAGGCAATGGTATCTCTCCCTGCGACGTGACGAAAATTTCAAAACGCCTACAGGTAATATCCTTATGATAAATGAAGTGTGATCGTGCGAAATCAAAGTTAAATTCTCTAAATGGAAAATAAAATATCGACTCGTTATTAGTGGATCGTCATTCGTACTTCGGGCGAAGGCTGGGTGATCAACCGCTCACACTCGAGGCATGTCAGCTTCATGTTGCCAGTTTATGGCCTTGACCGTACGCGATACGTCATCCGACTAGCTCTCATGAGCGGAGTGGCACCGCCCACCCCATGACGATGCCGCTCAGATGTGCCAAGTTGTGTAGCGTGTCCCAGTTCAAGCGCGAGCGCCCCTACGTCGGTGATGGTTCTTCGACATGGCCATATCGGATCCGGTGTCGCGGGATGTCTGACAAGCCTACCTCATAGTTACCGTACAAAGCGGCCCTGACATGCTGCTGCCTCTGCTCTGTGGGGTCGTTTTAAAATAATGCCTGACATCTGATATTGCTTCGGGATCATCACTTGAGGCGCAGGTTGTTCGTGTCGCAGAGGCAATAGTGAAGCGAGACCTCCGCCCTTCTCTAAAATTATAACCCGAGATGACTCGGCTTGGATCGACCTTGACGCGCCAATTTCGTGTTTTCTTCTGCATACGGTAAAATCTGGTATTGTCGCTTGACTGCCGCCACATGAGAGGACCCCATGCGCCGTGTCGTAATCAACCGTGCCGTCGATACAGATCGTCTTGAACGGTTCAGACGTTTCAATCAGCATGCTGGAGTGATCGAATGGGCCGAGGGCGTGGAGGGAGAGCGTTTTACTCCAGGAGACCTTGCAGAGCGCGGGATGGCTGACCCGGGTTTAAAATACACGCCCGGCGCATTGGGCGCGGCTCTGTCTCATCTCGGTTTATGGAGCCAGGCTGCGCAGCAGGACACGCCCTTGGTTGTTTTTGAAGATGACGCGCTACTGTGTCGTAATTTCACGACGGAAAGCGAGCGCCTGATTGCGACCTTGCCTGAGGGGTGGGACGTCGCGCTATTGGGCTATAATTTCAACGCGCCCATTACGATTGACGCTCTGCCCGGTGTTACACGAGGGACCGTTACCCTTGATGAAAAGCGGATGCAGAAAAATGCATCGTCTTTCACGTCACAGGATGTCAATGCCGGTGTCTTCAGACTACTTCAGGCGTTCGGCCTTTGCGCATATGTCGTCTCGCCCAAAGGAGCACGCAGACTGCTCGACTGTTGCCTCCCGCTAAGCGCAGGAATATCAGCAGCTCGGTCTGGACCGTATGGTGCGCAATGTCGGGATCGACGTTGTGACGTCCTATCACTACGCACAGCTCAATGCGTTTGGAGCCTTTCCACCGCTGGCTATTTCGCCCAACGATAAGGCACTTTCCACGACGAGACGGACCGCCTGAGGGTGTCAGCTTCGGCGTTCTGCCACTGCGGCTGCGAGCGTTGAGACAAGAACCATCGATGCGGCGTTGGAACGGAACCCCTGAAAATCGGCCTCATGGACCTCAAGCCATAAGCCGGATTGGGGAATGACCGGGCTGGCAGCGCTGTCGGTCATTGAGATGATCGGGACCTCACGGGCTTCGAGCGCCTGAAAGAGCTCGACCGTACGCGGGGCATAGGCCTTGTAGCTAAGGACGAGAGCGGCATCCTCAGGGCCAGCATAGGCAAAGCTTTCCTCTTCCATCCCGGTTTCGAGCCCGATGATGTGATGCTGAATGTCGAGCTTCGACAGCAGATAGGACAGATAGCGGATCACCGGCATCGACCGACGCAGTCCCAGTAGGTAGAGGCATTTTGCCTGAGCCAGCGTTGTGACCGCAGCGTCAAGCCGATCTGGCAAAAGCTGTGTCTGAAGTGCCCGAAGGGATTCGTGAGCAGCTTCGTAAAACCCGCTGAAAATAGCCGATGCTTCGACCGCTTCACCATCCACGCGATGCAGGGCGTTGACGCGCTCCTTATAGGTGACATTGCGCACACGCAGCCTGTCTCGAAACACAGCCTGCATATCCGAAAATCCTGCAAACCCCAGCGTCCGAGCAAAACGTACGACCGTCGAGGGCTGAACGACGGCCTGACGCGCGAGTGAGCTGACTGTGCCGAGGGCCACTTCGTCAGGCGCATTGCTGACGAAATCAGCGAGTTGCACCAGTCGTTTGGGCAGCTCCTCGTAACAGAGGCGCAAGCGATGATGAAAGGCGTCGAAATCGGACTGGATGGAGAAGGTGTCGTCAGGAAATTCGGTCAAGGTAGCGCAATCCGGTAAGGGAATGAAAATTCCATAACATTCTATCGGCAGAACGCCAAAGGCACTGCTGTCTAGGGCTCGGATCCCGATCTGATCACATCACCGTGCAAAATTAAAGAAAATTAGGGAATATACGTTCCGTGTGGTGACCTATAACAGAACTTATGTTCTGATAATGAGCAACCTAACATGCTGCAGGAGTCGGGGATGCGCGGACAGGATCTCGATATCGTCGCTATTGGACGTTCCTCTGTCGATCTTTACGGTCAGCAGATCGGTGGCCGACTGGAAGATATGGCCAGCTTCAGCAAGGCCGTGGGGGGGTGTCCCGCCAATATCGCGATCGGCACTGCGCGACTGGGTTTGAAATCGGCGCTTGTCACGCGCGTCGGCGATGAGCATTTCGGCCGCTTCATCACCGAGCAGCTGGAGCGGGAAGGGGTTTGTACCGATGGTGTGCAGATCGATCCGGATCGTTTTACCGCTCTGGCCATTCTAGGCGTGCGCGATCGGGAGAATTTCCCGCTTCTCTTTTATCGAACCGATTGTGCCGATGCTGCTCTCGATGAGGGCGATGTCGATCCGGCGTTGATCGCGCGCACGAAAGCAGTTGTCGTGACGGGCACGCATTTTTCGCGTCCCGCTTCGGCCAAGGCACAGCGCAAGGCAATGGATCTGGTGCATCAGCATGGCGGCAAGGTTGTGTTCGATGTCGATTATCGCCCCAATCTCTGGGGCCTGGCAGGGATTGGCGACGGAGAATCACGCTACATCAAGTCGGATAGCGTAACCGCTCATCTGAAGGAAATCCTGCCCCATTGCGATCTGATCGTCGGCACGGAAGAAGAGCTGCATATTGCGGGTGGCAGTGAGGACACGCTTGAGGCCATTCGTGCCGTCAGGGCTGTGTCGAAAGCCACCATCGTTTGCAAGCGTGGACCGATGGGGTGCGTCGTTTTCGAAGGAGCTATTCCGGACTCTCTGGAAGACGGCATTTCGGGGCCCGGTTTCCCGGTGGAGGTCTATAACACGCTCGGTGCTGGCGACGCCTTCATGTCCGGCTTTCTACGCGGCTGGGTTCGGGGCGAGAAAATTGCCGAATGCTGTCGTTTCGCGAATGCCTGCGGCGCTTTTGCGGTCTCGCGTCTGCTCTGCTCGTCTGAAATTCCGACCTGGGAAGAGCTCAGCTATTTCCTGGCAAAAGGCAGCAGTCAGCGCGCCCTGCGCCGTGATGAGGCGCTCAATCATCTGCATTGGGTCACGACACGTCGGCAGCAGACCACCCCCATCATGGCACTGGCATGCGATCATCGATTGCAGCTCGAAGAGATTGCGAACGCAGTCGGCGCCTCTTTCGATCGCCTGCCCAAGTTCAAGAAATTGGCCGTTCAGGCAGCCAAAAGTGTGGCGCAAGGCCGTCCTGGCTTTGGCGTGTTCATGGATGGACGTTACGGGCAGGATGCCCTGTTCGACGCCTCACACGCGGGTTTGTGGACAGCGCGCCCCATAGAGAAAACGGGCTCGCGTCCGCTCGAGTTTGAGTGTGGCGGATCTCTTGGTGCACATCTGGTTGAATGGCCGAGCGCGCAAATCATTAAATGCCTGTGCTTCTATCATCCTGATGACAGCGATGAGCTGAAGCATCGTCAGGAGCGCGAATTGCTTCGGGCGCAGGATGCGTGTCGCAAGTTTGGCAAGGAGATCCTGATCGAGATCATTGCGGGCAAGAACGGTACGCTGACCAGTAACACCGTCTCGTCTATTCTCTCTCGCCTTTACGATGTCGGCCTGCGTCCCGATTGGTGGAAGCTCGAAGGCCAGCGCGATCCAAAGTCCTGGGAGAAGATCGGGGCAGTTATCGAAGCACGCGATCCCCATTGCCGTGGTGTCGTCATTCTGGGTCTCGACGCGCCAGCAGAAGAGCTGATGGAGGCCTTCAGGGCCTCGTCAGCGACACCATGGGTCAAGGGCTTTGCCATAGGGCGCACCATTTTCGCACAGCCCGCCCGAGACTGGCTGGCCGGGAAGACTACTGATGAGCAGGCCGTTGCGAGATGGCGCGGCGTTTCAGCGCCTTCGTCGATGCCTGGACGTCCCGCGATCAGGCGGCACTGTCCGGCGCAAGCGCCTGAAGCGAGGGAGCACGGCAATGAAAACGATCCGTTTGACCATGAGCCAGGCCCTTGTGCGGGCCATGATGGCGCAGAAGACCGAAATCGACGGGCGTATTGAGCCCTTCTTTGCCGGGGTCTGGGCAATCTTTGGCCATGGCAATGTCGCCGGTCTGGGTGAGGCGCTTCATGCCCAACGTGAGACTCTGCCGACGCTGCGCGGTCATAACGAGCAGGGTATGGTCCACGCGGCGACGGCCTTTGCGAAGGCCTCCCGTCGTCGACGCGCCATGGCGTGCACCAGCTCGATCGGGCCGGGTGCGTTGAACATGGTGACCGGAGCGGCCGTGGCTCATGTGAACCGGCTGCCAGTCCTGCTTTTGCCGGGTGATGTATTCGCTAATCGTATTCCCGATCCGGTTCTGCAACAGGTCGAAGATTTCGGCGATGGCACGGTCACGGCGAGTGATGCTTTTCGGTCGGTCTCCCGTTATTTCGACCGGATTACCCGGCCCGAGCAGATCGTGCCCGCGTTCGCTCGCGCGATGGCTGTGCTGACCGATCCCGCCGAATGCGGGCCGGTCGCGCTTTCCCTATGTCAGGACGTGCAGGCAGAGGCCTTCGATTATCCCGAGAGCTTCTTTGCCGAACGTGTGCACCGCATTCGTCGTCCTCTCGCAGATGAAGTCGAACTCGAGGAAGCCATTGCGCTCATCAGTCAGTCGCGCAAGCCGCTGGTCATTGCGGGTGGCGGCGTCCTGTATGCCGGTATCGAGAAACAGCTTGCGGCGTTTTGTGCCGAAAAAGGCATTCCCGTGGGCGAGACACAGGCAGGGCGCTCGTCGCTGCCGACGTCGAACACCCTGAATATGGGGGGCATTGGTGTCAGTGGCACCACTGCTGCCAATGCAATGGCGGCGGAGGCCGATCTTGTTATTGCGGTTGGAACGCGCCTTGCCGATTTTACGACGGGATCCTGGGGGCTGTTCTCGAACCCCGATATGAAAATCGTGTCGCTCAACATCCAGCCTTTCGATGCGACCAAGCATCAGGCGCTTGCGGTTGTGGGTGATGCCGGAAAATCCCTCATCGCACTCGATGCCAGGCTGAAGGGCTGGAAAGCAGCGCCTGAATGGACGGGTAAGGCCGAGCGTGCCTATCGCGAGTGGAGGGAGATCTCGGCGCGCTATCAGGCCCTGCCTGATGCGACGCAAAAGACATTGCCGACCGACGCGCAGGTGATCGGCGCCGTGCAGCGCAACGGCCGCCCCACCGATACAGTGGTCTGCGCGGCGGGGGGGCTGCCTGCCGAGTTGCAGAAGCATTGGCAGGCCGAACAACCCGGCGGATACCATATGGAATATGGGTTCTCCTGCATGGGGTATGAATTGGCTGGAGCGCTCGGTGTAAAAATGGCCTGTCCCGATCGCGAGGTGATCGTGATGCTGGGGGACGGCTCGTGGCTGATGCTGAACACCGAAATCGCCACCTCCGTTTTGCTTGGCCAGAAGCTCATCGTCGTGTTGCTCGATAATCATGGATATGGCTGCATCAACCGTTTGCAGCAGGCCTGCGGCGGTGCTCCGTTCAATAATCTCTGGGAAGATTGCCAGCAGGTCCGTCCTTTCAAGATCGATTTCGTGCAGCTCGCTCATGGCCTTGGCGCGCATGCCGAAAAGATCTCAGGCCTCGCCGATCTGACAGAGGCCTTGGAGCGCGCACGCTCGGCAGACCGGACGACCGTTCTCGTCATCGACACCGACCCGGCACCGACCACCCAAGAGGGCGGCGCCTGGTGGGATGTCGCAGTGCCTGAGGTCTCGATCCGTCCGCAGGTCGATAAGGCCCGCGAAGAATATGAGAGGGCGCGTGGCGCGCAGCGTATCGGTAACTGAGACAGCTTTATTCCGTCTCTCGCCAATACGGCGATGAGGCAAGGAGACGAGTATGACAATCAAAATTGGCGCCAATCCCATCATCTGGTCCAATGACGACATGCAGTCGGTTGGCGCATCCACAACGCTCGAAATGTGTCTGGCACAGGCGAAA
The DNA here is from genome assembly GCF_000613845.1 of Asaia astilbis JCM 15831. Taxonomy (GTDB): domain Bacteria; phylum Pseudomonadota; class Alphaproteobacteria; order Acetobacterales; family Acetobacteraceae; genus Asaia; species Asaia astilbis. Next base: position 119,642 of record NZ_BAJT01000007.1, read on the forward strand.
AAGGCCGGCATTCAGGGCATGGAACTGGGTCATAAATTTCCCCAGACAGTCTCTGGCATGAAGGCTGCACTCGATCCGTTCGGGCTGGAATTCATCTCCGGCTGGTGGTCGACCGAACTTCTGACGCGCTCTGCCGAAGAGGAAATTGAGGCACTCAAACCCCGTCTGGAATTGCTCAAGGGCATGGGGTGCAAGGTCTGCATTGCGGCAGAGACGTCCAACGCGATTCATGGGCAGATCGATACGCCCCTCTCTGCGCGCCCTTTTCTGGCGGCAGCCGAGTGGAAAGCGTTTGCCCAGCGTATGACCGTCGTGGCCGGTTTTCTGGCAGATCATGGGATCGATCTCGTCTATCATCACCACATGGGCACGGTTGTGCAGTCGCGAGACGATATTGCGCGCTTCATGGATCTGACCGGTCCCGCGGTGAAGCTGTTGCTCGATACAGGCCATGCGCTTTGGGGCGGGTCCGATCCCGCCGAGTTGGCCCGCTCTTATCGGGAGCGGATCCGTCATGTGCATGGCAAGGATATCCGTCCGTTCAAGCGGGCGCAGGCCGATGTGTGTGACTGGAGTTTCTTACGAAGCGTGTTGTCCGGCGTGTTTACCGTGCCGGGCGATGGCTGCATCGACTATGCCCGCGTTATGCGTGAGCTGCCCGATTATGCAGGCTGGATCGTGCTTGAGGCCGAACAGGACCCTGAACTCGCTAATCCCCTCGTTTACGCCCGCATGGGCCGAAATTATCTGGTCGATACGCTGATTGCGACCGGCCATCTTTCGGGAGCGTCCCTATGACGTCCACTCTTCTGGTGCGGTCTCACAAGCCTGACGAGACCAAGCGCACTGTCTCCGTAACGCCTCAATCGGCGGGATGGGGCTATATCGATTTCAATGTGCGTTCTTTGGCGCCGGGAGATCACATCTCCGATCGCACCGGCCCGAATGAGACTTGTCTTGTGCTCGTCAGTGGCAAGGCGCGCATCCAGGGGGCAGGACAGGATTTCGGTCTGCTCGGAGAGCGCATGGATCCCTTCAGTGGAGCGCCCTGGTCTGTCTATCTGCCTTCTGGGGCCGATTGGCGTGTCGAGGCGGAGACGGCGGTCGAGCTGGCAGTCTGTTCGTCTCCTGCCAAGGGCAAATACCCTGCCCGTGTCATTTCGCCGGACGATGTGGGCGAACTGACGCGAGGGACGGGCACCAATCAGCGTTTCGTCCGCAATATTCTGCCTGACACGGCAGAAGCGGAAACTCTGCTGGTCGTCGAGGTCATCACGCCGGGTGGGCATTGGTCGAGCTATCCACCGCACAAACACGACACCGACGATTTCCCCAACGAGACCTATCTCGAAGAGACTTATTATCATCGTCTCAAACGCGGCAGCGGGTTCGCCTTACAGCGTGTCTACACAAAAGACGGGTCGCTGGATGAGGCCATGGCTATTGCCGATCGTGACGTGGTGCTCGTGCCCAAAGGCTACCATCCTGTCGGCGCGCCGCATGGTTTCGACCTTTATTATCTCAATGTCATGGCGGGACCCCGTCGGGCCTGGAAATTCTCCATGGATCCTGACCAGGCCTTTCTCCCCTATTGATTTGGACAAGTGGAGTTCTTGAAATGACTCTCAAAATTGGTGTTATCGGCACGGGCGCTATTGGTGAGGACCATATCCGCCGGTGCATGCAGAGCCTCTCCGGTGCAGAAATCGTTGCTGTGACCGACGTCAATCTCGATCGCGCTCAGGAAGTAGCGAATAAATACGCGCCGAAAGCCAAAGTGCCGCAGGATGGCGGGACGCTGATTGTCTTGCCCGAAGTCGAGGCCGTGATCGTCACCTCCTGGGGCGGGACACATGCGCAGTATGTGTTGGAGGCATTGCGGCACAAGAAATACGTCTTTTGTGAAAAGCCACTCGCTACGACGGCTGAAGATTGCCGCCGGATCGTCGAGGCTGAAGCCGCACATGGCAAACGCCTTTTGCAAGTTGGGTTCATGCGGCCCTATGACACAGGGTACCGTGCACTGAAATCCCTGATCGACAAGGGTGAAATCGGCGAGGTTCTGATGATCCATGCGGCTCATCGTAACCAGCGTGTCGGCGCCAATTACAAGACCGATATGGGTATAACGGACACGCTCGTACACGAGCTTGACGTGTTTCGCTGGATGCTTGGCGATGATTATGTGAGCGCTCAGGTCATTTTCCCACGTCGGACATCCAAGGCGCTGGAGCATATTCGTGATCCGCAGATTGTTTTGCTGGAAACGAAAAAAGGCATTCGCATCGATGTCGAAATATTCGTCAATTGCCAATACGGATATGACATCAAATGCGCGGTGGTCGGAGAGCTGGGTGAGGCCAGCTTGCCCTTACCTCCTGCTATTGAACTGCGTAAGGCCGCCGCCTTGTCGACCGAAATCATGACCGACTGGAAAGAGCGGTTCATCGCGGCGTATGACGTTGAGGTTCAGGATTTTATCAATGGCGTCAAAGCTGGCGCGCTGAACGGGGCGACCGCGTGGGACGGTTACTGCGCCTCGGTGGCTGCTGATGCCTGCGTCAGGGCGCAGGAAAGCGGACAGATCGAAAAAATTGAAATGACAATGCGTCCAGCCCTTTACGGCGGTTGAGTTTCCACTGGCGGAAACGACTGTCTGACAGAGGCTGAAGCCGTAAAGATCTCATGCACCATTTCCTGACCGAATAATGATCAGCACAGGGCGCACATGATCCGGAACGGCTCTCTAAAACCCGTTCAATGACTGTCTCTCCCGGCAAAAAAAAGCCGGGAAAGGAGAGCATCTCATGAAAAGAGTAAAAGACGTCGTCATGGTGCAATCAGAGCGCCATGACGTTGGATATGTGCTGCGTATCTGCGCGATCGCTGCTTTGGGGGGTATTCTTTTCGGCTACGATACGTCGGTGATCTCCGGCGCGATTTCGCCTTTGCAGGAATATTTCCACCTCTCTCCGGCCCAGACGGGCTGGGCTGTTTCCAATGTGGTGGTCGGCTGCATGGTTGGCGCGCTTGTTTCCGGCGCGATGGCGGACAGGCTGGGACGGCGTATGACGCTGTTTATCTGTGCGCTGTTGTTCAGCTTACAATCGATCGGAACGGCACTCGCGACGGATTTTACGTGGTTTGTCGTCTATCGCATGCTCGGCGGGATCGCGGTTGGCGTCGCTTCAGCTGTCTCGCCCATGTATATGTCCGAGGTCTCGCCAAAGGATATGCGGGGGCGCGCGCTCAGTATGGAGCAATTCGCCATCGTCTTCGGTCAGGTGGTCGTTTTCGTCGTCAATTATCTCATTGCGCGGTCTGCGACGCCCGAATGGCTGCTCGACATGGGGTGGCGCTGGATGTTCGGCTCGGAAATCGTGCCGTGTATCCTCTTCTGCGCGATGATTTTCTTCATTCCGGAATCGCCGCGCTGGCACGTGCTCAAGGGACGCCACGATGAGGCGCTGAAGACCCTGACACGCATTTCGAACGATCATCATGCGCGCAATCTTCATGCCGAGATCAAAGAGTCTCTGGGCGCCGTCGCCAAAACGTCTCTGGGCTTCTCAAAGGTTTTTGGCGATGCTCGTGCTCGCTGGATCATTTTCGTCGGGGCGAGTATCGCTGCGCTGCAGCAGGTCACCGGCATCAATGTGATGATGTATTACGCACCGATGGTTCTGAAATCGACCAGCGGCAGTCTTCAGGCCGCTCTGTTTCAAACCATCTGGATCGGGCTGGCCCTGCTGCTCGGATGCGTGATCGGAGCCTGGATTGTCGATCGTCATGGCCGTAAGCCGCTGATGCTCTGGGGCTCGATCGGCATGGTGATCGGACTTCTGGTCGTTTCATGGGGGCTTTACACCCAGTCAACAGGCCTGATGGCCCTGTCGGGCATGCTGGTTTTTATGCTGATGTTCGGTCTGTCCTGGGGGCCGATCTCCTGGATCCTTATCTCCGAGATTTTCCCCAATCGCTTCCGCGCTGTCGGGATCAGTCTGGCCGTAACGGCCAATTGGGGCATGAATTTCGTTGTCAGCCAATTCTTCCCGATGCTGAGCGAAAATCATTATCTCTCCGAGAAATTTCACGGTGCCTTTTCGATGTGGCTGTTCGCGTTACTTGGCCTTGGCGCCCTCTGGTTCATGATGAAATTCGTGCCTGAGACCAAAGGTGTTTCTCTGGAAAAAATCGAAGAGACGATGATCGATTATCGCTCTTTCTCTTCCTCGACGTCGCCTGTCGCCGTCAAAACCACCAGACATGTCTGAACCGGGAGCGAGCATGATGAGAAATACAATCCGCATCGGTCTGATTGGTACGGGCTTTATGGGCAAAGCGCATGCTCTGGCCTATCAGGCTGCAGGGAACGTCTTCGACGATATTCCGCGCCCAATGCTTCATGCAGTGGCCGATCTCGATGGTGCCCGAGCTGAGGGTTTCAGAAACCAGTTCGGGTTCGTCAAGGCTCTGACGGAGTGGCGCGCGCTTGTCGAAGATCCGGAGATCGATGTCGTATCGATCACGACCCCGACCCTGTTTCACAAGGAAATGGCGCTTGCTGCTCTCGCTGCCGGCAAGCATGTCCATTGCGAAAAGCCTCTGACGATCAGTGGCGCTGATGCGCAGGAGATGATGCTCGCTGCGGAAAAGGCGGGCGTCAGGACGGCAAGTGGATTTAATTATCTCAAGAATCCGCTGCTGAAATATGCGCGCGAGATGATTGCTTCCGGTGAACTTGGAGAGATCACCGATTTCAATGGGATCCACGCCGAAGGCTTCATGGCCGATCCGGAAACGCCTTGGTCATGGCGTTGTGATCCGGCAGGTGGACAGGGAGCTATCGCCGATGTGGGCAGTCATATCATCGCCGTTGCGCGGTTCCTGCTCGGCCCGATTTCAGAGGTTTTCGCCCAGCTCGATACGCCGATCAAAACCAGACCGGTCAAGGCCGGAGAGGCCGAGCGCAAGGAGGTGGGCGTGGATGACATCGCCCGCATGCTGGTCGTGTTCGAACGAGGATGCTCCGGGACGCTTCAGGCTAACTGGCTGGCGACAGGGCGAAACATGCAGCTCGGCTTTCAGATCTCTGGGAGCAATGGGACGCTTGTTTTCGATCAGGAGCGCATGAACGAACTGCATTATTACAAGGCGGGGGAAGATCCTCGCAGCAATGGCTTTCGTCTGATTGAGTCCGGGCCGCAGCATCCGCCTTATGGCGCCTTCTGTGTCGCGGGTGGTCATCATCTCGGCTTTAACGATCTCAAGACCATCGAGATGGCCGAGTTTATCCGCGCGATCGATCAGGGTGTGTCGGCAACGCCCGATTTCCGTGAGGCCTGGGAGGTTCAGCGTCTGATCGACGCTGCTGTCATGGCCCACAGAAATGGAAGCTGGGCGAGACTCTGACGTCTCTCGGGATCCGGCTTTCAATGCCGGAGTCTTTTCTTGATCCAGAGGAAGATTATGCCGCTACTTCATTTTCACGTTGTTGAAGGACGAAGCGATATCGAGGTGAAGGCGATGCTCGATGCCGCTCACGAGGCCATGCTTGAGATTTTTGATGTCCCTCGGGGCGATCGGTACCAGATTGTCTCCGAACATAAAAAAAACGCATCTGATCGTTGAGGATACAGGGCTCAATATCCCAAGAACCGACAAGGTTCTGGTCTTGCAGATGTTCAGCAGACCCAGGGGTGAGGAGAAGAATGCGGCGTTCTATCGACGCCTGACCGAACGCTTGCAGGAAGAATGCAACATGATGCCTTCGGATGTCATGGTATCGGTCGTCGAGAATGAAGATTCCCATTGGTCTTTCGGACATGGGCGCGCGCAGTTTCTGACAGGCGAATTGTAAAAAACCTCTCTGCGGCATGGGTGCCGCTTCCTTGAGATGACGATTTTCCGGCATCGGGAGGTGCCCGCCCGCAAATGAGCCGACGACAGACGTTTGGTGAGGGATCATCATGATAAAAGCCTATCCTCTGTCCGATCGCGCAGCGCCCTTTTCGCTTGCTGTCTGTGCAGAGATGATTCTGCTCGATCTGCCTTTTCTGGAACGCGTGCAGTATCTGGCGCGCAAAGGGTTTCTGGTCGAGCTCTGGGATTGGACCCGGCATGATCTCAGGTGCCTAGCCGCGACGGGCGCGCATTTCTCATCCATGACCGGATATATCAGAGGCACATTGGCCGATGAGAGTGGTGCGGAGGAAATGCTGCGCACAGCTTTACTCTCAATTGAGGCGGCAAAGGAGCTCGGTATACCCAGGCTCAATTTGCACGGGACAGGGCTCGGGCCTGACGGGCTTCCACTGAAGCCATGCCCAGCCGGTCCGGATGGGGCCATGTGGCTCAAAGCCTACGATACGCTAAGCCGCCTCGCTGAACTTGGCGGGAAACACGGCGTCACATTCGTGCTTGAAAACCTCAATGCGGCGGTCGACCACCCTGGGGTGCCCTTTGGACGGGCTCAGGACTGTCTCGCCTTGGTGCAAGGCGTCAATCATCCCCATCTGCGTCTGATGCTCGATCTTTATCATGCCCAGATCGGCGAAGGGAATCTCATCGCCTTGCTGGAGAAGGCTCTGCCTTTCATCGGGGAGATCCAGGTCGCTGACGTCCCTGGCCGATGCGAACCGGGAACAGGTGAAATCAACTACCCCGCCGTGGCTCGCGCGCTGCGCCATATGGGCTATCACGGGGTCATCGGCCTCGAAGCCTGGGCTTTCGAGAAGAACAGTGAACGTGCTCTCGAACGGTTCGCTACCACCTTCTGTCCTCCGTGAAGTTTTCTTGACAGCCCTGCTCTCGGAAGCGTTTCTCAGAACGATCTCGTCAGCTGAGACCCGTCCCGACTGCGTGGAGCAAGGGTAGAAGAGTTTCACGGGACGGCAGGTGGCTGGGATCCAATGCGCGCCGATCGGTCACTTCATGATAAGTGGCTTTCAATACTGGGAAAATCAGATGGGCACGGTGTCATTCACACCACCCCTTGAGGTTCAGAATCGCAGCCACAATAGTGTGGAAAGCGCTGAAGTATCACAATAAGCGCCCTGTATTGATAATAACTATTATTATTAACTTATGCCAGAGGCAAGTCTTTGCGGCCTCTCTTGTCTCTCTGATCGACAGTTTCGATGAGCGCTTTGTGCAACTCGAAGACCTCCGGATCATTCTAGCTGCATAAACTTCTGACCGGAGCATTTCCATGTCTGATGAACGCCTCAAACCAGCCACCAACGATGCAGGCAATCCCGTTGCCAGCACCGAGTATTCTCTGAGCGTTGGGGCCGATGGCCCGATCCTGCTGCATGATCACTATCTGATCGAGCAGATGGCGACGTTCAATCGCGAGATGATCCCCGATCGCCAGCCGCACGCCAAGGGTGGCGGTGCATTCGGGCATTTCGAGGTCACGCACGACGTCAGCCGCTATACCAAGGCCAAGTTCCTGCAGAAGGGCCAGAAGACCGAGACGGTCATGCGGTTCTCGACGGTTGCTGGTGAGTCGGGCAGCCCGGATACCTGGCGCGACCCCCGTGGTTTCTCGGTGAAATTCTACACCGAAGAAGGCAATTTCGACATGGTCGGCAATAACACGCCGGTCTTCTTCATGCGTGATCCGATGAAGTTCCAGCACTTCATTCACTCGCAGAAGCGCCGTGCCGATAACGGCCTTCGTGACAATGACATGCAGTGGGACTTCTGGACCCTCAGCCCGGAAAGCGCCCATCAGGTAACCTGGCTCATGGGTGACCGCGGTATTCCGGCATCATGGCGCCACATGGATGGTTTCTCCAGCCACACCTATATGTGGGTCAACGAGGCTGGTGAGCGGTTCTGGGTGAAATATCACTTCAAGACCGACCAGGGCATCAAGTGTCTGACACAGGATCAGGCCGATCAGCTCGCAGGAAGCGACGCAGATTACCACCGCCGCGACCTGTACGAGGCGATCAAGCGTGGAGAGCATCCGAGCTGGACGCTCAAGATGCAGATCATGCCTTATGAGGACGCAAAGACCTATCGGATCAACCCGTTCGATCTGACCAAGACCTGGTCTCAGAAAGAATATCCGCTGATCGAAGTGGGCAAGCTTGTGCTTGATCGCAATCCGACGGATTTCTTTGCCCAGATCGAGCAGGTTGCCTTCGAGCCGAATAACTTCGTACCGGGCACGGGTCTGTCGCCTGACAAAATGCTGCTGGCACGCGCCTTCGCCTATGCTGATGCTCACCGCGCGCGTCTTGGCGTGAACTACAAGCAGATTCCGGTTAATGCACCGAAATGCCCGGTTCATTCCTATTCCAAGGGCGGCACGATGCGGTCGCAGAACGCATCCGATCCGGTCTACGCGCCCAATTCGAAGGGTGGCCCGGCGGCCGATGCACAGCGCTTCCCTGAGAATGCGGTTTGGGCTGCGGATGGTGAATTCGTCCGTGCAGCTTATACGCTGCGCCCCGAAGATGACGATTTCAGCCAGGCAAATGACCTTGTTAATCGCGTAATGGACGATGCGGCGCGTGACCGTCTGGTGCAGAACGCTTCGGGCCATATTCTGGGTGGTGTTGAAGAGCCAGTCCTGTCACGTGTGTTCGAATACTGGACCAATGTTGATGCCAAGCTCGGTCAACGTATTCGCGAGGCCGTACTTTCGCAGAAGAAGTAAGCATGTAAAGACTGTCCGGAGACCAGTCTCCGGAGGTTTTGGAAGGGGAGACGTCGTTAAGACGTCTCCCTTTTTTAGTCCAGATAGAGGCTCTGAAGCGTGGCGCGCTGCTGGGGTGTCACGCCAAGTTCCTGCGTCAGATAGGCGTCGATTGAACCGTAATGCTTTTTGATCGCGTCGAAGGCAGCTTTGAGATAGGCGGGGTCTGAAGCCAGCATCGAGTGCATGGCAGGCGAAGCTGCCATGGCGCCGCCATTCTGATGATCCGACATGGCGGCTTTGAAGCTGGGCGTCAGATGCGCACGAAGCAGATCGCCGCTCATGGCATAATCGGCCAAAATGGTCTGTTCCGGCACACCAAGGGCATAGAGGACAAGAGCGGACGCAAATCCCGTCCTGTCCTTGCCTGCGGTGCAATGCGTCAGAGTTGGCGTCTGGTGCGCTTCAAGCCGGGCGAAGAGTGCCTTGAGTTCAGGAGCGTAGTATTCTGGCATACGAGCGTAGAACGCTTCCATGAGTGTCTTCGCATCGGTATCGCTCAGTTTCGCCAGATGCTTACGGTCGGTCATGTCGCCGGGCAGCGTCGGTTTTTCCGAAGCGAAAAAGGCCGGGGAGACGCCCTGCCAATGGGTCGGCTGCTTTTTCTGTTCGGCCTGGGTGCGGAAATCGGTCACAGTTTTGATGCCGAGAGTGTCCACGAGCTGATAATCTTCAGCAGTCAGCCCGCTTGGAGCTGCGGAGCGATAGAATTGTCCCCAGCGAACATGATGATGATCCGTGGTTTCATAGCCGCCCATATCACGGAAATTGGCGACCCCGTTGAGTGGCAGAACGCGGTTGGAGACCCAAAGGCCGGGTGTGCCGTCGGTCGGCTTGATGAAAAAATAGACGCGACCTTTGCCCGGAAGAGGCGAGACAACGGTAATGGATGAGGTCGTGACGTGTCGCTTCACCGGAGTCATGGTGCCTTGATCCGGCGTTGATGCAGCGTAAAGATCGACGGTTCCGAGTGTCGCTGGCCAGCTCAGGGCGTATTGTGAGGCTACCGTCAGTTCGGCCTTGGCCACTTCAGGGGTCTGGGGAAAAGCGTGAGCAACTACGGCGAATGCTGCCATTGATGCGAAAACCAACGTCGATTTCTTCAATAACATGTTTAATTTTTCCTCAAAGTGCTTCTGCCAAGTAAAAGGCATAGAGAATGAAGGCTGGTCCCGTAATTCGAATATACCGCATCATGCGCTCCATTTCGAACAGGTCGCCCAGTTGTGATACCGGGAATAAGTGAAACTGAATGGGAGTATAAGGGGCTGATTCGTATGAATAAATTTACACAGACATCAGACGGAACTATATATTACTTTTACAAACAATGATGAAATTTTTCTTACATTATAGGTATATTTTATCGTTATGCTTCATAATAGAGGCGCTGACGCAATGAGAGCTTTTGCAAGAATGAAGATGATCTTTGGAGCCAAGGGTGACATCGGCGCCCGTGCGACCTCTGGATAACATCTTTTACCAGAACAATATCCACGGGCGGCGTCACTGTCAGTGCATTGGTGAATTCGGATATTTTAATATAAATATATAATATTTATTAAATGCGTAGACGAGATTTAGATGTTTATAAACTATATAACTTAAAATAACTGCACCATGTACTATAGTATTATCGAGTGGAACTATGATATATATTTCTGACCTTTCGATAAATCAATTATTTCTTATTCGAAACTTAATGGTTACTGTTGGGTTTTAATAAATTACACTGTGCAACATAAGTATCTGTTATCTTGTTTTAAAATAAATTTCTAGTTACTTAAGCCCTAAGCATGGAGCGCCATTTATGCCATCCGAGATATTTGCGAACGGTTCCTACGTTTTGTCAGGTTCTTATTTCACCGTTACGGATGGAGTGGGTTACATTAAACCAAACGATCCCGAGAAAAATGTTGATGCGACGATTGATGGATTTTGGATCACATTCGATAGTGTGAACTCTCCTGGTACGACAGTTCGCTGGGAATATGATTATTCTTGGGGCAATAAGGATATTGGTATCTTGATACTTGGGGATACCGCAGGCGCTTATCATGTCATCGTCATGGGGAATACAAATTTTGACTGGTCTTCGTTGAGTATAACCTACACTGGGGAAGGGGAGTCGACGGGAGAAAGTAATTTTTTTACCGTCACTTACGAGGGTGTGAGTTATGATTTCACTCAAGATAGTACCGGTACGGCGCCTGTATCCTTCACCCCGTGCTACCTTGCTGGATCTCTAGTAAAAACCACAAAAGGTTTCGAAAATATCGAGGATATAAAGCCGGGAGATATGGTTCTTACTTATGAAGGTGATGTTGAACTTCCTGCTCGTGTTATGTGGGTAGGAGCTTCTTTTGTTAAAGTTCTCGAAGGCCCTCATGATGATATGGCGGGGTATCCGGTAACTGTCTGCAAGGGTGCGCTTGGCGATAACGTACCTTTCGAGAATTTAAGCGTTACATCTGAGCATTGTATTGTAATCGATGATAAATTTATACCGGTACGTATGCTCGTAAATGGAAAATCTATATTTTATGATAAGTCTCAGGTATCTTTCACGGTCTTTCATATCTTGACGGAGCGACATAGAGTCATCAATGTGAACGGGGTACTTAGCGAAACCTATTTGCTCAACGATAAGAGCTCATGGAAATTTAGTGTGCAGAAAGGCATTTCACTATCCAGTGTCGAAGCCATGTCTTGGCAAGAAGACGCTGCAGTTCCTCTGTGTTGTGAACGTGGTTTCGTAGAGCCTATCTGGAAAAAGTTGAGTGAAAGAGCGAAAGAAGACTTAAGTTAACTTTATAAATACCATTCAAATGGTTCGATCTATTTTTATATTTTGAATTTTAATGGAAAAACGTGTATTTCCCATTAAAATTAGAACTTCGTGTCAGAGAGAGCTATATCTAAGCGGAAATAAGACACTCTGTAAAAATCTTACTCTACCTAGTTCATAGGTGTGTTTGTCGAAACTCGAGAATTTCGTCAGATTTACCGCTTTAAAATGCTTTTCGGCGTAGTTTCGCAATGAGAAAAATCAGGGTGATCATTCACTTTATAAGGCCCCGCTGACAAAACATCGATGGACAGAATAGATGTCTGAAAGGTGTATTCGGAAGGGAGTCTTAAATGACCATTTCCAGAAGTCCAGCGACCGTGGGGGTTTTCGATGTCCATCCATCCATTTAACCGGCTCTCAAGCAGATGATTATTGATTTTTTGGAAAGAATGGCTCCCAAATATCCAAATGTCACCTATCAGAACGCCCAATAAGCGCCGATCGTCGACGAAGGGACCGACGACATCGCAAGGACGATCTGCTTTGCTTCTGATCCGAACCTGATACGTGCCAGCAGGTAGCAGAAATACAAAGCTATTTCCTCGTTTCCGCAGTGGTTTCAAGAGTGCTCCGTTCTGCGTAACGAGATGAAGCTGATGATCCATTGAGGTTTGTACATCGAGATTTTCGCCTTTTTCTCGTGAGAGGTCTGGCGGAGATGCCAGGTGAACAAATTCACGGTGGATACACAGGGATGTGCCTGCTCTTTTTTCTGAGAGTTGTGACGCGTTACTAAAAGCGTGAGCCGAAGCTTCAAGGCCTCTTTTAGTGTTTGTGGGCGTATTCATGGCGGTCTTAACTTTGATGGACGCTGAAGCGTCGGGGCAAAACCCGTTATCGTCCGGATTGTTATATAAAGGGCAATCAGAACTAACGGGATGACCATTCTCTACAAAATCAACTGAGTATACCGTCAAAGTCCTATGCCCATCCCGCTGTTATAGAAACAAATGGCCACGTCGCCAAAATCTTCCAGATTGACGAGGTGGGCTATTTCAAAGGCCGTGATGGAGCGAAATCTGCCTCCCTTTTTGGGTCAAAGGCTTTGATCTAAATCAAACTATCGTTCAATTTAATTAAAGGTGACTATGTTACATGGACGCCTCGGCTAAAATTCGATTCAAGGTACTGTGGTGGCCTATATTCTGAAATTTCGATACTAAAAGACATTCAGAAATAATTTCTATAACAATCCTTGTTACTTAATAGTAAAATATGTCTACAGTTCCAATCGTACGTCGCGCGGGCAAGGTGCTTATAATGAGTTCATTGGAGTAGTCTCACGAGCGCGTGCTCTGACACTTTTGCTGTGATTAGAATTCAAGCCCGGTAGATACGGGCGATGTCACCGCATCTGTAAGCTAAAAGTAGCTTCGTCCTTGACGAGATGGCCAGTTGATGGGGCCCTATGTTTGGTGTGTATGAATCTCCGGCTCTAGTCCCGCTTGGAGAGTGGGTATTGCGATGCTCAGCTTAGGGAACGTCCTAATCAGATTTTGCCCGGTTTTTGATCTGCTACAGCTGCTTCGGAGTCATCGTTGTGCCACCTGTGCTTAAAAAATGACTGTGTTGACCGGGTGGAGCAGTTAACGCATGTCTTATCATGGTAACGAGCTGGCATTTCATCTTCGTAAAGCTCTGGACATGGGCGTGACGCAGGATGAGATCATCACTCATCTGACATGTTACTCGGGTTGGCCAACGGCCTCTTCCGCACTCAGTTTTGTCAGAGAGGTTTTTCAACAAGAAGAGGATGTCTAAGTATGGCCCGAACCATTGAGGGAAAAGTCGTTGTCATCACCGGCGCGAGCAGTGGCCTAGGTGAGGCTGTCGCGCGCCGTTTGGCGGCTGAAGGTGCCAAAATTGTCATGGGCGCCCGCCGCTTGGAGCGGCTCGAGGCCCTTGCCGACACGCTTGGCTTCGATCGGAAGGCTGTGGTCAGAACCGATGTGAGCGATGCGGCACAGGTTCAGGCGCTTGTCGATCAGGCGATCAGTCTTCACGGCAGGATTGATGTGCTCATCAATAATGCAGGTCTTATGCCGTCCTCGCCTCTCGAGAAACGGGACATCGCCGCCTGGGATCGCATGATTGACGTCAATCTCAAGGGGACGCTTTACGGCATTGCCGCGGTTCTGCCGCAGATGCAGCGCCAGAAGAGTGGGCATATCATCAACGTTGCTTCTGTTGCAGGCCACAAGGTTCGAGCTGGCGGCGCGGTCTATGCTGCGACCAAAACGGCTGTGCGGATTTTGTCGGAGGGGCTGCGTCAGGAGGTCAAGGCTTACAATATCCGCACCACCATCATCTCACCCGGCGCCGTCGATACCGAGCTAACCGAGAGTGTGACCGATCCGGAAACCGCGCAGCGCATGTCCACTTTTTATGCTCAGGTGGCGATACCGGCAGAATCGTTTGCCGATACCGTGTTGTTTGCCATGAGCCAGCCCGAGAGCGTCGATATCAACGAGATCCTGTATCGTCCGACTGCTCAGGAGTTTTGAGACGGGTCAGGTTTCCCGGTCAGTCCGATAGCGCAACGTCTCGACAACAAGTCTGAAGGCAGCCGAGGCGTTGCGACGGCTGGGATAATAGAGATGGTAACCGGGGAAGGGAGGACACCAGTCTTCCAGAACCCGGATTAGCCTTCCTGCATTCACATGCTCTTGAATCTGATCTTCCATAACGCAGGCCAGACCGAAGCCGTCCAGAGCAGCCTGACGAACCATGGGCGCATTATTGAAGGTCAATTGCCCTTCGACGCGAATGCGCAGGGCGCGTCTCCCTTTCTCCAGCTCCCATGCGTACACGCCTCCAGAGCTACGCATGCGCAAATTGATGCATCGATGCTGCGACAGGTCCTGCGGACGGATCGGTCGAGGATGTTTCGCAAAATAGGAGGGCGCTCCCACCACCGCCATGCGCAAGGGCGGTCCAATGGGCACCGCAATCATGTCACGCGCAATTGTCTCTTCGAGCCTCACACCCGCATCGAACCGGTCGGCGACGATATCGGTCAGGCCTGAATCAAGTGAGAGTTCGACATGCAGGTCAGGGTATTCGGGCAAAATCTGTCGCAATCTGGGCCAGAGCAGGCTGATTGCCGCATGCTCCGAGGTTGTGATCCTGACCGTTCCGGAAGGTTTGAGTGAAAGCTCGCTGAGTGAGGCAATCTCGTCGGCAATACTGCTCAGAGCCGGGGTGAGGGTCTGAAGAAGACGCTCACCCGCCTCGGTGACAGAGACGCGCCGGGTGGTTCGGGTCAGCAGACGCACGCCGAGACGCGTCTCCAGGCGCCTGACCGTGTGGCTCAGGGCAGATTGGGACGTGCCGAGCCTGGCGGCGGCACGAGTGAAGCTTTGCTCTTCTGCGACCGTCATGAAGGCATTGAGATCGACCAGTTCATCGCGTTGCATTCATGAAGCTCCGGCATAGATGCGTGCGTATTATATTATCTAATCGCTTAGTCCGGCTTGTGGTCCTTTGTCTCGGGTCGATCGACATGGGTGCTCATGTCGTTTCTCCGGAAAGGAAGCCTTTTCATGCATATCAGACAGCCTGGTTTTGCGCCCTCGGCCAAAGGGTCTGCCGAGTGGTTCACGGGAGCCGTGCGTATCGACTCCCCTTTTTCGGGCAGTGGCGCCCTTGCCTGTGCCACAGTCACCTTCGAGCCGGGTGCAAGAACCGTCTGGCACAGTCATCCTCTGGGGCAGACCATTCTCATCACTCAGGGGCTGGGCTGGGTGCAGCGCGATGGTGGTGCTGTGGCGCAGGTTCAGTCAGGCGATATGGTTTGGTTCGAACCCGGTGAGAAACATTGGCACGGCGCCTCTGCCACAAGCGCGATGACCCATATCGCGATCACAGAAACGCAAAATGGCACGTCCACCGACTGGATGGAGCCGGTGAGCGACGCGCAGTACCGCCGATAACTCGGCGCTTCTCTTTTTTCATCATCAGGACAGGGGGTCATATGCAGAAACGATATCTTGGAAAAAGCGGGCTTGAAGTCTCCGCGCTCGGCCTCGGGTGCATGGGGCTGAGCTACGCATACGGTCCGGCAACGGACAAGAGGGAAGCGCTTGCTCTTTTGCGCAGCGCTTACGAACAGGGAGTGACGTTTTTCGATACCGCGGAAGCTTATGGCCCCTTCGATAACGAAGAACTCCTCGGTGAAGCGCTCGCGCCCTTTCGGAATGAGGTGGTGATCGCGACAAAATTCGGCTTTAAAAATGGCGATGTGACGCAGGGAATGGATAGTCATCCTGACCGCATCCGTCAGGTGGCGGAAGATGCTCTGAAGCGGCTGCGGACCGATGTTATCGATCTGTTTTATCAACATCGTGTCGACCCCGATGTGCCGATGGAAGAGGTGGCCGGAGCGGTCAAGGAGCTGGTCTGGGAGGGCAAGGTACGTCACTTTGGTCTGTCTGAGGCCGGAGCTACCTCTATCCGAAGAGCCCACGCGGTCCTGCCGGTCGCCGCGCTTCAAAGCGAATATTCGCTCTGGTGGCGCGAGCCGGAGAAAGACATCCTTCCGTTGCTTGAAGAGCTTGGGATCGGATTTGTGCCGTTCAGCCGTTGGGCAAGGGCTTTCTGACCGGTGCCATCACGGTCGATACGGTGTTCGGCAAAGACGATTTCCGCAGCGTCGTGCCGCGTTTCGCTGCTGAGGCCGTGTCAGCCAATCAGGCTCTGGTTGAGGCGCTCAAAGTCATCGCAGCAGAGCGGCAGGTGACGCCAGCGCAGATTGCTCTGGCCTGGCTTTTGTCTCGCAAGCCGTGGATCGTGCCGATTCCTGGCACGCGCAACCCGGCACGTCTCGCCGAAAATCTGGACGCGGTCACTCTTCAGCTCTCGCCAGACGCTCTCCAGCAGATCGATGAGGCTCTTGAACGGATCGATGTGGTCGGGGAGCGGTATCCGGCTCATCTGCGAGAGCGCACGGGTCGCTGACGCGGAGCCTTATAGAGCGCTCACGACGGCCGCAGAACGGTTTGCACGCCCTCGCGGCCTGAGCTCGGCGCTTTGTCGGGCTGTATCGGTCTTGGCATGGATGACGGGATCGGACTTACCGGTTTCGTCATCACGGTTGCTTTCGGGAGGGTGGGGGCGGTTTTCAAAAGGCGTCCGAGCGGTTATGGCTCGGATCGGCCCTGCGAATGATGATGGAGTAAAGACATGACGACCGTAGCAAGACGTGGCGTTTGTCTCGTAATTTCTGCCCCGTCGGGCGCAGGAAAATCCACCATCGCCAATGCTCTGCGCGCCAGCGATTCCAGTCTTGCGCATTCTGTCTCAGTCACGACGCGTGAGCCGCGTCCGGGCGAGAAAGAAGGTGTTCATTATCATTTTCGGGCCATGGAGCAGTTTCGCGAGATGGCCGCGAAAGGTGAGCTCCTGGAATGGGCCGAGGTCTTCGGTCGTGGCTACGGAACGCCTCGTGCCCCCGTCGAAGCGGCGCTCGCCAGTGGGCGCGATATGGTGTTCGATATCGATTGGCAGGGACATCGCCTGTTGCGTGCTGCCCTGCCTGACGACGTGGTGAGTCTTTTCGTGCTGCCGCCATCGATGAAAGAACTTGATCGGCGACTGCGATCGAGAGCGTCGGATGCGGAAGCCGAGATCGACAAGCGTATGGGCGCTGCGCTCGCTGAAATCTCGCATTGGAGCGAGTTCGACCACGTGATTATCAACGAGGAACTCGACAGAGCTGTCCGTGAAGCGAAATCCATTCTTGTTGCGGCACGTCTCAAAACAACGCGGCAGCATGGTCTCGCCAGCCTGATGGCTGAATATGAGGCCCACTGAGCCTGACAATCGGGTCCTGTCCTGAAACGGGCTTCCCTCATATCCGGGCAGGAACAGGTCGTTACCCGGAACACAATCCGATAACAGAAAACAGAGTGCACCTTACCCACGGGCGCACCGGCGCTTTCCCCCTTTTTAAGGGAAAGGAACGGTGGCGCCTGAAGTTTTTGCACGGAGCACGAGACCGAGATGACCGGCGCCGATCCAACCCCCGAGTTTTCTGCATCCGGCAAAGAGGCCGGGTCGTCCCTAACGCAACCCAGCCTCATGAGGGCAGTCAGCCAGGTCGCTAGCGGCAATATGCTGGAGATGTATGATTTCATGGTCTTCGGCTATTATGCAGCCGATATCGGCAGGGCTTTCTTCCCGTCAGGCAATGCGCAGGCAGAGCTGATGCTCTCCTTTGCGACTTTCGGGGCTGGTTTTTTGATGCGCCCTCTCGGTGCGTTGGTTTTGGGCGCCTATATCGACCGGATCGGTCGACGGCAGGGGCTGATTCTTACCCTTGCTCTCATGGCAGTCGGAACCATCACCCTCGCTCTGACGCCGGGCTATGACAGGATCGGTATTTTTGCTCCGCTGCTCGTATTGTGTGGACGACTGATCCAGGGATTTTCTGCCGGTGTCGAGGTCGGGTCCAGTTCGGTTTATCTCTCCGAGATTGCGACAGAGAAGAACCGTGGATTTGTGGTGGCCTTCCAGTCAGCGTCGATCCAGCTTGCCGTGGTCGTCGCAGCGGCAGTCGGCTTTGCACTGACTTCGTGGCTCGGTACGCAAATCATGTCGGATTGGGGATGGCGGCTTCCTCTGCTGTTCGGCTGTCTGATTGTGCCGGTTCTGCTCTTTCTACGTCGCAACCTGCAGGAGACAGCCGCCTTCGAGGCAGAGAAGAACCATCCCGATTTGCGGGAAGTGTTCCAGACGCTTCGTGCCCATTGGCAGCTTGGCGGCATCGCCGTGTCGACAGCGGTCATGAGCACGGTCTCGTTCTATGTGCTGACCGCGTATACTCCCGCTTTCGGTACGCGAATCCTGCATATGGGGCGGCTGGACAGTCTGTTCGTGACGCTCTGCGTCGGGGTGCTCAACTGCCTTCTGGTGCCGTTTTTCGGTGCGTTGTCCGACCGTATCGGACGAAAGGCGCTGCTCAAGGGCGCAACACTTCTTGCGGTATGCTCGGCCTATCCGCTGATGCATTGGCTGGTAGCGGCGCCGGATATGGCCCGTCTGATGACCGTGGAGCTCGCACTGGCCGTTTTGTATAGCGCGTATAATGGAGCGGCCATTGCATGGCTGACCGAGATCGTTCCACCGCGCATCCGTACGACGGGTTTCTCTTTTGCCTATAGTCTGGCCACGTGCATCGGAGGATTTAGTCCGACGATCTGCACCTGGTTGATCGAGATGACAGGCAATCGCGCCATGCCTGCCTTGTGGCTGTCACTTGCAGCAATCTGCGGTTTGGGAGCTGCTTTCATTGCCCGTCCCTATCGAGAAGACGCCGATCTGCGCGCTTGATTGAGATGCGTTCATGGACCGCATGAAGGGAAAAACGCGACATCGGCAGAAGTATTAAAATCATTAACACTGCTTGGAAAACCCGGTGTTGCATCGTTTTTGGCAATACTCCGTGACGAATGCGCAACAGATTGACGCCTGATGACGAATATGCGTCAATAACGACATATTGACGCTTGTTGACGTGCACTATCTCCCTCTGATCTGTCGATGAGGGGGGTGCGAACGCATGCGATCACACATGTATTTTATGGCGTTCTGATCGGAGAATTTTCCAATGGCTCCCCCCTCGTCGTCGAAGCCGCGCGCGTCTCTCTCGACGGAAATCATCCTGATCTGTGGCGTATCTTTTTTATTGATCCAGCTTGTCGCAGTTGGCCTGTCGGGCTGGCTCATGAAGCAACAGGTTGAGAAAAACGTCTATGCCGAGGCTATTTCAAAAAGTCAGCTTCTGGGTGAGAAAATCATTCTCGCGTTGACCGAGCAAAATACGGTGGTTCGCAATATCCAGAGCACCATCGAGACGGCGCACAAAACGGGTGTGCTGAACAAGCAGTTCGTGGTCGATCTTCTGGTCGAAAACATGGTTCGTTATCCCGCCATTTACGGGATGGATTTCAAGGAGATTCCGCGCGGTTTCGACGGAACACAGTCTCCTGGAGGACCCGGTACGAACAGCAACGGAATATTTTTTCCGTATGCC
The DNA here is from genome assembly GCF_000613845.1 of Asaia astilbis JCM 15831. Lineage (GTDB taxonomy): Bacteria > Pseudomonadota > Alphaproteobacteria > Acetobacterales > Acetobacteraceae > Asaia > Asaia astilbis. The sequence goes on from NZ_BAJT01000007.1 coordinate 139,235, forward strand.
CAGCGCGGGCCTGACAACAAAGTGGCGGTTACTACACCGAAAGAGCATTACAGCGCCGTATATTGGAATATCATCAAAACGGGCGAGCTCGACGGGCTTGAGCCTTATATCGATCTGGACTCGCATGTCGCGATGGTGTCGCCCACCTATCCGATCACGCTCAATGGCAAGCGCATTGGCGTGGTTGGGGCCGACATTCCTCTCGACTGGCTCGTTCCGTTTCTGAGTCGGGTTCAAATTGTGGACGGGTCGCATATCGGTCTGCTCTCTGCACAGGGATCCTGGATCGTGGCGCCTGATTCTGACAGAGCATGAAGCATTATGAAGATAACGCCACTCACGATCTGGCGCGTGCGCTGTCGGATCGGCAGGTGACGATCATGCATCATGCGCGTGGCATGGAGATTGACCGGGTTCTTGTCCCGCTGAAAATGGGCAATTTCAACGTCTACTGGACGCTGGTTGTCGACATTCCCAGAGCGGCCATCACGACGCCGATCTGGCACACGGTCTATGCGCTGGTTATCCCCGGTGTCGCGCTGATTGTTCTTTCTCTCGGGCTTATGGTGCTTGTCTTCAGGCGTCTGCTCGACGCGCCGTTGCGGGGACTGCAAAACTCGGTCCTCGCATTTGAAGAGGGACGCTACGACGCTGCGATTTATGGAACACGGCGCGGCGATGAAATTGGGTCTGTTGCGAGAGGGCTCGACAGTTTTCGTCAGACCTTGCTGCGCGCCCGATCCCTCAACGAGACGGTCGCGGCCGAGCGTGTCCGGCATGAGCAGGAGCAGGAGCGTCGCCATCTGGAGGACGAGCAGCGCCTCGAAGATGTGAAGCATGTCATCGACACAATCGGGTCGGCGCTCAATGCCCTGTCAGGTGGCGATCTGTCCTCGCAGATCCGTCAGCCTCTTCCGCGTGAATTCGATCTCCTGCGTGAAAACTTCAATCGCTCTGTCGAGCGGCTGGCGCTTACGATTACCGGTATCTCGGAGGCTGCGGGCACGATCAGCGATGGAAGCCGCAGCCTTGCCGTCGGTGCCGAAGATCTTGCCAAGCGTACGGAACAGCAGGCCGCTGCAATCGAGCAGACGACTGCGGCCATCAGCCAGATTACGCACAAGGCTGCGCATTCCGAGACAGTTCTGACGTCTGCGCAGGCGACGGGTGAGGAAGCCTGCCAGTCAGCGGGAAATTCGTCCGAGATCATGCGCCGTACCCGCAAGGCCATGGAACAGATCGAAACCAGTTCTTCCGAAGTCGCTGCAATCGTGCATGTGATTGAAGGGATCGCTTTCCAGACCAATGTTCTCGCGCTGAACGCCAGCATCGAAGCGGCGCGTGCGGGCGATTCCGGAAAAGGCTTTGCCATTGTGGCGAATGAAGTGCGCACTCTGGCGCAGCGTTGCACCGAGGCGGCAGGAGATATCAGCCAGCTTGTCGGCAAAACCGTTGAGGAGATTCAGGCCGGGTCAAGCTGCGTGCGTGATACTGAAAAGGCGTTGGATACCATCACCACGCTCGTGACATCGATGGGCGAAAAACTCGATACCATTGTCCATAATGCCTTTGAGCAGGCTGCCAGCCTCAAGGAAGTGGGAACGGCGATCGCCGTTATGGATCAGAATACGCAAAAAAGTGCGTCCATCGCAGATGATGCCCGCTCGTCGACGCTCCTTCTTTCAGACGAGGTGCATTCGATGAGTCATCTCGTTGCACGTTTTGCGCTCCCTCGTGAGGCTCGCGCGTCGTTGCTGCGGGCTGAAAATTTCGAGCGTGGTGTAATGGAAAGGAGCGCCTCTCAGGCGCTCCTTTTTTACGATCAGTGGGCGGCGTCTGAGTGACAGGGTTCTTTTTTCTGGACCGGTCAAAGCGAATAATGTCGCCATGCTGACTGGCTGGGGTCTGAAATCGCGACAGCTCGACTATTTTCAGGAATCGCGAAGAGCCTTCCACTCCACGAAGAACGCTCCTGGATGAACCCAACATTACTCTAACATTGCCAATAGTTCACGTTTAAATGAAGCCGCTGCACGCCAATTTTTATGTCCTCGTTTAATAAGACGTGCAGAAGATGATCGTCCTCGTTCCGTAAAAGGTAAAAGGTGGCGATATGAACTCGGTGAGCATAACAGTTAAGAACCTGGAGGTATGGCAGAAAGACGCTCTGAGTACAGACCATCCGGAAACTATACGCGAACGCATGAAGCTGTCGGGCAGGTTGCAAGTGGCAATATGCTTGAAATGTATGACTTCATGGTCTTTGGCTATTATGCTGCTGCTATCGGGGCTGCTTTTTTCCCTTCCGGAAATCCACAGGCAGAGCTGCTTCTCTCCTTCGCGACTTTCGGCGCAGGATTTCTCATGCGCCCGCTTGGCGCGCTTATTCTCGGCGCGTATGTCGATCGTATCGGCCGTCGAAAAGGACTGATCGTAACCCTGGCCCTGATGTCGATCGGCACGGCAACACTCGCCTTGACGCCAGGTTATCAGCGTATTGGGCTGTTTGCTCCGCTCCTTATCCTGTGTGGACGTCTGCTTCAGGGTTTTTCTGCGGGTGTCGAACTCGGCTCTACGTCGGTCTATCTGGCCGAAATCGCAACGGAAAAGACCAAAGGCTTTATCGTGGCCTTCCAGTCAGCCTCACAGCAGCTGGCAGTGGTGGGTGCCGCATTGCTGGGTGTCACGCTAACATCCTGCCTCAATACGCAGGAAATGGCGGCCTGGGGTTGGCGTATTCCGCTACTTATCGGCTGCCTTATCGTGCCAGTGCTGTTTTTCCTCAGGCGTAATTTAAAAGAGACAAAAAGCTTCGGTGCCACTCACGCGCCCCCGCATTTTCGCGAGGTGGTCAGCATGCTGTGCGCAGAATGGAAAATTATCGGTACCGGCATTTTGACAGTGATGATGACCACAACCTCGTTTTACGTCATCACGGCCTATACGCCCGCCTTTGGAACGCGCGTCCTGCATCTGACAAGCCGTGAGAGTCTGACCGTCACGCTTTGCGTGGGTCTGACCAATCTTGTTCTGCTGCCCTGTTTTGGTGCCCTGTCGGACCGGGTTGGGCGCCGCAAGCTCCTGATAGCGGCAACGGTTATCGCCCTTGTCTCCGCATGGCCGATGATGAACTGGCTTGTTTCTGCTCCGAGCTTCGGCCGTCTTCTCCTCGTGGAGCTGGTACTCGCCGTTATCTACAGTGCTTATAACGGGGCTGCTGTCGTCTGGCTGACCGAGATCGTTCCCCCGCGGATCAGAACGACCGGGTTTTCTTTCGCTTACAGTCTGGCCACCTGTCTTGGTGGATTTACGCCGACAATCTGCACCTGGCTTATCCAGACAACAGGTGATCGCTCGATGCCGGGCGCCTGGCTGTCTCTGGCTGCACTTTGCGGTCTGGTGGCGGCCTGCATTGCGCGTCCCTATGCAGAGAGAGCGCAGAACACATGAAACGCGCCTCTGCTGCAGGCGGGTCTTTGCGCAAACCTGCGGCAATGGGGTGCCGGTTTTTCGCCCCCCTTGCCGTGCCTGTCATGCTCGCATCACCAGCGGCTGCTTCCGTCAAGAAAGCCGAGATCGACATGCAGGTGCTGGCCGCACTGGTTAAGACACAGGCGCAACAGATCCATGCGCTTCAGGCGCGTCTGGCTGTGCTCGAAGGGCAAAGCGCGGCATCTCACAAGACGCCTTTGAAACAGCCTGTCCGGCACGAGCGTGTCGCCTCGACAGGGCGTGGCAACGAGATGCCGTACCAGAGTAGAGATGCTGGTTTCTCGCGTCCGGAGGGGAAACCTGCTGTCGCTCCGACGATTCTTACCGCGCATGTCCCATCCGGCCCTCCGCGTGATCCGTCTGATGATCTCGCCGCAGTTCCCTTATCTGCCCCACGTTCTGCGACCAATCACGGAATAGGCTGGGGGAGTCCCCGCTTGACCGAGCGTCCTGCGCCGCCCGGTAGCTGGGGAGCGGTCTCCTCTATTCCGCTGAACTCCTCGCCAGCAATCGGTGTCGACTCCTCCATTCCCTATGCAGGACGAACAACGCATATGGGCGGGCTTGTCCTGAAATGGGGCAAAGGCCTTCCTGAATTCATGACCCCTGACAAGCAATATGCCTTTCGGGTGCGTGGACGCATTCTGGTCGATTACGGTGCAGCCTTCGGCTCGAAATTCCATGATCAGAATGTGTCGCGTACGAACCTGCGTGCGGTACGACTGGGTGTCGAAGGACGCGCGCGCGAGCTCTCCTGGGTGTTCGAGGGCGATTATTCCAATAACGAGGTGTCTGTCGTCAGCGCTTATGCGACATGGAGCAGTCGTCTGGCGCGGCATAGGGTCGAATATACGCTTGGCAACAAGTTCAACGACCGTGGGTTCGATGGTTCCACGGGCTCGGCGGAGACTGTTTTCCTTGATCGTGATCTCGTCGCGACGTCGATCCTGCCCGTCAAAGGATGGTATGGCCTTGGAGCCACCTTCAAGATTTACGGTGAGGGCTGGCATGTTTCGACCCAGCTTACGGGCAATGATGTCAACGCGTCGAATATTTCCAATAACCTGCGCGATGATCTGACTTACGCTTTTCGTACGCACTGGATTCCCTGGCGGAGCAAGAATGCTCTTGTGCATCTTGGCGCCTGGGGCTTTTACGAAGACGTCAAACCTGCAGCGACCTTCTCTCAGAAAATACGTATGCTGGCGCGCACGAACGACGCGTTTGCTGCGCGCATTAATACGCTCCCGATTGCGAATTCTCTCGCTGGCGGTCTTGAAGCATTCGGCATCTGGAAAACGGCGTGGGTTCTGGGCGAATACGGTATTCGCGACATCTCCTTTCGGCGTAGCTACGGTACGACCGATTTCGGGACACATCGCGGCACGGTCCAGGCAGCCAGTCTGCAAACCGGCCTGTTTCTGACAGGCGAAACGCCCAATTACTACGCACTAACCGGCCAGTGGGCCTCACCGCGCGTTTTGGACCCGGTCACCCATGGGGGCGTGGGAGCGTGGGAGGTCGCGCTTCGCGGGGATTGGCTCGATGGCTGGAAAATGCAGGGCGGGACACGCGGCTGGTCTGCAACAGCTGGCGTCAACTGGTATCTCGTCGATTATATGCGTCTGATGCTCAACTACACCTACGCCCATGTCGATAACCAGAAAGGCCCCTATGTCGGTCCGACCGGAGGCAATATCGTGGGGCTGAGGGCAGGAATAACATTCTGAGATCAGAGCCTCACTATCTTGGAGGCATTTGACACCCCGCCTGCTCCGAGAGAGCTGGCGGGGTGTCTGTCTCCGGAGCCACACGGCCCCGGATAAGAAGAGCTATTCCCGCTCGACTTGCAGCTTCTTGATATTGGCAATGGCTTTTGCCGGGTTGAGCCTTTGGGGCAGGTCTGGGTGCAATTCATGATGGTACGGCACCCGTAGAGCTTCATTGAGTCATCGAGTGCCTCAAGACGCTCGCCCGTATGGTCGTCGCGGCTATCCATGATCCAGCGATTGGCGGCCAGGAGCGTGGCTGGACCGAGATAGCGGTCGCCGTTCCACCAATAGGACGGGCAGGACGTGCTGCAGCAGAAGCAGAGAATGCACTCCCACATACCGTCCAGTTTTTCGCGCTCCTCGACGCTCTGCAGCCGCTCTGTGTCGGGCGGAGGCGGGGTATCGCTTTTGAGCCAGGGCTGGATCGATTCAAGCTGGGCATAGGCACCGTTGAGGTTCGGCACCAGATCTTTCACGACCGGCATATGTGGCAGCGGATTGATCCTGACCGTGCCTTTGACGGAGCTGATGGGCTTGAGGCAGGCCAGCGTGTTCTCGCCATCGATATTCATGGCGCAGGAGCCGCAAATGCCCTCTCGGCAGGACCGACGAAAGGTCAGGGACGCGTCGATATGGTCCTTGATGTAGAGCAGGGCGTCGAGCACCATCGGCCCGACCTTGTCGAGGTCCAGCTCATAGCTGTCGAGGCTCGGATTGGAGTCATCATCGGGTGACCAGCGATAGACCTGAAATGTCGCTTTATGGGTCGCCTCGGCGGGAGCCGGATAGAATTTTCCCTGGCGGGTCGTGCTGTTTTTGGGAAGGCGGAGTTCAACCATGGTGAGGCTCCCTCAATAAACGCGTTTTTTGGGCGGAAAGACCTCGACATCATTGGTCAAGGTCTGCAGCCGCACCGGCCGGTAAAGCAGGCTCACCGCACCGTCCTTGTCGAGATAGGAGACGGTGTGTTTCATCCAGTGCTCGTCATCGCGCTCAGGATAATCGTCATGGGCGTGGGCCCCGCGCGTCTCGTGACGGGCATAGGCGCTCTCGATGGTCACGGTGGCGTTGGCCAGAAGATTGGCAAACTCGAGCGCTTCCATCAGGTCGCTGTTCCAGATCAGGGAGCGATCAGACAAACCCATATGCTGGGCGTCTTCCCAGAGTTGATGGATCTTCTCGCAGCCCTCCGCGAGCGATTTCGTGTTGCGGAACACGGCCGCATGGCTTTGCATGAGGCGCTGCAAACGCTCGCGCAATTCAGCCACGGTGAATTTCCCCGAAGCCTCGCGTGTCTTGTCGAAGGCCTCGAGAATGGCCTCGCCAGCGTTTTTAGGCAGGGGCGGGACGGGCGTTGTCGGGTCGATGATTTCCGCAGCGCGCTTACCAGCTGCGCGACCGAATACGATCAGATCGAGCAGCGAATTGGTGCCGAGACGATTGGCGCCGTGCACCGAGACGCAGGCGGCTTCGCCCACGGCCATCAGACCAGGAACGACCTGATCGGGGTTTTCTTCCGTCGGGCGAAGGACCTCGCCATACAGATTGGTTGGCACCCCACCCATATTGTAATGCACGGTTGGCAGAACCGGTGCCGGTTCCTTGGTCACGTCCACGCCTGCGAAAATACGCGTGGTTTCCGAGATGCCGGGCAGGCGTTGATGCAACAGCTCCGGGCCGAGATGCTCCAGATGCATCATGATGTGGTCTTTGTTCGGACCACAACCGCGCCCTTCATTGATCTCGATGGTCATGGCGCGTGACACCACGTCGCGTGAAGCGAGATCCTTGGCGGTCGGGGCATAACGCTCCATGAAGCGCTCGCCTTCGGAATTGGTCAGATAGCCGCCTTCACCGCGACAGCCTTCTGTCAGCAGGCACCCTGCCGGAAAAATCCCGGTGGGGTGAAACTGAACAAATTCCATGTCCTGTGTCGGGACACCGGCGCGCATCGCCAGACCGCCACCATCGCCCGTGCAGGAATGGGCAGACGTGCAGCTCTGGAACGCACGGCCATAGCCGCCCGTCGCCAGAACCACCATTTTCGCATTGAAACGATGGATCGATCCATCATCGAGACACCAGGCCACGATCCCGCGACAGGCGCCGTCCTCGTCCATGATCAGGTCGAGCACATAATATTCGACGAAAAAATCGACACGATGCTTCAGGCATTGCTGATAGAGCGTGTGCAAGATGGCGTGGCCCGTGCGGTCGGCTGCAGCGCAGGCGCGTGCCACCGGGGCCTTGCCAAACTCGCTCATATGGCCGCCGAAGGGGCGCTGATAGATCTTGCCATCTTCGGTGCGCGAGAAGGGCACCCCGAAATGTTCGAGCTCCATCACCGCGCTTTCCGCCTCGCGGCACATGAACTCGATGGCATCCTGATCGCCGAGCCAGTCCGATCCCTTGACGGTATCGTACATATGCCAGCGCCAGTTATCCTCGGACATATTGCCCAAAGACGCGCCAATGCCGCCTTGGGCTGCGACCGTGTGGCTGCGCGTTGGGAAAACCTTGGTGACACAGGCGGTGCGCAGACCACCCGCTCCCATGCCCAAAGTCGCACGCAGGCCAGAGCCGCCCGCGCCGACGACCACAACGTCATAGGCGTGATCGACAATGCGATATTTTTTGGCGGTATCCGCGCTCATTATTTCGCCTCCGTTGTGCGGGTCATGAGAATGCGAGCAAGCGAGGCACAGCCCAGCGCGACAAAAAGCAGGGTGCTGAGACGAATGACCAGTCGCAACCAGACACGACGCCAGCCGCGGGAATAATCAGAGGCAATGACTTCGAGCCCAAGCTGGGCATGACGCCCGGTCAGAGCAATCAGCAGACCCAGCGGGGCGGCGTTCTGCACGCGTCCTGCCCAGGCGAGAATGGCGTCGCGATCACGTCCGGCCAGACGCAGGATCTGCGCCACGCCCCAGATCGAAAGCGGGCCGAGGAGCAGGGCGGAGACGCGCTCTGCCGTCCAGTGTTCGGCGCCGTCTTGCAGGCCGCCCAGCCCCTTGGCGCGTGCCAGGGGCGTGCGCATGTCGGAAAGGCGGCTCATGCGCGTGGTCCCTTGTTGCGACGATGTGAGAGGGCGACGAAGGCCGCGATCAACCCGAGAGACAGTCCTGCCGTGGCAAAGACAGAACGGCGACCGTCAGCGTCGATTTCCTTCTTTTCGAAACGTGCCCCGCTATCCCAGATCAGATGGCGAATGCTCGCGACGAAATGATAAAGCGTTGCGACACCCCAGCCGAGAAAGATCAGACGCCCGAGGGGGTGAGTGGCGCCGCGTTGCGCGCGGTTAAAGGCGCGCGGTCCCTGTGCGAGCGCGGATAGCCACGCGACGGCCAACCCTGCGCCAAGCGAGGAAACGACGCCGGCCATGCGATTGCCGATCGAAAGAGCCATTGAGAGGCGAAAACGATAGACATCTAGGTGGGGAGACATGGGACGCCTTATGGCCTGCCCCTCAGTGTCGGTGCCGTGATAGAACGCTTCACGTCCGTCGGAAGCCATGGCGATACCTCGGAATTCTGTCTTCGGGCTATGCGATACCTAACCCACATAGTCGCATTTATCTGTGACGTCATGTGCATATTGATGTGAGAATCTGCACCGATTTTGTCTTGTATTTCATGAGATTCCGCCTCATTCGCAACTGGGGAATCTCACCAAGGCGTGACGCTGTGTGAGGGGCGCGTTACGCTTGCGCGCATGGTAGGAACCGGGCCAGAAACCTGAAGCGCGCGACGAAAAGAGAGCCCGATGCCAGAACTGAATTCAGCCTCGCTTCCCTCCCGGTCCGTGATGCCCGGAGCCACCGGGGTGTTGTCGGCTTACCGACGCCTGATCGCCCAGGGGAAGATCGAGGCGGACACGGCTCAGGGCCACGCTGCCGAGGCGCTCGACAAACTGGCGCAGGCGTTGCAGGCGCGGCACGAGACCAGGGAAGGGTTTTTCTCGCGTCTGTCGAAGCGCCGCCCGGCGCCGATCAAGGGGCTCTATCTGGTCGGCGAAGTCGGACGAGGGAAGACCATGCTCATGGATCTTTTCTGTCGCGAGGTTGCCGTCACAAAAAAGCGGCGCATCCATTTCCACGCTTTTATGCAGGAGGTCCTGCGCGCCCTGCATAAAGGACAGGGGAGGAGCGAGCGCCATGAGGACCCGGTGCGTGAACTGGCTCAGAAAGTGCATGAACAGAATGATCTGCTCTGTTTCGACGAGTTCCAGATCAACGACATGTCTGACGCGGTCCTCGTACTTCGTCTGCTCGATATGGTCATGGCACTCGGCACCGTCGTGGTGGCGACATCGAACACCGCCCCCCCGGATCTGATGAAAAATCAGGCCCAGAACCGCGCCACGATGCGGCCTTATCTCGAGGCATTCGGGGCGCATATGCAGGTGCTGACTCTTGAAGCTGCCCGTGATTACCGCAGGGGGCGGGAGCTGGATGCCCAGACCTGGCTTGTTCCGGATTCAGAAGAAAACTCGGCGCATCTGCGTCAGAAATTCGAGACGGAAACGCAGGGAAGCGCAGAGCCGGATTTCGTCTCAATCGGGTCACGCCGCGTCCCGGTGCCGTTCTGCAAAGGAGATGTGGCCTGGTTTACGTTCGAGGCCCTGTGTGGCGACGCGCGTGGTCCCGCAGATTATCTGGCTATTGTCGCGCGGTTTCGGACAATTTTTATCGACCGGATTCCGGCTCTCGTGCCCGACCAGTATGACAAGGCGCGTCGTTTCATCAATCTGATCGACGTCATGTACGAAAATCACACGAACTTGTTTGCCTCCGCCGCTGCGCAGCCTGAAGCTCTCTATCAGACCGGTGAGAATGCCACCGCATTCGAAGCACCGCCTCACGTCTTGAGGAAATGCGTTCGAGCGACTGGCAGCGCTGAGGGGCGCCCGCCTGCTCAGAGGTGAAGCGCCTTGAGGAATTCCGGCATTGTGCAAGTGCCGCCTTTTCCATGGCAGGCCGGGACCCTCGGATAGCTCCAGGATAATGGGGCCCGGTTGGGGTCGCGGCGTATGTCTTCGGGTGACTGGGAGATAAAGACGACCCTGACATGGCGGCTTCCGTCGGCATTACGGTACAGCGCAAATCCGAGCGCCGAACCGACAGGAATTTCGTCCTGTGCGTAACCCGGCGCCTTGACGTGACTGTCGAGCATGCCGAGCAGAGGGGCGATCGTGTCATCATGACCCATGTAAAGGGTCAGGACCGGACCGTCTGAAGCCGTGATGTTTTCCGCCAGCGCCTTGCGCAGCATCTGCGAAAGCGGCGCCGCAATGGGTGTTGGTTGCAAGGTGCTCGCCAGCATGGTCGCGTGGAGTCCGGAGAGGGATTCCAGCGTTTCTGTATCGAAGGGCTTTCCGTTCAGGTCCGGAAGGGGGTGTCCATCCAGATATCCGAGTTCGAGAACCTCCGCATAGGAAGAGGCTTCCTCAATCGGGCCGGAGAGAACGAACCCTCGGCCTGTGTGGTCAGCCTGTATCCGGCTTGGCTCGTGTAAGAAGTCACAGTGATGCGGTGTGCAGTGCAGCAGGCTGCCGAGCAGGCTGAGTTCTCGCTTTTGCCTGGAGGACAGGCGCTCCGGGTCGGGAAGGAGGGCGCTCAGACGTTTCGTATCGAACAAGGCGGGTGACGTTTGCTGAGGGGAAAAAAGAGCGTCGGGTTTGAATTCGGCGAGGTGATGCAGGCTCAACGCACAGGATGGGGCAAGACCCTCTGCAATGGCATGCGCGCTGGCAATTGTGCGCGGCTCGGAATTGGCGTGAATCAGAATGCTGCCGGAAGCAGGGCATAGACCAGCCTGGAGCAGGGCGTTCTGCTCGAGCCATTGGCGGAGCGATTTTCCCGCAGATGAAAGGCTTCTGCCCCATGAGGAGTCAAATCGCCCGGTCGTCCTGCCCAGTGCGGCCAGGTTGCAGGCAGGGTCGCCAGATCCGGTTGTTGGCCCGATAAGGCCGAGCGGATGCCATGCCGCATCACAAGAACGAGCCGTGTCAGGACCGGTGCGTCTGACGCACCGGCAGAGAGGGCCTCGTCGCGACACGCAGCAGAGGCTTCTGGCACCGTAACGGGGTTGCAGCGTGCGGCTCTGCCATTTGGAAAACCAACGCGATATCCGCTCCAGCGGGCCGGCTCACTATCCGGATAATCGGTACTGATCAGCTGGGCGCCGCTTCGAAGCGCCTTGTCGCGTCGCCCAATCGCGCCGGAACGCCCTTCTTTCGTGTCGGCATCCGCACGGATACGCACCAGGAGATGCTGTTTGACCAAAGCCGTCACCTGCTGTTCAGGGCCGTCATTCAGCTCGGTAAAGGCCGCTTCGGTGGCGTTTGGATCGGCATTGGGGAAGGCTATCCGCCCCTTCAGACCGGGATGCCCCTGAAGATAGGTCGGGCCGTCATGGCGCTGATCGAGCAGGAAGACGATCTTGCCGAGTGTCTTCGACAGAGCGGGCCATCCACGGGCTGCGATGGCGGCCGAAAGGGTTTCACCGGGAGCGTGAAGGTCATCGGGTGTCAGAAGCCTGTCGGCAGGGATCTCAGCGCGTATGGTGGCATCGAGCGCGTCGAATGTCTGGCGCGTGAAAGGCTGGACCGATGTGCCGCCGGGCACTTCGTCGCGCTGTTCGGTTTCCAGAATGATGAAAATCGGGATGTGACGGGGATGCGCTTGCGACCAGCTAGTCACCTCCTTCAGGCACGTGCTGAGCGTCAGGCAGGTCGCGTGCTGATCGAGGTCGGGAATATGCATGACCTTGATCCCAGGCCGTTCCATCACAGCCCGTGCAGACGGTGCCAGCGGCCAGATGATGTCGGGCCTGCCCGGACGATGAGGCCGGGCAAATCGCCCGCCCTTGTCGTCGGCATAGAGGTCGAGCTCGATCTGTCTCACCCCTGCATCCAGTTGCTGCGTGAGCGATGCATGACGGTAATCGAGCAAGGCTGCGAGATCCGGATTGACTGCTGCGATTTCAGCAAGGCGCTCAGCAGTCAGTCCAGCATGGTAGGAATTATGCGATCCGATTACCTGGATCTGATCCAGTCTTATCGGCGCTTCGGCGCCCTGCGTGGGGACAGGGTGTGTCTGTCCCCACGCTGATAGCAGGGAGACAGACAGGCACCGATGGCACCGAGCGCGACAAGCCTGCGCGCTTTCAAGCGGAGCGGCATCAGAATTCCCCGCTCAGTCCTGCGAGATACATACGCCCCGTCTGGACGAAAGCGCCATTGGCCGAGCCGTCATAAGCGAGATAGGATTTGCCCTTGCCCATCGTCTCCCAGAAAGCAGGCGTATTGAGCAGGTTCTGCATGGCCAGAGACCCTGTCAGACCCCAGCCGATTTTGTATTTCATGCTCAGATCGAGACGCTGTGTCGGCTGCAGATAAAAATCGGGCGTTTTACTGCTCACGCTGAGGAGCTGCGTCCCGACGTAATTATAGTTGAGGTCGAAATGGATCGGCCCCCGGCTGTAATAGACACCCAGATTATACATCATCTCCGGCGCACGGGGCAGGGCGGTATCGGCATGACCGGCAACGTTGCTCTTCGCGGTCGAATGCTGGAGCGTGATATTGGCATTGACCCCAAACCCGTTGAGCCAGCCTGGCAGGAAATAGAGGTTCTGCTGTGCGGCCAGTTCGAGGCCTTCCAACGTGGCACCGCGGCCGTTGACGGGCATCTGATAGACCGTGCCCCCATCGGTGTAGGAGTTTGTTGGGACGTTGCCGCCAAGAGTCCTACTGTTCGTGCTGCCGGATACGGAGGTGAAGATGAATTTCTGGATCTGCTTGTAGTAAACCGAGGCAGAGATCATGCCTGCGTGGTGATTATAAAGTTCGGCCGAGAAATCGAACATCGTGGCGGTTGTCGGGCGCAGATTGGGGTTCGGTTGGGACACGGCGAGGATCTGGTTGGTCAGCGGGTCGAGACTGAGTGAGGTCGCGCCATTGATCAGGCCGAAAGCCGGTCGGGTCAGCCCGCGACGTACGGAAAAGCGCAGAACACTGAGGGAGGACGGCCGCCAGTTGACATTGAGATAAGGCAGGGGGCTCCCATAGGACTGCCCGATCTTGACGAAATTTCCGGTCGTGCTGTCGCCGTTCGAGCTCCAATGCGTGCCGCTGAAATCGGTGTATTCATAACGGAACCCCGGATGAATATCGACCGGTCCCGCTTGCAGGTTCAAGGAGACGAACCCGGCATAGATTTTTTCCGATCCGGTACTCGTATTCGCATTCCAGTCGTTTTTCGTATAATTTCCGGCCCCATTCGGATCGTTTTGATATTTGTAAGGGACGGTCGTGTTTTTAACCCAGTTACGATCCAGAAGGCGGAAATCGCCGATTTTTCCGCCGAAGGCATCGACCTGATAGCCAGGGATATCGCCGATCATGAGGCCCTGAGCATTGGACGAGGGCCATTTCTTACCGCCGAAGAACGGGCCGTTATAAACGAAATTATTGTCGTTATGGAAAAATGGGTGCTGCCATGCGGCGCGTTGCGTACTGCTGAATTTAAAGCCGAACGCGATGGATTTGAGAATTTCCGAACGGAAACGATAGGCTGCATCCGCATGGACGCCATACATGTCGGCGGTGCTCTGCGCATCGCGCCCCTGCGTTTTCCAGAACCGGCTGAGATTCTGGTTTTTGAATTGATCGACTGCCGCTTGCGGACCGTTCATGCGTGGAAGGGTCGTGTTGGCGATGTCGAAGGTAAAAGGTCCCGCGATACCACCGCTGCCGTACATGCTGGCTTCGACCGTGTTGGGGCTGGATTGCACACCATAGCTGTTGAACACGTCGTAATTGACGGTCCAGCGGTCGAAATGGCTGACGCCACCGATTTTCTGTGTTGTCAGAAGTTGAGCTGAGTCGTTGGTCGTAAAATATTGCGCGCGCTGCGCACCGCCCGCCCGATAGACACCGTCCGGATAATATGAGGTCAGTCCGCCGCGCAGACTGACCTGATTGTCATTCATCTGGACGTTGTACTGGCCATAGGTGCCCAGGGCATAAAATTCGTGATGGTCGCCCTTGTAGTTCAATGAGAGCGAGCCGCCATAGCGTTTGAGCTTGCTGGTAAAGAGATCATATTTGAGCTGCGTGCTTGTCAGCTGGGATGCCTGATCGAGCGACGACACGTTTGATTCGGAGAGAAACGTGGGTTTGTAGCTCGTATTGGGAGCGACGGCGTTCGCGAGAACGTTCTTGGTTGAATAATAGCCGGTCGCATAGACGCCGAAGCGGCCATCCCGACCGAAACGGCGCGCAAATTCGCCTTGCACCGTCCCCCCGAGATCGGGAGTGCCTGTGCGTGCAGCATTATCGTTCAGCTGACCCTGAAGCGTCAGCTTGTGGAGAGGGGCAGAAAAATCGAAGGCAGTCGGCGTGCGTATGTCGATGGCGCCGCCGATGGCATCGCCATCCATATCTGTCGTTGTGCTTTTGGATACCTTGATGGACGTGATGCCATAAGGCGCGAGCATGTCGAAAGAGATGGCGCGTGTTGCGGCATCGGCGGGGGCGATACGCTCCCCGTTAAGCGTATAGGCATTATAACTGGAATCCAGGCCACGTATGGTCATGTACTGGGTTTCACCGGTGGCTGCCTGACCGCCCGACATGTTGCTATAAGCCGACAGACCCGGAAGGCGCGTCAGGATATCCGACAGATTGGTCTCGGGAGCACGCTCAATCTGCTCTCTCGACATGACACTCGCCACGCCCGTGCTTCGGCGTTGCTCATCGAGGGCCGCAGCCACGGTTCCGCCGCGCAAAGCTGTCACCTGGATGTGTTCGTAAGACCGTTTTTTATCGAGATCGCCGGTTGCGGCCTGCGGTCCAGCCTGATGGGGCGGAATGGTTTGCGGCTTTTGCGCAATGGAGGGAGGCGTTGTCCTGCGCCCGTCCTTTTTTTTATGGTGCGTGCCCTGTGCGTGCGCCGGAGTGAGAGCCCCAAACACCACGAGGGAAACGAGACAACGGGTCAGCAAAGGCCTGTACGACGTCATGGAGTATTTACCTCTCGGACGCAAAAGATCGCTCTCCACCTTCGACAGTAATTTTCCGCCAAAAATGAAAGTTAAAGAAAAGGAATATTCCCCATTCTATTTTATAGATCAGTAAAGCAATCGGATGCGCCGTCTATTTGACGGTTATTGTTATAGACAAGACGATATATTAACGATACAGCTCTTTCGATCTGTCGCGTTTATTCCGATGCAATATCTAGAGCGTGTTGCCGATCATTTGTATGAAGGCTTTATTAAAAGTCGAACTGTATCTTTATGTGACGGATGAGAGCCGAAAGGCGTATTTTAACGCGTCGGCCTTGTGCCTTCGTCACGTTCGACTGATCGCCGGGGCGTTGCACCTTCAAGGCGATCTGAGGCAATTTTTGTGTGATCAGGCCCTTGAGGAGGCCCGAAGGCGATGGCCCCTCCGCTCAATGAGCGAAAGGGCCATGGCAGACATCATTTATTGTCGGCGGTCAGGCCGCGATGGGCCAGCATCGGGCCGATTTCAGGATCCTTGCCATAGAAGGCCTTGAACATCGGGCCGTAATCCATGGTGTGTCCCTTGGACAGGATCAGGTCACGGAAGCGCTGACCGTTCTCGCGGGTCAGGCCGCCATGTGACTGGAACCAGGAATAAACGTCCTGATCCAGCATTTCGGTCCAGAGATAGGCGTAATAACCCGCTGAATAGCCATTACCCCAGATGTGCAGGAAATAGCTGGAACGATAGCGAGGCGGAACATTCGCCACGTCGAGACCGGTTTCGGCGAGGGCCTTGGCTTCAAACTGATCGGCGTCCTGACGCGGGGCATCGGCAGCGATGCCGTGCCAGGACATGTCGAGCTGGGCTGCGGCGACGATCTCACCCAGCGCATAACCCTGGTTGAAGTGAGCGGCTTTCTTGATCTTGGCAACCAGCGCGTCAGGCATTGCAGCGCCGGTTTTGTAATGACGGGCGTAATGGGCGAAGACTTTCGGGTCCATGGCCCAGTTCTCGTTGAACTGCGACGGGAACTCGACAAAGTCGCGCGCCACGGCTGTACCAGAAAGCGACGGATAGGTCTGGCTGGCGAAAAGCCCGTGCAGCGCATGCCCGAATTCGTGGAACATGGTCGTGACGTCATCGGATGTGATGAGCTGCGGCTGACCCGGTGCGGCCTTGGTGAAATTGGCCACGTTGTAAATTACAGGGCGTGTCTTGAGCAGGTCGCTCTGTCCGACGAAATTCGACATCCAGGCGCCACCGGATTTGTTGTCGCGCTTGAAATAATCGAAATACATCAGGCCGAGAGGCGAGCCGTCCTCGTCCTTGACCTCAAAAACCAGAACATCCGGATTATAAACCGGGATGTCCTTGCGGGGCTCGAACGTAATTCCGTAAAGCTGGGTCGCCGCATAGAACACGCCATCAGTGAGCACCGTGTGCAGCTCGAAATAGGGCTTCACATCGTTCTGGTTGAGGTCGAATTTCTGCTTGCGCACGCGCTCGGCGTAGTAATTCCAGTCCCAGGGCTTGAGTGTGAAGCTCTGATGGTCTTCGGCAATCGCTTTTTGCAGCTCGGCCGCTTCGCGATGCTGTTCAGCAGCGGTGGCAGGCACCAGCTGATGGATGAAGTCGTTCACGGCAGCCGGGGTTTTGGCCATCTGGTCGTACAGCGTGTAGGCGGCAAAGCTCGGGTAGCCGAACAGGGCGGCCTTTTCGGCGCGGAGCTGTGCAATTTCCGTAATCGTCTGACGGGTGTCGTTGGCATCGCCCTTTTCGGCGCGCGTCCAGCTCTGGTTGAACAGGGCTTCGCGCGTCGTGCGATCCGTCAGCGAGACAAGATCCGGCTGCTGGGTCGTGTTTTGCAGCGGCAGAACATATTTTCCGGAGAGCTTGCGGCTTTCTGCAGATTTCTGGGCGGAGGCGATGGCCCCGTCATCAAGGCCTGCAAGTGCCTCTTTCTTGTCGACCACAAGCGCACCAGCTTGGCGCTGGCAATCAGCTTCTGGTTATAGGCCGTTTCCAGCTTCGAGAGCTTGGTGTTCAGCGCACGCAGCTTCTGCTGATCGGCGTGAGAGAGCTCAGCACCGGAATGGACGAAGCCCTGATAGGTCTGTTCCAGGAGCATCGTCTGCTCCGCATTCAGGTTCAGCGTGGCGCGGTTGTCATACAGCGTCTTCACACGATGAAAGAGCTTCGGATTGAGATAGATCTCATCCTGATGCTGGCTGAGCTTGGGAGCTTCCTTGCTGTCGATGGCGTCCATGGCGTCGTCTTTATCCGCCGAATAGACACCGTAGAACACGCTCTGTACGCGGCCGAGAAGCTGGCCCGAGCGTTCCAGGGCGACAATCGTATTATCGAAAGTCGGCGCTGCCTTGTTATTGGCAATCGCGCGGATTTCCTTCAGCTGGTCCGCCATGCCCTTTTCGAAAGCGGGCACGTAGTCACTATCCTTGATCTTGTCGAAGGGCGGAGCCTGATAGGGCAGGGTGCTGGCCTGAAAGAACGGATTGGAAGGTGCTGCTAGCGCGGTGGAGGAAAGCAACGGGAGCGCAACAGCCGCCAGGGCTGCAGCATGTCTGAAAACGGGCATAACAGAAGGATCCTACGATCGTAACTTGAACGGGCACCGTAGGAAGGAAACACAGGAGCGTCAAACGAGGGGCACAATGGTGCGCTTTCGTATCAGTCCGTCACGTCCGTTTCATCTTCCTCGTCATCATCTAGAACCCTGATCGCTCCCCCTCTCAGAAGATCCTGTAAAAAGCCCTGTATGGGCTCCGAGCGGGAGAGCGGTATGCAAAGCGTGACTGTGGCGCCCGTCGCATCGAACTCGCATCCGTCCTGCGTGGCGTCCCATTCTGTCAGCCGGGCCTGGATAATGGGGAGCAGGCTGAACGAGGCGTGGAATTCAAGCCGCTGCATGGGGACGATCTCAACCGCCTCGCCCTGCTTGAGACATGCGGCCGCCGCGCCGCCATAGGCACGCACCAGACCACCCGCGCCCAGCTTGACCCCGCCGAACCAGCGCACGACCATCACCGCGACGTGGTCGAATTCCTGAGAGTCGATCGCCTGCAGAATGGGTCGCCCCGCCGTGCCTCCCGGCTCGCCGTCATCGAAGCTGCGGTAGCGACCGCCGATCCGCCACGCCCAGCAATTATGGGTTGCATCGAGCTCACGCACACGCTCGAAAAACGCCAGGGCTTCCTCTTCATTCGCAATAGGCGCGGCATGGACACGAAACAGGCTTTTCTTGACGACCGTGTCCAGCTGCGTTTCTGCCACCAGGGTTTGGGTCATATAGGGGCCTTCCTGCTCTGCCTTTGCGGGTTCTTGCTTGCTGATATGGCTCGGTCAGGAAGCAGCCCCGCCTCTCTTTTGCAAGAGAAGATCCTTTTCGACGGAGCAGGGTCGCGCTGAGATCAGTCCTCGACCGGTTGGAACAATTCAACCAGATCATTGAGATGGCCGATCTCCTTGAGCCCCAGCCCTTCCGGGGCTTCGGGGCGTGCGGCGCCGCTGGCGACACGTCTTGGCAGGATGGCCTGAGCGAAACCGAGTTTCTGGGCTTCTTTCAGGCGCAGATCGGTTTGGGAGACCTGACGCACTTCACCGGATAATCCGACCTCGCCAAAATAGGTGGCACCCGCTGAGGTCGGGACGCCGGTCGCGGCCGAGATGAGGGCGGCGGCGACTGCCATGTCGCAGGCGGGCTCGCTGATACGCAGCCCACCGGCGATATTGAGATGGACGTCCATCCCGGCCATCTTCAGCCCACACCGCGCTTCAAGGACGGCCAGAAGCATGTTCAGGCGAGCCGTTTCCCAACCGACGACGGCCCGTCGCGCGGCACCTTCCCCGGCTTTGGGCGAAACCAGAGCCTGAATTTCCAGCAGGACCGGGCGCGTGCCTTCCATACCGGCAAAAACCGCAGAGCCGGCGATGTGCCCGCGCCGTTCGGCGAGAAAGAGAGCGGAGGGGTTCGGGACCTCGGTCAGACCGGCATCGGTCATGGCAAACACGCCAATTTCGTCGGTTGCGCCAAAGCGGTTCTTGGCGGCGCGCAGGATCCGGAATTGATGCCCACGGTCGCCTTCGAAATACATTACGGCGTCCACCATGTGCTCAAGCACTCGCGGCCCTGCCAGAGCGCCTTCCTTGGTCACATGCCCGACGAGGACGAGCGAGAAGCCAACGGTCTTGGCCAGTCGGATCAGTTCGAACGCGCAGGCCCGCACCTGAGCGACAGAGCCCGGGGCACTTTCGATCGTCTCCAGCCACATCGTCTGAATTGAATCGATCACCACCACGTTATGCTCGCGGTCCTGCTCCAGAGAGCCTGCAATCTCCGAGACATTGATGCTTGCAGCGAGTTCGAGGGTCGGAGCGTCCAGCTTGAGTCGTCGGGCGCGAAGGCGGATCTGATCCACGGCCTCTTCGCCTGAAACATACAGGACCCGTCGACCGGCTTTGGCCAGCGCGCAGGTGGCCTGCAATAGCAGGGTGGATTTACCGATACCCGGATCACCGCCCACCAGGACGACGGAGGCCGGTACGAGTCCTCCGCCCAGAACACGATCGAATTCCGCAATGGAGGTTTCGATGCGAGGCGGTGGCGTCAGATCGCCATCCAGATGCATCAGCGTCAGGCGTCCGGCACGCTTGCGGGTTTCGCGATTAGTCGGCTCGACGGCTTCTTCGACGATGGTGTTCCATTCGCCGCAGCCATCGCAGCGTCCGGACCATTTGCTGGTGACCGAACCGCAGGCCTGACACACAAAACGGGCAGTGGGACGCTTGGCCATAGGTCGGTCTTTCAGACAAAGGGTTCAGTCTGCAAGATAGGACAAGGAGAGAAACGTAACAAGAACGAAGGGCGAGGTTCTTTTATTCGGAAGACATAAGCGTGAGGGAACCCGCAAGGAGGATCACGCCAATAGCCGGTGCCAAGTGCCAGAATGGGGAAGGGTTTTTGGTTCTTTTTGCAAAAAAGAACTGGAAACCCCTATTTCCGCAGTTCCATCCCGATCGGCCCATCCTTGCGCCCATGGGTGAACTGATCGACCATCGCGTTACCGCTATCCATCAGCTCGGATGCCAGACCTTTCCAGACCAGCTTGCCATGATAGAGCATGGCGGCCTGATCGCCGATACGCTGTGCGGAGGCCATGTCATGGGTAATGGCGATGGCGGTCGAGCCGAGACGTTTGACGCAGTCAACGATCAGACCGTCGATGACGGCGCCCATGATCGGATCCAGGCCGGTCGTGGGTTCATCGAAGAACAGGATATTGGGCGTGCCCGCAATGGCACGAGCCAGACCGACGCGTTTTTGCATGCCGCCGGAAAGTTCTGATGGAGCCAAAGCACCAACCGAAGGATCGAGCCCGACCTGCTTCAGAATTTCACCAGCCTGCTGACGGGCCTGAGCGGCCTTCAGCCGCGTGGATTTGCCACGACCTTTGGCGCGCAAACCGAACACGATGTTATCGGCAACGCTCATGCTGTCGAAGAGGGCGGCATTCTGAAAGAGCATGCCGATCTGTTCGATCAGGGCGTCCCGTCGCGCTGCCGACGCTGTCAGCACGTTCTCGCCATCGATTTCGATGGTTCCGGCGTCGGGCGTGATGAGACCGAGGATGCAGCGCAGGAGAACGGATTTACCGCTTCCCGAGCCGCCAATGATCACCATCGAGGTGCCGGCTTCGACATCGAGATCGATCCCGTCCAGCACGGTCTTGGAGCCGAAGGATTTCGTCAGGCCGCGAATGCGGATCTTGGGCAGAGCGCTCATTGGGCGAAAAACAGATCCGTCAGGAGGTAATCGAAAGCCAGAAGCAGGATGGACGCCGCTACGACAGCTGCCGTGGTTGCAGAGCCGACGCCTTCAGCGCCGCCACGGCTTGTATAGCCGTGATAGCATCCCATCAGACTGATGATGAAGCCGAACACGGCCGCCTTGGCCAGCCCGACCATGACATCGAGCGGTTTGACGGCATTGAATGTCGCCTGAATATAATTCTGCGGGTCGAAGCCGAGCTTGGAGACCGAGACTGTAAACCCGCCCAGCACGCCAAGAAGATCGGCCACGAGCACGAGAAAGGGCAGGGCCAGCGCGCCCGCCAGAAGCCGCGGCGTGACCAGATATTTCATCGGGTCGGTCGAGAGTGTACGCAGCGCGTCGATCTGATCGGTCACGCGCATGGTGCCGATCTCGGCCGACATGGCCGCACCGACGCGACCTGCCACCATCAGACCCGCCAGAACCGGACCGAGCTCGCGCACAACTGCCAGAACGACGATGCCGGCAATCGCATTTTGCACGTGATATTGTGCAAATCCTGCATAGGATTGAAGTGCGATCACACCGCCTGAGAAGATGGCTGTCAGCGCAACGACAGGCAGGGAGAAGAAAGCGATTTCAATCAGGCTGCTGAAGAAGACGCCCCAGTAGAACGGAGGACGGAGCAGGTGAGAGAGACCGGCAAAGGCAAAGAGTGCCAGCGCACCGGCCTTGCGCACAATACCGAGAAAAGCACGCCCAATGGCTGCGACGGGATCGAGGAGAAAATTCACGGTCAGCAGCCGCCATCAGGGAGGTTCATAGGTCAAGCCCTAGCCTGACTGACGCGCCACGTCAAAGCCCCAGACCCGCCCTTGGTGACCCTCGAGGGCACGAGGCGGCCCTCAACCATGGCGGCGATCCAGATCGCGAAATTGCGCATGAAGAGCGAAGTCGCGTGACGTGACGCAGGTTTCGACGGCGCCAACCCGTCTGTCGAGTTTCTGGAGGCGCTGCGTCAGATCCAGAAGCTGAGGCAGCTGGGTTTGCGGCATGGGAGCCGAGACCTTGGCCATCAGCGAGAGCAGAAACGGCTCGGCGCGTTTTGCAAGGTCGGGATTTCGGGCGTGAAGGAAGGCAATTATTCGTGGGATCAGCGCCGACGCATGAGAACGATAGCAAGTACGATCAGAACGATCATCCCGGAGGTGTAGTTGGTGTTACCGAAGGAAAAGGAGAAAAGATCGTCGGATTCTGGGGCGGCCTTCGCGGAAGAGGGGCTCTCCGCTGTCTGCGCAATGGTGTTCTGTTTTGCAGAGATCTTGGGTGGCTGAGGAGGCTCGGGCGGGAGCGGAGGGGCACTTTGCGTCGCGTCACTGGCGATATGGCGCAAGGCATCGAAATCGAGCACCGAGCCATCAGGATTGATCAGGCGGTGCGCGTTGAGACGCGTGCCATCAGATAGGCTTATCTCACCATCTGTGACACTGGCTCCATTCCGGGAGACGTCTCTGGCGTTCGGGTCGTTGGATTGCTTGCCGGAACCTGCCGGTACCGCGATCTCGATTGCTCCGCTAGCGCTCGAATGTGCGTGTTCAGCCTTAAGCACCTGATGGACGCGGATATCGCCCGGGCCATCTGTCTGCAGCGTTGCCTCGCGCGCGCTCCCACCGAAAGAAGCCTCACCGGGTCCGGAGAGCGTGATGGTCAGCCGGTCGATCGTGCCGCCTCGAATTACCACGTCACCGGGCCCCGTCGTGCCGATCGCGAGCGACGGGGCGGTGACGGTATCGATTGTGGCGTCGCCTGGCCCTGAAAGAGCAAAGATCGCTGGCCCTGTCAGACTATTCAGACTGAGATCGCCTGGACCGCTTCCGCGATAGAGAAGGGCAGTGGCCTTGTCGATGACGATATCGCCACGGCCCTGACGCAAGGACACAGGGCCTTCGACTCCCTCGATCGTCAACGTGTCGAAAGTCGAGGCCGTCGAGACGACGGCCGAGCCAGCGCTGAGCTGGATTGTCGCGTCTTTTTGGCATGCGCTGCCTGTCAGCCACGCATCGTGATCGCCGGTCTGGAAAGACAACCCTCTCGGGACGTCGCGCATGTCGGCATGTTCAGCGAGTCCGGCTGTACCAATGACATGAATTGTGCCGATACAGCCGGTCTCGATGTGGAGCGTGTAGGGCGCCGCAGTGAGAGCCGCCTGAGGCGTTTCCGGGCTGGCGAGAGCCAGAGTCGGCAGCGCTCCGATGATGAGCGTAAGGCTCAGTCTTAGCCGTATCACCTTGGCTGTTCTCCCTTCGCAGCCTGCGCAGGAGACGCTGAGGGCGCGACCTCTGCCGGCGATGAGGCGGGGGTGTTGCTTTCCGAAGGGGCGGTCGAGGGTCTGGTCACTGGCTTGGCCGTGGGAGCAGTCGTCTTTTCAGGAGCTGGCGTCTTTGATGGCGTAACAGGCATCGATTGCGGTTCTGGTACCGTGACGGCTGGTTCTTGCGATTGAGCAGGCTCGCCTGGTGCAGGCGGCGGGACCGGCGCGTCGGAAACAGGGGCGGACATTGTGGGTGTGGCTGGTGCGGGAGTGACGGGTGAGTTCCGCGGCAATGCCGAAGGAGCTTCCTGAACGCTCGCCGGTTCCGATGTGGTGACGTGCGTCACTGTCTTGCCAGACGCTGCATTTGGCTCTGTCGCGACCGGGGGGAGCGTCGAGGACGTCACGGGTTTCGTCGGGGCCGAAGGCGCTGTGGGGGCAAGGGGGGCGCTCGGCAAAGCGGGCGGAG
>NZ_BAJT01000006.1 GCF_000613845.1 Asaia astilbis JCM 15831
GGCGACGCCAGACGCGCAACGCCTCATAGGGATGGCGATGCTGACTCGGTCTTGCCTCGAGCACGGTCTCGACGAACCCGGCCCAGCTCCAGCCCGCTCTCGAGAGCAGGGGCAGGAGGCTTCTCAGGGCATCTGCCTCCTGGCTCTGAACCATGGCTTCAAGCGCCTGCCGCAATTTTTCGAGCAGAAGGAGCAGAAAATCTGCCTCGCACGGTTCCGGTGCTGTGAGCCCCAGAGCGATACCCATGCCCCGTGGCGTTGGCACCACGGCTCGCGACGGAAAAAGGAACAGGAATAATTCGAGCAGATCGAACCAGGGAACGACCTGTCCCGGGGGCGTTAGCCCAAGCCGACGTATGGTAGCGGGACCGTGAATCAGGAGTGGGGGCGGTAAAGTGGCAAGGAGATCGGCAGCCTCCTGCGCATCGAGCTGCAGGATTTCTCCATCGGGTGTCAGGACCGAGGCACGGGCACGGGTCGTGATGAGAGCAGGAGCATCGTAGGGCGAGGCGCGAGAGGGCGTGGGCATCGGCCCTAGTCTAGACGCTCAGGGCGCTTGCCGCCAGCGAGCAAGCAGGCGATGGAAATGCTAGCCGGTGAATAAAGTCGGGAACGAAACCTTTCTTTGACGCGGGGCATCAAGGCGCGATCTATAACAGGCATTTATGCCGGGCTTGACGCCATGTTGCTTGACCCGGAACGGAACTATTTCTAGTTTTCCTCCAATCATGTCCGATAGTATCCAAAAAAACCTCCCGCTCACTCCCGACGCTCTCGCGCTGCCAAAAGCCTGGCCGTTTGAGGAGGCACGAAAAATCGTGGCTCATGTCGAGGCGCGGGGTGGCGAGGCGCCCGCGCTGCTTGAGACGGGCTACGGGCCGTCGGGCCTGCCCCATATCGGGACGTTCGGCGAAGTCGCCCGGACCACATGGGTGCGTCTCGCCTATGAGCGTCTGACAGGCCGCAAGACGCGCCTCCTCGCGTTTTCCGACGATATGGACGGCCTGCGCAAGGTTCCGACCAACGTTCCGAACCAGGAAATGCTGGCCCAGCATCTCGGTCTCCCGCTGAGCCGTATTCCCGATCCTTTCGGCAAGTTCGAGAGCTTTTCGGCGCATAATAACGCCATGCTCTGCGAATTTCTCGACCGTTTCGGCTTCGACTACGAATTCGCTTCTGCCACGGATTATTACACCTCCGGCGTTTTTGACGGTGCGTTGCGCCGCATGCTCGAAGTGCATGATGAGGTAGTGGCGACGATTGCACCGACACTCGGCGCAGAGCGTCGCGCGACCTATTCGCCTGTGCTGCCCATCCATCCGC
This sequence comes from Asaia astilbis JCM 15831, assembly GCF_000613845.1. Classification (GTDB taxonomy): domain Bacteria; phylum Pseudomonadota; class Alphaproteobacteria; order Acetobacterales; family Acetobacteraceae; genus Asaia; species Asaia astilbis. The sequence continues at coordinate 1,324 of NZ_BAJT01000006.1, forward strand.
GCACGGGTCAGGTCATGCAGGTGCCGGTGTTCAAGGTCGATCCCGATGCGGCGACCGTGCAGTGGAAAGACCCGGAAACCGGAGAGAGTTTCGAGACCTCGGTGCTTGGTGGCAACGCAAGATGCAGTGGAAGGCCGATTGGGCCATGCGCTGGTACGCCCTTGGCGTCGATTACGAAATGTCGGGCAAGGATCTGATCGATAGCGTGAAGCTGTCCAGCAAGATCTGCCGTATTCTGGGCAAGGCCCCGCCGGCAGGGCTGACCTACGAGCTGTTTCTGGATCAGAATGCACAGAAGATCAGCAAGTCCAAGGGCAACGGGCTCTCCATCGAAGAGTGGCTGCATTACGCGCCGCCGGAGAGCCTGGCGCAGTACATGTTCAACCAGCCGACCCGTGCCAAGCGTCTTTTTTTCGATGTCATTCCGCGCGCCATGGATGAGTATCTGGCCAATCTCGACAAGGCGGTCGAAACGCAGGACGACACGATCCTGCGGGCGAACCCGGCCTGGTTCATCCACGGGGGCGTGCTCGACAAGGGGCTTTCCAGCCCGGTGTCGTTCAGCGCGTTGCTCAACCTTGCCTCGGTTGCCAATGCGGAATCGAGCGAGACGCTCTGGAAGTTCCTGCGTCGCTACGATCCGACTCTCTCACCGGAAACGCATCCTTACGTCGACCGTTTGGTTGGCCACGCGCTGGTCTATTTCAAAGAGTTCGTGCGCCCGGCCAAGACGTTCCGCGCGCCCACCGATCTTGAGCGCGTTGCGTTGCAGGATCTGGCCGATGCCTTGAAACAGGCGGATCCGAGCCTATCTCCGGTAGAGGTTCAGGATATCGTCTTCGAAATCGGCAAAAAACATCAAATCCAGCCTTTGCGGGCCTGGTTCGGCTGCCTCTATGAAGTCCTGCTTGGACAGACAGAGGGACCCCGGTTCGGGATTTTTGCCTCGCTCTTCGGCCTTCCTGAGACGGTAGGCCTCATCGAAGAGTCGCTTGCGCGTAAGACCTCCGATGAGGGAACCGAGATCTGAGTAACTGAAGCGTTCGGCAGCCTAGATAGAGGGTTCATGACCGTTCAAGAGCAGACTACTCCCTGCTGTGATGAAGGTGAGGCCAGACCAGCCAGTTCCTGGCGTCGTCTGGCTAGTCGCCTTCCTGCTGTTGTCGGGCTCGTTCTTCTGGTGGCGGCAATCTATGTCATCCAGAAAGAGCTTAAGACGCTCTCATTCGCCCAAATGCGAAATGCGTTGGAAGCCATCCCTGATCAGGCTGTGGCGGCAGCAGTGGGCTGCACGTTTCTCTCTTATTTTATCCTGTCGTTTTATGACTGCCTCGCCTGCTCCCATATAGGCACGAAACAATCCTTCCGCAGAACAGCGTTCGCGGCGTTCTGCTCCTATGTGCTCTCCCATAATCTGGGATGCTCGGCTATCTCGGGCGCGGCTGTCCGGTTTCGGCTGTACCGCAACTGGGGCGTTTCCTCTGGTGGCATCGCGCAGATCATCGCTTTTTGCTCCACCACTTACCTGCTCGGTGCCTTGGCGCTGATCGGGGGGGTGCTGCTTCTGGAGCCTGCCCATCTGCCGCTGATCGGCCATTTGCCTCATGTGCTCCTGCGACTGGGCGGGGGGGCCGCCTGGCTTGCTGTTCTGGCCTATCTTGTCGTTTCGGTGCGTTATCGACAGCTACGGATCTGGCGCTACACCATCGATGTTCCGGGGTTTCGTGTGGCTCTGGCGCAGGTGGTCGTCAGTGCAGCAGATATGGCAGCGACGGCATTGATTGCCTATGTGCTGCTCCCCCCGCAGGCGACAATCGGCTTTCCGGCGTTTCTGGCCATTTACCTCGCTTCCTACACGGCCGGTCTTGTCGCCAGCGTACCCGGCGGGCTCGGGGTGTTCGATGGTGCCATGCTTCTGGCACTTGGGCCTTACATGGCGACCCCGCAGATTCTCGGGGTCATCCTTACCTTCCGTCTCTTTTACTACATCATCCCTCTGGTTCTTGCCGGGGCCATGTTTGCAGCCCACGAGCTGTTTCTCAGGGGGGATGCTGCCTGGGCCCGTCGTCAGGGCTGTGTCGAGGGTGTCGCTCTGGGGCGGCGGCCGAGCCAGGTCGTGCGTGAGTCGGAAGCTGATTTTTCGGTCACCGTAGCGACCGGAGTTGTAGCCGGAACAGGTATTCTGCTTGTGTTCTACGCGGTCGCCGTGCCCGCTCCCCTGCAAGGGACACCTTTCGCGCATCTCATTCTTCAGGCTGCAGAATTTCTCCTATGCCTGTCCGGCGTCATGCTGGTTGGCGTGGCGGCGGGTCTGGCCCAGCGTGTGACGGCAGCGTGGCGTGCTGCGTTGACCCTTCTCGGGATCGCCATCCCTCTTGTGATCCTGCGTCAGGGGCCCTTGGCGATCTCACTCGGTCTTATGTTGGTGATGTTTCTGATCGCGCCTTTTCGATCCTGTTACTATCGCAAGGCTCGTCTCTTTTCCGAGCCTCTCAACCCGAGCCTGATCACGCCTGTGACGCTTTGGTTTATCAGTCTGGGCAGTGTCGGACTTTTTGCCCTGCGTCATCATCTGGGTCATTCCTGGTGGCGATCCCTGATCTACGACGCTCATACATCGGTCGTTCGTTGGGCGCTGGCGATCTCCGCCATACTCGGCATCATTGCAGTCATCCAGATGCTGCGCCGCTCCCATGTGCTGGTGCGTCCGTGGGACAAGGAAAGTGAGAGCTTTTACAAAAGCCTTGCCCATGCCCTGCAGGAACTCGGGCCAAGGCGTCCGAGTGGACTTATTCTCAATGATAACGGTCGCGCGGGAATTCCCTTTTTCAGAACAGGCCAATTCATTATCGGTGTTGGAGACCCCGCGGGAGCGGAAAATGACTGCATCGCGGCGATCTGGCGTTTGCGCGATCTTGCGATGGAGGAAGGCCGCCACCCGGTTTTCATCAAGGTCGGTCAGGCCTTGCTCGGCGTCTATCATGACATCGGGATGACCGTTTGCCCGAAGGGCCCCGGGGAAACCGGGATGCTCTGCTGTCTCGCTCAGGATCTTCAGGCGGTCAAAGCGGTTCTGGGTGGCGAGCATAAACGGCTGAAGCGCCTGCTCAACGCAAGACATTTTCTATCGGTCAAGGCCCGGATCGATCGGGCTGGATGATGTATCTGCCTCAGGTGCTCACCCAGAAGGTCAATATCAGCGATGTGACTGCCATCTGGCTTATGGCCTATTCGGCGCTTTTTTCCATAGTCAATCCGCTTGGCGCTTCGTTGATCTTCGCCCAGACGACGCTTGGGCGTCCGAAGCGTGAGATCATCGTTCTCGCCCGCATGGTCGGATTTTATTCCTTTATTATTCTCATGGTTTCGATCTGGCTTGGCGGATGGATCCTGAGTTTCTTCCGGATCACCATCGACGCGCTACGCGTATCCGGCGGCCTCGTTGTCGCATCCCGCGCCTGGGCCTTGCTTCTAGCGCCGGAAGAAAGTGAGGCGCGCAAGGAGCGTCAGGTCTTCGACCATAATGCAGCCAGACAGGAGAGCGATCTCGGCGACCGGGCCTTTTTTCCGCTCGCCATGCCATTTACGGTCGGCCCCGGGAGCATTGCCGTTGCCATTGCATTGAGCTCCGGCCGGACTCTCGGGGCCTCGGCTGCAAGCTACATTATCGGCCTGTCTCTCGCGGTTCTTGCAATCGCCCTGACTGTGGTCGTTCTTTATACCTATGCCGAGCGGATCGTAAGTTCGCTCGGTCGGACAGGCGCACGCATCGTCAGCCGACTGGCTGCCCTCATCTTGCTTTGTATCGGGGTTCAGATCCTGTTTTCAGGGCTGGAGGGTTTTGTGTTCTCGACGCTGAAGCACCTTCATCAGATCAGCTGACTGGCGTTCGGTCCCCTAGGCAAGCGCTTTCTGAATTTCCTCCCTCAAGGCCGGAATGACGTCTTCCTGAAACCAGGGCGCGCGCTTCTCCCATACGCCTGTGCGCCACGAGGGGTGGGGAAGCGGAAAATAGCCGGGGAGGTAATCCCTGAAATGCTTCACCCGCTCGCTGACAGGACCTCGGCCGAGCGTGGCGTGCTGGCTATAGCTGCCGACCAGCAGAATGAGCCTGAGCGAGGTCATGCGGGCAAGAACCTTGTCCCGCCAGGCTGGGGCACATTCGGAGCGAGGGGGCTTGTCGCCTCCGTTCGGCAGACGACCCGGATAGCAGAGACCTCTGGGTAGGATGGCGACTTTCCGGGTATCGTAAAACTCTTCCTCTGATAGATTCATCCAGCTCCGAAGTCGCCGACCTGACGGGTCGTAAAACGATTTTCCACTTTCATGGGCGATCGTACCGGGTGCCTGACTGGCAATCAGAATGCGCGCTTCGGTCGAGACATGGATGAGGGGTTTGGGGCCGAGCGGAAGAAAGGGGGCACAAATCGTGCAGCCCCTGATTGTTTCGACGAGAGCCTCAAGGCTTTGAGGCAGCACGCTTGTGTCATCGGTAAGTCGTTCTGTTTCCATCAGGCCTCAACGCGGGGAAGCGCGCGCAGATCGAGGGGATAGTCCGCGCAGGGTTCGTAGTGAGGCTCGTCAGACGTCTTGTGTGAGTGAAAAAGGGTAAAATGCTCGACGTGCGCTTCTGCTCCGCGAAGAAGATTATGAGTCTGAACCCACCTGACGATTTCCGGGCTCTGATCTCCCTGAAAGACCCCGAGGGAAATGTGAGGCGTGAAGCGACGTTTTTCCGGCGGCAGACCTGCGCGTCTGAGTGCTGATTCGATTTTAGCCTGAAGGGCGGTCAACGGTTCGGACGGGGGAACGCCCACCCAAAGGCGTGAACGCGTCGGACGGCTGAAGACGCCGACGCCGGCAAGCTCGAGGTCGAAGGGTGGGACGCTGATCGCCGAAAGCGCATGGTCGATCTCTTCGAGCTGAGGCCTGGCCCTGATCTCGCCCATAAAGCGCAGGGTGAGATGATAGGTTTGAGGCGGATACCAAATGACCCCGGGTATCGGGCGGCGGAGGGAAGAAAGAAGGCGCTTGTGCTCGCTGGCAAGATCAAGGGCGGTGAAGAGGCGCATGAGGCTTTCCTGCGTCGTAAAAGAGACTGTTATCTCGGTCAGGGAAACGAGGAGGGCTGGTATCGGCGTAATGTCCCGTCCAAATCTGTAGCGTGAACGGCACCTTTCATTCTAACATCTATGACGCAAACGCGGTGAAACGCGCCAGTTTCAGTATGCAGGTCAATGTGTCGTAGGATGTCGCAAGGCGCGTTTGACTTGACCATTGTATCCAAAACGCCACATTGAGAGATGAAAAGGCCAATCCGGCCAGATTTCAGGAAAGGGTGTCATGGCTTTCGTTCCCAATTCTCGTTCTAGCGGTAACGCCGGTAAAGCGGGTACTGCCAGTTTCGATACGGTCGATGCCGGTCTGCGCGCCTATATGCTTAGCGTCTATAACTGGATGACGGCCGGGCTGGTCGTAACCGGTGTCGTTGCCTATGCAGTCGCAGAAACGTCGCTGCGCGGTCTCTTCTTTCAGCAGGTGCTGACCCCGGGAGGCATTCTGACGCGCCCCACGGGCCTCGGTATGCTGACCATTTTCGCGCCTCTGGTCTTTGTCCTTGTCATGTCGTTTGGCGTCAATCGTCTCTCGCGTCAGGCTGCTCAGGGACTGTTCTGGGGCTTCTGCGCGGTCATGGGCGCCAGCCTGTCGAATATCCTCATTGTGTATACCCATACCTCGGTGGCGAGCACGTTCTTTGTCACGTCGGCGACATTCGCGGCCATGTCGCTTTGGGGCTACACGACCAAACGTGACCTGAGCTCGCTCGGCTCATTCCTGTTCATGGGCATGATTGGTCTCATCATCGCAATGCTTGTGAACACGTTCCTGCACAGCCCGGCGATGTCATTCCTGGTGAGCATCATTGGCGTGGGTCTGTTCACGTTGCTGACGGCGTTCGATACGCAGCGCATCCGGTCGACCTATCAATATTACCTCAGCTATGTCGGGCCTGAGGAAATGGGCAAGCGCAGTGTTTATGACGCGCTTTCTCTTTATCTGAACTTTATCAACCTGTTCACCTTTCTGCTCCAGTTCATGGGTGTCCGTAATAATAACAACGGTTAACTTTTGTTATTGGTCTGATCGTTACTTGGCGGGACGCATCTCTGATGTGTCCCGTTTTTGTTTATCCAGACTATTTCGGTCTAATTAACTTGGCATTTCTAGCTAAGGTGAATCTAAAAAATCGGCAATGAAATGCGGCGAAAAAGCGTTTTCGTCGGCTAAGTCCATGAAATCAAACAACTTGAGTTGTGGTCAAAATATGAAGGCTGCCTCAATCATTCGGGATGAGTGCTTGCTTTGCGCGTCAATCGGGCGGAAACAACACATCAGAGCTGGGCACCCACGCCCAGTGAGCAGGCGGGTCAGGTAGGACCTGAGTTTCCCGCTTGCTGAATGAAGGCGAGGCAACGATGGCGCGTGTTGCAGGCAGAGGCAAAAATCCCTCTGGCAAACGTAACGTTACATCTCCATGCGACCTTGATCGCATGCAGGTGTCACGCTGCGCGGCGAGACGTGCTCTCAACTGGAATAGGAGAGATGGATGACATCCCCTGAAGGTGTTGTCGCCATGTTCGACCAATCCGAGGTCGGGTTGAGCGGCAGCTTAGCGCAGCCACAGAGCTTGACGGTCGGTTCAACGAGCGGGGCAGACAATGATTAATCGATTTTTGCCGAAATTGCGGCGGCTTCTGCCGCTGACACCGGCGCTTTTCCTCTCAGGATGTACGCTCGATCTTCTTGATCCGCGTGGTCCGGTCGGGATTCAGAACCGCAACATCATTTTGATCGAACTGGCTGTGATGCTCAGCATCGTGATCCCGGTGATCATCATGACGCTGTATTTTGCCTGGAAGTACCGCGAGACCAACACGTCGGCAGAGTACCTGCCGAACTGGGATCACTCGACGAAGATCGAGTTCTTCGTCTGGGGCATTCCGGCAGTAGTGATCATCATCCTTGGGACCATTGCGCTCTGGACGAGTTACACGCTCGACCCGTATCGCCCGCTTCACTCTGCTGAAGCCGCAGGTCGCAAGCCGCTGAATGTCGAAGTTGTGGCGCTCGACTGGAAATGGCTGTTCATCTACCCGGATCAGGGGATCGCAACGGTCAACCAGCTTGCCGTTCCCGTGAACACGCCGATCAATTTCCGCATCACGTCTGACGCTGTCATGACCTCGTTCTTCATTCCGCGTCTGGGCAGCCAAGTTTACGCGATGGCAGGCATGCAGACCCAGCTTCATCTTCTGGCCAGCGCGCCGGGCGATTATCTGGGTGAGGCAGCTCATTACACCGGTCGTGGGTTCTCGGACATGAAGTTCCGTACGCTTGCGATGTCCGATGACGACTTCAACCAGTGGGTGGACAAGGTCAAGGGCGCGTCTGACTCGCTCGACTCAGCCGATTACCCGCAGGTTGCAGCACCGCAGGAAGCTGCTCCGGTCAAGTATTTCGCGCATGTTCAGCCTAACCTCTTCGACAGCATCGTCGCCAAGTACAATAATGGCATGGTGATCGATAAGTCGACCGGTCAGGTTATGCACATGCAGTCCGCCATGTCCGACATGCAGATGAAGGAATAGGGACACATGTTAGGTAAATTAACCCTCTCTGCGATCCCGTTGGATGTGCCGATCCTTGTCGGCACCTTCACCGGCGTCGTCATTGTCGCGCTCGCCGTGCTTGGCGCGATCACATATTTCGGCAAATGGGGCTATCTCTGGCGTGAATGGCTGACCTCGGTCGACCATAAGCGTCTGGGCATCATGTATATCGTGCTTGCCCTCGTCATGCTGTTCCGTGGTTTTGCCGACGCCGTCATGATGCGCAGCCAGCTCGCACTGGCTTACAACGGTAACCCCGGTTACCTGCCGCCGCATCATTACGACCAGGTCTTCTCGGCCCATGGCACGATCATGATTTTCTTCATGGCCATGGCGTTCATGACCGGTCTGCTCAATGTCATCGTGCCGCTGCAGATTGGCGCACGTGACGTCGCATTCCCGTTCCTGAACTCGCTGAGCTTCTGGATGACGACGATCAGCGCTGTTCTGATCAATGTCTCGCTCTTCATCGGCGAATTCGCTCAGTGTGGCTGGCTGGTTTACCCGCCTCTCTCCGAGCAGCAGTTCAGCCCCGGCGTCGGTGTCGATTACTACATCTGGGCGGTACAGCTCGCGGGTGTCGGTACGCTGCTTACGGGTGTGAACTTCTTCGTCACGATCGTGAAGATGCGCGCTCCTGGCATGGACTGGATGAAGCTTCCCGTGTTCACGTGGACGGCTCTTGTGACCGTCGTGCTGATCATGGCCGTCTTCCCGGTTCTGACCGTGACGCTGGGCGAGCTCGCGCTCGACCGTTATCTCGGCATGCACTTCTTTACCAATGATGGCGGCGGCAGCGTTCAGCTCTACCTCTCGCTCATCTGGACGTGGGGCCATCCGGAAGTCTACATCCTCATCCTTCCTGCTTTCGGTGTCTTCTCCGAAATCACTCAGACATTCTCACGTAAGCCGCTCTTCGGTTATCGCGTGATGGTGTATGCGACGCTCGCGATCGGTGTTCTTTCCTTCATCGTGTGGGTCCATCACTTCTTCACCATGGGCGCAGGCCCGAACGTGAATGCCTTCTTCGGTGTTGCCACGATGATTATTGCCGTCCCCACGGGCGTCAAAATCTTCAACTGGCTGTTCACCATGTATAAGGGCCGCATCCAGCTTAACGGCATGATGTACTGGGTCATCGGCTTCATGGTGGTGTTCTCCATCGGTGGCATGACCGGCGTCATGATGGCGATGCCTGCTGCAGACTTCGTGCTGCATAACTCCCTGTTCCTGATCGCTCATTTCCACAACGTCATCATCGGCGGTGTGTATTTCGGTTACGTCGCGGGTCTGAACTTCTGGTGGCCGAAGGTTCTCGGCTTCAAGATGAATGAATCCTGGGGCAAGCGCGCCTTCTGGTGCTGGTTTATCGGCTTCTTCGTTGCATTCGTTCCGCTTTACATCGCGGGTTTCGAGGGCATGACGCGCCGTATGAACCACTATGACAATGCTGACTGGCATGTTCAGATGCTGATCGCGAGCGGTGGCGCAGCATCATTGCTCTGGGTGTTGTCTGCCAGTTGCTGCAGATCTATGTCTCGATCCGTGATCGCAATCTTGCAGAGAACCGTGACTTCACGGGTGATCCGTGGAATGCACGTACGCTGGAATGGTCGATGTCATCGCCCCCGCCGGCTTACAACTTCGCCGTTCTACCGGACGTTCATGGAATCGATACGTTCCATACCGAAAAGCAGATCGGTCGTCGTAGCTATGAAGGCAAGACGCTGACGCCGATCCATATGCCGAAGAACACGGCAGCTGGCATCTTCGTTGCAGCCTTCAGCTTCGTGCTCGGCTTTGCATCCATCTGGTACATCTGGTGGCTTGCAGCACTCGCCCTTGCTGGCGTGTTTGCAACGGTCATCATTCGTAGCTTCAACACCGATGTGGACTACTACGTCCCCGTGAGTGAAATTGAGCTGGACCAGGCCAGATATGTCCGCTCACTGACAGCACAGGCGGCAGAATAAAAATGGCAAATCTTTCAGCAACGCCGCATGGCTCTGCCCATGACGACCACGAGCATCACGGCACGAATAACGTGTTCGGGTTCTGGGTCTATCTGATGACGGACTGCATCCTTTTCGGGACGCTGTTCGCAACCTTCGCCGTGATGCGCACCCAGTTCGCTGGTGGCCCCACGGGTAAGGAACTGTTCGAACTCAATGGGGTGGGGCTGGAAACAGCTCTCCTCCTGCTCAGCTCGATCACCTTCGGTTTTGGTATGCTTTCGGCATTCGCGCAAAAGCGCGGTGCCATGCTCGTCTGGCTCGCCATCACCTTCCTGCTCGGTCTCGGCTTTCTCGTGCTCGAGCTCCGTGAGTTCGCCAACCTGATTCATGAAGGCGCCGGTCCGGATCGCTCTGCGTTCCTGTCCGCCTTCTTCACACTGGTTGCGACACACGGTCTTCACGTGACCTGTGGTCTGGTCTGGATTGCGATCGTCATGATCCAGAGCTTCACACCGCAGGTTTTCACGACACGCTACATGGACAAGCTCCAGTGCCTGAGCCTTTTCTGGCACTTCCTGGACATCGTCTGGATCTGCGTGTTCACCTTCGTTTATCTGTTGAGTGTGATCTGATGAGCCAAGCATCGACCCATCAACACGAAGGCGAGTCTCACGGTAGCTTCGCCTCGTACATCATCGGCTTCGTTCTGGCGGCCATCCTGACGGTTGCGGCTTTCGCAATCGTCGAGATGCACCTCCTGTCACCCGGCATGACCTTCGGGGTCATCTCGGGGCTGGCAGTGGTTCAGATCTTCGTTCATCTGATCTACTTCCTGCACATGAACAGCAGTTCGAGCCAGTCCTGGAACAACACGGCTTTTGCCTTCGCGGCAGTCTGCGTGCTGATCATCATCGGGGGAACAATCTTCGTTATCCACGATGTCGGCATGAACATGATGTCGCGCTGACATGCTTCCTCCCGGCTCACTCTCTTGCAGGGTGAGCCGGGATTGAAGACAATGCCGGTAACAGAAAAGGCCCGGAGGATTTTCCTCCGGGCCTTTTCTTTGGTCCGACGACTTGGAAGAGAAGAACCCCGATTGCGTAACACAATCGGGCGGCTTCCTCAGTCCTTGTGAGGTTCGGGGGAGAGCATGACGTCCTTGCCCGGTTTGTCTTTCCACTCTTCGGCGTCGGGAAGGGAGTCGATCTTGCGCGTGATGTTGGGCCACACGGCAGCATATTTGGTGTTGACCTCGAGCCAGGGCGTCGCGCGGTCGTCACTGTCGGGGAAAATGGCCTCGGCCGGGCATTCCGGTTCGCAGACGCCGCAATCGATGCATTCGTCAGGATTGATGACGAGGAAGTTTTCGCCTGCATAGAAGCAGTCGACCGGACAGACCTCGACGCAGTCCGTGTATTTGCAGCGTATGCAGTTTTCGGTGACCACATAGGCCATTGGTGTCTCCGATCTTGAGCTGGGGCCAGATGACCCGAGAAGGATCCCAGGAGGCGTGAGTAACCCCGTCAGGATTTTTCATAATAGGGATGCCGCAGATAGGCGGAACTTCCCTGTGAAGGCAAGCTTATGTTTGCCTCAAGCGCTGTAAACTTGACGATCCGGACTAATTTTCGTGGATGATGTCATAAAGAAAGCTCGCTTCCGGAGCGCTTCCCCGCTTTTCAGCTAACGCCTTGACCCGCCATATTCTGACCTCAGGCTTTGGATGTCCGGGAAGTCCAAGGACATCTCCTATGCGGATCTTGCTGTGGGGCTTTGTGGTGACCTGTCGGTTTATCCTCACCGCGCCTCTCTCGACGAGGGCAGCGCAATCATGCCTCTGACGACAGACGCGGGCATGCCATAGCCAGATATCCAAGCGTTGATACTCCAGATCTGCCATCAGGCGCGCTTCCGGCCGAAGGAAAGTCCCGCCAGCGCAGCGAAAGGGCTGTCTATCGACGCACGCGGACGATCGGCTCGATCTTCAGAGCGTTTTCTGGTGGCTTCATGATGTCTGACGGGGCCAAGGATCATCAAGGGTGTCTCCGGTCCATACACATTGCCTGGCAGCGAAACTGGTGCTCGCACGCGTATACCGAGTGCTTTCAGACTTTCAGCAAGATGACTCTTTTTCAGCCCGTAGAACGAAGCCAGGTCGGAGGGTGCGGGGTGTGGGCCTTTACGTGTAAGGCGGTGGAGATCCGAGGTCAGTTTCTCAACCCGGTCCAGTCGAAGCCATGAAGGCCCCGTCGGAACCCAGCCGAGTGGGACGAGGAGCGAATTTCCGACGCCGGACAGCGCCACTTGTCTTGCGTCGAAGGGAGGCATTTCTTTCTCATGCCACAAACCAAGGAGATGCGCGCGGATCCCCATGGTTGCTGGCTTGAGCAGGGCAGGCATGAAGACACCCTGAGTGCAGAAGATGACGCCCAGACGACGGAACTGGGCAAGAGCCTGCGAGCCATGGCTGCCCGGTTCTTTGCCTAGCAGGGGAGCGACGCCTCCAGCCTCGATCAGTCGGTGAACGAGGCCCCGAAGGGCGGGCGAGGGATGAGGGAGCGCCTCAAGGGCATAAAGGGGAGCTAGAAGATCGCGCAAGGTCGCGCGGACGAAGATTTGCAAACGGTCCCGCACGAGGTCGCGCTGGCGGGTGTCGGCAAATTCCCCCCCGAGGATCTGAACGCCCGGGGAAAGAAGCGCCGCTCCCCGGCAGAGGCGAGCAATTACGACATCCTGCCAGGCGAGATCCCCGGTCTCGACATTGAGGGTGAAGGCGTCGTCATCAGCAGCGACCAGAGACTGCACGCGCCGTGGGATTTCGTGCAGCAAGGCCCGGCGGCCCGCTCTAAGCATGAGTTTCTTTTCCGGCAGGGCTTCTTCACGGTCAGGTTTGAGCGTGAACCCCTCAATCGTGCCGACAGCATGGCCTTCGACAATCACCTGACCATCCTGCGTGACTGCCGAAAGAAGCTCCTTGGCCCCGTCGCTGTCGAGACGACGCAAAAGTGACGTTGCGCGTCGATCGACAAACCGGGCGGTCAGGCGCTCGTGCAAGGCGTCAGAGAGAAGATCCTCGACCTCTCTTGTACGCTCCTGCCAGTGTTGAGCCCGATCGCTCCAGTCGCTTCGCGCGGCGACATAGGCGCAGACACGGATGCCGGTCAGGCGGTGCATCAGCGTGTCGATGTCCCCTTCAAGCTTGGAGAACCCGGCGATATGGGAATCGAACCATGCGGCGGGAATGCCGCCGTCATTGAGAAGGTGCATGAACAGCCGATGGCAGAGTCGGACATGGGAGTCATCTCCGAGCTTACGGAAATCCGGTATCTGACAGATTTCCCAAAGCAGGGCGGTCGCCTTTCTGCCTCGTGCCGCGTCGCGGATTTCCTTTTCGCCTGTCAGGCTCTCAAGGGTCAGCACGTCCGAAGCGGGCCGTCCGGCGACAAGGCCTCGGCGCGGTGGTGCGGCGTTGAGGCTCGCCAGAAGGGCACCGGGTGATCCGTAATCGAGTTCTGCGTTGCGCCAGCTTACCCGCTCGATCGGGTCGAAACGATGCGCCTCGATAGCATCGATGAGCGATTCCGACATCGGTCGGGCTTCAGCTGTTGTCCCGAAGGTGCCGTCCTTCATGCCACGACCGGCACGCCCGGCGATCTGCGCGCATTCCTGCGCTGTCAGCGGGCGGATCGTCGAGCCGTCGAACTTGGTCAGGGAAGCGAGGGCAACATGGTTGACGTCCATATTGAGGCCCATGCCGATGGCGTCGGTCGCGACGAGATAATCGACATCCTTGTTCTGGTAGAGCTCGACCTGCGCGTTACGCGTGCGAGGCGAGAGCTGTCCCATTATGAGTGCGCAGCCGCCTCTTCGGCGACGAATGATCTCGGCGATGGCGTAGACCTCGGCCGCCGAGAAGGCGACGATGGCCGAGCGCGCCGGGAGACGGGACAGCTTGGTGTGGCCGGTATGGACCAGGCTCGACAGGCGAGGGCGGGTATCGATTTCGATGCCGGGTACCAGACGCTGAAGTAGCGGACGGATCGTTTCTGCGCCGAGAAACAGTGTCTCCACATTACCGCGTGCGTTCAAAAGCCTGTCTGTAAAGACATGACCACGGTCGGGGTCGCTACTCAGCTGAATTTCATCGACCGCTACGAACTCGACCTTGCGGGTCAGAGGCATGGCTTCTGTGGTGCAGGAAAACCATTTGGCCTCTGGGGGAACAATTTTTTCCTCCCCCGTAATCAGGGCAACATGACGCGCGCCTTTGAGGCGCACCATGCGCTCGTAATTCTCACGGGCGAGGAGTCGAAGAGGGAAGCCGATTATCCCCGATTCATGGGCGAGAAGCCGTTCCAGCGCATAATGGGTCTTGCCGGTATTGGTTGGGCCGAGCACAGCGCGAACACGGCGAGGCATGGCATGGTGCTGGTTCTTCATGAAGGCGATGCTTGTTCATGCCGGGTGGAATTGCAAGACGGCCTCTTCGCTGGCACCACTCCGAACATCCCGTTCAGATCGTGACCGGAAGTGAAAGGGCGACGACATGCGCAATCCCGAACTCCTTTGCCTTATCGAGCAGGCCGATGATGCGAGAGCCGTCCATCTCGCTCTTGTCGATCAGGATCTTGATGCCCTGCTCGGCTCTCACAGAGCGGCTTTGTTTGAAATGAGCGGCTCTCCTGAGCCGGGCCGTCTCTATCTTGTGCCAGGACCCGAAGGCGTTGCGCAGGCCGTTCTCCTCGTCGATCCGGCAGCACGTGATGTTGCTAGATTCGGCGATCTCGCGACCAGCCTGCCCGCCGGAAACTGGCGGCTCAAGCCATCGGCGGAACTACGCGCGATTTGTCCTGATATTGCAGCGGATGCGACGCTTGGTTTCTGCATGGGGGCTTATCGTTTTGCATCCGGTCCTGAAGTCACGTTCAAGACGCGCCTGTTTCTCTCCGAGGGCGCGCGTTCGGTGGTGCCGATGGCGCAGGCCATTTGGCTGGGGCGCGATCTTATCAATCAGCCCGCCAATCTTCTTGGACCAGAGGAGCTGGCTCAGGCGGCTGCCGATGTCCTTAGAGTGCATGGAGCGCAGTGTGAGATCGTCTCGAGTGAGGCGCTCACCAACGCTTATCCCTGCCTGGCCGCTGTAGGAGCCGGATCCGACCGCGCCGCCCGTGTTGTCAAAGCGAGCTGGCGGGGGAGCGCCGCTTCGGCCGAGGCGCCCTTGCTGTCTCTGGTCGGCAAGGGGGTCTGCTTCGATACTGGCGGATACGACATCAAGCCTGCAAGCGGCATGTTGCGTATGAAGAAAGACATGGGCGGTGCAGCACTCATGCTCTCTTTGGCGCATGTCCTCATGGCGCAGGATCTGCCGATCCGTCTGGAGCTACGCCTTGGCTGTGTGGAAAACAGCATTTCAGGCCACGCCATGCGGCCGGGTGATATCCTCACAACACGTGCAGGGCTGACCGTCGAGGTGGGCAACACCGACGCGGAAGGGCGGCTTGTTCTGAGCGATCTGCTGACCGAGGCATGCGAATCGCATCCTGACTGGCTGCTCGATGCGGCGACTCTGACCGGGGCCGCACGCGTTGCGTTGGGCCCGGATCTACCCGCGCTCTTCAGTAATGACGAAAATTTGGCGCAAACTATTCTGAAAGCTGGTTGCGACGTCGGTGATGCTATGTGGCAATTGCCACTCTGGCATGGTTATGACGCATGGCTCCGCCGTAAAAACGCCAATCTTGGCAATGTAACCGATAAGCCAATGGCAGGCGCCATTACAGCGGCACTTTTCCTCCAGAACTTTGTCGAACCCACTGTAAAATGGGCACATCTCGATACTTACGCGTGGAATGACAGCGTAAGTTCAGGCCGACCGGAAGGGGGAGAGACACTCGCACTTCGCGCCCTGATGGAGGCGGCATTACGAATGATTAATGAAAACGTAGGATCAAAGTCAGCTTAGTCCCTGACAATCAACAAAAAGATACTGAACCAATTTCAAAAACGAACCTATATGACTGCGTATCGTTTGGCGCATGTTGTAGGAATGCAACGCTAATCGGGCCTGAACCCGACTCATTCCTGAAGCATGCACCGGTAGAACACGCACCCATGGCGTGGCATCCCGAGCGACCGAAGGGCGGCGAGGGAAAGGCTCACCTGGGCGACGGTTGAGACTATTCAGGCCGCGCCCGTAGCGCGACGCATTTAGGAGTTTTTTCGATGGCCCAGGCACAGAATGACCAGATGCTGAACCTTCTCCGCGACACCATTGTATCGCTTGTCCGCAAGGACGGCCCCGACCTTTCTGCGCGCCAGCTCGGCGTCTTTCTGACCTGCTATCTGCAGGACGGTGCGCATACGGTGCGCGGGCTTGCTCAGGACCTCAACGTTTCCAAGCCAGCCATTACCCGTGCGCTCGACCGCCTTGGCGAACTCGATCTTGCTCGTCGCAAGGTTGATCCGCTGGATCGCCGTTCGGTGCTGGTGCAGCGCACGCTCAAGGGCTCTGCTTTCCTGCGCGAGATGCGCTCGCTCATGAGCGAGGCAACGACCGGCGCTGTCAAGCCGACAGCGAAGACCGGACGCGGTACTGTCGAGCGCATGAATGTGCGCCGCATTGCCGGTTAATATCTGACGCGATACCGGGAACAAGGACTCTCTTTCTCAAGAAGTTGCCCTTCTGGAATTGTACAAAAAGCCGCTTCCTGAAAGGGAGGCGGCTTTTCGTTTTTGAGGCAGAGGGGATTTGACTTAGGCCCGCTTCCAGGCGCGCTCTGTCAGAGCAAGACGTTTTGGCGAAGGGGCAACGAAGATGGCTGGGGATCGTGAGTTCGAGAGCGAAAGACTGAGTTTTCGTCTGCCGACGAGACCAGATTTCGCAGAGTTCGCAGCGATGCGGAGGGAAGATGGGGTTGTCCGATACACCTCCAGAGTGCCGTCACCAGAAGCCGAAAGCTGGGATCGATTGATGCGGTATCGTGGTTTTTGGGAGGTCCTGGGATTTGGTTTCTGGATCCTCAGAAAGCGTAAAACCGGCGATTTCGTGGGGGTCGTCGGTTTCGGCGAGGCCCGTCGTGGCGTGTCGCCTTCGCTAGACGGCATCCCTGAAGCGGGTTGGTTGCTGACAACTCGTTGCCAAGGCAAGGGTTATGGCAATGAGGCGATCGCTTCTGCCTGTGCGTGGCTCGACCGCGAGACATGTTTCGAGCGTACGCGGTGCATGATCGACCCGGAGAATCTGGCCTCTCTCAAAGTCGCAGCCCGCAACGGCTTTGTTGTGCTGGCAAGCTCAACCTTTCGGGGTGAGCCTGTTCGGATTCTGGAGCGCCGCAAACCAGTCTAGCGAGGGGGTCTCGTTCTTCGGATCGTGCTTGAGGATAATCACCATTTGCCGAGAAAGGCTGTACGGGCGCGTCTGACGACAAACAGCGTCCAGAGCAACTGAGGGGCTAAGAGAAGACCCAGCCTCAGGCCAAGAGGCCAGTCTTGCACGCAAATCAGCCCCCCCCCAGAGGACGAAGCTCCAATACAGCAAACTCACAAACACCGGCGAAATCCCGGTGCGCGTAGCGAGCTGATAGAGATGGCTTCGATGCGCCTGCGCCAGAGGATCGCCCGCCAGCGCGCGCCGAACCAGGGTGAAGGACACGTCGTACAGAATTCCCGAGAGCAGGAACGCCACAATCAGGGGATGAGGCGTTCTCAGTGCGGCTTCGATTCCAAGCCATGACAACGCAAGCCCGGCTCCCTGACTGCCCACATCGCCCATGAAAATCCGTGCGCGGGGGAAATTGAACGGCAGGAAAGCGATCAGACAGGCGGAGAGGACGAGGGCCGCATGGCCAAGTCCCTCAAGACCGGCCTTGTGGAAGATGGCGGCGACAATGAGAGCGCTCAGAGCCATACTGCCTGCGGCAAGGCCGTTGATGCCGTCGATAAAATTGATCGCGTTTGTAACATAGACGAGCCAGCAGAACCCGACCACGCCAAAAAACAAGGCAGGCAGAACCGATGAGGTGTGGACGTCGAAATATCCGGAAGCCAGGCCAAGCAGAATCATCAATGCGGCCAGCCCCTGGACGCCAAGCTTGAGCGCGGCGCGATAGGAGTGAATGTCGTCCAGCCACGAAAACAGGGCGAGCAACGCGACGGCCATGAGGGGAAGCAGGAGCGCTGCGCCGGGAAGGTCGCCGCGTGAGAGGAGTTGGCTGATCGGGAAGATGAGGAGAAAGGCAATGACGATACCGATTCCTCCACCTTTCGGCGTCGGGCGCGTATGGGAGCTGCGATGACCCGGTATATCCATCACCCCGACACGAATCATGTGGCGAATGAGAGCTGCGCTGATACCGGCGGCGCTGAGACAGCAAAGAAACAGTGATATCATCGTCAGATCCGCATTTTTTTTTCGAAACCGAGATAAAAGCCCGGTGAGAGGCCATCGCGAAAAGAAGTCTTTCGGGGCTATAAGTGTCGGGTGAACGCGAAGCAACATTCCCTTGGTCCGGCCCCGACACCTCAGTCTCCGCCAGGACGCCGTCGATCCTCAGGTCGCATTGCGATCAATGTCCTTGCCGATGGCTTGATCTCCGCTCTTTCTGCGCCTGCCGCCCGGTTTCTGGCAGCGCCCCATGACGGGTTGTTGCACCCGCTCTGGTTCGTCATGGGGGGCGCGATCACGCTTCTCGTCAGCGGCCTGCCGTTTCGAATTCCCCAGCAATACTGGCGGTTTTCTGGCGTGGCTGATCTCAGGGGGATTGCCGCTGCGTCTGTTGCCGGAGCGGCCCTGTTTTCGCTCATGCTGTATCTGACCGGCTTTCCCCTGCCGTCACCCACGTTTCCTCTGATTCACGCGCTTGTTCTTTTGATCGGCCTTGGCGGTGGGCGTCTTTTGACGCGTGTTTACGGTACGATGCGTCAGCAGGCTCAGGGCCAGAAAGTCAGCGTTCTTCTCGCTGGATCAGACCTGAGTGCCGATCTGTTCATGCGTGCCTTGCAGCGTGTCTCAGATCGCCATTATCACGTCGTGGGACTGGTCACCCGATCGCCTGGACAACAGGGACGACGCCTGCACGGGGTGCCGATTCTTGGTGTGGCTGACAGTCTGCCCGCGGTGCTGGAACGCATGGCTCTTAGCGATTCCCTGCCGGATAGCGTGATCGTCACCGATCCGGAATGGCGTGGGTCGCAGCTTTCAGTGGTGCTGGATGCGGGCCAAGCACACGGTATTGCCGTGCAGCGCGCACCCTCCCTGACAAGTTTGATGCCGGCGCAGGAAATCCAGATGCGACCTATCGCACTGGAAGACCTTCTGAACCGGCCTGAGGTGCCCCTCGACCGGGAAGGCATGGCCCGACTGATTCAGGGGCAGGTCGTACTTGTCACAGGGGCTGGTGGGACGATCGGGTCGGAGGCGGCGCGTCAGGTTGCGCAATTCGGGCCGAGCCATCTTTTGCTGCTGGATCACGGAGAATTCGCCTTATGGCAGATCGACCTTGAACTGTCCGAGTTGTACCCCTCGGTCGCCCGTCAGGTCATCGTTGCCAATATTCGGGACTCTCAGCGCATCGATGAGATTTTTGCGCTGTACAAGCCCGCTCTGGTGTTTCATGCGGCGGCGTTGAAACATGTGCCCATCGTTGAAGCCAATCCCTGCGAGGGCGTGCTGACGAATGTGATCGGAACGCGCGTTGTTGCCGATGCCGCCATTCGGCACGCGGCGTCAGCTATGGTTCTGATTTCAAGCGACAAGGCTGTGAACCCGTCTAGCGTCATGGGCGCGACGAAGCGCTGTGCCGAGATCTACTGTCAGGCGCTGGCGGTTGCAGCGGAAGCGCGGGGCTCTGATTTCCGCTGTGTCACGGTTCGGTTTGGCAACGTGCTTGGCTCGACCGGCTCCGTTGTGCCTCTGTTCCGTCGTCAGTTGGAGCAGGGCGGCCCCCTGACTGTGACCCATCCCGACATGACCCGTTACTTCATGACGGTGCCAGAGGCAGTTGGACTTGTGTTGCAAGCCAGCGTGAGAGGAACGGCGCTGCGCAAGCAGACGGACGAAACCGATCAACGTCTGCAGCAAGGGGGCATCTTTGTCCTCGATATGGGGGAACCGGTTCGTATTCTCGATCTGGCTCGGCAGATGATTCGTCTCGCCGGGCTCAAGCCGGACGAAGATGTTGCGATCCGGTTTACAGGGCTTCGTCCTGGCGAAAAACTCTATGAAGAACTGTTCCACGGGCGAGAGGCTCCGGTACCGACCGATGCGCCGGGGCTCAGAATGGCAACGCCGCGCCTGATAGACCTCGAGGCAGCTGCAGCGTTGCTACAGACGCTTGAAGCGGTAAGTCTGCGTGATGACGTGCCGAGCGCCCTGAGCGTGATCAAGGAAATTGTGCCTGAATTTGCTCATAATCCGCTTGGCGAGGTGCGGCTTCCGAAAGCAGCACCAACCGCTGATCGCGAAGCGATGACCGACAGGGCCTCTTGAGGCAATGCGAGCCGAGGCGCAGACTTCGGAAAACAGTGCGGCTATGCGATAACGCGTCGCATGACGAGGGTCGCCACCGGTGGCTGAAGATGGAAAACAAGGTGCAATGAACGAAAAAGCCCCCATCCCCTTTCTTGATCTGACCAGACAGCAAGCCCGTCTCGGAGCGCCTCTGCGTGAGCGTATCGATGCTGTCCTTGCGCATTGCAAGTTTGTCATGGGCCCCGAGGTCGAGGAGCTCGAGGATCGTCTTTGCGCCTATAGCGGTGCGGCTCATGCCGTCAGCGTGTCTTCTGGTACCGATGCCCTGCTCATGGTGTTGATGGCCGAGGAAGTCGGTCCGGGCGACGCGGTCTTTCTGCCTGCCTTTACGTATACGGCGACGGCAGAAGTGGTCCTGCTCCTCGGCGCGACGCCGGTTTTTGTCGATGTGGAACCCGCAACTTTCCAGATCGATCCTGCGAATTTGACGGAACGGATCGCGTCTATCCGCGCGCAGGGCGAGCTCGAACCGCGGGTGATCATCGGCGTCGATCTTTTCGGGCAGCCTGCTCCCTGGGAAAGCCTTCGACGCATCGCTGCGGCTGACGATCTGGTCCTCATGGCCGATTGTGCCCAGGCTTTCGGAGCCTCGCTCGAGGGACGCAAGCTCGGTTGCGAAGCTTTGGCCACGACGCTCTCCTTCTTTCCGTCCAAGCCTCTTGGCGGTTACGGCGATGGCGGCGCTATTCTGACCGATGACCCGGAGCGTGCCGCTCTCTATCGGTCGCTCCGTAGCCATGGTGAGGGACGTACCCGTTATGAGGTGCTGCGTATCGGTCTGAATGGACGGCTCGACACGCTCCAGGCCGCGGTGCTTCTTGCCAAGCTGGATCGCTTCGATGAGGAGCTGATGCGTCGTGATGCGATCGCGCGTGTATATGACGAAGCCCTGTCAGGGCTCGTCACGACGCCCCATCGTGTCCCGCAGTCTGAGAGTGCCTGGGCGATCTACTCGATCCTCCTTCCCGATGCGGAGAAGCGTGATGCGCTTCAGGCTTATCTCGGCACGCAGGGGGTTCCGAGCGTGGTCTATTATCCGAAGCCCCTTCATGAGCAGCCCGCCTATTCGGAACATCATGATGAGAGTGTCTCACTTGCGGTGTCCGAGCGCCTCGGCTCTCAAATTCTCGCTCTTCCGCTTCATCCCGAACTGACCGACGAAGAAGTGGCGCGCGTCGTCTCTGCTGTCAAAGCCTTCTTCGCGCAGGGGCAGGCAGCATGAGGAAGGAAACCCTTCTCGTTATCGGCTTTCTGGCGCTCGTCCTCTCTACCGTTGCCGTGATCTGGTCGTTCGCGTTGCCTGCGTTGCGCCCGCTCAAATTCGAGACTCTGAGCGATGTTACGTTGACGATTGAACAGACAGGCCAAACCCGGGCGCTGAATGCGCAGGAGACCGGATTACTCAACCACTGGTTGCAAAACCATAAGATCCATTGGGCTCCTTTGACGTCGCCAGCGCCGTCAACCGGCGATGTAGTGATCAGAGGGCGTAACCTGACGGGGGCGCTTTCGAAATGGCCTTGTGGACGGGCGTGAGTGGCGCCGACTGGAATAATACTGCCATCACGCGTGTGGATCAGGCCGCTCGTTTGAAGAAGAAGAGCTTTAGCGAAGAAGATTGGGCGGATCTCCGCCACCTGATTGATGGGCAAGGGTACGATAAGAGCACGGTTCCGTAAGCCGAAAAGAGCAGGAGGACAGGTTGGGTCCTCGATCCTGACGCGTGACGAGTTCCATCATGAAAAGGAGGGGAGGCATGCTTCCTCCCCTCCTTTTTTGCGTCAGGCCATCTTCGCGAGCCTGCCCGTCTCATTGATGAATCGATAAACCTCGGCGCTGAAGGGGGCTTTGGCGGTCTCGCTCTGCCATTGATCCATTTCCGAATACATTTTGGCGGCCTTGGTCCAGTGCTCTTTGCCCAACGCTTCGATCATGGGGTTCTGAAGCGCCATCCACTCGTTTAAAAGCTGGATAGATTCTGGCGAGCCCGGTGCAACATCGGACGCGATGGCAAGCTCCACGCGTGAGATCAGTGCGCTCCAATCCTGCTCGTACTGCGTGCGTGCTTCGCCCGGGAAAAGGCGTGAGCCGACGTCGCGCCAGCGCTCCCACTCTTCTTCGCTGAAGTATTGTCTGGCCACATTCTTGAGATCGTTCTGGGTCATGATGTCCTGTGCCTCTTTGATGAGAGAACAGAGACTGTCGACGTCCAGCGCATCGCGCGTTTCCAACAGGGTCATGGTGTGCCGCAAGCGACTCAGCATGGCTGAGATCTGCTTGTGCTTGGCATTGAGCTGCAGGATCTGGGTTTCGACGAGGCTCCGGGCATCGAGAGAGGGGGTCAGCATCGCTGTTGAGATCGTTGAAAGGGGGTATCCTGCCTGACGCAAAACAAGGATGCGGGTGATCCGGGTGACTTCCTCACCCCCATAGACGCGTCTTCCGGCCTCGGTACGCTTGGCTGATAAGTCCCTTCGCCTCAAGATAACGCAGGCTGCGTATTGAGAGTCCTGATTGGATCGACATTTCACCGATCGATCGGTTTCGCGTCATGCTGTGCCCCTTTTCTCTTTGCCGCCGCGAGGATGCCTTGCTGACATAGGGGGAGGAGCAAGCAGAAAAATCAGATTTTTTGAAGCTGCGTTATCGCGACGTTCCGGCAAAGGAAGATACGCCTTAACCTCTGAGACAAGTCGGAAAAGAAAAGCGTCGTTTTGCGTTTTCTGTCGCCTGCAGGAGGCGAGATCTGGCTGATCGACAATCAGCCAGACCTGAACATTTAGAGTGTGTCGTTAGTCTTCGTCGTCATGCGCCAGGGGCGCGTCGCCCATGGTTTTGCCTGTGCGCATGTCATCGGCAAGTGGTGCCGTAGCCTGATCACCGATTGCAAGCAGAGCGGCGGTGAGAGGCGAGGCGAGGATCAGACCCGGAACACCGAGAATGGTGCCGAATACGGTCTGCGCCAGAATAGCGAGCGCCGGAGGCATATGGACCGCGTGGCGCTGGATGATAGGGGCCAGCACGTTGCCTTCAAGGAATTGAATGACGGCATAGAGCGCGGCGACCATCAGCCCGGTGCGCGTTCCCTGAGAAAGCGCAATCAGCAGGGCGGGGATCGCTCCCATGATAGCGCCGATATAGGGAATGAAATTACACAACCCGGCGACAACACCCAGAGCCATGGCAAGGGGAACGCCCAGAAAGGCGAGGCCGATACCGGAGGCGATGCCGACGACGAGCATGTCGAGGGCCTGGCCGATGGTCCAGGACCAGAGCGTCGTCCCTGCGGTCAGGATCAGTTCGCGTGCCTTCGGGCGATGTCCTTTCGGAACGAGACGCAGCATCCCATCGACATAAATCGCGGGAGAAAGGGCGAAATAAAGTCCAGCGATGACGATCACAGCAAGAGTGCCAAGAAGACCGAAGGCGCTGCTCAGAATGCCTGTGACGGAATTGGCCAGACCAGCTCCGAGCGACGCCCCACCTCCTTGTTCGTTACCGCCAAGTGATTTCGGAAGGTGGTCGAGCGCGAATTGTCCCCAGGTGCTCGATCCCATTTTCCCGCGCAACTCGCCATACTGCGTGATCAGGGCCTGTTTGAGCTTGACGAACTGGTCGCTGATCTGCGGTCCGCTGAAGTAGAACAATGCAGCAATAGCAATCAGGATGACGACCGCTACAAGGCCGACTGCGAGTTGATAGGGAACGCGCGCCTTGTCCCGTAGGATACGCGCCAGTCCGTGCAGAATGACCGCAAATAATGTTGCCGCGAAAACGACCATGAGCACATCGCCCAGCAGCCAAAGTCCCAGGATGACAACAGTAACGATGAGAGTAAAACGCAGAATTCGAAAGATCTGCAGCAATTCGCGACTGGCGCTCGGCGCGTCGTCAGAGTGAGTTTCAGACATCTTTTTCCGTTCTCGTAAATCGGTTCACAGTGTAACGAAGGTCATCAGCTCTGGTTCGCCTGTTCGATCTCGGCTTCTGCATTCATCCAGCGTTCCTCTGCGGCCTGTTCTTCAAGAGTGAGGGCGGCAAGCCTGGTATTGAGTTTTGTGATTTCATGGGCATCGCTCTTTTCATAAAGAGACGGATCCGCAAGCCGCGCCTCAATCTTCGCCCGTTCCTTGCCAAGTTGTTCCAATAGATGCTCCGCGGCCTTGGCTTCCTTGCGAAGGGGGGCCAGTGCCCGTCTTTGCTCCGCACGATCGCGGCGAATGTCTTTGCGTGCTGAATTGTCGGGAGCGTTGTCCATTCTGGTTTCGCTCGCCGCCTTTCTGGCGCGCTCGATCAACCAGTTCCGGTAGCCATCCATGTCATCGTCGAACGGTGTGATCGTACCGTCGTCCACAAGCCACAGACGATCGGCGACTGACTCAACGAGATGGGAATCATGGCTGATCAACACCACAGCGCCTTCGAAGTCGCACAAGGCGCGGATCAATGCATCGCGTGCGTCGAGATCCAGATGGTTTGTCGGCTCGTCGAGCAGGAGAAGATGAGGTGCGTTGCGGGTTGCCAGGGCAAGAAGCAGTCTCGCTTTTTCGCCGCCCGAAAGATCTCCGACCCGGGACTCTGCTTTGCCGGCATCAAGGCCAAAGCGATCGAGCTGCGCACGCACGGCGACCGGCGTTGCGTCGGGTAGAGCACGGCTCATATGGTCGATCGGCGTATCGGTCAGAACGAGCTCGTCACTTTGATGCTGAGCGAAATAACCGATGCGCAGACGCGAGGAATGGTGCGCTTCGCCTGAGAGAGGAGCGAGGCGGCCCGCAAGCAGCTTGGCGAAAGTCGACTTGCCTTTGCCATTCTGCCCAAGCAGCGCGATGCGATCGTCCAGATCGAGGCGGCAGGAGAGATTGGAGAGTACGGCCTGACCGTTATAGCCCACCGAGACCTTGTCCAGTGTCAGCATGGGGGGAGGCAGGGCGACCGGTTCCGGAAAGGAAAAACGTGTCGGGCTGTCCTCGACGACTGAGTCGATCTGGGGCAGCCGGGCCAGCGCTTTCAAGCGCGCCTGAGCCTGTCGGGCTTTTGTGGCCTTGGCACGAAAGCGGTCGACGAAAGATTGCATATGGGCCCGTTGCGCCGAAAGTCGCTCGGCAGCACGGTTTTGCTGTAGAGCCTGCTCGGTCCGGATACGGATGAATTCGTCATACCCCCCCGGGGTCAGGCTGATTTTCCCCTTGTCGAGGTGAGCAATTGAATCGACCACGCTATCGAGCAGGGATCGGTCATGGCTGACCACGATGGCGGCCCCGGAGAATGATTTGAGCCAGTTTTCGAGCCAGATCGTCGCTTCGATGTCCAAATGGTTTGTTGGCTCATCGAGCAGGAGAAGATCGGGGCTGAGAAAGAGCGCTGTCGCCAGCCCGACGCGCATGCGCCAGCCGCCAGAGAAGGATGAGACGGGTCGTTGCTGCGCCGCGTGATCGAAGCCCAGACCCGAGAGGATACTGGCCGCGCGCGCCGGTGCCGTATGGGCATCGAGCACAAGGAGCCGCTCGTGAATATCTGCCAGAAGGGTGGGGTCCGACGTTGTCTCAGCTTCGTGCAGCAGGCGAGCGCGTTCGAGATGACCGGCAAGAACAGTCTCGATCAGCGAGGCGTCTCCTTGCGGGGTTTCCTGCTTCACGCGTCCCATGCTCGCCCGGTTCGAGAGCTGGATCGACCCTCCATCGAGGGATAGATCGCCCGCTATCGCTGCCAGAAGGTCGATTTTCCGACGCCGTTGCGTCCGACCAATCCGATCTTGCGACCAGGGTTGACGGCCAGAGAGGCGCTGTCGAGCAGGACTCTTCCGGCGATGCGCAAGGTCAGATCGGTGATGGTCAGCAGGCTCACAGTTTAGTCCCCGGTGGAATGGACGCGTTTTGATGCCATGCGGACTATCAGGAACGCGTGTTTTGCTCTAGGGGAGGGGCGTTCATCGCTTTTCTTTTTTATGCAGGAGATGCCCCCATGGCCCTGGAACGTACCCTTTCGATTCTTAAGCCTGACGCGACCCGTCGTAACCTGACCGGCAAGATCAACGCCGTGTTCGAAGAAGCCGGTCTGCGCATCGTTGCGCAAAAGCGCATCAAGCTGACCGAAGATCAGGCAAAGGCCTTCTACGCGGTTCACGCAGAGCGTCCGTTCTACGGCAGCCTCGTTTCTTCCATGCTCGCCGAGCCGGTTGTGGTGCAGGTTCTGCAGGGTGAGAACGCTGTTGCGCGTCACCGTGAAGTCATGGGCGCAACCAATCCGGCTCAGGCTGCAGAGGGAACGGTTCGCAAGCTTTACGCCGAGAGCATCGAGGCAAACTCGGTTCATGGCTCTGACAGCCTCGAAAACGCCAAGAACGAAATCTCCTTCTTCTTTGCTGAGACCGAAATCGTCGCGTGAGAAGTGGATATGCTCAATTGGCTAATCCGACCTGCAAGGTCTGACGTGCCAAATTTTTGAGCAAACGCTGCGAATGTTGAAGAAGGGCGGCCTTAGGCCGCCCTTCTTTTATATGTGTCCAGTGATTTTAATGAATAATGCCAAACATGACGCGACGTTTAGATCGGCATCAAGTCTCTGAGCGCCTTATGTTGAGAGCAATCTCGGCGACGAACAGCTTAATTGCCAAATTCCCATCACTTTGCCTTAAATGGTGCGGTGAGAATCTTCAGGTAAAAAATTGCAACTCTGCAAATCGAAAAAAATTTTATGAAGATATTACATTAAATGTCTCGGTCATCTGGTGGTGCAAGAGAAAATAGAGAGCAAATCGACCTCGTGAAACGCGATACTGTCATCCCTTTCCCAAAGAGGCCGCGACGTCCCAGCGTGTCATCTGCGAAGATGAGCGATCCCGGGATTGTAGTCAGGGCAATCGACGGTCGAATACTCGACAAGATGGGCATGTCCGGAACGGAGTGCTGCTATATCCTATTACCTGAGGTGGAGACGATTACGTTGGAATATCCAGCGGCCGCTCAGGACGGCGGAGGCCCCGGAGAGGCCTTCATCAAGATTGGAAAAGTGATTTTGTCGGAGGCTGATGCTGTGACCGAGATCGCTGTATCTGAGGAGGAACGCGCAGCCAGTGAGGGAGGGATGCGCTGGATCGACCCGGGGAAGACATTATTTCTGGCGCGCCAGTCACCTGCGCATGTCGCGCTTATCTCTCTGAAACTTGTGTTCTCTCATGACTGAGCTCTTCGTCGCCTCGACCGTATAGGACAGTGAATGTCATCATCTCGGATCGTCACTCAGAAAGTCTCTGGCCGTTTTCAGTAGCCGTCCATCGATCGCCGCAAGCCCCGCCCCGATGATGATGAGCCCGGTGATGGCATACCACCTGATTGTTTCTCCCAGCAGGCATACGCCCAGTAGGAGTGCTGTGACGGGAAGCAGGAAGGTGACGAGAGACAGATTCGTCGCTCCTGCTGTTGCCAGAACCCGGAAATAAAGGATGAATGCGAGCGCAGTGCTCAAAAAAGCAAGTCCGGCAAAGGCGCCTATGACTGACGAGGAGGGGGCTGGAAGCCCCCAGGGGCGGTCGAAGAGCAGTGAAAGCGGAAGCACGATCATCGTGCTCGCGGTCAGCTGCCCGGTTGCAATCTTCAGCGGTGCCATTCCGCGAAATTTGCGCCCGTAGACGCCTCCAAAGCCATAGCTGAGCGCAGCAAGAAGGCAGGCACCCTCGCCCAACAAGGAGTGATGGATCTCACCGTCGATCAAAGCAGGAGCCACAAGAAGGGCGACCCCAAGGAACCCGAGGACAATACCGATCACCTTGCCCCATTGGAGTTTCTCGTCATGGGTCTGAAAATGGGCACCAAGAATGGTGAACACCGGTGTGGTCGCGTTCAGGATGGCGGCAACTCCGCTTGGGATCAGCGTCTCTCCGAACGCGATCGCCGAAAAGGGAATAACGTTGTTCAAGGCCCCCAGCAAAAGCAACTTGCCCCATAAGCCAGGCTCGCAAGTCAGGCGATCTCGCTTCGACAAGAGAAAAAGGTTCAGGGCCATCGCCGCGAGGCCGACCCGGCCCAGAACCACCGTGAAGGGGGGAATGGTGGCGACCAGCACTTTGTAGAATAAGAAGGAGCCGCCCCATAGCAGGGCAAGCAGAAAGATAAGCGACCATTCCTCGACGCTCATCCGTCTCTCTGCGTGTTCGCGCACCTGCCTCTCCCAATCTGAACTCTCGATAAAGCTGCGCCACCCTCAGGCAAAGTCAACAGAGTTTGTGCGAAGGCTGTCGCCGGGAGTTTGCTTGGCGGTCACCATCAGGGTGCTTGCGTCAGTGTCAGGCGTGGTTTCACGTCAGTCACCAGAATGAGGCTATTGTCGGTTCAAAACGGCCCTTACCGCACAAGGCAGCTTCACCTGTTATCCGACCGGCGTTCGCGTGATCGACGAAAGCGGGCATCTCACATAGCTCGGCATGATGGGTTTCTGTCTCGCACAGTAAGGATTGGTGCCAGAGAGGCGCTTGCTGACGGGGAGGAAAGTGGTTGGGTGTAATAATTATTAAGAACTTATAAAAATGATGAGATATTTCCGAGAAGCATGTATTTAAATATTTTTACCGGAAATACTTAGAAATAATATCCATATTAAGATTATATGATAGCGTAACGGCATCTGTTGATGTTGTCCCGTATTTATGGATAACGGGATCATACTCATGGATATTGGACGATCACTCCATATCTATTTCATAAAAACAAAGCATTTCTCCTGTTGTGGGAGACTTGCGCCAAAAGTGAGGGTGCAGACAATGAGCGTCAGGGTTGTATTTGCGCGTCGTCAGGTCGTGTTGTCGTTCGGTGCGGTTCTGCTGAGCATGACCGCCTTGACGCAGCAAGCATTGGGGCAGGGCGTGCAGGCGCATCCCACTCCCTCTTCCAAGGCCGCGAAGACGTCGCTTGTGACCCTTCCCCAGAATGCGAAATCCGTTTCCCAATCCCGTATGCAGACTGTGCGCTCTGTTCAGGCTGGTAAGGGAGAGAAAATCTCTGTCCGGGGTATACGGTCGGCCTCCGAGACGCAGCTTGCGTCGCATAACGACGTCTCGGTCGTCGATGCCAATTTCATCGCGCATCATCCAGATACGAATATCGCAGAAACCCTGGCGCGCTTGCCCGGCGTCAACGTCCTCTCCACGACGGTCGGTGGGAGCATTGGTGGTACGGCGTCGATGATCGATAACGCCTCGCGGGGTGAGGGGCAGTTTATTTCTGTTCGGGGTATTGGACCGGATTACACGCTTAACCTGATCGACGGCGTTAATGTTGCGACGGCGAAACCCGCCAGCCGTCAGGTTCAGCTCTCCTTGATGCCGCCGCTTGGGTTCTCGCAGGTCGTCGTGAGCAAAACCGGTCAGGCATCTGATATGGGGGAATGGATCGCGGGGTTTGTCGATTTTCGCACGCCAAGCGCTTTCGAACTCGGCCATGATGTCATTTCCCTGAAGGGCCGTGGCGATTTCGGTGTTCAGGGCTATGATTACGGGCTCTATCGCGGACCTTTTAATGGCGGGGGTATCGCTCAGGGAGAAGTGAGTAAGGTACTCGGACCCGAAAACCGCTTTGGGGTGCATGCACTGGCCTATTACCAGTCTCGTAATTTCGCCAGTCAGGCGAGTAATCAGAACGAGGGGAACTGGGACTTTCTGCGGACTGAAACGGGGTCGAACCATGCCCCGCTCAGTACGATTGCTCCCGCAGAGAATATGATCCCCGAGCAGGTTAATCCGCAGGTCTCCTACGGAAATTCGCAGCGTTTTGGGGGTAATCTGGCGCTCGATTGGCGGGGAGATGGTATTTCCCTCTTTGCCAGAGGCACTTACGCGTCCTCAGATACACAGCAAACGACTATCCAGCGCGGCCTTCAATCGACAAACCAGATTGCGGTTGAGCAGCCTGACGGAACCTTCCTGACCGATGAGGCAGGAGTTGTTGGCTCCTATTACGTCAACACAAATCCTGAAAAACAGGATCTTGCGACGATGCAGCTGGGCGGCAAGGTGGATTATCGCTGGTTCCACGCGACGCTGACAGGGTTTGGAAGTTTTGCGTCTGACGATCAGGATGCCATCCAAATTGCCTATAAAAACTACAATCTCGACCCGTCGGGCGAGACGCTTTTATTGAACCCGGTCTATCGGGGGAATCCAGGATTTCCGATTGTGCCGTTGGCTCAGGCGCAGCTCGCCGAAATGAACAATCTCGGTGGCTATGTCCCTCAGACAAACGATAACTGGGGCTTTCCGGGAGTTGAGCGCACAGAATACAAAAACAATCAGGCTCTCGGTGGGATCAAGGCGGATTTTCGGGCAACGACAGGGCAGAGTTTTCTGCCGTCCATTCTGTTCGGTGCAAAATATTATATGAGCGATCGTCATGCGACCAATCGGGATTACTCCTACGACAACCCCGATGGATTGCTGCCTGGTCTCCCGTCATCGCTCGTTGGAAACCGCTTGCAGAACGGCTCACTCTCGTCACCCGTTCTAGGCAAGCTAAAATCCTTGGCAAACTATCAGACCCCTTTACTCGATACAGCCATGCTCGGGCGGTATCTTGAGGGGCTGCCCATGAGTTACGCGAGCGCCTCATACGGTGGTAACTGGACCGGGTCGGCCATACAAACCGCCTATAATGCCAATGTGAATACGCAAAGCGCGCGCGAGCACGTGACGGCCGGATATGTGGCCTTGCCATTTCACTTCGGCATGGTCTCCCTCACGCCGGGAGTGAGGTTCGAGCACTCTGAAATTTCCAATCGCTTCTGGACAGCCAGCTACGACGAGGATGACGCAGTTACCGGCGGCAATTTTGCGTCCAATTCCACGAAATTCAATGAATTCCTGCCAAGTGTGTACGCGACCCTGCGGCCCGACGCGCGCTCGGTGTACCGGGCCTCGTTCGATACGTCCTATGTTCGCCCGAACACGTTCCTTCTGGGCGGTGCCCGAACGGTGACGTCCAACGGCGATAATGTCTTTACGATACAAGAGGGTAATCCGTCGCTCCGTCCGGTAGTCTCGCGCAATTTCGATGTCGGGGGGCAATGGCTGATGCCGGACGGCTCCAGCTTCGCCATTTCGGGTTTCTTCAAGCTGATGTCACACTACCTGTTCGACGCCGGTAATTCGACGCGGAGCGACGGCACTCGCTATCTGAGTGCGAACGGGACCGAGCAGATTTCTCCGACCCTGATCGTGATTACGCCGCGTAATGGAGGAAGCGCCCGCGCGTATGGGCTGGAGATGGCAGCGAATAAACGCCTGTCCTTCCTGCCATCATTCTGGAAAAACGTGTCGCTGTCAGGCAACGCCACGCTCCAGAGGACGCATGCCAATCTGAATCTGGCAGGGATCGGGAACGGGACACCGATCCAGTATGCGCCGTCCTGGATGTTCAATGTATCGCTTGGTTATGACGACCATCGCCTCTCGACCAACCTGTCCTTTCGTAAATCCGGACGGTTTCTCGAAACCTATTACACCTATAGCGCGCAGAACGGTCGTACAGTCGATATCTCGTGGTGGAGTCAGCCGATTCAGCGACTGGATTACTTTCTGGGCTACAATGTGACCAAGCGTCTCAACGTCGCGTTCTCGGCTCAGAATTTGCTCGGGGATGCGAGCTACAGTGCGACCCGTGGGAAGCGTTCGGGTCAAATTCCCCAGATTGTCCTGCCGGGCAGAAGCTTTTTCCTGACCGCAGGGTATAGTTTCTGACGCAGATTTTTGAATCTGGATGGAGCGCGGACAACGCATGATTATTTTGTCCGTGTTCCGTCCATTTTTTAGCTCATGAGACGGAAGGAAAGAGGGCGTCGTATTTCTGAGTGACGAAACACTCTCGTCGTGAGCGGGATAGTTGAGAACAGCAGAACGTCGTTCCTCCATATGCCCTGAAGAACGGCTTTTTTCGGAGGATGCAGGATGCGACGTATCAGATCCTCAGACAGGCTCGATCCTGCCAGCACGCCCTTTGCATTTTTAGGGCCTCGAATCTGTATTTTCGGGCCATCCAATAGTGGAAAATCGACCTTATCGGTTTTGATCGGCCGACAGCTCAACCTTCCGGTCATTCATCTCGACAGGCTGCGTCACGAGCCCGGAACCTTTGATAGGCTCAGGCCGATAGCAGAGTTTCATGCCGATCACGCCCGAGCGATACAGCAGGCAGAATGGGTCATCGATGGCAACTATTCGTCTTGTCTCGATGAAAGGGTCGAACGCGCAACAGGCGTGATCCTGCTCGATGTTTCGACTGGAGTGAGTCTGTTTCGCTATGTGAAGCGATGCCTGAGACCCGAGCACCGGCTCGGAGGAGTCAATCCAGCGAGGGATCCAGTCAGGCTGGCAATGATACGGCATATCCTCGGCCCGACCCGAGCGAACAGGCAGCGTTATCGACAGATATTCGACACGATTGAGCGTCCGAAGCTCTTTCTTCTGTCGGGGAAGCTAAGCTGAAGAGGGCGATCCAATACGCTTTTAACGCTTCGGGAAGCCTCGCATCGCTGGTTTTTCGGTCAGTGAGGTCTTGGAGGTCCAGCGTCTCCCGGAAAGTTACTTCGGTCCGGCCCATCGGGCGATGCCGCGACGTGCTCGGGCTATTTGGGTGCCGATCTGGTCTCACCCTGAGCAAAATGCTACGAGCGCTGGGCACAATTTATAATGATGAGTGAGGGTTGCAGGTGGAACACAATCAGCAGGAAGCTTTTCCTGGCACCCCTTTTTCTTCTTCCGAACTAAACATTGCCGTTCTGATCCCCTGTTATAATGAAGAGGTCACGATTGGAGATGTGGTCCGGGATATGCGCGCGGCCCTGCCTGACGCTTCGATCTATGTTTACGATAATAACTCGTCTGATCGGACGGTGCGCCGAGCAAGAGAGGCAGGCGCAATTACCCGCCATGAACGTCTCCAGGGTAAAGGGCATGTCATCAGAAGGATGTTTGCCGATATCGAGGCCGATTATTATGTCCTGATCGACGGCGACGGCACCTATGAAGCCGCAGCTTCACCGAAAATGATCCGCCTTGCCTGGGAGAATTCCTATGACACTGTGATGGGGGTTCGTGTGCATGAGCGAGCCGCGGCTTACCGGGCGGGTCATGTTCTCGGTAACCGAATTCTGACAGGTCTTGTGGTCAGCCTCTTCGGTCGTGGGCAGTCGGATATGCTCTCCGGTTATCGTGTGTTCAGCAGGCGCTTCGTCAAGTCCTTTCCTGCCCTGTCATCGGGGTTCGAGACTGAGACAGAGTTAACCGTCCATACGCTTGAACTGAATATGGCAATGGGTGAGGTGACCACACGCTACGTGGAGCGACCCGAAGGGTCGTTTTCCAAACTGAATACCTATCGCGACGGCTTCAGAATTCTCGGTACAATCGTCCGGCTTCTCAAGCAGGAGCGCCCGTTTTTGTTTTTTGGGGCAATTGGCTGCGTTCTCGCGGCTGTCGGTGGCGGGGTCGGTCTTCTTCCCGTGCTCGATTATGTGGAGACGCATAAGGTCCCGCATCTTCCTTCGGCCGTGTTGGCTACAGGCTTTGAGATGCTGGCAGCACTGTCGCTCGTCTGCGGTTTGATTTTGAACAGTGTGACCCTGGGGCGTCAGGAGGCAAAGAGATTAGCCTATCTCTCCCTCAAGGCACCACCGGCGCCGGGGGGTGACCGGCGCTTGCCGGAAACTTACCTGCCAAACGCTTTCTTCCTCGGGGATTTCTCTTGCTTCGACATTTCGTAACGATCCTGCCGTCCTCGCCCGCTCGGCTTTATGTTTTTTTCGCAGCCCTGATCGGGCTGGCGTGCCTCTTTCTTATTCCCCCAGCAGATGCCCGATGAGCGCAATCATTTTGCCCGTATCGTCCAGATTTCTCAGGGAGGGTTCGTAGGACTCAAGCTCACACCGAGCGAAGCGGGGGGATATCTGCCTAAAAACCTCCCGAGTGAAGCCGAGTTACTCAACGATCTCCGTTTTCATCCGGAAAAAAAGGTTGATACGACGGAATTGCAGGCTCTTTCCCAACGACACTGGGATCGGGAAAAGACCTGGACGTCGTTCGGCAATACCGTGATCTATGCACCGATCACGTATCTCCCCGCTGCTGTGACGACCTTAATTGCACGTAAGACACACGCGACGATCATTCAGACGAGCTATCTGGTGCGGCTGGTCAATATCATCCTGACCATTTCCTTCTGCGGCCTGGGAGTTGCGATCGCGAGGCGAGGGACGCTGTATCTGTCCTTACTGTCGAGCCTGCCTATGGTCCTTGCTCTGGGAGCTTCCTGCTCGCAGGATGGGATTTTAATAGGTCTTGCAATACTGACGGCAGGGCTTTTGACCCGACTTGACGCGATGCAGCTGGTTTCCACACGCTACTGGATCGGTCTGGGTGCTCTTTTTGCCGTATTGACGGTGAGTAAGCCCCCTCTGCTTTTGTGCAGTCTCATTCCTCTGGCGCTGGGCCTTGCCGGTAACCGACTGGTCAGAGCAATCCCTGCGGCAATGAGTTTCCTGGCGTTCCTAATCTGGCAGAAAATCGGTCTCTCCCCGACAAAGGTTCAGTTTCTCGATGGATCGGGTGTCTCTGACGCGGCGCAGGTGCACTGGGTGCTGACCCATCCCTTCTCTCTGCCTAGCGTCGCCTATCACACATTATCCCTGCGTCTGACCGATTTCATCAGGCAATTCATCGGTGTGCTTGGCTGGCTGGATACGGTTTTTCCGTCCAGCTTCTATCTGATGATCTGCATCCTGATAGTCGCAACGATCTTGTTTTCGCTTTATCCGGCACTGCGACAGCGAGAGCTGAGACAGAGTGCTCTCGCTGTCTGGGTTTCGCTCGGTTCGGTGATGCTGGCCGTCGCGGCGGTTTTCTTTTCGCTATATGTTATCTGGACGCCAGTTGGCGCGCCCGTCATCGATGGGGTTCAGGGAAGATACTTCCTGCCGATTGCCCCTTTTGTGGCTCTGATTTTCCCGCTGGTGCGCAAGCCGGGCATGCTCATCGGTTCAGAACGCGCCCATCAGGTGGCTATGACTGCCATGACGGTGTTTCTCAGCGTTGATCTGGTAACGCTGATCTGCGTTCTGGCATCGCGCTACTGGTAGGTTCAAAGGCAGGCAATCGACAATGTGATAGCCCGGCGTGATGCCGGGCTTTTTTATGTGTGGCTCAGGAATTCCGACAGGGCGGCAGGGTAGAGTACGTGCTCCTGCTCAAGCACGCGAGAGGCAAGGCTCTGAGGCGTGTCGTCGCCGTGGATTGGCACTCGTGCCTGTCTCAGAATAGGACCTTCGTCCACACCGTCGGTTACGAGATGCACAGTGCAGCCATGCTCGGTATCGCCAGCTTCGAGTGCTCGCGCATGGGTGTCGAGACCGGGATAGGCGGGAAGGAGGCTCGGATGAATGTTCAGCATCCGCCCCTTCCAGCGCGATACGAGATAGGGCGTGAGCACGCGCATATATCCCGCAAGGCAGATCACTTCGATCCCGGCTTCTGCGAGGGCAGCGTCGATTGCCTTTTCATGCCCTTCACGATCTCTCGGAAAAAGACGGTGATCGATCGCCAGAGTTGTGAGCCCGGCCAGACGCGCTGTCTCGAGCCCCGGAGCGTCAGGGTTGTTGCTCATCACAAGGGCAATGCGCGCCGGGTAGTCCGGGCGCGCACAGGCCTCGATCAGCGCATTCATGTTGCTGCCACGCCCGCTGATGAGAACGGCAATGGGTGTTTTCGTCATGAGGCGAAATCGACCGTTCCATCAAGCGCATAGCGCGGGCCATTCGCCGTGATGTCACCAATGCGATAGCCTTTCTCGCCGCGCTCTTCGAGGAGAGCAAGCACCTTGTCGGGCTCGGAGGTAATCAGCACCATGCCGATGCCGCAATTGAAGACTTTGAGCATCTCGTCATGGGCCACGTTGCCAGTCTGGGCCAGCCAACGGAAGACCGGCGGCACGGGCCAGCTATCGGCCTGTATCTGAACGCCAAGCCCTTCAGGCAGGACACGCGGCAAATTGCCCGGTAGACCACCACCCGTGATATGGGCGCAGCCATGCAGAAGTCCCGCTTTGTGCAGGGCCATCACCGTACGGACATAGAGTGCTGTCGGGCGCAGCAGGGCTTCGGCCAGGGTGCTGCCAGGTTCGAAGGGGGCTTCGCTGTTCCAGTCGAGGCCACTCATGGCCTTAATGCCACGCACCAGTGAATACCCGTTGGAATGCACGCCGCTTGAGGGAAGAGCGATTAGCGCATCCCCCTGAGCGATGCCGGCAGGGAGAAGGGCCGAGCGCTCTGCCGCCCCGACGCTGAAGCCAGCGAGATCGTAATGGCCAGGGCCGTACATGCCGGGCATCTCGGCTGTCTCACCACCCACCAGGCACAATCTGTATCCCGGCAGGCCTGAGCGATGCCGCGGACGACGCGGGACGCATCGTCGACCGAGAGTTTGCCGGTCGCCAGATAATCGAGGAAGAACAGCGGCTGCGCGCCCTGCACGACCAGATCGTTGACACACATGGCGACGAGGTCGATCCCGACCGTGTCATGCTGGCCGCTCTCGATGGCAACCATGAGCTTGGTGCCAACGCCATCGGTGCAGCTGACAAGGATGGGGTCGCTGAAGCCCGCAGCTTTCAGGTCGAACAGGCGCCGAAGCCACCGAGGCCGCCCATCGTGCCGGGACGGTCGGTCGATTTGGCAGCAGGCTTGATCGCCTCGACCAGTGCATCCCCGGCCTCGATATCGACACCGGACTCGCGATAGCTCGCTGAAGGAGAGATTGGGTCGGTCATGCTGTCGCCTCGCTCGATTAACCTGGCCGGTTGCGTTATTATCCGCTCCTATTACTGGAGCCGACCCGGCTCGGAAAGGACCGGAACGGTTATTGAATGGACAAAGAGGCGGGAAATGACGGTTTGTTGGCCAAGGGGGCCGCTGGGCAACTCGCTCTGGCGTTGCGTCCGCCTGCAAGTGTCGCTGCCCGCCACTTCGTTGCAGCGGCCTCGAATGCCCTTGCGAGACGATGGCTGAACCAGACAGGGTGGCCCGATCGGCGACTGCTCATTTGCGGCGATGATGCCTGCGGCAAGTCGCATTTGCTTCATATCTGGGCGTCGGCCCGCGGCGCCCGTGTGCTCGATGCCGCAGAACTTGACATGGCCGATGTCACGGCCCTGGCGGAGGCGCCTCCCGCAGCGCTTGCTCTCGATCATCTGGACAACGTGTCGTCCGAGCGCGCTTTGCTCCATTTGCTCAATCTGACGCGTGAGCAGCGCACGACGCTGCTCATGGCAGCACGTCTCGCTCCGGTAAGGTTGCCGATCATCCTGCCCGATCTGGCGAGCCGGTTGAGAGCGGTCACGACGGTCCGTATCGCGCCGCCTGAGGACTCATTACGTTTCACGTTGCTGCTGCGCCTGATCGCCGAGCGTCAGCTGGTCGTCTCCAAGCCGATTCTGGACTGGCTGACGCGAAATCTGCCGCGCACGGGTGATGCCATCGTGGCGGCAGTGGAGCGTCTCGATCACGCTGGCCTTGCTCATGGAAGGCCTTTAACGCGCGCTCTTGCTCGTGAAGTTCTGGCCGGCTTGCTCGATGAATCGGCGGCTGACACGCTCTGAAATTTTGTGATGATTGGGTGAAGGGGTTTGACGAACCGCCATTTCTGGGCCGATGCTGTGTTCACAAATCAGTTAGGAACAGGGAACGCATCGCGTGACGTCGTCTTCGGAAAAAGACCCAAAGGCTGCCCGAACCGGGGCACCCTCAACTGCCGGAAACAGGCGCACAAGATCACCGCGGACGACCCGTGCTGTGGCACGGATTCCGGATCCGGGGATCGTGACGTCCCCCGCACGTTTCATCAACCGCGAGCTATCCTGGCTCGACTTTAACCAACGCGTGATCGAGGAGGCGGAAAACAGCCGCCACCCTTTGCTCGAACGACTGCGCTTTCTGTCGATCAGCGCCAGCAACCTCGACGAATTTTACTCAGTCCGCGTGGCTGGTCTCGTCGGTCAGGTCCGTGAGGGGCTGGTCGTTCCCTCGGCCGACGGTCTGACCCCAGCACGCCAGCTCACCAGCGTGCGGCGGAGCGCCGCCAAGCTCTTTGCCGCTCAGCAGAGGATCTGGCGTCTGCTTCGCGGCGAGCTTGCGCAGGCCGGCATTCGCTTATGCAACCGGGATGAGCTGACTGATGCCGAGCGTGCGAGCATCGCCGCAAAGTTCGAGGAAGAAATCTATCCCGTTCTTACGCCGCTTGCGATCGATCCGTCTCATCCGATGCCGTTCATACCCAATCTGGGGATGGCGCTGGCACTCAGGCTGAACGACCCATCCGTGCCTGGCTTTACGATGGACGCGCTCATTCTGCTTCCGCAGCAGATCGACCGTTTCATCAGGCTGCCCGCGCCGCATCGGGAAGAGCCCGATATTCGTCCCGATGTACGCTTCGTGCTGCTTGAAGATGTTATCCGTCTGCATATCACCCGCCTGTTCCCCGGGTTGGAGATTGCCGAGGGCGGCGTCCTTCGTATCATCCGCGATTCCGATGTAGAGTTCGAGGACGAGGCCGAAGATCTGGTTCTGTCCTACGAGACAGCACTCAAACAGCGTCGTAGAGGCGTCGGGATCCATCTTTCTCTCGACACGGCCATCCCTGAAGCGCTCGGTTACGAGTTTGCCGAAGAGCTCGATGTCGCCAGAGACGATGTGGTGATCCAGCCTGACATCATCGGCGTGGTCGATCTCAAGCAGATGATCGTTTCAGACCGGCCCGATCTGCTTTTCAAGCCCTACACACCGCGCTTTCCCGAGCGCATCCGCGATTATGACGGCGATTGTTTCGCTGCGATCCGCGCCAAGGATATTGTGGTCCATCACCCTTCGAAAGTTTCGATGTGGTGGTGCAGTTCCTTAAGCAGGCAGCGCTCGATCCCAATGTGGTGGCGATCAAGCAGACGCTTTATCGCACGTCACGGGACAGTCCGATCGTGCGCGCGCTCATCGAGGCTGCAGAGTTGGGCAAGTCGGTGACGGCCATGGTCGAGCTGCGTGCCCGCTTCGATGAAGAGGCGAATATCCGTCTTGCGCGTTCGCTGGAATCAGCCGGGGTTCAGGTTGTCTTTGGCTTCACGCATCTCAAGACGCACGCAAAGCTGAGCCTCGTTGTCCGCCGTGAGGCAGGCGGGTTGCGCTCTTACGCTCATTTCGGGACCGGCAATTATCATCCGATCACGGCGCGTATCTATACCGATCTGTCTTTCTTTACCTGCGATCCGCAGTTGGCGAGCGATTCAGCCAAGCTCTTCAACTACATGACGGGTTACGCCGCCCCGGCGGACATGGAAGCGCTCGCTTTTGCTCCGATCACGCTGCGTGACACCTTGATGGATCTGATCGACGCGGAAATTGTCCATGCCAAGGCGGGGCGCCCGGCCAAGATCTGGCTCAAGATGAATAGTCTGGTCGATCCGTCTCTGATCGATGCCCTTTATCGCGCCTCGCGCGCCGGTGTTAAAGTGGTGGGGATCATTCGCGGGATCTGTTGCCTGCGTCCCGGCGTGCCGGGATTGTCCGAGAATATCGAGATACGATCGATCGTCGGGCGTTTTCTGGAGCACGCCCGGATCTACGCCTTTGGCAATGGCCATCGCATGCCGTCACACAAGGCAAAGGTCTTCACCTCGTCTGCGGACTGGATGGGACGCAATATGGATCGGCGTGTCGAAGCCTGGTGCCGCTCTGCAATCCAACCGTCCATGCCCAGATCCTGGGACAGATCATGACGATGGATCTGCGTGACACGCTCCAGAGCTGGGTTCTCTCTTCCAAGGGGGATTGGCAGCGCGTGGCTCCGGGGGCTAATCCCTTCTCCGCGCATGAGTATTTCATGCACAACCCGTCGCTTTCCGGACGTGGGTCGGCAGCCAGGGAGAAACCGCAGGACAAGGATGCGGGTCGCCGCGAGCGGCCGGATCGGGTTCGTGAAGATTAAGAAAGAGGGTAAAGTGTCCGGTACTGACGTTCCGCAAGGCCACCATCGTGCAGCCATCGTCGACCTCGGTTCGAATTCGGTTCGACTGGTTGTCTTCGAGGGAGTGACGCGCAATCCGATCCCCATTTTCAACGAAAAAGCGACCCTGAGGCTCGGTCGCGGTCTGGAGCAGACAGGACGTCTCAACGAGGAAGGTCTTCTGGTTTCTCGTGATGTGATGAGCAGGTTCAATGCCATTGCGCGCGCGATGAACGCCCATCCTTTCGAGGTGCTGGCGACAGCCGCTGTACGTGACGCGAGCAATGGTCAAGAATTTGTCGAGACATTGCATGAATGCATGCCCGACGTGCCGATCCGCATTCTCACGGGTGAGGAAGAAGCCGATTACGCAGCGACCGGTGTCTTATGCGGTTTGCCTGACGCCGATGGTGTTGTTGCCGATATCGGAGGAGGCTCGCTCGAA
The DNA here is from genome assembly GCF_000613845.1 of Asaia astilbis JCM 15831. Taxonomy (GTDB): domain Bacteria; phylum Pseudomonadota; class Alphaproteobacteria; order Acetobacterales; family Acetobacteraceae; genus Asaia; species Asaia astilbis. The sequence goes on from NZ_BAJT01000006.1 coordinate 41,948, forward strand.
CTGATCCGGGTGGCGGAAGGGCGCCATCATGAAGCCTGCACAAGGCCGCTCGGGGTCATCCGGCTGTCTGATCGTGCTGAGGGAGACCTGAAGCGGGCACGTGAGGTCGTCGAGGCAGACCTTGATGATGTGGCATGGCTGCCTGCGCAGAAGGGCAAGCCGCTTTATCTCGTCGGCGGAGCCTTCCGTGCCCTGGCAAAGCTGCAGATCGCACGTACCGGATATCCGCTGAATATCGTCCATCTCTATACGCTTGGAGCGGACGAAGCCCGAGAAATGGCGACGTGGCTGATCGAAACGCCGCGCAAGATACTCGAAAAACTGCCGGGTTTCCCGCGCAAGCGTCTCGATGATGTCCCGTTTGCGGCCACTGTGCTGCGACGACTGATGCGTATCGTGCAGCCTTCCCAGATCATCTTCAGCGTGGATGGTCTTCGCGAGGGCTGGTACATGCACAAAGTGGGGCAGGCCGTTGCTTCGCTCGATCCCTGTCGCGCATTGGCTGACGAGACTGCGGCGCGCCTCAGTCGCAGCATGGAGTTGCCAGGTGAGCTTGTGCGATGGACGGCACCCCTTTTCCAGCACGAAACCCCTACGGAAACGGCCTTGCGGGACATGGCGTGCCGGATGTCCGATATCGGGTCGTTCGATCACCCTGAATATCGGGCACCCCAGACCTATCTGCGCGTCATGCGGATGCATGGTGTGGGGTTCGATCATCAGGCAAGGGCGTTTGTCGCGATGACGCTCGCGGTGCGCTACGAAGCAGACCCTACAGATCAGCTGATGGACGTGTCCCGACGCTTCTGGACCCGGATGATTGCGATCGCGCCATACAGCTCGGCTTTGCGCTGCGTCTTGCCTACACCATCTGCGGCGGGACAGCGGATCTCCTCAGAAACACGACCCTGTCGATCGAAGATGGTCAGCTCTGGCTGACTCATAACGAGCAAAGCAGCTTTGCTGCGGGTGGTGGGGTCAAGCGTCGTCTGGATCGCCTGGGTCAAAGCATGAATCTCGTTGCTAACACGCGCGAATGCTGATCCGGCATCCTGCTGGCAGAGCAGTTGCCTTGTGGGGGCGGCATTAGGGCTGGCTGTCTCTGCCTATGCAGGGACGGTCATTCATAAGGATCATGATCCTGACGCTCTTTGGAAAATCGTGCATGAGAAATGCGCGAAGGGTGCCAAACCCTGTGCGGTTTATGACGCGCTGCGGGGCATTGCGTTGTTGCACTCCATCGAAGGGCGCGGCCAGTATCTGCTGATCCCGACCGATAAGGTGACCGGCATAGAAAGCGCGGCAGTGCTACGCGCGGACCAGCCCAATTATTTCGCGCAAGCCTGGTCGTACCGTGACCGGGTCAGCGCGTCTTACGGGTTGCCTATCCCGGAGAGAATGCTGTCTCTGGCGATCAATTCGTCAAAAGGGCGTTCGCAAAATCAGCTTCATATTCATCTCGATTGCCTTGTGCCCGAGGTGAGGGCAGTGCTTGACCGCAATGACGGCCGTATCGGTCCGAACTGGTCGATTCTGCCCGAGCCCCTGAACGGACATCATTATCGCGCTCTTTATCTCGCGACCCTGAACGCGTCGCCCTTTCTCATTCTTGCTGCCACGCTTCAGCACCCAGAGACAGAAATGGGGAATCACACGCTTGTTCTGGCTCCGCTCGATGAGGGTTACGTTCTGCTTGATGATACGGCGCAGGGACTGGACCGGGCGTCTGGCGAGGAGTTGCAGGATCATGCCTGTCACGGGGTGATCGACGCGACGGCCGGGCAGGCGGCTTCCAAAGTCACTCACTGAGTTCAGCGCGAGGAGGCGGCGTCACCGCCTCGTGCTGCAACCGGAAAGGTGCAGCCTCAGAGCCAGATGACGCTTTCGCCGCGAGCCTTCTCCCACAGGCTTGTGTGTCTGCGGGAGTGAGGAAAAACCCTCTAGTCGATGCTCTTCAGGAGACGCCCAATCGTCTCGAAGATGCGGTCGATTTCACCTTTTTCGATGATCAGAGGCGGAGACACAGCCAGCGTATCCCCGGTGTAGCGCAGCAGAAGTCCATCATGGAAAGCGCGCTCGAACACCTCGAAGGCGCGTGTCGTTGACGCGTTTCGTGGTGCCAGTTCGATACCCGCAACCAGACCCTCATTGCGAATGTCGACCACATGAGGGAAATCTCTCAGGGAGTGAGCGGCCTCTTCGAAATAGGGCGACAGCGTCGCCGCACGCTCGAAGAGATGCTCTTCGGCATAGGTGTCGAGCGTGGCCAAAGCAGCGGCACAGGCGATTGGATGCGCCGTATAGGTATAGCCATGCGGGAGATCGATGGCGTCACGCGGACCTTGCATGAAGGCCTCGAAAATCTCGTCAGAAACGATGGCGGCCCCCATTGGAATGGTGCCGTTGGTGATGCCCTTGGCCACTGTCATGATATCGGGCACGACACCGTATTTTTCGGCGGCGAAGGACGCGCCCAGACGCCCGAACCCGGTGATGACTTCATCGAAGATCAGCACGATGCCGTGTTTTGTGCAGATTTCTCGCAGGCGTTTGAGATAGCCTTTCGGCGCGGGCAGGACACCGGTCGATCCGGCCATGGGTTCGACAATGACTGCAGCGATATTCGAGGCGTCATGCAGGGCCACGATCCGTTCCAGCTCGTCGGCCAGTTCTGCGCCGTGCTCGGGCAGACCACGGGAAAAGGCATTGCGACGCAAATCGAGCGTGTGGGGAAGGTGGTCCACGCCGGTCAGCAATGATCCGTAGAGTTTGCGATTGCCGGAAATGCCACCGACAGAAATCCCGCCGAAACCGACCCGTGATAGCCGCGCTCGCGGCCGATCAGACGGGTGCGCGTGCCTTCGCCGCGCAGGCGCTGATAGGCGAGGGCGATTTTCAAAGCGGTATCGCCAGCTTCCGAGCCGGAATTGCAGAAGAAAACGTGATTCAGAGGATTGGGTGCGAGCTGGGCGATACGGTCAGCTGCCTGAAAGGCAAGCGGGTGACCGATCTGGAAAACCGGTGCGAAATCGAGAGTCGCCACGGCTTTTTGCACGGCTTCGATAATACGTGGCTGACCATGACCCGCGTTGACGCACCACAGACCCGCGCAGCCATCGAGCACTTCACGACCCTTATCGTCGCGATAATACATGCCCTTTGCGGAAACCAGCATGCGCGGTGCATCGCGAAATTGCCGATTAGCGGTGAAGGGGAGCCAGAGAGCATCGTGATTGGTATCGGCGTACGAAGAGGTCATGGCCTGGGTTCCGGCTCGATTGAAGAGAAGATAGGGTCGAAAATCTTGCATGATGAGCGCGATCTGCAAAGTAAGAAGAACTTGCGTGAACAGATTATTTCAAGGAGCCGTGATGGCCTCTCCCCGCATCGCCCTGCTCTCACTGGCAGCTGGCGCCTTTGCCATCGGCACAACGGAATTCACCCCGATGGGGCTTTTGCCCGTCATTGCGCAGGATCTGCACATCAGCGTGCCCAAGGCTGGAACACTTGTCAGTGCCTATGCCTTCGGCGTCATGATCGGCGCGCCGATCATGACATTGCTGCTGGGCGCTATCTCGCGGAAGGCAGCCCTGATTGCGTTGATGGGCCTGTATATCGTCGGCAATCTCGGTGCGGGGATGAGCCATAGCTATGAAATGCTGTTCTTCTGGCGTGTCGTGACCAGCCTTTCACATGGTGCCTTTTTCGGTCTCGGCGCTGTTGAGGCGTCGAGTGTCGTCCCCTCCGGTCGCGGGGCTTCTGCCGTGGCGTCGATGTTTCTGGGGCTGACCATTGCCAATATCTTCGGTGTGCCAGCAGCAACATGGCTCGGGGATACCATGGGCTGGCGGACTGCTTTTCTGGTCACCGCCTTGCTCGGGGCGATCGCCGTGCTTGCCCTGAGTTTTGCTCTGCCGCCCCGCGGGCGCAGCGCACGTCCCGATGTCCTCGGGGAACTGCGTGTCCTGATGGGGGGCGAGGTGCTGCTGGCTCTCACCGTCACGACGCTGGGCGCTGGCATCATGTTTGTGCTCTACACCTATATCGCGCCATTCCTGCATAGCATCACCCATGCCAGCACGACGCTTGTCACACTGGCCTTGATGATGATCGGTGTCGGGTTCAGCATCGGGGCGGCGCTCGGTGGCCGTCTGGCAGATCGCTCGACGCGTTTTGCCCTGCTTTCGATGCTGCCGGTGCTCGGGATCATCATGCTCGTCTACCCGACCCTGGCGGTCACTCCCGCCGGAGCAATCGGGGGCATTCTGGTATGGAGCGCGGCTTCCTTCGCGATCATGCCCGCACTTCAGATGCGGACCATGCAGGCTGCGAGCAAAGCTCCGGGACTTGCCTCTTCCGTCAATATCGGAGCGTTTAATCTCGGCAACGCCCTCGGCGCCTGGCTGGGTGGTATCGTTCTCTCTCATGGTCTCGGCTACGGTGCCGTGTCTATGAGTGGCGCCGCGCTGGCTGCGCTGGCGTTTCTGATTGTGTTCTTCTACCGCCGCGTATCAGCGCCTTGATCGGGCCGTGCTAAGTGGATCTGGTCGTTGATGAGAACCGCAGCCGAGAGGCCCGATTTCGGCGGGGTGATGAAAAGGGAGCCAATTGTCACGTGTTGTGACGGTAGGTTTAGATTACCCACGGTCTCAAAAACCGAGGTATAGGATCTATCGCGGTTGTCCCTGAGGGGAATGCACTCTCTCACCTGAGCTTTCGCTGGTGACGTAGCGTTAACCGACCCCGTTTAAAGCGATTGTCGGGCCGCCGGTGCTAGTCACCTTATTCGATCTGGGGAGACCCCTGAGAAGATGGATGTCTCGGTATCGAGCGGTAATGGTAAGGCGGGTGGCACGAAGAGTTCACGGATGGTGGTTGCTTTCGATCTTGCAAGCGATACGCCCCCGTCAGCGCGATATCGCGCTGCAACAGTCGTGCCGATATTCATTCCGGAATAGTGACCGCAAAGGAGGTCTTTGCGACGGCGAAGGCTATTTGGCGAAGCCACGGGGTATGACAATATTGAGATTTATCTCATTTGTCTTGTTCCATCGATCTACAGATTCCCTGAGTAAATAATATAGTACCGATATATCATCTTCTCCAATAATCGGTATGTCATTAAAAACGATCCAGACATCCCGATATGTTATCCAGTGTAGATCGTTTATACACTCATCAAATGCGTCCCAGTTGAAGCCAAAATAAGACGGAAAATTCAAGAGTGTACGAAAGATATTAAAAAACTGCTCTAGTCCTTTTATTTTTTCTGGGACGAGAAATACAACGCTTTCTCTGTCGTTTGGGATTTCTTCTGATCCCAATTCTATAATGCGGGACATTTGATTCTTCGCTTCTATAAAGATATTATCACGATCTATCGTAATACTTCTGTCACATTGTTTGATACAGATAAGACGATTTACAGGAAAGCGTTAGATGGTTCTACTCAGTTGCCTCTAGCGTGCTGCGCCTAATGTGGCATCAGCCTTCGAATATAAGCCAGTTAAAACTAAATTCGGGTGCCTCGCCATGCAGGAGTCAGCCATAGATCGGAAGAGATTTCAGGTTCGATCCACGGGTTATGTTCTACGAGGTCGCTATTTAGCTTGAGTACCATGACCTTAACGAGATGTGAGTGCGGCAGGAAGCAGTGACAGATCCACACGGCGTGTGTGGTAAGTTATGGTCTCCTTACTTACCGCGATGTTCGGCTCTATTCAGGACATGGAGAGTATGAATTAATTTTTCTTCTTTCTCCGTAACAAAAAGACGAAGGAGCTCTTGTCGCATTACCGTAGAGCTGTGAAGATGAGGCCTTAAGAGATCGTCAGAGGGGAGTTGGTCTTCACGTGAATTGTGCGGCATATCCATCGCGCTCGAGCGATCACAAAAGACAGTCATTTCCACTCGGGCGCGTTGACGGCCAGCCGCAGGTGAAAATCAGGCAGCGCCGTGTGCGGTGCATGATTTCTCTGACGCTTGTCTCCTCAATCCTGTCGTTTGCGGCGGGGATGCCGCGCGCAGCCGTAGCGGCTCCAGCCAATGTCGGCGACGTCGCGGCAGCGGCAATGGCCTATCACGACAGCGGCTCCTATGACCGGGATTTCCGGTCGGTCATTCAGGAAGCCTCGGAGTGGGTTCGCCTCCGTGCCGGTCATGTCAGCAAGCCTGCCATCGTGCTCGACATCGACGAAACCTCGCTCTCCAACTGGCCTGAAATTGCTGCCAATCATTTCGCCTATTTCCGGGAAGGGCCATGCGACGCTCTTCCTGAAGGTCCTTGCGGCGTCGATACGTGGGAAAAGACAGCTCAGGCCAAAGCCTTTGCCGGAACCTTGTCGCTCTACGCCCAGGCGCGTCAGCACGGCGTTGCGGTGTTCTTCGTGACCGGGCGGTATGAGAACGAGCGTGAGGCGACTGCCCTCAATCTTGAAACTGCGGGCTATCGCGATTGGGCAGGTCTCGTTCTGCGTGAAGATGGCAGCCACACTGCGTCTGCCGCCGACTACAAGACACCGGCGCGAGCCCGGATCGAGCAGGACGGCTATCGCATCATCGCCAATATCGGAGATCAGCCTTCGGATCTTGCTGGCGGTCATGCCGAACGTGGCTTTCTCCTCCCCAATCCTTTTTACCGGGTGCCCTGACATGCAAAACCAAGCGCTCAGTGATCTCACGAAGCAGGTTCACGCCGATCTTGAGAAAATTGCCTATGCCTCCGGCCCATGGGTGTCGTCTGTGGTTACCCATAAGGGAGAGCCGGTTCTGGATGTTGCTGTCATCGGGGGCGGGCAGGGCGGGCTAGCGTCCTGCTTCGCGCTTCGGCGTATCGGTGTTCATAATGTGCGTGTGTTCGAGCGCGCTCGGGAAGGTAAGGCCGGGCCCTGGGTCACCTTTGCCCGCATGATCACCCTGCGCACCCCCAAGCATGTGACGGGGCCGGATCTCGGTATCCCCTCACTGACCCCGCGTTCCTGGTTCGAGGCACGCTATGGGAAGGAAGCCTGGATGTCGCTTGGCAAGATCGATCGTCGCGATTGGCAGGCCTATCTCGACTGGTATCGCACCACCCTTGCACTCCCTGTTGCGCATGATCGCGAGCTGGTGGAGGTGGTCTGGCAGGACGGGCTGCTCCACCTGACATTCCGCGCGCAGAATGGTGAGACCGAGCAGGTCTGGGCACGACGTCTCGTTCTGGCGACGGGGATTGAGGGGAGCGGCTCGTGGCACGTTCCCGACTTCATCCGCGATGCCGTGCCTGCACATCTTTACGCCCATACGCATCAGGACATCGATTTCGAGGCGTTGCGTGGCAAGCGGGTCGGGGTGCTTGGCGGAGGGGCATCGGCTTTCGATAATGCAGCTACAGCGCTGGAAGCCGGGGCGGCTTCCGTCTCTGTCTGCATCCGTCGCAAGACGTTGCCCCGCATTAATCCCTATCGCTGGATGGAAAACGCAGGCTTTCTCGGCCATTTTCCGTCTTTGCCGGATCTGACACGCTGGCGCTTCATGCGTCGTATCTTCGATCTCAATCAGCCGCCCCCGCAGGATACGTTCTGGCGGTGCAGCCGTCATGATGGGTTCAGTTTCCACGGTGATACGCCCTGGCTCGATGCGCGGTGCGAAGGGGAAACCATCGTCGTGACGACCCCGCATGGGGATATGCAGTTCGATTATCTGATTATCGGTACGGGGTTCGTTATCGATTTTACGAAGCGGCCGGAGACAGCCGGTTTTGCGTCCAACATCGCCTTGTGGGGCGATCGCTTCTCTGCGCCTGAGGGGGAGGAAAGCGCTGTGCTGACTTCTTACCCTTATCTCAGCCCGCAAAGTCAGTTTTTGCCGCGTGACCCCAGCCATCCCGATGCGGCGATGCTGGCAGCGATCTATAATTTCACCTTTGCGGCAACGCCGAGCATGGGTCTGTCCGGTGCGTCGATCAGCGGGATGCGTTACGGCGTTGATCGTCTCGCACGCTCGATCGCGTGCGATCTCTTCGTGCAGGACGGCGAAAAACATCTTGAGAGTCTGCTTTCTTACGATGCAGAAGAACTCATCAGCCTTGGTCGCGAGGAAGAGACGCAAGCATGACGGCAGAAGAGTGTCTGGCAGCCCGTGCGGCTGCACTCGATCTGATTGTTCCGGAAGAATATCGTTTCGAGATCTTGCGCAATCTCGCCCTGATTGCCGAATATGAAGCGCTCGTCAGCGCGATCGAGCTGCCGGAGCGGCTTGAGCCTGCTTTCGAGTATCGTCCATGAGGGCTGTCGAGATCAGCCGCGCAGTGCGCGCGGGTGAAATTTCGGCAGTCTCGGCTATCGAAGCCAGTCTCGCGCGGGTGAAGACCCGCGATGGCACGGTCAACGCTGTCACGAGGCTCCTGTCGGAACGCGCCCTAGAGCAGGCGCGCAGGATCGATGGACTGGTCGCCAGAGGGCAAGACCCCGGCCCTCTGGCGGGGGTGCCTTTCGGGATCAAGGACCTTTTCGACGTCGAGGGGCTGGTGACCACGGCAGGATCCAGAGTCCTGCGCGAGATGCCGCCCGCGACGCAGGATGCAGTTCTGGTGCGCCGCCTTGTGGAAGCAGGTGCCATACCGCTTGCGACGACAAATATGGATGAATTTGCCTACGGGTTTGCCACAGATAACGCGCATCACGGTCTGACTCGAAACCCCCATGATACAGACCGTCTCGCTGGAGGCTCCTCGGGTGGATCGGCGGCGGGTGTGGCCGCTGGGTATTTTCCGTTGTCTCTGGGCTCGGATACGAATGGCTCGATCCGGGTGCCTGCGTCGCTCTGTGGTGTCTGGGGGCTACGGGCAACCCAGAATCGCCTCTCGACGGAGGGCTCTTTTCCCTTTGTGGCCAGCCTCGACACAGTAGGGCCCTTCACTGCCAGTGCTGCCGATCTGCGCGCGGTGGTCGAGGCGGTGACGGGGGAGCGACTGCCTCCCGTCGAGACAGGATCGTTGCGGCTGGCCCGTCTGATCGGCTGGTTCGCGTCGGATCTCTCCACGGAAATGGCTCAGGCTTTGAGCGAGTTCTGTCACGCGTTGAAGATCGTCAGAGAAGTGGACGTGCCTGATGTGGCTGCTGCGCGCGCGGCGGCTTTTGTCATCAGCGCCTCGGAGGGGGGATCGCTCCATCTGGAGCGTTTGCGAGATCAGGCCGTGCTTTACGATCCAGCTGTGCGGGACCGCCTTTTGGCGGGCGCGCTCGTTCCGGCACCGAGTGTGTTCCGGGCTCATCGGGTTCGGCGGCATTTTCGGTCGAAGATGCATGAGGCGTTTCGCGACGCGGATCTTCTGATCGCGCCTGCAGTCACTGGGGAAGCGCCTCTTTGCGACAACCCAACTCTCATGATCGGCGGAAAAGCCGTTCCGGCGCGCGCCAATCTGGGAATTTATACCCAGCCTTTGACACTGGCCGGTTTCCCTGTCCTGACCGTCCCGCTTCACGTGTCCGGATTACCGCTTGGGGTGCAGGTCGTCGCGCCGCCGGGTCGCGAGGATCGGTTGATTGCGTTTGGCGAGGCTCTGGAGCAATCGGGTCTCGCTCGCTCGCGAATTCTGGAGGATTGATGCTTTTCAGTGCGCGATCGCGAAAGGGGATGGTCACAGCCCCCCATCATCTCGCCGCGCAGGCGGGAAGAGACATCCTCAAAGCGGGTGGCAATGCCGTAGAGGCTGCGGTTTCCGTCGCAGCGACGCTTTCCGTTGTCTATCCGCACATGACCGGCCTTGGCGGCGACGGCTTTTGGCTGATCCGCCGCCCAGATGGGGCCATGCTGGCGATCGATGCCTGCGGTAGACTGGCGCAGAGCGCTGGGCCTGAGCTGTATCAGGGGCTTGATGCCGTGCCATGGCGCGGGGGACTTGCTGCGAATACGGTGGCCGGAACGGTCGCAGGCTGGAACCGCGCCCTGGCCTATGCAGGCGGAAACCTGCCTCTGACCACCTTGCTCGCCGATGCCATCGATCATGCTGAATCCGGCATGGTGGTGACCGAGAGTATGGCAGGTTTGATGGCGGCTCATCTCGGCACACTCAACTACATGCCGAATTTCGGTTCGTTGTTTCTTCCGGCGGGCGACATGCCGATTGCCGGAAGCGTCCATCGCAATCCGGCTTTGGCGCGGACGCTCAAAAGACTGGCGACTGCGGGCTTGGGCGATTTCTATCATGGGAAACTGGCCGATCTGATCGCAGCGGAACTGGCTGCCTGCGGCTCGCCTGTCAGTCTCGATGATCTGAACCGCCATGACGTTGTGGCGGGCGCGCCTCTCGAAACGATGCTGCACCATGGCCGGTTTTTCAACGTCGCGCCGCCTACTCAGGGGGCGGCTTCCCTGCTTATTCTTGCCCTTGCCGAGCGGCTTGGCGTGCAGGGCGCGGATACGGTCGAGGATATCCATCGCTGGGTAGAAGCCACGAAGGCTGCCTTCATCTGGCGCGATCGTGAAATTGCTGATCCTGCAATCATGCGAATTTCTCCCCAGACGCTCCTTTCCGACCCGGCAGAGCTTGATCGTCTCGCGGCTTCGATCGATCTGACACGGGCTTCTCCCTGGCCGCATGAAGCACAGCAGGGCGATACGACCTGGTTCGGCGTCATGGACTCCGAAGGCTGGGCCGTCAGTATGATCCAGAGCCTCTACTTCGAATTCGGTTCGGGCGTGGTGCTGCCTGAAACCGGGCTGGTCTGGCAGAACCGGGGCTCGAGTTTCGAGCTGAAACAGGGCGGATTGCGAAGCCTCGTTCCCGGTCGCAAACCCTTCCACACGCTCAATCCGGCGATGGCCGCCCTGAATGATGGCAGCTTGCTGGCCTATGGCACGATGGGCGGAGAAGGGCAGCCGCAGACGCAGGCGGCCATCATTGCCCGGAATGTCATCGCAGGGCTCAGCCTGCAGGAAGCCATCACGGCACCGCGCTGGCTGCTGGGCCGGACATGGGGTGAGACGAGCACGACGCTGAAGATGGAAACCCGCTTTGCTCCCGAGATCTTCGACGGGTTGAGCGCTTTGGGTCACGACGTCGAGGGGCTGACTCCTTTCGCGACGGCGATGGGTCACGCGGGCGCAATACGGCGGTATGAGGACGGCACGATGGAGGGCGCCACCGATCCGCGCAGCGATGGCGGTGTCGCAGCACTCTGACCCTGAATTTGAAGATGACTGACCGGATGAAAGATCACGCATGACACAAGACTATCCACGCGATCTGGCGGGCTATGGCGCCCATCCTCCTGAGGCCAATTGGCCGAACAAGGCTCGCATCGCGGTTCAGTTTGTGTTGAATTACGAGGAGGGCGCAGAGAACAGCGTTCTCCATGGCGATGCGGGTTCGGAGGCTTTTCTCTCTGAAATGGTCGGTACCCGTCCGATCATCGGGGCACGCTGCATGCAGATGGAAAGCCTCTACGAATACGGGTCACGCGCCGGGTTCTGGCGTTTGCATCGTTTATTCACCGGGGCAGGTCTGCCTCTGACCGTTTTTGGTGTCGCAAAAGCGTTGGCCCGTAACCCCGATGCTGTTGCTGCCATGAAGTCGGCGGGATGGGAGATCGCGACGCATGGTCTGCGCTGGATCGACTATCAGGACGTACCTGAAGAAATCGAGCGCGAGCATATCCGTGAGGCCATCAGACTGCACGAGGAAGTCACCGGTGAAGCTCCTCTGGGGTGGTATCAGGGGCGCACCAGCCCCAATACCGGGCGTCTCGTCGTGGAAGAAGGATGCTTTCTTTACGATGCGGATTCCTACGCGGATGACCTGCCTTATTATGATCGACGCTACGGCAAGGCGCAGCTGATTGTGCCCTACACCCTCGATGTGAACGACATGAAGCTCGTCGCGCTGAACGGGTTTACGGAAGGCGAGCAGTTCTTCCGCTACCTGCGGGATACGTTCGATATGCTGTATCAGGAAGGGGGGCGCATGATGTCGATTGGCTTGCATTGCCGTCTCGCCGGACGTCCCGCGCGCGCACTCGCCCTGAAGCGTTTTCTGGACCATGTGAAAGCCCATCAGGATGCGTGGGTTGCCACACGTCTCGACATTGCGCGTCACTGGCTTGAGGTACACCCTGCATGATCCACGCAGAAACGCGTGAAGCGTTTGTCGAGCGTTTTGGCGCGATTTACGAGCACACCCCCTGGATCGTCGAGGCGGTCTGGCCTCAGGCCCCTTTTGTCGATGCACAAACCATGATCGGCGCCACGTCGAAGATCATCCGCGCTGCTGGTGAGGAACGGCAGAGAGCGCTGGTCAAGGCTCATCCCGAGCTGGCGGGGAAATTCGGGATCGATCCCGACCTAGGGGCACTTTCTGCCGCAGAGCAGGAGGGGGCAGGGCTGGATCGCCTGAGCGAGGCCGAGTTTGTCGCCTTTCGTGCGTTGAATGACGCGTATCAGGCACGTTTCGATATGCCCTTCGTCATCTGTGTGCGACAGGCTACAAAAGAACGCATGCGACAGGAAATCGAACGCCGTCTCCTCCAGAGTTCTGAGGCCGAACTGGCCGAGGCGCTCGACCAGATTGACCAGATCGCCCTGTTACGTCTGAAGGACAAGATATCGCCATGACAACGCTTTCGACCCATGTTCTCGATACATCAGCTGGCCGACCGGCAGCCGGAATGGCCGTTACGCTGCTCAAGGGCGATGAAGAGCTTTTTTCGGGCGTGACAGATGAAGACGGGCGTTGCCCAGCGCTCAAAGAAGTCGAGGTTACTGCGGGTGCGCATGTGCTGCGCTTCGAGGTTGCAGCTTACTTCAGGGCGCGCGAGCTTGATCTTCCTGAACCGCCTTTTCTCGATGTCGTGCAGATCGATTTCGGTATGACGGAGACCGGGCATTATCACGTGCCGTTGCTCGTCTCCCCCTTCGGCTACTCCACCTATCGCGGGAGCTGATGCGCGATCGCTGAAATCACCGGTAGCAAGTATCCGGTCGTAAAGAAGGCGGGAAGGGGTTCGACCCTTTCCCGCCTTCTTTGTTGACGCGGCGATCAGACCGCGTCGGAATGATCAGAAATTGAGACCGGCCTGAAGAAAGACATAGCGACCAGCGTAGAAGCCACCATAGGTGCTGTCGCCCGAATTCGACGCTGCATTGAGAACGAAAGGCGGGTTTTTGCCGGCGATGTTCTGTACGCCGCCTTCGAAGTTCCAGCGCTTCCAGCTATAGGCGATCGAGATATCCTGCTGGACCATCGCGGGAGTCTTGATGCGGGCATTGGCGGCAGGACTTTCTTCGCTGAGGAAAGCAGAGCCGTCATTCCAGTTTACGCCGCCAATGTACTGGAACATATACGAGATGCGGAAAGCATCATGCTGCCAGGTCAGGGTGGCATAGTCTCGCACGCGCGGATTGCTGGAGCCGTTCTGGTAGAACAATGCCCCGGTCTGGTTTAGGTAAACTCCGCCCGGCTGTTGCTGCTGCTTATACTTCACGAGTTGCTGAAAATTGTTATCGACGATGAAGGCATCATGATGGGTGAGCTTCCAACGATAGTTCAGGTCGAAATCGATTCCGCTGGTCAGCAGGTTGCCCAGGTTCTGATCGACAGCCGAGACGGTGTTGATTTGCCCATTCGACAAGCGGTTGACCGAGTTGCAGTAAGACTGCACGCTTTCCTGGTAGCACTGGTTCAGGATGAACTGGGTCGGAAGAGACCCAACAAGGCCGCCGATCGTGTAATGCCAATAGGTGACAGACGCTGCTAGACCAGGGACCCAACGCGGCGTGATGACCGTGCCAAATGTATAGGTACGGCCCGTTTCAGGGTTAAGTGCCTTGTTGCCCCCTTGCAAGGTCGGCACCTGGCCAGAATTGGCCGATGCAAAGTTCTGTGGATTGGCGACACCCGCCTTAATGCAATTTGCGACGAGTGTGGGGCTGGTGGCGCCGGCGCATGGATCGGATGCAGAAACATAGTTGAGGCCGACGCCGCCAAACAGCTCATAAACGTTAGGCTGACGGAATGAGGTGCCGAGCGTGCCGCGGAAGCGGATGTCACGTGTCGGTGCCCAGTCGAGGCCGACCTTCCAGTTCTTGGCACCGCCAAAAGTATTGTAAGACGAGTAGCGGCCCTGCGCGTCGAGGGAGAGATCCTTGGCGAAGGCAACGTCCTTCAGAAGCTGAGCATGGCCCTGCAAGTAGCCTTCCGTGACGTTGAAACCACCTGAAGTCGACGCAACCGTGTTTGTCAATGAATAGCCGCTTTGAACCAGCGGATCAGGGTTATTCGAAAGCTGCTCGCCGCGATGCTCCATGCCGAGCGCGATGCCGAGATCACCGCCTCCCGTCCAGGGCATGTGAACGACGTGATTGTTGTGAATGCGAAGATTGAGATCACGCAGCTGATACATTGTGTGCTGATAGGTGGTGTAGTTTGCGTATTGTACCGCACCCGGTGAGAGGCGCTTGAATGCGTTGGACTGCACGCAACCGGCCGAACCCACACAAGAATTCGGGTTATAGATCAGCGCACCATCGGGGTCGTTGGGATCAACGGTATTTTCGAGACCCCACTGCTGCAGAAGCTTGGCGTAATTTCCGACGCCCTGAAGCTGATCTGTATCCTGGCTTACACCATAGGTGTAGGAAAGGTCATATTTCCAGTCATGCACGATATCACCGCGCAACCCGAACATGCCCGTCACCGTGTCGCTGGTATTGTTGTTGATACGGGGACCGAATTCGCCCAGACGACGATAGAGCTGAAGGTCTTCACCCGTCGGATTGCCGGGATAATCAGAAGGCAGAATGATGGAGTTCGGAAGCGGCGAGGGGGGAACGCTACCGGTTGCCGGCTGGGGGGCAAGCTGGGTTTTCGATGAGCGATGTGCATAAAGCACATTCGAATAGGCATCGAAATGTTTGTTAAACTCGTAATGGAGATCGCCAGACAGGGTTGAGTCCTGAAGGGCGTTCGCTAGCCACTGGTTTTGAGCGTAGTTATAACGTTTACTTCTGCTGTACGGACTCAGCGCGCCGGTATCCAGATTGCCAACATATCGATTGCCGCTATCCTGACCGAAATAAGTGCCGCCTAGCGTGGTGATCGAACCCACCTGAAGCGTGGACTGATTCGGATAATTGCCAGCAGCACCCAGAGCGGTAGAAGACCAGGAGCGGTTACGCTGCTGGATTCCACCTTGGGTCATGTAGCTACCGCCAAGGGTGAGATTGCCTTTCTCGTGGTCGAAGTTCCAACCCTTCATGGCTGAAATCATTCCGGTGCGGTTGTCACCATGGCCAGTGATCCCACCACGGATTGTGACGTTTCCGGTATTCAAATCATGGCGGAGCTTGATGTTGATGACACCCGAGACTGCGTCGGCGCCGTAAAGCTCCGAACCACCGTCTTTCAGTATTTCAACCGACTGAATCATCTGCACCGGGATGGTGTTGAGATCGATACAGTCATTATTGCCGTTTGGCGTGGTGCGCTTGCCGTCGATAAGCACCAGAACGCGGTTTGATCCAAGATTACGCAGATCAACGCACGCGGCGCCACCTGAGCCATTTGTGTTGTTGTTTGTCGTGCCACTGGAGCCGATTGAAGGCAGGCGTGACAGGTAATCGTTAAGGTTGGTCGCTCCCGTCTGCTGGATCTGTTTGGACGTGACGATCTGTACCGGATTGGCGCTGGTGTTGTTGGCGGTGTTGAGCGCCGAGCCGACAACGATGAGCTCTTCGGACTTGCCCTTGCCATTGAAGGAAAGGCTCTCGGTGCTGGTGACGTTCTGCAGTGCATTCTGGGAATGACTGGGCACCAGAGTTGCAGCCGGAGCCGTCTGGGCACTCAGGAGAGGGCCGTTGGCGGCGCTCTTTGTTGCACTGCTCTTATGGGTGGCGGATTTGACAGGTTTGCGATGATGCGTTGTGGCGGAGGCCGTCTGCGCATGGCTGGTCGTCATGGCTGCGACCGGGGAGAGGAAAATGACCGCCCCCAGAAGCAGGCGGGCGCGCCCTCGCATTTTAACGATTTTCATAAAAATGACCCTCGAAATAACATTATGTCACGAGGCTGCGGTTTTCGTCATTTCATTGCAAGAGTGTTATCGTTCTGTGACGCCCTGTTGCGTTATTCATGCGACGCTCTGTTGCGAATTTGCATCAATATGTGTCAGCTGCAGAGAGGGTGGGTCCTCCCAAGATGGTTAGTTCGTTATAGACCGTCAAATTTTGGGGCGGGTCTGTTCAGCCACAGCGACACGAGGTGAGGCCTCGGCTGGTCTAGAAGTCTCTGATGGGTTTCATTGCGAGAGAGTTGAGCGCCTGGAGGGCGTAACCAAGCGTTTCAGGAATGAGGCCAACATTCCTGAAACAGGTGCGCTCAATAGGATTTGAGCAGCCGGTCCAGATAGTCGAGTTCGCTTTGCGATCTGGTGCGATCCGCGTCTCTCCGCCTTAGCTCACGCTCGATCGCGCGGGCTTTTTCACGGCTATCCGCATCGGGAACTGTCCCGTCTGTGTCAGCACCGGAATTACCCTTGCCGAGCTTGCGGCCCAGCGGATCCCGATCGCTCTTGTCAGACCCTTGACCTTCGTCGTCCTCGTCATCGCTCTGGGCCTGATCCTGCTGGCCTTTACCCTTGCCGCCCTGGCTTCCGGCGCCGCTCCCCATTGTCGGGAGCAGAGCCAGCGGGCCGCCTCCATGGCTCTTGCCCTTCTGGGCTTCGCTCATCTGCTGCCCTGTCTCGGCCAGATCTTTCAACACCTGACGAATAGCGGTTTCAGCAGGACCGTCCTTGGCCGTAGCAAGCGCCTGACGCACGGCGTGCATGTCTTTATCCGCCTTGGTCAGACCGTCCATTGTCTTGCCTGTCAGCGATTTGATGTCTTCATTGAGGAGACGCGCGACCATTTGCAGGGCGCGTTGGACGGCATGATCATCGCGACGTTGTTCGTGCTGCGCGGTTTCCTCGGCGGGAGAGAGTGCGGCAGGCGGGCTGGACACTGAAGGCGTCGGAGCCTCCATATCGGGCGGAGGCGTCAGGCCGAGACGCCTCAGCAATTCGGCTGTCGGCATGGTGCTGACATCCGAGCCGGGGGCATTGGGCCCATTCTGGTTTTGCTGTGCTTCCTTGGCTTCGCGCACGCCAATGCCTAATCGGGCCTGAGCATGATCGAGCAATGTCGTTTCTCGCCGTACCAGATCGTGCAGTGTGGCTTTCTGAGCCTGGGCTTTCGCCTGCGCCTGAAGTTGCTGTGCGATCTGGGCAAGATCCTGAGGGGTTGCACTGCGCATGCGCTCGACCATCTTGGATAGGTCTTCGAGACGCTTCAGCGCGTCGTCGGAATGGCCACCGGCAGCGTCCGATTGCAGTCTTCTCATAAGGCGGGATACCGGGTCGGAACCGTCCTGAGACGACCCACCGATATCGGGTATGACGGTGCCGAGCTGCATGCTGCGCTGCATCAGGGCCTGCATACGCTGGTTCAACGCCTCGCGCAGACGCTTCATGCGTGTTGCGAGTTCCTGCTGTTCCTCTTCCGTATGCCCGGCCTCTCCGAGAGCGCGCATATGCGCAATCTGGTTCTGCACAGCCTTTTGCGCCGCACGGATTTCGAGATTGGCCTGGGCCGTTTCCCGGCCCGTTTCCCGAAGTTCTTCGAGATAAAGAGCAACCGCCCAGCAGAGGCCAAGCGCATGTTCTTTTGATTCCGCAGCATCGGGATCATCGAGCTGTGCTGCCGCGAAGAGCAGGGCGAGGATGCTGCCTTTTTCTCCCAAGGGAAGTGTCTGCGCCAGAGCTTTAAGTTCGTCGGATGCCTGCTCGGTCGTCTCGCGATCGAGGCCGAAGCGATGCCTGAGCGCGACGAGCGCGCGGGCAGTAGGATCGTGAAAAACGCGACTGGGGAGGATCAGTTTTTCAGCGGAACTGGTTGCGTCGCGTCCACTTTTGGCGCGCGCACGGAGCCGGATCGTCACCTGTTCGCCCGCCCAGAGGGAGTCCGTCAGATCGGTCGAAAATTCGCCTTCTGCTTTGGTGGGTTGACCTTTGAGCGGGATCGGTACCGTGATCCTGGGCAGGTCGGGCTTGGCGTTCAGCGTGATTTCCGCATCAAGCCCTGCGACGCCATGCGCCTGTGCCACATGCCAGGGCAG
The DNA here is from genome assembly GCF_000613845.1 of Asaia astilbis JCM 15831. Classification (GTDB taxonomy): domain Bacteria; phylum Pseudomonadota; class Alphaproteobacteria; order Acetobacterales; family Acetobacteraceae; genus Asaia; species Asaia astilbis. The sequence continues at coordinate 60,075 of NZ_BAJT01000006.1, forward strand.
GACGACATCCGGTCGGTCCTTGGCCTGCGTTGGCGGGGCTTTCCAGCTGATATCGGGAGGAAGATCGGGCTCGATGTCAAAGAGCCATTCGCCGATTGTCCGGCCGCGTGAGCGGATCGAGATTCTGCCGCTATGGCTCAGGGTTGTAACAAAGGTCCAGCTGCTCGGGTCGAGCTGTCTGGCGGAAACATCGCCGGAATCGACGCCCAGCAGATGGGGACCGGAGCGTGCCCCTGTGACGTGCAGTGTCAGCTTTGCATCTTGTGGAATACGGGGCGGTACTGACTGGTCGTTGAGGTAAACCGGAGCGCCGCTCGCATAATCAGGCAGGTCAACCCAGGCTTCGATCTGCGGCAGAGGCACATCGCTGTCGTCAACGCCCGGCAGAAAGGCGGCCTCAAGTCTCGATGGTGCCGCAGGGCCAGCGAGGATGAAGGCGCCGAGCAGCGCCACGGAAAACCCCGCCCAGCCGAACTTCCGTCCGGTTGTCCAGCCGATACCGGGCCAGCCTGAGCGTAACGAGCCGAGGCTTTCGCGCAGGCGCACCATGTGGATATCCCACAGGGCGGTATCTTCTTCATAGGCCGGAAAATCGTCCAGAGCGGCAAGAGGCTGATGCCGCAGGCCCGAGCGCGTCTCAATGCGCCGATCGATGGCGGTGCGGTGCGGGGGCGGCAGACGCGACAGATTGCGGGCGCCAGAGCAATGGCGCCTCCGCCGACACCGGCAAGCAAAAAGGCGTGCAGGGTATCGGGCAAGGATTGGGGCAGGCGGAAAAGCCCGCTCAGCGTGTACCCTCCTACAAGACCCAAAGCCATTGAATGGCCGACCAGGCTGATTCGATCCAGAGAACGCGCCGTGTCCGCTGTCGCGCACGGTCGACGCGCTTCTCAAGCAGAGAGGAGGGTGAAGCCACGTGGGGAGCCAGGCTCATTCAGCGTCCAGCCACTCCGGCATGCTCTCGTCAGTCCAGAGCGTTTCTACGCGCTGTCTCGGACGGATACTTGCCCACTGACCGTTTTCGATCATCACCTGAGCGGCAAGCGGGCGGCTGTTATATGTTGAGCTCATAACGGCACCGTAAGCGCCTGTGTCGAGAATGGCGAGATGATCACCCGGGCGAACAGCAGGGAGCTGCCGTTCTTTTGCAAAGATATCGCTGGACTCGCAAACTGGGCCAACAACGGTTTGCGACACCGTCTCTGCATAGGCGAGATCGGGGGCGACGGGGACGATGCCGTGCCAGGCGCCGTAAAGGCTGGGGCGGGCGAGATCGTTCATGGCAGCGTCGACAATCACGAAATCAGAGACGCCCTCTCGTTGTGCCTTGAGATCGATGACCGATGTCAACAAAACCCCGGCAGGCGCGGCAATCCAGCGTCCCGGCTCGATAGCAAGTTTGAGATCGAGGTCACCCAGAGTTTCGGCAATGGCTCCGGCCAGAGCAGCGGGGGGAGGCGCCAGTTCGTCACGATAGCGGACGCCTAGTCCTCCGCCGCAATCGACGCTTCTGACCGTCAAACCCTCGCTACGAAGCCCAATCACCAGCTCGGCAATGCGGGCATAGGCGGCCTTGAAAGGAGCGGGTGAGAGAATCTGGCTGCCGATATGGGTCGCGAGACCAAGGATTTCGATGCCAGGAAGGCGGGAGGCTTCGCGGTAAAGTGCCGCAGAATCCGCCCAGTCGATGCCGAATTTGTCACCGAGCCGGCCTGTGCTGATCTTGTCGTGGGTCGCGGCGTCGATATGCGGATTGACGCGCAGGGCGACGCGGCCTGTCAGTCCGAGAGCCGAAGCGATTCTGGAGAGTCGATGCAGTTCTTCAGCGCTCTCAACGTTGATCTGGCCGATATTTTCGCGCAACGCGAGTGTCAGCTCTGCATCCGTCTTGCCCACACCAGAAAACACGATGGAAGCGGGATCGATCCCTGCTTCTCGCGCCCGTCTGAGCTCACCGCCACTGACGACGTCGGCACCACATCCCTCCTGACGCAGAACAGTCAGGGTCGCGAGGTGATCATTGGCCTTGAGCGCATAATGCAGGGCGACATCGAGACCGCGCTCGACAAAGGCTTTTCTCAGATTGCGGGTGCGGCGACGTAACGTGCCTGCTCCCGTGACCCAGCAGGGTGTGCCGACCTGGCTCGCAATGGTCTGGAGAGGCACCCCCTCAAAAAGCAGACCGTCTTGCCCGTCCATATGCAGTGAAGGACGAGAGGCGAGAAGGTTCATGATATCAGGGTCATGGCGTGTCATGTCGAATAGATTACAGTTGACCTCGACAGCTTCCAAGCTGGGATTGTGCCAAGGAAGGATTATTCATGACTGACGAGCTGATTGGGGCGGCACTTGCTGCACGCGAGCAGGCTTACGCCCCCTATTCGCGCTTCCAGGTCGGCGCGGCGCTGCGCTGCGAGGGGGTGGTCTATCAGGGCTGCAATGTCGAGAACGCCGCCTATCCTCAGGGAAATTGTGCTGAAGCGGGGGCGATTGCGGCAATGGTGCTTGGTGGCGGTCGTCACATTGACGAGATCGTCATCGTCGGTGGCGGTGAAGCTCCTTGCACGCCTTGCGGCGGGTGTCGCCAGAGATTGCGGGAGTTTGCGGCAATCGATCTGCCGATCAGGATCGTCAATCCGCAGGGTGCTCTCCTTCTGGAGACGACGCTGGGCGCGTTGCTTCCCTGGTCGTTCGGTCCAGATCATCTCGCGTGAAGCGATGGCGGAGGAGGGAATGAAGATTCGTTTTCTGTGCAAGATCAGCATGCTGTCAGCATTATGGGCAGCATCATGCGTGCAGGCTCATGCCGCAAAGGTAGATCTGCCCGGAGTCGGAAATGGGGCTCGCCATGTCATTGACGTGAGCCGAGCGCTTGGCGGATCCTTGGGCGCGTGCAGACCGAACTCGGGGGACGGTGCACCGGCTTTCTGGTTGCGCCTTCGGTCATTATGACTGCGGCTCATTGTCTGTGGCGCGACGAGGCTGCTGCTTTCATCCAGCCGTCGAGTGTCCATTTCATGCTGGGCTACGACACAGGCTCATGGCGTGCGACCGCCCGCGCGGTGCGCTTTGTGATCCCACCTGCTTATGACCCCGTCCATCCTCTGCGAACGAGTCAGGCCGATCATGCGACAATCATTCTCGATCATGCCCTGGCAACGTCTGGCGAGTTGCCTCCGGTCGTGACGGCACACGCAGGCGATCAAGCGATGCTCGCAGGATATCAGCAGGACCGCAAGGAACTCGCTATGGGCGATCTCGCTTGTCAGGTGGTCCGTGTTCGCGGTCAGCTTATCGACCATGATTGTGCGGCAACCCACGGTGCGAGCGGTGCGCCGCTTCTTGTCAAGACAAAGGCCGGCTGGGGAGTGGCTGGGATCGATGTCACAGCGCAGCAGGGACAGGGAGGGACAGCCGTCAAGTTTTTAGGGACGTCAACATCTAACGAAACCGTCAGATAAAAATAATCCGCTTCTTCAAACCCCTTGCGCTAAACATCGTTAACAGACTGCTAACAACAATCAGCGAGAGGTGCAGGGATTATGTTCGGAGAGGCTCATCAAGGCGTAAAAAGTCGTCGACTGACGATCAAGCCGCCGACGGTGCTTGTGGTTGAGGACCATATCGTTCTTCGACTGCACGTCTCGGACATGATTGAGGCAGCAGGTTATACTGTTCTCTCTGCAGGCGACGCCGATGAGGCTCTGCTGATGATCGGAAAAAATCCCGATATTCGCCTCGTCTTTTCCGATCTCGAGATGCCGAGTAAAATGAGTGGGCTCGATCTGGGGCATCATTTGCTCAGAACCCACCCTGAGATGGCGTTCGTGTTGACTTCGGGTCGCCAGGTCGATGACCGCTCCGCCTTACCGCCTAAAAGCCTCTTTGTGCCGAAGCCTTTCTTCGAGATCGACGTGCGTGCTGTTCTGGCGCAGTTGGTGCACTGAGTTTCGCCGCCTGGTCGATCTTTCAACTATCCAACGCTCCTTCAGGAAAGGGGCGTGGAGGGTTCGTCGAGCGATGCACCCTCGAATCAACGCCTCGCCACGATGGTGCGTCACCAGCCAGCGGACAGAAGAAGTATCTGATTTGTTTTAAGTAAGAATGGCGCACCCGAAAGGAGTCGAACCTCTAACCCCCAGATTCGTAGTCTGGTGCTCTATCCAATTGAGCTACGGGTGCGAAATGAGCGCTTGCGTGCTCATGATGTTGTAGTGGCGCACCCGAAAGGAGTCGAACCTCTAACCCCCAGATTCGTAGTCTGGTGCTCTATCCAATTGAGCTACGGGTGCGTCGTGGGGCGGGTTCTACTGCGAGTTTCCCGACCGGCAAGGGGGATAAAGAAATTTTTTTGATCAGTGATTTGGACGGGTCATGACGATATGGGCCCGGCAGGTCGGAGCACCGTAGATGCCACCGATGGCATTCCCGACCGGGTAGCCGTTGAAGACGATGCTGTAGGCTTTGCCCTGAGCGTCCTTGAGCGTGAGCTGAGCGTGGAAATGTTGTTTGTCATTGCTACGCGTCCCCTTCAACACCAGCGCGTCGTCTCCCGGCGTGAAGCTGATGACGGATGTACCGATCTGTAGCGTCGAATTCGTGTCGGTCGGGCATGATCCCTGATCGGTCACGAGGGCACCGGTCCAGATCCCGACTGGATCCTTGCTCGGGGGCTGTGGGCTACCACAAGCCGTCAAAAGAGCCAGGACGCCGAGAATTGCCCCATGGGGCAGGTGGGGAAAACGGTGATGGCGCATATCAGTCTCGTCTGAATGAAGGAATCATGACATTAGGAGCGGCTCTAACGTGTCGTTTGGGATGACGTTGCCTCTCAGACATTCTATACGATGCCCACAGAATTTGCCCATGCATGACGTGTTGAAAGAGCGCTATGACCGACACAGCCCCGTTGAACGCCGATAATCTCGATCAGCAGCTCCATGAGGATCGGATCCTGATCCTCGATTTCGGCAGTCAGGTGACGCAGCTCATTGCGCGCCGTGTGCGTGAGAGCGGCGTCTATTGCGAGATCTGGCCTTTCACCGCGACAGAGGAAAAGATCCGTGGGTTTCATCCCAAGGGTGTCATCCTTTCGGGCAGCCCAGCGAGTGTGCATGACGAAAATGCGCCGACGATTCCCGAAGTGGTTTTCGATCTCAACATTCCCGTGCTCGGCATCTGCTACGGCCAGCAGGCGTTGTGTGCCCGTCTGGGAGGAAAGGTCGAAACTCATGAGCATCGTGAATTCGGCCGCGCGCATATCGAGATCGCCGAGGATTGTGCCCTGTTCCGCGGAGAGTGGTCGCGCGGTCATCGTGAGCAGGTCTGGATGAGCCATGGCGACCGTGTCACGGCGTTGCTCCTGGCTTCCGCGCTGTCGCTTGGTCGGAAGGCGCGCCTTTCGCGATCATCGCAGATGAAGGGCGTCGCCTTTACGGTGTGCAGTTCCATCCGGAAGTAGTGCACACCCCTCATGGTGCGGCACTGATCAAAAATTTCACGCATGATGTCGCGGGCTGCAAGGGCACCTGGACCATGGCGGGGTTCCGCGATCTGGAAATCGCGCGCATCCGTGAGCAGGTAGGCTCCGGCCGCGTCATTTGCGGGCTGTCAGGTGGGGTGGATTCTTCTGTTGCCGCCAAGCTTATTCACGATGCAATCGGCGACCAGTTGACGTGTATCTTCGTCGATCCGGGTATCCTGCGTTCGGGCGAAGCCGATGAGGTGGTCAAGACATTCCGTGGGCGGTTCAATATCCGTCTTGTGCATCGTGACGCGTCGGACCTGTTCCTGAACGCTCTGGCTGGCGTTACCGATCCGGAGGTCAAGCGCAAGACGATCGGTCGTCTGTTCATCGAAGTGTTCGAGGAAGAGGCAACCAAGCTCGGCGGTGCACAATTCCTGGCTCAGGGCACGCTTTATCCTGACGTGATTGAGTCGATCAGCTTCACGGGTGGCCCATCGGTAACCATCAAGTCGCACCATAATGTCGGCGGTCTGCCGGACCGTATGAACATGAAGCTCGTCGAACCCTTGCGTGAGCTGTTCAAGGACGAGGTTCGTGCGCTCGGTCGTGAGCTGGGTATTCCCGAAGCAATCGTCGGGCGTCACCCTTTCCCGGGGCCAGGGCTCGCCATCCGTATCCCGGGTGCGATCGATCGTGAGAAGCTGGATCTATTGCGCAAGGTCGACGCCATTTATCTGGAAGAGATCCGCAATGCGGGTCTTTATGACGCGATCTGGCAGGCTTTCGCGGTTCTGCTGCCGGTTCGGACAGTCGGCGTGATGGGAGACGGACGGACTTACGATCAGGCCTGTGCCTTGCGCGCAGTAACCAGCACTGACGGTATGACGGCTGAAGTCTATCCTTTCGATTTCGGCTTCCTGAATCGTGTCGCTGGTCGCATCGTCAACGAAGTGCGCGGCATCAACCGCGTGACTTACGACATCACGTCAAAGCCACCGGGCACGATCGAGTGGGAATGATTCCGCGTCTGGCATAGGGTGGCGTTACCCGGCATGAAAGTGCCTCGAAGCCCGCAGAAATGCGGGCTTTTTTGTTCTTTGGTTCGGCATTCTCTGGCACCGAAAGGTATCGCCCAGCAGTAACTTTTTATGGCACGGTGCATGGCACTGATTAAGTCTGATGCCATGATTTTTATCGATACCATGTCGGGAACTCTACGCGAGTCACGGTATCGATGTTTAATAACCATATGAATAATAGTGATTTTATCCGGTTATTTTAATGGTTTTTGGTCATGGTATCGCCGTTTGGAGTGCCATGGACCGATGCTGACTGACACCAAACTGCGCACCGCGAAACTCGCTTGACAAAGCTGCGGCGGTGTCGATCTCGTTGATCGTCCGCGCATAGGTGAACAAGTATGTGAATTGTGCGTGCAGGGCGCGAACGTAGGCTTGCGGTTCCATTTCTTAGTCGTCCTCTTCGCCAGGTGTTTCTAGCGGCTAATCGAAAACAACGAATCCGTTTGCGGAACCACCGTGAACGTCCTCGGACCTTCACGATCAGGGCTTCAAAATCGCGCGCGAGCAACGACAAGCGAGCTCCGGCAATCGTCATCGGAGCACGACGGAAATGGGTCAATGGGTCGAGCGAAGACACCTTGTCAGGCCTCTCGCGGCACAGCATTTGATGGCTTTCCGGTAACAAGAGCGTCATCAAACGATTCCGGCCACACGATCGGTTCCAGCATTTTCGCGGAAGGGGTCGAGCGTTTGGGGTACTCGCGGCGCAGAGATCGCGCCACATCACCGAGGGCATCCACGCGGTCAATGGCATAGTGGATGAGGAGCGCTGCCGCTTCGCGCGGGTTGGCATCCTTATTGTGCTTGCGTTGGGCTTCCCCCCCGAGCAGGGCCTTGCGCCATCCCTCCGTGGCCCTTGCCGGATCGATCTGATCCAGGATGCGGGTCAAGCCGGCTTCATCGACTTCGGCGAGAGCGCGGATAAACAGGGCGGCCTTGTCACAGAAGGTCGGACTTTGCTGCGACAAGATCGCTGCGATGGGGGCATAGTGCGGCTCGAGGAGGGCGGCCAATAGGCTGGGTCTAGTGCGCGCGACGAGTGCCAGCATGCTACGCCGAGCCCCCATTCACCGTGACCGTGCTTGGTAATTAAGACGGGCTTGCCCGCGGCCAAGTGACGAAAAGCTACTTCGGGAGCCATCCAGGCGAGATGGGGCGAGAGGTTGGCGATTTGGGCTTCATTGCGTGCAATAAGTTGGCTGATAGTCGGCCGGGCCGCGGGAAGCTGCCAAGCCACAGACAACAGCGTGCGCGCGCCGCCGATCTCCTCCTTCCAGCCGGGTCCGATGGCGGTTCCAATCCTTTGCCAATCGAGCGCTTGGACCGTTTCCGCGAAGACGGTGGGGGAGACTGTTCTCAGGACATGCAAGATACCGGCAGCTGCTTGAAATGATCGCGGGTCGCTTTGCGACAGCTTGTCCGCCAGGTGTCTCGGTTTCCAGCAGGTGCATATCCGGCGTGCGGCGTGTTTCATCCTGGTCGTGGGGCGCCGCTTTCCCACGTATATCCCAAGCGGATCGTAGACTCGTAGCGCATGCCAGAAGAGATCGTCGAGCTCGCGGAACGCGCCTTGCGGATCGTTTTGAAGCCGCCCTGCGATCGAAGGCGCGAGCGCTTCGATCAGCTCGCAGGCCAAAGCCTCATCGGTGTAGCTGATGTGCTTGCAAAGGTCAGCGACAAGGGAGAGCGGGGCGTCGATGGGCCAAGCGGAGACCACGCGAAAAAGGTGGTCGCGATCAAGCGCAGCTAGGTAGGCGACCTTCCATGGCTCGTCGTTCGTCAATTGACTTATTGAGACCAGCTCGGCGATCTCGCAGGCATGGACCGGGGCCGCGGTGCTGATCGCGTCCGCGAGTACGTTTGGAGAGATTCGGGCCTTGATGGCGGCGCCCAGTTCTTCTTCATAAGAAATGATCTGGCTCACAAGCCTGCCCAAGGCATAGCAGGCGCCTTTTGGCGCGGCCTCGATCCAGCCGACGACGACATCTTGATGGTCTGCGGCGCCGATACCGTTAGGTGTGAGGTAGCTTCTGACCTCGTTCAGGGCCCAGCTTGCGTGGAGGATTTCATTAGGGGTACTGGCGGCCCAAGCCCGGTCGAGCAGCGGACGCAGCCATTCCGGCTTTATTAGGTACGACCAGCGCCCAAAGTCGCCAGTGCGCAACAATTCACCAAGAAGTACCGCAAAGCCTCCCAAGGGGAGCATCGGGTTTGCGAGTGTGGATTGCAGCAGGCGAGCTATTCGATTGATCCCTTCCGGGTTCTGGCCTTTGAGAATTTGCCCGAGCAGAACGCCGGCTAGGCGCTGGTGAGGGCAGCGCAAGTCGGAGCGAGTGAGCAGCAGGCGTTGGGCAACCAACCAGTCAACGGCGGGCTGCAGTTCGGCATCTGTGACGTGGCCTTCCACTTGTTCTCTCAGACTATCAAACGGACAGGACGCGTCGCGAGAGGCAAGCTGTCGGATGGCTGCAGCAGCCAGTACCACGTCCGCGCCGGCGGCGCGCGCAGAATCGGCCATAGATTTAGACCGTCGCCAGCCTCCACCGAGGATAAAACAGAATTGCCATGGAAATTTCGCAGTTTCAGCCTGATTAAGGCGCCAGTCGAGAGGTTCCTCGGACAACCCAGGCCCAACGCGGTCATCAGCTTTCCGGACGGCGGCAAGTGTACGTTCAACATCCGCACGAAGGCCGTGGGCGATGACCGCGACCGCTCTCTTGGCGTCAAGGTGAATGGTGCCAGCGGCAGTCACCCTTCCATCCGACAGGGTATGAGCACTCAGTACCCATCGGTTTTCTGAGGCTGATTCCTCCAGTGCCCTTAGCTGTGCGGGTGGCGCGAGATGAGCGTCATCAACGATGTAGAGCGTCGGCTCCGGACTCGACGCTGCGGTTGGAAGACCCGCTGTCGGGTCGGTAAGACGGAAGATGCGCCACCCGCTCGTGCCTATGGCGCGGGCGGCCTGCAAGGCGCAGATCGACTTTCCCGCGCCAGGAACACCGGCCAGACGCGCCGTCCCGGCTTGGCGAAGCTCTTGGATTAGGGTTTCGGCCTCTGGCAAGGTTGGGCAGGCGCCAACGTCTGCGGGCCCAAGTGGGCGCCCCATGAGGGCAGGGCCAAGATCGCGCAGCGACGTGAATGAGATCTTTGCCCAGTCAGGCGCCGGGGCAGTCTTTGTAGCTAGGGCGCCGAAGAGCTGCTGGATCGCGCTTGACCGCTCTGGGTAGAACTCTTCGACGACCTCGGGGTGGGACGATAGCAAGCCAACGATCGACTCCCACCCGAGCACTGCCACGCGGAATTGGCCAGCCTTTACACGCCGCTCCGATATAGCCGCGGCGTGTCGTTGAAGCGCCCCGTCGTTTGGAGCTGTGGTGGCAAACACCCACTGACTGAGTTGCGGCGAAAAGTGTTCCGCTTTTGCGAGTTCGGTATCGAACTCGTCAGCCGTCGCGGCGGCGCTGTAGAGCTGATCCTTCCCTTTACACTGCACACCATAGGTGCGACCGGGCTCGTCCTTCGATGAGCCGAAGACGTCGACGCCGTGCTGCGCCTGACCCGTCCGGCCGTGCCGCTGTATGAGCGGGTTCTTCCATACTGCCGCGAACAGGGCTCGCGTCAGTGCTTCGAACTTGTCCCAATTATTCGGCGCCGGAAGTTGCTGGTCTAGGAGATCCATCGTCTTGTTGAGTCAGTGTATGGGTCAGCTTCTCCTATGTCCGGAATCAGGATCGGCCTCAATGCATCTTTTGCGCTGCGTAGCCCCTTGCGCCCAAGGTGAGGGTGTGAAGCGGCGTTGCACAACTAGGGCTGCCTTCTCGGTGCCACTCCCGAGTTATTGAAATAGTGCGGGGTGGTTCGGTGCCGTTGATCTGATCCCGTAGGAGGCCAAATCGCTCAATGCCGGCGCAACAAGGTAGCCTGACAGGCTTCGGTTCCCAATCAAAGCCGTTTCTCTATATGGTATTTCTCATGGTATCGACAATAAGTTCTTGGATAGGAATTTGAATTCAAGGGTTATTTTCTGGAATCCAACGATCGAGTGGGAGTGAACGAAATTCGTTTTTCCGATCACTGATGAGAGTAAAAAAGCCCGCTCAATGAGCGGGCTTTTTATGGGGTCTCGGCTCGACGTGGTTTTCTCAGGAGGCTGAGGCAGGAAACGCGCGGTCCGAAAACCTCTGACGTAACCGTTAGAGATTTAAATGCGCCTCTCAGCGTGTCGTTTTGAAGCGGCTGACAAGCATGGCCAGGTCGCGGGTGTTGTTGCCCAGGCTCAGCACTGCGGACGTATTCTCTTCAACCATGGCGGCGTTCTGCTGGGTCGTGCGATCGAGTTCTCCGATGGCCGTATTGACCTGTGCAAGGCCGCTCGCCTGTTCTTCACAGCTGGATGCGATCTCGACGACTGTACCGTTGATCCCGCTGATCTGCCCGACGATACGCTGCAATGCCGCATCAACGTCTTTGGCGAGATCGACACCGCTTGTGACTTCCGTCCGGGCCTTGGTCACGAGGTCCTTGACCTTGTTTGCTGCATTTGCCGAGCGCTGCGCCAGTGTCCGAACTTCAGAGGCGACCAGAGCAAACCCGCGTCCGGCGTCACCTGCACGCGCAGCTTCGATGCTTGCGTTAAGAGCCAGAAGGTTGGTCTGCAGAGCGATCTCATCGATGACGCCGATGATCTCACCGATTTCGGTCGAAGAAGATTCGATACGGGCCATGGCGTTCATCGTGTTTTCGACGATCACGCTCGAGCGGGCTGCTTCCTCACTGGCAAGCTGTGTTGCATGACGCATCTCCTTGGAGCCCTTCGCCGTGCCTTCAACTCTCTTGGTGATGAGTTCAAGGGCGCCAGCGGTTTCCTCGAGAGCTGCCGCCTGCTGCTCGGTACGACGTGATAGATCGTCAGAGGCAGAACCGACCTCCGAAGCGCTCGTATTGATACCGTCGGTCTTGTCAGACACTTCAGCCAGCGCTCTGCACAAAGCGCCGATTGCCGCGTTGAAGTCTGCGCGAAGTTGTTCGTATTCTTGTGAAAAAGACGTGGTGATCTGCGCGACGAGATTGCCGTCAGCCATGTGCCCGAGCCCGACGGCAAGAGCCTTGATGACGGCGTTTTGTCTCTCTGCGGCGGCGGCGTCCTCAGCTGCGCGCTTCTGGCGCTCTGCCTCAGCCGCTTCACGAGAAAGGCGAGCCTCTTTTTCAAGAAGGACTTTTTCAAGCCCTGCTTCCTTGAAGAACTGAACAGCGGCAGCGATCTTTCCAACTTCATCGCGGCGGTTCCGTGCTGGAACTTCGACGGAGAGGTCGCCACTTGCGAGGCGCTGCATCACGTTCGTCATGCTTCCCAATGGGCCGCCGATCGAACGTGCAATGAACCAGCCAACTGCGATAGCGATGATGGAGCTGACGAAAGCTGAGGTCAGCACGACAGCATCAATCTGTCGTGCCGTCTTAATGGCCGTCACTGTCCATGAGTCTGCCCACACGGTGAGCTTTTCGCTCAGTGCTTTGAAGGCGGCTCTTTGTTCGCGAATGAGATGATCCGCCTCGGGAGAGGCGACCAAAGCCATGGCTTCAGCCTGTTTGGTCGGATCGGCACTAAGGCGATATTCAGGCGTTACGGCTTCATCGACGTAACGTTTGACCGCGGCAGTATGAGCATCGACCAATGGGAGAAAATCAGGCTTGTCCTTGCGGATGATTTCTCTGAGTTGCTGGGTTCTCTCCGCCAGAAGCGCTTCCGCATCCTGCACAGCTTTCCCGTCAACGGATCGGCGGGTGATAATGTATTTACGCACCATTCCTTGCGATCTCGCCAAGGCGAACGAAACCTGATCAAGGAGGTCAATTGCCTTGTCTGAAGTATTGTTCAAGCGTGTCACTTCAGTCAAACGCTGCGACTTTTGAAATATAATTCCGGAACTGATCGCAAAAATAATGAGAATGCTGCCGAAACCAAAGGCCATTTTGCGATAGACGGTTAAATTGGCAAACCACGTCATAAAGACCACCATAATTTAAGGAAAATCAGAGAAGATCCCTGGTCTCGAAGCGTGCGCGAACAGACCTCGTGAACTTATTACAGATTGAAGAAAGTTGATTAAAAGGAGATTAACCGCATCAAAAGGGAGCATAAAAAAAACGTTATTTACTTATAGATATATAACTTATAGTTCATGGTTTATCGAAAGATAATACGAATGCGCCTGAACGTGCGGACTTGGGAACGAGTTCCACGACTGCTGTCAGAAGCATCATATATTTGGTTATATTGGCAAGTACCCGTTCAATTTGGCGCCCGGAATTGCCGTATTCGACCTGCTCGGCTAGTGCTTGCGTGAGGCGGCTGAATAAGGCCATCCACGGGAGAGGCTTCAGCATCAGGGGCGGCTGATTCGATGAGAAGTGATACGGTTCTGTATGGAATTACGACCTGCGACACAGTGCGCAAGGCGAAGCGCTGGCTAGAGGAGCAGGATATTAGCTTTCGCTACCATGACCTTCGCAAGGATGGTTTGAGCGAGACTGATCTAGCCGCATGGATAGAGGCGGTCGGATGGGAGGCGCTGATCAATCGATCAGGCACCACGTTTCGTAAATTGTCGGAGGCAGAGAAGGGCGTTACCTCAGTCGCAGAGGCGCGTCAGCTCATGCTTACATATCCGACAGTAATCAAGCGGCCTGTCCTCGTTCGAGGCGCCTCAGTCACGTTGGGCTTTAAACCTGAGCTTTACGGCGCTTTGTTCACCGCAGGTTGAGCGCAACAGGGTGGAGACTTACCCCTCCAGTTCGGTGTCCCAATAGAGATAGTCGCGCCAGCTCTCATGCAGGTAATTCGGTGGGAAACTGCGCCCGTTTTCCTGCAGGCGCCGTGTCGTTGGTTGAGCAGGCTTGAGGCGGGGGTGCATCCCGATCTCGGAGGGCATTTTCGATCCCTTGAGCAGATTGCACGGGCTGCAGGCTGTCACGACGTTTTCCCAGGTCGTCCGACCGCCCTTGGCGCGGGGGATGACGTGGTCGAAAGTCAGTTCGTGCGTCGGAAGCCGATCATGGCAGTACTGGCACGCGAAATTGTCACGCAGGAAGACATTGAAGCGTGTGAAAGCCGGGCGGCGTGCCGTCGGGATATATTCCTTGAGCGCGATGACGCTGGGAACTCGCATGACACAGCTTGGCGAATGCACCTGGATCTCGTCATATTCGCTTAAAACGGACACGCGATCGAGGAAGACCGCCTTGACGCTCTCCTGCCATGACCACAGCGAGAGAGGAAAGTAAGAAAGCGGACGAAAATCCGCATTCAATACAAGGGCGGGGTAATGCTGGGCGTGGGCAAGCATCGATCGCATCCTCTTTTACAGGGCGGCACGATCGTATTATCTTAAGCGCGACGGGAAACCAGCGCCTTTAGATACGCGCCGTCTGTCTTATTTAGCTGACTATTTCAGCTTTCCGTGAGCAGGGCAAGCGAAGGTTTGATGACACGATTCTGTACGCGTTTTGCCCCAAGTCCGACCGGATTTCTGCATTTTGGCCATGTCGTTTCGGCGTGTCATGCGCGGGATCTTGCGGGAGATGCGGGTAAGTTCCTGATCCGCATCGAAGATATAGACCCGCAACGCTGTCTTCCCCGGTTCGAGACGGCATTACTGGAAGATCTCGACTGGCTCGGTGTGAAGAGTGATGCACCGATAGTGAGGCAATCAGCAGAATTACCGTTTTATCACTCTATCCTCGATCGGTTGCGTAACGAAAATCTCGTCTATCCCTGTACGTGCTCGCGGACACAGGTTCAGGCCCATGCGAAAGGAACCGCTCCGGATGGCAGTGCTGTCTATGGCGGTTCATGCAGGGGGAAGTCGTTTGAGCCTGACCGCCCTCATGTCTGGCGTCTGGATATGGCTGAGGCGCTCAAACGGCTTGGTGGAGGCCCTTCATGGCGCGAATTCTCCGGCAGGACCATCGTTAACCGTGCGGCAGAATTCGGTGATGTGGTTCTGGGCAGACGCGATAATGGGGTTTCCTACCATCTATGCGTCACCTGCGATGACGCCAGGCAAGGTGTGACCCATGTCACGCGTGGAGCGGACCTGTTCGAAGCGACGTCGGTCCACCGGGTGCTGCAGGAATTACTTGGCTTTCCCCAGCCTCTTTATTCACACCACGCGCTCGCTCTGGATGCGTCAGGCCAGAAGCTGTCGAAACGGGACGGAGCAGAGAGCCTGCGTGCACTCCGGGAAAACGGCCATACCGCAGCCGGGCTGATGGCCCGGGCGCGGGAGGTCCTTCAATCCAGGATGATTATCCCGGCGGATAGGTGTGCGGATAGGTAATTTTGCTTGCCGGGCCGGGCGCATGTGGCGCGCCTTTCTTGCCGCAGGCGGTCAGCATGACCGAGGCGAGCAAGGTTAGACAAAGCAGGCGTGCTGAGAGATTCATGCCGCGTTTTCCTCAAGGCGGGTGAGCCAGGCCTGAGCGGCACGGCTGACATTTTCCGGGGCTGTTCCGCCCTCGCTCGTGCGCGATGCCAGAGACGACTCAACGGTGAGCACGTCGAAAATACTGGCATCGATTTGCGGTTCGACGCTCTGCATTTCTTCCAGCGTCAGGTCAGCCAGATCGCAGTTTTTCGCTTCGGCCATGCCGACCAGACGACCGGTGACATGATGCGCGGTGCGGAAGGGGAGGCGCGGCACGCGCACCAGCCAGTCGGCAAGGTCGGTCGCTGTCGCAAAGCCGGCACCGGCCAGAGCGCGCATCTTGTCGGTATTGGCTGTCATGTCACGGATCATGCCATCCATGGCCGCCAGAGATAGGGTGGCGGCCTCGGTTGCGTCGAAGACCGGTTCCTTGTCTTCCTGCGTGTCCTTGGCATAGGCGAGAGGCAGGCCCTTCATGACCATGAGCAGACCCATGAAGTCACCTGTGATCCGCCCAACCTTGGCCCGTACCAGTTCGGCAGCGTCGGGGTTTTTCTTCTGCGGCATGATGGAGGAGCCGGTTGTAAACCCGTCTGACAGCCGCACGAAGCTGAAAGGTGCCGAGCACCACAGAACGAGTTCTTCTGACAGACGCGACAGATGCATGCCCAGAAGCGAGAGTGCCGAGAGATATTCGAGCGCAAAATCGCGGTCCGAAACCGAATCCAGAGAATTGGCTGTGGGGCGATCAAAGCAAGAAGCGAGGCGGTAAAGCCACGATCGATCGGAAAGGAGGTGCCCGCCAGCGCCGCAGAACCGAGCGGACATTCATTCAGGCGAGCCCTTGCATCGTGCAGACGATCGCGGTCACGCGACAGCATCTCGACATAGGCCAGAAGATGGTGGCCGAAGGTGACGGGCTGCGCCACCTGAAGATGGGTAAAGCCCGGCATGGCGTCGGCGGCATGCTCCAGCGCGCGCGTGGAGAGCGAGCGCATGAGCGCCGTGATCTGACCGCTGATGCCGTCAATGGCGTCGCGTACCCAGAGGCGGAAATCGGTCGCCACCTGATCATTGCGCGAGCGCGCCGTGTGCAGCCGCTTGCCGGCCTCGCCGATGCGCTCGGAAAGGCGCGCTTCGATATTCATGTGAATATCTTCAAGGTCCTGCGAGAAGGTGAAATTCCCGGCCTCGATATCGCGGGCGATCCCATGCAGCCCGTCACGGATTTCCTGCTCTTCGGCTTCGGTCAGCAGTCCGACGCGTGCCAGCATGGCGGCATGGGCAAGAGAGCCGCGTATATCCTGACGCCATAATTTCCGGTCGAAATCGATCGAGGCATTGATGTCTGCCATGATGGCGGCGGGGCCAGCGGCGAAGCGTCCACCCCATTGCGGGTTGGCCAGTCTTTGTTCGGTCTCGGTCACGGGGTTGTCCATGGCGTAAGGATTATGGTCAAGAAAGACCTAACCTAATCAGTCAGCATGGTGCGTGCAATTCATGAGCGGTTCTCTGTCTCTTCTTGGCCCGGATGATCCGGTGCCATTTCGTGTCACGCAAGCGACAGCGGAGGGGCCGTTCGTCCTTGTCAGCGATCATGCCGGGCGCGCGGTCCCCCGGACTCTCGATCGTCTCGGTGTTGGGGAGGGTGACTGGGAGAGACATATTGCCTGGGATATCGGCATCCACGGTGTCGGTATCGCGCTCTCGCGGTTGCTCGGCGCCGAGCTGATCGAGCAGGTCTATTCGCGCCTTGTGATCGACTGCAACCGCGCACCCGGCCATCCGACATCGATCCCCGATCTCTCAGACGGTACCGAAATTCCGGGAAATGCCGGGCTTTCAGAGGCCGGTCGTGCGCAGCGGGAGCGCGAGATCCTGCATCCCTATCACGACCGGATTGCTGAATCGCTGCGCCAGAGAACGCGCCCGACCGCGTTGATCGCCCTGCACAGTTTCACGCCGGAGATGAAGGGGGTGAAGCGGCCCTGGCAGGTCGGTATCCTCTATCATCGAGACAAGCGCTCGGCAGGCATCATGCTCGATCTGCTTCGGCAGGAGGGGGACCTTTGTGTCGGTGATAATGAACCCTATGTCCTGACAGCGACATCGGATTATACCGTTCCCCATCATGCAGAGGGGGCAGATCTGCCCTATCTGGAGATTGAGATCCGTCAGGATCTGATAGCAGACGAGGCAGGGCAGATATCTTGGGCACAGAGACTGGCGCGGCTATTGCCGCTCTACTGGAACGCCATCTCGTAGGCGCGTTGAGCCTTGAGGAGGCGAGGGAGGTTCTTGCGGCCTTGTTCCCCGCGGGCATGCCCAAACTTGCTGCTGTCACAGGCTGGCCGCTGACCTATACGCGCTCGCCTATCCTGCACAGCTATTGGTGTGAGCGCTACCGCATCAAGGGGCTGTATCTGCGTCTCCCGCTTGCCCCGGAGAATTTCGAGCGCGGAGTTCGTGCGCTTCAGGCGCTTGGTTTTGCCGGGCTCAATGTCACGATCCCGCATAAGGAGACCGCCTTTGCGCTGGTCGATCAGCGTGGTCTGTCTGCTCAACGTGCGGGCTCGGTCAATACGCTGATTTTCGAGGCTGACGGGCAGATACGGGGCGAATGCACCGATGGCGTGGGCTATGTCGATTCCCTGCGAGAGGCCGGGGTCGAGCTGCCGCGCAAGACGCTCGTGCTAGGGGCAGGTGGCGCTTCACGGGCAGTCTGTGCGTCCCTGCTTGATGCCGGGTGCAGCCTCACGCTTGCCAACCGCACCCGAACTCGGGCGGACAACCTGATTGCGGCGCTGGGTGGTGGCGCAGTCACGGACTGGCAAAGCTGGTCAGAGCGCCTCGGTGAGTTCGATCTTCTGGTCAACACCACCTCGCTCGGCATGGCGGGGCAGGACGGGTACGACTGGGTCGGCAGCCTGACCCATGCCGATCCGGAGCTCGTGGTCTCGGACATCGTCTATATGCCGCTGGAAACCCCACTTCTCGCCGCTGCGCGCGCGCATGGGCTTATCGGCGTCGACGGGCTCGGAATGCTGATCCATCAGGCTCGTCCCGGATTCAAGGCATGGTTCGGCACCTATCCCGATGCCGATCCCGTTTTGCGCGCCCGTGTGGTTGAGACGCTCGACTGAGATGATCGTCTTGGGGCTGACAGGCGGCATGGGGGCTGGGAAGACGACCGTTGCGCGGTTCCTGCGTCGGGCGGGGTGGCCGGTTTTCGATGCTGATGCCGCCGTCCACGCTCTGCAGGCCAGAGGGGGCAAGGCCGTTACGGCAATCGCCCGCCGATGGCCTGCCGTGGTTCGCGATCATGCTGTTGACCGAAATGCGCTGCGCCATGCCGTGATAGGGCATAAGGAAGAAATCGCAGCGCTTGAGGCCATTATTCATCCTCTCGTTCGTGCGGAACGTCGTCTTTTTCTGCGACGCATGGCACGGCGTGGGATCAGGATCTGCGTGCTCGATATACCGCTCCTGTTCGAAACCGGGGCAGACCGTGATTGTGACGTCGTGATCGCGGTGACGGCGCCTCTCGCGGTGCGTCTGAGGCGCGTCATGAGGCGGCGGTCCCTGAGCGAGACGCAGGCGCGCCATCTTCTTGCCCGCCAGATGAACGAGCGCGAGCGGAACAAACGCGCCGATCATGTGTTGCGCAATGGGCTGTCACGCGGCCATACCGCCCAGCAAGTGAAACGCCTGATGGCCAGTCTGGAGAGCGCCCGATGAAACGGTCGATCCTATTCGATACGGAAACGACAGGGCTCGACCCGGCAACGGGCGATCGGGTGATCGAGATCGCGGCCCTCGAGTTGATCGACGATCTGCGACGGGCGAGAGTTTTCATGTGTTGATCAATCCCGAGCGGGATGTCCCGCCTGAGGCGAGCAGGGTGCACGGTTTCACGCTCGACGATCTGCTCGACAAGCCGAAATTTGCCGAGATTGCCGATGGGTTTCTCGCTTTCATCGGCGAGGATGAAATGATCGCCCATAACGCGCCCTTCGATTTCGGCTTTATCAATGCCGAGCTCAAAGCCTGCGGCAAGCCACCGCTCGATCGCAAGCGGATGGTCGACACGCTGGAGATGGCCAAAAAGCGCTACCCCGGTCTGCCGAACTCTCTCGATGCACTCTGCCGTCGCCATGATATCGATCTCTCAGCCCGCACGACCCATAATGCGTTGCTCGACTGCAAGCTGCTCTCCGAGGTGTATCTCGAATTGATGGGCGGGCGTCAGCGCGGTCTCGGGCTTGCCGTATCCGGGAGCGGGGGCGGGGTTGCGACCTACCGAGGCAATCCGCACCGCACGCCGCGTCCCATGGCCGCGCCAGATGAGGAGACGCTTGCCGCGCATGAAAAATTCGTGGCCAGCCTCAAGGAGCCGATCTGGCTGCAATGAAACGCATTTTGTTCATCACGGCCAATCGTCTGGGCGATGCCGTCATTTCCTCCGGCGCGCTGGCTGAACTCAGGCGCCGCTATCCCGATGCGCGCTTTACAATCGCCTGTGGGCCGGTTGCGGCCTCTTATTTCGAGGCATGTCCCGGTGTCGAGCGCGTCATCGTCGTCAGCAAGAGACGCTTCGATCTGCATTGGGCGGCGCTCTGGTGGGCGTGCGTGGGTCAGTGGTGGAGCCTTGTCGTCGATCTGCGTGGGTCAGGTGTCTCTCTCTTCCTGCCAAGTTTTCGTAAGCGTATTCTGCGTGGTGGACGACGACCGGGCGCGCGTATCGGCCATCTTTCAGCGCTGTTTCGTGACAAGCCGGTTTTGACTCCGCAGGCCTGGGCGCGTCCCGATCAGGAACGCCTTGCCGGTGCGATCCTCCCCGAGACAGGGCGTTATTGTGCCTTGGCCCCCACAGCGAATTGGGACGGAAAGATCTGGCCTGCTGAAAACTTCATCGCGCTCGGTCGGGAGATGAGCGCGCGCGGTCTCGTGCCGGTCCTGTTCTACGGTCCCGGTGATGACGAACGCGCACGGGCACAACCCGTGCTGGACGGGTTGGAAGGCGCGATCGATCTTGGAGGTCAGGCAAAGCTTGGATTAGTGACGGCGTTGCTGCGTCGGTGCGCGCTGTTTGTCGGCAATGATTCGGGTCTGATGCATCTGGCTGCTGCGGCGGGCATCCCCACACTTGGCCTTTTCGGACCAAGTCGCGCCTCTGAATATGCGCCCTCTGGGCCGAAAGCCCGCTTTGTCGCGGCTCCCGGACCAGAGGGGGAGGCACCGATTGCGGGCCTCACCACCGAGCGCGTCGTGCAGGAAGCTTGTGCGATTTTGGCGGATGAAGGATAGAGCAGCCATGAGTCAGGCGCGCCATCATCCCATTTCAGCCTTGCGCATCGCCCACGTGATGGCAGGGGCTCCAAGCGGGGGCGCCGAACTCTTTTACGAGCGTCTCTGCATAGCCCAGCACGACGCAGAGCATGAGGTTCGCGCCTTGCTGCGCCGTGACCCGGCCCGTGAAGCACGTCTCAAGGCCAGGGGCGTGACAACCGAAGCGCTGCGCTTTGGCGGACGACTGGATTTGTGGACCACACCCAGGCTGCGGCAGAGCCTCACCCGCTTCGACCCGCAGGTTGTGATTGCCTGGATGAGCCGTGCCGCCCGCATGATGCCGAAAGGCCCCTGGCCCATCGCCGGCCGCCTTGGCGGATACTACGACCTGTCGAATTATCGGCGATGCTCCGATCTGATCGGCAATACGAGAGGGCTGGCGCGCTGGATGATTGCGCAGGGCTGGCCTGCCGAGAAAGTCCATTACCTTCCCAACTTCGCCACCGATCTGGCGGATGTTGCGCCGGAACGTCCCGGCTGTGTGGCCGAGGGGCAGAAATTCATTCTGGCTCTGGGGCGGCTCCACCAGAACAAGGCCTTCGACGTCCTGATCCGCGCGATGAAGCATTGCCGGGCGTGCATCTGGTGATTGCCGGAGAGGGTCCTGAGCGCGAGGCGCTGACTGCTTTGGCCGTGGGTGAGGGCGTGGCAGATCGCGTGCATATGCCGGGCTGGGTGCAGGATAGCGGTGCGTGGCTCAAGGCCTGCGATCTTCTGGTTTGCCCCTCCCGGATCGAGCCTTTGGGTAATGTGGTGATCGAAGCCCTTTCAGCGGGTCGCCCCGTTGTTGCAAGCGCCATTCAGGGACCTGAAGAGGTGCTATCCGGCACGCAGGACGGTATTCTGGCCCCGGTGGAAGACCCGGTAGCTCTCGCCGAAGCGATCGCGACTGTGCTGGAGACGCCTGAGCTGGCCGACCGGCTGAGTGCGAATGGTCGGGCGCGGTTCGAGCGTGAGTTTTCTGCTCCGACCGTTCTGGCACGCTGGGATGTGTTTCTGCATGAGATGGCCTCTCGCCGCTGCGGGAGCGTCTAAGCCGATGTGCGGCATTGCGGGCATTGCCTGTCTCCCCGGACACCGGCCCGACAAGGCGGTCTTGCAGAGTATGGCGCGGGCCTTGTGTCATCGTGGACCCAATGGTGAAGGTTTTTATGAAACGGGCTCTGCCGCGCTCGTGCATCGCCGTCTTTCCATTGTCGATCTGGAGGGCGGGGCGCAGCCTCTGGTGCAGGGCAAGCTTGCATTGGTCGCCAATGGCGAGATCTACAACGATCCGGCCTTGCGTCAGGGTCTGGCTAATGCACCGTTCAAGACCGGAAGCGATTGCGAAGCACCGCTTTTTCTCTGGCCGGACAGCGATGTCGATTACACACTCCAGCTGCGCGGAATGTATGCCATTGCGCTTCTCGACGAGACCGGGTCCGACAGTGTTCTGACGTTGAGCCGCGACCCGTTCGGGATCAAGCCACTCTATTATGCCCAGCTTTCTTGTGGCGTGATTTTCGCCTCTGAGCCGCAGGTTCTGCTCGCGACGGGGCTGACGTCGCGTGCCGTGCGGCCGCAAGCGCGCGATCAGCTTCTTCAGGCGCAGTTTGTCGCCGGGCGTGAGACGATCTATCCGGGGATCATGCGTGTCCTGCCGGGGGAGACGCTTCGCTTCGTCAATGGGGTGCTCGACCGCGCCAAAAGACAGCCTTCACGCTCTGGCAAGATCGATCACAGCCTGACTGAAGAGGCAGCGCTCACGCGCCTCGATGAGGCTTTGATGGACTCCGTGCAGGCCCATGAGCGTGCCGATGTACCTTTCGGTATGTTTCTGTCAGGCGGGATCGACAGCACGGCGGTGCTGGCAGCGATGACGCGTCTCGGCAATGGGGCCCCGCTGGCCTGGACAGCCCGGTTTGACGCAGGCTCTGTCGATGAGAGTGCTTCCGCCGCTGAGACCGCAAAAGTTCTTGGAGCGCAGCATCGGGTTCTGACGGTTACGGAAGCGATGGTCTGGCAGGATCTGCCCCGAATTGTGAGCTGTCTGGATGATCCTGTGGCCGATTACGCAGTGATACCGAGCTGGTTTCTGGCGCGCGAGGCGCGCAAGGACGTGACGGTTATTCTCAGTGGTGAAGGCGGCGACGAGCTGTTTGGCGGCTATGGCCGTTATCGTCGCGCCATGCGGCCCTGGTGGCGCGGCGGTCGTCTGCCCTGGCGACGCGGCATCGTGGACAAAATCGTCTCTCTCGAAACGGGCAAGCAATGGCGCGAGGTTTTTGCGCCACCTGTTGAGGAGACCCGGCTTCGCGCCGTGCAGGCGCTCGATCTGGATGAGTGGCTGCCCAATGATCTGCTCATCAAGCTCGATCGCTGTCTCATGGCTCATGCGATCGAGGGGCGCACCCCGTTACTCGATCCGGCCCTGAGTAAACTGGCCTGGAGCCTGCCCGATACGCTCAAGGTGCGGGACGGGCATGGAAAATATCTGCTGCGTCTCTGGGTCGAAAAACATGTCCCCGGTTCCGCGCCATTTGCCCCCAAACAGGGTTTCACCGTGCCGGTGGGGCAGTGGATTGCCTCGAAATCAGCCCGTCTCGGTCCGCTTGTGACAAATTGTGATGCCTTTCGTGGCGTGATTGCGCCGAATGTGATCAGAGGCGTCTTTGACAAGGCGGAGGGGCGACGCGAGCGTCATGCCGCCTGGGCGCTGTTATTCTATGCGTTGTGGCATCGCCTTCATATCGAACGAACACCCGTTGATGGCGACGTGTTCGAGACATTGGCTTCCTAGTTTTCTGTTCCATTCTTTTCCGCAGTTGAGGAGAAACTCTTGCATTACGATCTGATTGTCAGGCGCGGCATTTGCGTATTTCCCTGGGGTGAAGCTCAGGCC
This sequence comes from Asaia astilbis JCM 15831, assembly GCF_000613845.1. GTDB lineage: Bacteria > Pseudomonadota > Alphaproteobacteria > Acetobacterales > Acetobacteraceae > Asaia > Asaia astilbis. The sequence continues at coordinate 83,280 of NZ_BAJT01000006.1, forward strand.
GATCTGGGTATCAAGGACGGGCGCATTGCCAGCCTTGCCGTCACCGCGCAGGACAGCGCCGCGCAGGAAATCGATGCAACAGGGCTCCATGTATTGCCCGGCATGATCGATGCGCATGTACATCTGCGTGACCCCGGTAATGCCGCCATCGAGTCTATCGCCACGGGGACGCGGGCAGCGGCGCTGGGAGGCATCACTTTAGTGTTCGACATGCCGAACACCTCGCCCTCGATCACGTCATCGGAGACGATTGCCGACAAGCGCCGCACCGTTGCAGACAACGCCCTGATCGATATGGGGCTTTATGTCGGTGCCACCCGTGTCAATACACCCCAGCTCGGGGCACTGGAGCAGGAAGAAGGTGTTTGTGCGATCAAGGTCTTTGCGGGATCTTCGACCGGCGATCTGATGATCGAGGATGACGCGGGGATCGAAGCCGTGCTGCGTCACGGTCATCGCCGCGTGGCCTTTCATTCCGAAGATGAATACCGCCTTCAGGACCGTAAGGCGCTTTTCGAGACCGGCATGCCGCATGTAAACCACATGATCTGGCGTGATGAGGAATGTGCGTTTCTCGGGACGCGCCGTATCACGGCACTGGCGCGCAAGACGGGGCGCCCTGTTCATATTCTGCACACCTCCACCGCTGAAGAGCTGGACTGGCTCGCGGCTCATCGCTCGCATGTCAGTGTCGAAGTGCTTGTCAATCACCTCACACAGATCGGTCCTGATTGCTACGAGACGCTCGGCGCCTACGCAGTCATGAACCCGCCGATCCGTGATCAGCGCCACTACGATGCGTGCTGGGCTGCCGTGCGTGACGGTCGTGTCGATGTGGTGTCGTCCGATCACGCGCCGCATCCGCGCGAAGCGAAAGAAAAGCCCTGGCCTCAGTGCCCGGCGGGCCTTACGGGCGTGCAGACGATCCTGCCGGTCATGCTCGATCACGTGAATGCAGGGCGTCTCAGTCTGACACGTCTCGTCGATCTGATGGCTGCCGGGCCCGCGCGGATCTATGGATTGCAGACAAAGGGACGTCTTGCTGTCGGGTTCGATGCCGATCTGACGCTCATCGATCTGCGGGCCGAGCGCGAGATCCGCAATGACTGGATTGCAAGCCCGGTTGGGTGGACGCCATTTGACGGCAAGCGCGTGAAGGGTTGGCCTGTCGGCACGATCGTGCGCGGAAATATCGTCATGCGTGATGACGAAATCGTCTCTGGTCCGATCGGACAATTGGCCCGATTTGCGCCTTAATTTCTGTTCAAATCTATCAGTGCTTTTTCAACCCAACCGGCAGATCATCAGATCATGACACGCATCGTTCGTACGCTTCTCATCGCCTCTTTGATCCTCTCGGGTCTGACGGCAGCTTCTGCCTTTGCTGACCCGCGGGCTAAATGCGGGCAGGAGCCCACAGCGCCCACGGTGAACGCCAGCGATACCGCGCATTACAATGCGAGCGTGGACAAGTTTCAGGCGTATGAGAAAGAGGCGCGTGCTTATAATAGCTGTGTCGCAACGCAGGCTCAGAAAGAAGAGCAGGCGATCAGTGATGAGGCCAAGGATCGTATCGCCAAGGTGCACGCGTTCAGCACCAGCGTTCAGCAAAAGATCTCGGCCAATTTCAGCCGACTTGCGGCTGATCTGACCAGTGGCGGCAAGAAACTGTCCAAGCACTGATCATCAGAAATCGATTCTGAGCACGCGATGATGAAGAGGCGGCTTGTCCGCCTCTTTTTCGTTCAGGCGATCAGTTTCGGGGCAAGGGCTCCAAGGTCATGGAATACCGAGCGAAACCGTGCTTCGTCCGGTTTGCCGCCTGCCGTATAGGCGGCCATGATGACCGAACCGCTATTCTCTCCCGCGGGGGAGGCAAAAGCGATATCGGCGGAAATATCCTTGCCGTTATTGCCGGTCTTGTCTCCGGCCGCCCAGGTCAGAGGCAGGCCGGCGCGTAACCGGTGCGTCCCGGTGACGCAGCTTGTCATCCAGTCGCGAAGCAGAGCCGCCGAATGGGGGCGCAGGAGCGTCCCGTGGATCAGCCGATGCAGGGTGCGTGCCATGGCAATGGGGGAGGTGGTGTTTGCTTCCGGGTCGGCAGAGGGGCGGTTGAGTTCCGGCTCATAGGCATCGAGCCGGGTGATATCATCGCCACTGTCGCGCCAGAACTTCGTGAGAGCCGCAGGTCCGCCAATATGACGTAGCAGCATATTGGCGCAGACATTATCGCTCATGCTGACCGCGCCAGCACAGAGTGCAGCCAGGCTCAGGCTTCCCGCATCCCGGTTCTGCCGTGCAACGGGCGCCCACTCAGTTTTGAAATCGGAATCGACGAAGGAGAGACGGCGTGTCAGATCGTCTTCGTCTCCTTCACAGCGTTTCAGGACGCAGGCTGCAAGCGAGGCCTTGAAGCTGCTGCACATCAGGAATCGCTCTTCACCGCGCCAGGAGATTGCGAGACCGGTTTGCGGGCAGAACAGATGCGCGCCGATCCGCCCTCCGCTAGCGCGCTCGTAGCGTGTCGCGATGTCAGAAAGGGCGTTCTGAAGCGGTGCTACGGTGGTGCTGTCTTTGGCTTGCGGGAGTGCCGAGGCGGGACGAATGCGGGTGGATATCCCGATCAAGGGCAGGCTGACGAGCAGGGTTCGCCTTGCCAGTTGCATGTCGGGCAGTGATCGCATGGGTCTCTTTCCTGAGGTGGTGCCTCTTTCTGACGGCGGGTTGTGGCCGAAGTTTGACCGATGCGGCACCAAAATGACAAAGCGATTTGCCGCAGGGTCGCGCCGTCTGTATGCTGCTCACGATAGTGTCGCAAGAGGATCACGGTGGCAGACGAGTTTTTCAGTCAGGCCCAGGCGGAAATGCGTGCAGCAGAGCTGCGTGCAACTGCCCGGCGTTTCGGAGGTGTCGCGATCGGTGCGGCGCTGGTGGTATTGATTGGCGTGGGTGGCTGGCAGTGGCAGATCCACCGTCAGCATCAGGCTCGGATAGAGGCGTCAGGCCGCTATTTTACGGCGCTGGATGGCCTTCAGGCTGAGCAGCCCGACGCGGCCCGTCGTGTAGCCTCGGAAAAAGAAAACGAAGCCACTCTGGCCGATCTGGCGGCGCAGGCTCCGGGGGCGACCCGCGGCTTTGCAGCCATTCGACTGGCTCAGCTGCGCGCGCAGAAGGGTGACATCGAGGGGGCCAGAAAAGCCTGGCAGGGCGTGATCGATACCAAGGATGTCGATCCCTCGCTCAAGGCGCTGGCGCGTCTGCTGATGCTCAACAGCCATATCAACGATGCCGACGTGACAGACACGCGCAAGCAGCTCGAGCTTCTTGCTGCCAATGCAGGACCATGGCGCGCCTTCGCGCAGGAAGGGCTTGCTGCTCTGGATCTGCGTGATGATGCAACGCCGAAGCAGCATGCGGAAGCGCGTCGTCTTCTCACCGGTCTGCTCCAGTCTCCTGACGCGCCTGACGGTGTCAGGCAGCGCGCTTCCATCCTTCTTCAAACTCTCGGCGGAGCCGGTTGATGCCCATCGATAACAAAAACACCCTGCGCCGGCCGGGGCGTCGTTTCTTTCTTGGATCGACCCTCGCGGGTACGGCCATGCTGACGGGCTGCGGTATCTTCAAGGACGATCCCAAGCCGATCCTCGCGGGCAAGCGCTACGACGTGCTGTCCACGGGCGCCGCTCGTGATCGATGATGAAGACCACACGCAGATCGTGCTGCCCCCGGCTCAGGCGGTCTCTTCCTATCCCATCGTCGGACGTGTGCCTGACCATATTTCGGTCAATGCCGAATGGGCCGGTCCGCATCCTGCCTGGTCTCACTCCATCGGGCATGGCGTGTCCGAACCGGCATTTCTGCATTTTGCAGCGCTTGGGCCGAATGGACGCGGCGCGATCCAGTCACCGCCGGTTATCGAGGGCGGTCGTATCTATACGCGTGACGGTGTCGGTACTGTGCGCGCCTGGTACTGGCCTGCCATGAGCCCGCTCTGGACGTTCATTCCAAAGGGCAACAAGGCCCGTTCGAGCGATATAGGCGGTGGCATCGGTGTGTCGGGCGATACGCTTTATATCGTTGACGGCGTGGGGCAGGTCATTGCGGTTGGCGCCGAGACGGGCAAGGTCAAGTGGCGCGCCGAGACGGTTGTGCCGGGACGTTCGGCTCCGACAATCGTCGATGGTCGTGTCTATTTCGGGACGATGGACGAACGTCTCTTCGCGCTGAATGCCGAAACCGGTGAACAGATCTGGACCTATCAGGCGACCGAAGCCGATACGGTGATCTTCGGTCAGGCTGCTCCTGCGGTTTCGAATGGCGTCGTGGTGGCCGGGTTCGGCAGTGGTGACCTTGTCGCGCTGCGTGCAGAATCTGGTGAGCTCGTCTGGAGCGACAGCCTGGGCGGGTCGAATGGCCGTGGCGCCATGCTCGATCTCGCTTGCGTTCGTGGGGCGCCAGTCATCAAGGACGGTACGGCTTATGCCATCTCGCTTTCCAAGGTGCTGGTCGCGATCGATATGCGCTCCGGCCGCCGACTGTGGGAGCGTGAAGCGAGTGGGCAGAATACGCCGCTGATCGTCGGAGACTGGCTCTATGTCATCTCTTCGGATCAGCAACTGGCCTGTCTGGATCGCCTGTCTGGCCATGTTCGCTGGATTCATGACCTGCGTCGCTTCAAGAACGAGAACAAGCAGAAATACGCCGTGACCTGGCTCGGACCGGTCATGGGGAATGGAAAGCTGTTCTGCGCGTCTTCTTTCGAAGAAACCGGGCTTCAGGTCATTGACGCCGTGACCGGCAAGGCCGAAGCACCGATCAAGACCAAAACTCCGACACTTGTCGAACCCATCATCTGTGACGGCAAGGCGCTTGTGCTGTCCACGGATGGCACTCTGAACGCATATGGTTAATTCGTGACTGACTCCTCCTTTCTTCCGCTCGTCGTTATCGCCGGGCGTCCCAATGTCGGTAAATCGACTCTCTTCAACCGGCTGGTAGGGCGTCGTCAGGCCATCGTGTCTGACATGCCGGGCGTAACGCGCGATCGAAAGGAAGGGGAGGCCCTTCTCAGAGGGCGCAGGGTCCGTCTGATCGATACGGCAGGCCTCGAAGAGGCGGCGCCTGATACGCTCTACGGGCGTATGCGTGCCTCGTCCGAGTCCGCTGTGGCTCAGGCCGATCTGGTGCTGTTCTGCATCGACGCCCGCGCAGGCGTGACGCCTGCGGACAAGCATTTTGCTGCGTGGCTACGCAAGCAGAACAAGCCTGTCCTGCTTCTTGCCAACAAGGCTGAAGGGTCCGCCGCGACGAGCGAGGTCCTCGAATCCTATTCGCTCGGTCTGGGGGCGCCGCTGGCACTTTCAGCCGAGCACGGTGAGGGCATCGCTCATCTCATGGGTGAAATTGCCGATCGACTGCCCGAAGGGGAGCGCGTCCGCGTCAAATCCCGCTCGCGTTCGAAACCGTCTGACGAAGATGGCGAGACCGAAGAAGAAGACGAGCGCCCCGCTGGACCGTTGCGTCTCGCGATCGTCGGTCGTCCCAATGCCGGGAAATCGACTCTTCTGAATTGCCTTCTGGGCGAAGAGCGCATGATCACCGGGCCAGAGCCGGGGCTGACGCGCGATTCCATTTCCGTCGCGTTGCATGACGAGGTCGGGCCGATCCAGCTCGTGGATACAGCCGGACTACGCCGTAAGGCCCGCATCGAAAAAGACCTCGAGCGGATGTCGGTTTCGGCGTCGATCGAAGCGCTCAAAATGGCGGAAGTCGTCGTTTTGACGCTCGATGCCACGCTCGGCGTGCATGAGCAGGATCTGCAAATCGCCCGTCTGATCGAGCGTGAGGGTCGAGCCTGCGTGCTTGCGCTGAATAAATGGGATGCGGTCGAAGACCGTGCCGTGACCCGTCAGGCGATTGCTGATCGTATCGAGACGTCGCTTGCCCAGATGCGCGGTATCCCGGTCGTTACCTTCTCGGCGCTGACCGGGGCTGGTGTGAACAAGCTGCTCCCCGCCGTACGCCGGGCGCATGAGGTCTGGAACAGCCGCGTCACGACAGGCGAGCTCAATCGCTGGTTCGAAGCGCATTGGAGCGGCATCAGCCGCCATTGGTCGATGGGCGTCGGCTCAAGCTGCGCTACATGACTCAGGCCAAGTCGCGCCCGCCGACCTTCATCCTGTTCGGCACTCGTGCGAGATGCTGCCTGAGGCCTATAAGCGTTATCTGGTCAATGGACTGCGCGAGACATTCCATTTGCCCGGAACGCCAATTCGCCTGCAGCTTCGTGGAACCAAGAACCCTTACGCAGACAGCAAATCATGACCAGAACTGCCCTCGTCCTGATCGAGTATCAGAATGACTTTCTGTCCGAGGGCGGGGCTCTTCATGAGGGCCTGCGATCGGAACTGGCGCGCACACGGATGCTGGAAAATACCCAGCATCTGGTGACACAGGCGCGTCAGAAGGGGATCAAGATCATCTGGGTGCCAATCGAATTTGCGCCCGGCTATCCTGAACTTTCTGCCGAGCCCTACGGTATTCTGGCAGGGGTCAAGGCAACCAACGCCTTTCAGAGTGGCAGTTGGGGTGCGCAGATCATCGACGCGCTACGGCCTCAGGACGATGAGATCGTCATTGCAGGCAAGCGCGGCCTCTGCGGCTTCGCGAGCACGAATCTCGATTTTGTATTGCGACAAAACGGCATCTCACGCGTCGCCTTCGGTGGCTTGCTGACCGATTGCTGCGTTGAGTCGTCCATGCGGACGGCATACGAGCTCGGGTACGACGTGGTGGGTCTGACCGATTGCACGGCGACACTGTCTCAGGCGCAGCATGAAGCGGCCATCGCTCATGCCTTTCCGATGTTCTCGCATCCCATGACGGGCCAGGCTTTTCTTCAGACGAGTGCTGACTGATCTGACCGACCCGTAGCGCTGACATTATCGCGCACTTCAATGCCCGATATAGCGGCCTGGACGGTGATAGACGATCAGGATCCCGCTCATCGCGACTGCGCTCAGGAGCGATAAGGCAATTTTATAGGCAGGCAGGAAGTAGGCCGAAATAGCCAGAATCACGATATCGATTGAGATCTGCACTCGTCCTGCATTGATCCCCCGCGTCTTCTGGAGCCAGAGGGCCATGATGCCGGTCCCGCCGACACCGGCCTGATGACGGGCGAGGCAAAGAATCCCCAGCCCGATGATCGTTCCGGCAAAAATGGCGGAGAAGATCGGATCGATCTGCGAGACTGTAATGACATGAGGCATCAGGCTCGCGAAAAAGGTAATCCCGAAACTCGCAATCATCGTCTTGATGGCGAAGACCGGGCTCATGGCGCGCAGCGCGAAAGCCAGAAACGGGATGTTGATCAGCGTGAAGAGAAGTCCGGGCGCCATTGGGACGAAATAGGAAATGAGCAGGGCAATCCCTGCCATACCCCCTGTTACGAGCCCGGCTTTGTGCAGACAGATCAACCCCATGACGATCAGCGAACATCCGATGAGGAAAGCGTAGATATCTTCGGCGGTTGAGTGACGAAGGCCCGGTTCGTAGGGCGTTTCGGCGAGAGACGTCATGGCGGTCGAAATCCGGAGGGCGATCTCGTGCCTTTGTCATGTGGCGCAATGACAGGGCTCAGAGACGAAAAAAGGAAGGGACACGCAGCCTCTAACGGGATTGTTACCCATAAGATAATATAATCTTCTGATGGGGACGATAGGTATTTGGCTATGATAACATCTCAGATCACCTTTCGCGAGTTGAATTACTTTCTGGCGGTCGTGTGTCAGGGCGGGTTTGTGAGAGCGAGTGAAGCGCTCAATATCAGCCAACCGTCGATCAGTCAGGCCATTCAGGCGCTCGAGGCCAAGCTCGGGACGCAGCTGATCATCCGCAGCAAGAAGACCGTTATCCTGACTGAAAAAGGGGAAATGTTCCGGCGTTATGCCGAGCGCACCCTCAGGGAAGAAATTGCTCTGCGCGAGGCGCTTTCAGTGGATCAGAAGACGCTGGAGGGTCCCCTACGCGTCACAGTCCCGCCAGCGATCTCCTCGATCTGTTTTCCCGGCATCATCGAAAGTTTCTGCAGTCGGTATCCCGGCGTCAGGCTAGAGATCGATGAGTGCCCGTCCGACAGGCTCATCCCGCGCCTGAGAGGGGGACAGACGGAAATTGCGGCCCTGATCCTGCCCATCGGCGAGAGGGATCTCCGCTTCTACTCTCTAGGGCGCGACCATCTCTGTCTTGTTGTGCCGGAGCAGCACGCATTGGAGGGCAGGAGGAGTGCGCTCTGATTGATATCCTGCAAGAGCGGCTGGTTCTGCTGCGGGAAGATTTTAAGATCAACAGCTTCATCGCTCAGGCTTTTGCGGGGCACGGGGCAAGCCCTATTGTGGCCGGGCGGACGAGCGATATCTATCTTCTGATGGCCATGGTCCGGGCGGCGTCGGGCTGGGTATCGTCCCATCAGCCTCTGCCGAGGCGGCTGGATGGAGGGTCTGCGCGCCTTGCATCTGCAATCACCCAGCATGGATTTTGAGCTGGCACTGGCAACCCGGCGCGACCATGTTCTATCGCGTGCGGGGGAGGCTTGGCGGGCCGTCTGTCTGGATCATTTTACCCGGTCCATCCTGAGAAAGGAGGACCGGGAACCCGGCACCGATTTCAGTGCGGTTTTAGATGAACAGTGACGCGAGTAGGCAGAAACCGAGACCGAGGAAGGCGATCAGGGTCTCGATGGTGCACCAGGTCTTGATGGTCTGAGGCACGGTCAGGCCGAGATATTCCTTGATCTGCCAGAACCCGGCATCGTTCATCGGGCCGAAGGCGACAGAGCCCGCTCCGGTGACGAGCACCATGAGTTCGGGCGATACCCCCCGGCTTTGCAGCAGGATCGGTCCGGCAATGCTCGAGGCCGTGCTCATGGCGACCGTGGCAGATCCACAGGCAACGCGGACGATCACCGCGAGAAGCCAGCCGAGAACAAGAATGGGGACGTTGAAGTTGAGCGCCGTGTCGGTGATGACCTTCGAGACGCCGCTATCGACCAGTTCGCGCCCGAACCCGCCGCCAGCGCCGACGAGCAGCATGATAAGAGCGGTCGGGCCGAGGCATTCATTCGTGAAACGCAGGATGGTGTCGCGCGAAAAGCCGCGTGCCAGACCGAGAACATAAAACGAGAGAATGACAGCCAGAACCAGCGCGATATCGGTATTGCCGACGAAATGCAGCGCTGAATTGAGGCGGGTGCCGGGGCTCGAGACCTTGTCGGCAATCGAGGCGATCAGCATCAGCACGACGGGGGAGAGGATCGTGAAGACGGTGATCCCAAAGCCCGGCATGTTCTTGGGCGGCTCACGATTGACGAATTGCTCGGCAAGCGGATTGGCCTCGGTCAGCGGCACGCGCGGGGCGATGAACCGGGCGAAAAGCGGACCCGCAATGATGGCAATGGGCGTGCCGATGAGGATGCCGAGGAAAATCGTCGTACCCGTATTGGCGTGATAGGCCGAAAGAGCCAGCAGGGTGGCCGGATGCGGCGGGATCATCGCATGGGTGACAGACAGCGCTGCTCCCATGGGGAGGGCGACCCGCAAAAGCGGCGTGTTGGTGCGGGCCGCCAGAACGAAAGCCAGCGGGATCAGCAGCACAAAGCCGACTTCGAAAAAGACCGGCAACCCGATGAGCAGCCCGATAACCATCATCGCCCAGTCGACGCGTGAGCGCCCCGCCCAGCTTGAGATGGTCAGGGCAATTCGGTCCGCACCGCCGGATTCAGCCAGCATTTTGCCGAGCATGGTCCCGAGAGCGATCACCGTCCCGACATGGCCAAGGACATGGCCAGCCCCTTCCTCGAAGGATTTCACGACCTGGTTGGCGGGCATGCCGGCTGCCAGGGCGAGGGCGAGGGATGTGGTGAAGAGCACGATAAAGGGGTTGAGCCTGAAATAGGCGATGAGAACGACGATCGCGAGGATCGCGGCGACAGCAAGGGAGATGGCGAAGAGCGGAGACATGGCGTGATCTCGGGACCGTTAGCGGGGTTCTGTCAATCTGCCGGAGCAGTTTAGAAACTTCACATATTGGGCAAGAATCTTACAAGCCGCACGACGCCTCGGTTGTCGTTGGAAAAAAGATCGGATCGATCCAGGTCGATGATCCATAAGGTCACGAGTCGTTGAGCGGGCGCGAGCATGGCGTCATGGAGGCAGACGCATTAAGCACGATTGTCATGTGTCGCTCATGCGCTTCTTATGGTGAATGAACGAGTCTTGATCGCAGCCAGAGGCCGGAGCGAGACCATGATCGTGCAGGGAGAGTTCACGTGCTGATTCGTAGCGACGAGAAAACGGATATCGAGACCCCGACCGGGACCATGCGGGTGCATCTTTTCCGTCCAACGCGCGCCGGGCGGTTTCCCGCCATCCTGCTTTTCTCGGAGATCTATCAGGTTACGGCGCCGATCGAGCGTCTTGCCGCCATGATTGCAGGTCTGGGCTATCTGGTCGCGGTGCCGGAAGTCTATCATGAGTATGAGGCGCGGGATGCGTGCTTGCCTATGACAAGCCCGGCACAGATCGCGGAAACGACCTCAAATATACAAAGCCTGTCGGCAATTTCGATAGCGATAACGTCGCCCTGATCGACTGGCTGCGTGGTCATGAGGGGTGTAGCGGGCGGTTCGGCGCTTTCGGCGTGTGTCTGGGGGGGCATCTCGCCTTCAGGGCAGCGCTCAATCCCGCCATTGAGGCGACTGCCTGCTTCTACGCGACAGATCTTCATACCGGCACCTTGGGCGGCGAACGCAACGACGGCACATTGGCGCGTGCCGACGAGATCAAAGGCGAGATCATGATGGTTTGGGGTCGTCACGACCCCCATGTTCCCTTCGAGGGGCGCTACAAGATCCGCGAGGCGCTCGAAAAAGCAGCAACTGCGCTGGAGTGGCACGAGGTCGATGGTCAGCATGCCTTTCTGCGTGACGGAGCCCCACGGTTTGACGCCGCACTTTTCCTTCAGGGCATGAACTGGACGAATGCCCTGTTCCAGCGCACCTTCATCGCTCAGCCCTGACTCATGGAGCCGAGGCAGCAGGGAGACGGTCTTTACGGTTGGGAGCGGGCCAAGGCGATGCTGGCCGTCGCACTTGCTGTGCTGCTTTCGGTTCTGGATTATGCGGTTGCCAATGTGGCGCTGCCGAACATCGCCCATGATCTGCACATCGCCTCATCCCAGTCGATCTGGGTGATCAATGCCTACCAGCTCGCCTCTCTGGCGATGCTGCTTCCCCTTGCGTCAATCGGCGCGCGGATCGGCTTTGCGCGGATGTGCCGGCTGGGAATTGCCATTTTCCTGGTGGCGTCGGTTTTATGCGCCTTGTCGCAGAATCTTCTGGAGCTGGCTCTGGCCCGGGCTCTTCAGGGCATCGGGGGCGCCAGTATCATGAGCGTCGCGATCGCCCTCATTCGCTTCATTTACCCCAGACATCTTCTTGGCAAGGGTCTTGCCCTGAATGGTCTCGTTGTCGGGACAGGGGTGGCCTTAGGTCCGACCATTGGCTCGCTGGTGATGGCGGTGGCCCCATGGCCCTGGATTTTCTGGATCAATGTACCGCTCGGCGGGATGGCGTTGCTCATGGCGAGCCTCGCCTTGCCAATCACCCCCCGCTCGGACAGGGCCGTCGATGTCAAAGCGGTTCTGCTGACGATTGCGGCCTTTACCTTCACGGTGATCGGCGTGGATGACGCCGTTCATGGGGGGCTGCTGAGTGCGCTGGTGCTCTCTGGTGTTGGCATTGTCTGCTGGATTGCGCTGCTCCGCCATCAACGTCGCAGTGCAGAACCGATTGTGCCGGTCGATCTTCTGGCTTTGCCGTCTTTTCTGATCGCGTTCATCGTCGGAATGACCGGCTTCGTCGCGTCCAATTTCTTCATCATTGCCATGCCGTTCACGCTCGAGACCGTGTTTCATCGGCCCGTGACGGTAACGGGTTTTCTGATCACGCCCTGGGCGGTCGGGGTGGCAATGATGTCCTTTCTGATCGGACGATGGACCGATCGTATTCCTGCCACCCTTTTATCGAGCCTGGGTCTGGCGATTACGGGAACCGGCTTTGCGCTGCTCTGGCTTCTGCCTGCGGATGCCTCGAATTTCGATATCATCTGGCGCAGTCTGCTTGCCGGATCGGGGTTTGGTATGTTCCAGCCTCCGAATAACCGGGTCATGATGCTCGCGGCGCCGCGTGGTCGTGAGGGAAGCGCAAGCGGTCTTGTCTCCGTCGCGCGTCTTGGCGGTCAGACATTGGGCGCCCTGCTGGTGGCCAGTGTCTTTCGCTTCAGCACGCACGCCTCTACGCTGTGCCTCGTCTGTGCCATGCTGATTGCGTGGCTCGGCGCCAGCCTCAGTCTGGCGCGTGCTTTCGGTGGCCGATCACGGGCCTGAGGGCTGGGCTTGCGATGCGTCCGCACGCGTTGAGAGTTGGGTCACTGCCACCAACAGGGGAGAGGTCAAACCATGAACGGTCTCGTCCGTCGCGCCAAGATTTTCGCGACAAGGGCTCATGAATCGATCGGGCAGAAGCGCAAATATGACGGCAAGGATTACAGCGTCCATCCGAAGCCGTGGCGCTGATTGTTGCAACGGCAGGGGGAAGACCCGAGGCAGTCGCAGCAGCCTGGCTGCACGATTTGGTCGAAGACACGCCCGTTACCCTTGCCGAGATCGAAAGCGAATTCGGGCCAGATGTCGGAAGTCTGGTCGAGATGCTGACCGATATCAGCAAGCCCGAGGACGGCAACCGCACCGCTCGCAAGGCGATCGACAGGGCGCACTCGGCGCGCGCGACAGCTGAAGGGCAGACAATCAAGCTGGCAGATCTGCTCGATAATGCACGGTCGATCATTCGTCACGACAAGGACTTTGCCGTGACCTTTTTGCGCGAAATGAAACTGCTCCTTCCTCTTCTAAAGAAAGGGGATCGCGGAGTGCATCGTGAGGTCAGCCGCGTGCTCGATGAGTGGGAGCGTTCACGCCCATGACTCCCGTTAGCCGCCTGGTTGCCGGTGCTCATCTGTACGGCACAGAAACCCCCGCATCCGATACAGATATCAAATCGGTTTTTATCCCGCCCGCTCGCGATATCCTGATGCAGACCTGTCAGGATGTCGTTGTGCACGGGCGTGAGAAGGCAAAAGGCGAGCGTAACAACGCCGATGATCTCGATGAAACCGGATTTGCGCTTCATCGCTTTCTCGATTTTTTGGGGCAAGGCCAGATCATAGCGCTCGATATGGTCTTCACCCCTCCGGCGTTCTGGCGCGAACCACCCCACCCGGTCTGGCATCGGATTATCGGTTCACGCTGTCTCTGATCGGGCTGAATGCGGCGAGCTTCCTCGGTTACTGCCGGACCCATGCTGAACGCATGGCGCGAGAGGTGCCCGGCTGTCTGAACTGAATCAGCTGATCGAAGCGATTGAGGAAGCCATCACGACGCATGGTCGAGCCGCGCGGCTGAAAGAGATTGATGAGGAGATCCGCTGCTATCTGAGTGATGGCCGCCACGCTCACACCGAACTCATCTTCATTGAGCAGCCGGGTTGCGACGTGCCTCTGGCGCATCTGAGCTGCGCAGGCCGGAAGATCCCCTTCACGAGCAAATTGGGCGATGCGCTCGCTGTTCTGGGACGCGCTGCCGATAGCTACGGTGCGCGCGCCAAGGCATCGACCCAAGGGATGGACTGGAAGGGGCTAAGCCATGCGGTGCGTGTGGGATATCAGATACGCGAGCTGCTGAGCACAGGATCGATCACCTTCCCGCGTCCTGAGGCGACTCACCTTCGCGATATCAAGCTCGGTCACCTCAGGGCAGAGCCCGTGGGGGAGGAGATCGAGAGTCTCATGACAGAGGTCGAAGCACTAGCCCGCACGACCACGATGTTGAACGCCGAGAGCGATGCCGCACTTCGTGAGTCGATCATTTGCGATGCCTACCGAGAGACGATATCCGCTCGTCGGAGATCGGGTGATTGAATACAGATCGCTGCTGAAGGGGAACGACAGCCCTTCTCTCTGTTGGACTTCTTTGTGGTGAAGCGACTTTCAGGGAAACGCTACGGACCTAAGAGCGATGAGAAGACCCTGATGCCCGTAGCGGTAAAATACGGCAGAGCCGGGTGTCCCGGCTCGTCTTGCCTTCAAGCTCCATTGTCGTTGGCAAGGTCTTGGAGGTGATGACTTCAATGCCTTCTTTCGGCGCATAAGGCCGACCCGGGTCGGCCATCCAGACTTCCATTGTCTGCGCGCAGTTGCGTAGCCAGGGAATAATCCGGTCTGCCATTTGCTGATTGTAGCAGACATCACCGCAGAGCAGCAGATCGACTTCAGGAAGCGTCCCGATCTGGTCACCCGAGAGGGGCGTCACGGACAGCGCGTTAAGACCCGCATTGAGCTGGGCAGCTTCCAAAGCCAGTGGGTCGATATCATTGACCAGAACCGTATTGGCCCCTGACCTGGCGCAGGCGAGGGCGGCAAGGCCGCCACCACAAGCGAAATCGAGCACTTTTCGTCCTTGCACCAACGCCGGGTGGTCAAGGATCCATCGGGCGAGGAGCTGACTACCGGGCCAGGCAAAAGCCCAGAACGGAGGCTCGATGTTGAGCGCCGCGAGATGGCTTTCCGTGGCCTGCCAGATCGGTGTGATTTCGGTCGCAAGATGAAGGCGTAGCTCTGGCACGAGCGGCGCAGTCCCGATCACGGTCTGGCTGAAGATGAACTCAGCGGGATCGTTCATGCGAAGGCGCGTCCGATGATGAGCGCGAGCGCCAGAACAAGGCCAAAAGGCACGTTTTGACGGAAAAGCTTCAGGCAGAGCGATGGATTATGGATATCCAGTTTGGTGATCTGGCTAACCAGAAGGAGTGAGGCCAGTGCGGCCACAGGCCAGACACCCCAGTGCAGTCCCCCAAGTGCCAAGGCGGCTGCGAAGAGCGCAATGGCAGTCGCATAACAGCCCGCAATGAAAGGCTTTGCCCGTGGCGCCCAGAGCCGTGAGGTGGAGCGCACGCCGATACGGGCGTCGTCATCCATGTCCTGAAAGCCGTAGATCGTATCGAAACCGAGCTGCCACAGGATCGTGCCTGCGTAGAGCAGGGCGCAGATCCAGTCGACTTTCCCGGCGCTGGCGGCATAGCCCATGGGGGCCCCGAAACCGAAGGTGAAACCCATGACGAGTTGCGGCCACCAGGTGACACGCTTGGCAGCGGGATAGAGGCCAACCAACAGCAAGGCGAGGGGGGCCAGCGCCCAGCAGATAAAAGGCAGCTGAAAAAGCACGAAAGCGCCGATCGCGAGGAGGCCAGCCAGGACGATCAGAGCCTGCGTGACGGAAAGACGACCGCTCGCCAGAGGGCGCCCTGCGGTGCGGGCAACCTGAGCGTCGATCTTGCGGTCCCAGATATCGTTGACCACACAGCCCGCCGAGCGCATGGCCAGAGAGCCGATGGCAAAGAGCAGGATCAGGAATGCACGCCTCTCCGATGTGGCGCCCTGTGCCAGCTCGATGCCCCAGATGCCGGGCAGGAGTAACAGCCAGGTGCCGACGGGGCGATCGAGCCGCGCCAGAAGCACGTAGGGGCGCAGCCCCTCGGGGAGACGGGCTACCCAGCCATGTGCGCGAATATCGGTATGGGGCACAGTCTCGCGCATCATTCGGGTCTCCATGTCGTCATGAGGGTTCATTGCGGCTATGAACGGGGAACGTCAATCACGCATCATGAGGGTTCCATGCAGGACGCGCCCCGGCTTTATCTCGATCTGCTGCTTTCGACCTCTGCCGAGGGCGATGCGATTACGCTCGATCCTGGACAGATGCGCTATCTCGCGACGGTGCTGCGTCTCGCAAACGGTGATCCGGTTCATGTCTTCAATGAGGGAGCCGGGGAATGGGAAGCGCGGCTCGATATCCAGCGCAAGGATCGGGGTTCTGCGGTTCTTGTGAAGCAGGCGCGGACGCCGGAACCAAGCGTTGGGCCTGTTCTGGTCTTTGCGCCCCTCAAGCGAGATGCCACAGACCTTGTCCTTCGTATGGGGACCGAAATGGGCGTTACGCGATTCTGCCCGGTCATTACCGACCGGACCAATACGCATCGAATCAACGCCGAGCGGTTCCGGGCCATTGCGATCGAAGCCGCCGAGCAATGCGAAAGGCTCGACATTCCGCAGATCGACCCTCTTCGGTCGCTTGGTGAGGTTTTGTCCGCGTGGCCGGAGGAGCGTCGGCTCTTTGCGGCATTGGAACGACAGGACTCACCGCACGTTGAGGAGGTGCCGCAGGATCATGCGTTGCTGATCGGGCCTGAAGGGGGATTCTCGGAAATCGAGCGCCGTCTTCTGACGGAACATAAGTCGATTATACCGTTTTCGCTCGGAAAACGTATTCTTCGGGCCGATACGGCAGTTGTTGCAGGACTTGCACAGTTGGCGTTTCGTGCATCCCGGTCCATATAGAACGGAACTGATTAGTTTCTTTTTCCAGAAATTCCCTCTGAGGCTCCTGTACCGCCCATGTCTAATCCCGGTGACCTGAACGATACGCCCATCGAGAACAAGGCCCAGCTTATCGCTCTTCTAGCAGAGGGCTCCAAGCCACAGTCTTCCTGGCGCATCGGCACGGAACACGAAAAATTCGGGTTCGTTCTTCCTGACGATCGGTCGGGTCGCGAAGCCTTTTCGCCCCCATCCTATGAGAAGGACGGCATTGAGGCGCTTCTGCACGCGATTAAGGGCGATGGCAGCGCATGGCAGGCCATCGAAGATCATGGCAAGCTGATCGGCCTCAAGGGGCAGGGTGCCCATAAGGGAGAATCTCTTTCTCTGGAGCCCGCCGGGCAGTTCGAGCTGTCGGGCCGCCCCGTGGCCGATCTGCATGAGACAAAAGCGGAGATGGCCACGCATTTCGAAGAGGCGCGTGGTCCGGCCAAGGCGCTCGGTCTGGGTTTTGCGCCGCTTGGCTTTCAGCCGCTCTGGTCTCCCAGTGCGATGCCGATCATGCCCAAAAGCCGCTATGCGATCATGCGGAACTACATGCCCAAGGTCGGCATGCTGGGTCTCGACATGATGACCCGCACCTGCACCGTTCAGGTCAATCTGGATTTCGGGTCGGAAGAAGACATGGCGCGCAAGATGCGCGTCTCGCTGGCATTGCAACCTCTGGCAACGGCGCTCTTTGCGAACTCGCCTTTTTATGAGGGAAAGCCGAACGGACTGCTCTCCAACCGGGCCCGCGTCTGGACCGATACGGATAATGCTCGATCGGGAATGCCAGAATGCTGCTTTGAAGACGGGTTCGGCTTCGAGCATTATGTCGACTGGGTTTTGGACGTGCCCATGTATTTCGTGATGCGCGACGGCGAATCTCGGGATGTCGCAGGGGCATCCTTTCGGGACTGGCTGGCCGGCAAGGCGCAACCCGCTCTCGACGGACTGACCCCGACGATGGGTGACTTTGAAGACCATCTGACGACAGCCTTTCCCGATGTAAGACTGAAGCAATTTCTCGAAATGCGCGGCGCCGATGCTGGCAGCCCCGAGATGATGCTGGCGCAGTCAGCGCTTTGGGTTGGACTTCTCTACGACCCCGCGACACTTCAGGCAGCTGAAGCGCTTGTGCGCGAATACGCATGGGACGATTATCGCGGGCTGCGGGCAGACGTGCCGGAAAAAGGCATGGAGGCGTCGTTTCCGGGGGGATTACGTGCCCTTGCGGCCAGAGTGATCGCGCTCGCTCATGAAGGATTGCGTGCCCGCAACCTCGGCGAGGAAGCCTATCTTGCCCCCTTGCAGGCGATTGCCGAAGGCGGCAAGACGCAGGCAGAGCACTGGCTTGAGCGCTATCACGGAGCGTGGCAGGGCGATGTCAGGCATATCTTCCAAGAAGCAGCAGTCTGACGGTACGACCATGAAGTTTCGCCTTGTCGCTCTCTCTTCGATCATCGCAAGCTTTGGACTTGTGCATCCCGGCCAAGCCGCACCGGCTGATTCGGCCGCTTTCAAGCCGGCTGCCCTGCGTCCGACTGACGCAGGCTGGATCGCCCGCGTTCAGGATGCCCTGAACGCAATCCATGTCATCAAGGCGCGGTTTCAGCAGATCGCACCCGATGGGGCTCGGTCGACCGGGCAGGCCTGGCTTGAGCGTCCGGGAAAGATGCGCTTCGATTATGACAAGCCGAGCCCGCTGCTCCTCGTCGCCAATCAGGGGAAGATTGTTTATCAGGACCGCGAACTGGGGCAGGTGACGACACTGCCTCTGGACCGGACACCGCTCGGTCTTTTGTTGCGGCCCGATCTCAAGCTCTCAGGCGATGTGACCGTGACCGCTTTTGAACATGGACACGGATTGGTGCAGGTCACGCTCGTGCGAACGGCGACACCTTCCGAAGGCAGCCTGACGCTCATTTTTGCAGAATCGCCGCTCACCTTGCGCTCCTGGGTCGTCAAGGACGCGCAAGGGCGTGAGACACAGATCGATCTGTTCGATGTCGCGGCCGATCAGAGCCTTGCTGAGAGTCTGTTTGCCCTGCCCAAAGAGCAGGACTGAACCGACCTCGATAACACGCGACCGACGGGCTTATTCCTTCCCGATTTCCAGAGCGCGGGCATAGACGACGCGTTTGGGAAGATTGACGGCGCCCGCGACCAGTGCGGCGGCATCCTTGATCGAATGCGTTTTAAGCGCCTCGCGAAGCCGTGAATCGAGATCGTCTTCCGAGGGAGCAGAATCTTCCTTTGGTGGTCCCACAAGAATGGTGATCTCGCCACGAGGTGCGGTATCGACAAAATGAGCCTGAAGCTCTGCGAGACTGCCGCGGCGAATTTCCTCGAAGCGCTTTGTCAGCTCACGAGCTACGGCAGCCTGACGCTCTGGGCCAAAAACCACAATCAGGTCTTCAATCATGTCGAGCAGACGGTGTGGCGCTTCATACCAGATCAAAGTCGCAGAAAAGCCGACCTGTTCTGCTGCACGCAGGATGGAGAACTGACTGCGTCTTGCAGAAGAGCGCGGAGATGCAAACCCGCTGAAGAGATAAGGATGAGGGGGCAGGCCCGAGAGGGTGAGGGCGAGTGTTGCGGCGTTGGCACCCGGCACGGCACCTACCGGGACGCCGTCTGCAATCGCGGCTCGTGCAAGCCGGAAGCCGGGATCTGACACGAGAGGGGTTCCGGCATCGGAGACGAGAGCCATCGAGGCACCGGAATGCAGCCGTGTCAGAAGCCCTGCGATCCGGCCTTCTTCATTGTGATCGTGAAGAATCTGTGTCGGTGTGGAAACATTATAGGCCTTGAGCAGTTTGGCTGTTACCCGTGTGTCTTCACACAGGATAATATCGGCAGCCTTGAGCGTCTCGATTGCACGAACGCTTATATCGCCGAGATTGCCAATCGGCGTCGCAACAAGAGTGAGGCTGCCTGCGGGCAGGGTCGCAGAAGCTGGTGAAGTGTCATAAGCATGCTGCGGACCTTCAGGGGTCGAATCGTCAACAGGAGTATGGGTGCAAGATGGTAAGTCGGACATTCGGTCCCCGTCAGCGCGTGATTTCCTTCACATCGCTCAGGTCGGCCTCTGCATGCAAGGTCTCAGCGCTCGCTGGTGTCGCGTTACTTTCGCTCAACGCCTGTAGCGGACCTGAGACGGCTCCTCCCATCTCTCCGGTATCGCCCTCAGGAACGCAGCAGGATTCCGGCACCAAGAAAATCGGGATGCTGCTTCCGCTGACCGGCCGATTTGGCAAGCTTGGTCAGCAGATGGCGAATGCCGCGCGCATCGCCGTGCCTGAAGGCCACGGCGTGACACTCGACATCCGCGATACCGATGCGCCCGGTCAAACGGCGGAGAGCGCAGCCCGCTCGGCTCTGGAGCAGGGCGATATCGCGTTGCTCGGTCCGTTGACGGCGCCGCAGACGGCGGCGGTCGCCACGCTTGCTCAGCCTGCCGGAGTCCCGGAATTCGCCTATACGAGCGATCAGGCTCAGGCCGCTCCCGGTGTCTGGGTGATGGGGATCACGGTCGAACAGCAGGTAAATCGTCTTGTCGACGCAGCGGCAGCTGAGGGACGCAAGAATTTTGCGGCTTTCCTGCCTGATAACGCCCTCGGTCATGCGTTGGGTGACGCGTTGCTGCGAGCCTGTTCGATCAAGGGCCTCGCGGCACCACAGATTCTTTTCCATGCCTCGACCCCGGAGTCGATTGCCGGCGCGCTCAAGACCTTTGCCAATCTGCAGTTTCGACAGGGCCAGGTCGCACCCGCGCCGCTCGATGCGAAACCGGCTGAGCCCGATGCCATCAATCCTCTCGGTCGTGAGCCTGCGGCGCCGACGCTTCCCGCCACCAAGGCGTCTGCAACTGGCATGACGCCCTACACGGCATCGCCACCGCCGACACCGACTGTGCCGACTGCGACCGTGGCGCTTCCTCCGCCGCCTTTCGACGCGCTCTTGCTTGGGGATACGGGTCTCCAGCTCGCAACCGTCATTGACGGTCTCAAACAGGCCGCGATCGATCCTCATCAGACCCGTATTCTCGGTCCCGCACTCTGGAGTGTCTTCGCGGGCAAGCTGGGCGCGCTGCAGGGCGGGTGGTACGCGGCTCCAGATCCGACGGCGCGCACAGATTTCGTTCAGCGTTATCGCAGTCGTTTCGGATATGCGCCGTCGGTGCTGGCAAATGTTGCCTATGACACGGCGACCATGGCGGCTGTACTCAGCCAGCAGCCTACAGGGTTCTCACCGAAATCGCTGCTTCGTCCCGACGGTTTTGCCGGATCTGACGGGACCTTCGTCCTGCAATCGAATGGAACGGTCGCTCGTGGGCTGCTGTCTACGAGATCCTGCCGGGTGGGGGTGTGAAAATGACTTCTGCGGCACCAAGGCGGCTTGCCCGAACCGCACCCTGATCGGCGCTGCTTCAGACGCAGCGCTATTAAATCGATGTTTTCTTATCGCCCCTGACACAGCATGGGGGCGATGAGGATGCTCAGGCTGCGGCGATCGACTTGAGCGGAAGGACCGGTCGCACTGTGTGGAGTGCAAGCTCAAGGCTGGCATAGACGCCAAGCTCATGGTCCCGAATGTGGTCGATCAGAACCCAGCGCAGACCACGCGGCTTGATCATATAGGCGGGGTCTGCATTTTCACGCACCCAAACCAGAATATGGGCGACAGTCTCGTCGCGGCCATCCAACGTCTCGGTTTCGATGTCCGCGTCGCACAGGCCCATCGCCATGCCGGCCTGCAGCCACTGCGAGAGATACTCGCGATGGCGGGGCAGGACGTTGAATCGCAATGGAATCACATTGCTGAGAGGTGCTGGAGTTTCGTTCTTGGGAAACGGCAGCGTCTGGGCCATACGTTGCGTCCTACATATCTGGGTTCGACTCAGAGGCTAGACGGCAAAAGTGGACGGCCTCAACGTAAAATTACGTCTTGTGACCAATTTCTGTCATGAGAATGACTTGGTGTTGCATAAAAACAATGGTTTGTTTCGCGGGCGACGCTCTCAAGTAAAAGTATCAAATACTTTCAAAAAGAAGATAATCAGCTCTTTGTTCTAGTATAGATCTCTTTGGGCCAGCGTCGGTGCAGCCAGAGCCAGGATCCCGGGATGTCACGGATCCATCGTTCCAAGCAATCATTCAGTTGCTGGGTAAGAGACCCGATTTCGAGTTGTCTGGGTGCTTCCGGATCTGGCGATAAAACCGGTCCGACTTCCAGATGGAGACGGGCCGGCCCGCGACGAATGATGCGTCCGGTCACGATTACACAATTATATTTGACTGCGAATACGGCCGCCGCCGAGGCGGTCATGGCAGGCAGACCGAAGAATCGGCACTCAATGCCATCATTCATCTTCTGGTCGCCCAGAATACCAAGATGATGTCCCAGAGAGAGGTGACGTAAAGCAAGGCGTGCTCCCTTGGCACCCTTTGCAAACATGGGTGCATCGCAGCCCATGGCCCTCGCGCGCAGGTCGATAATCAAGCGGTCGATCAGGGGGTTTCCCGCTGCCCTGTAGAAAGAGGCAAAGGGTAATCCGTGACGCGCCACGATGGGCGGGAGCATCTCCCAATTGCCGATATGGCCGGAGAAAAAGATAACCGGTCGTTTCGTTGCGGCAGCCTGTTCAAGTATTTGTGAGTTGCCGATACTCCATCCCGGGCCCGTGGCAGTGTCACGTTTGAGATGGGAGAGGTGGGGGAACTCCGCCACGGTACGTCCGAGATTTTCCCAGCAGTCCCGAACGATTCTGTCTCTTTCGACCTCGCTTGTCCTGGGCAGGGCGAGAGCAAGGTTGGCGTGAGCGACCCCGGAGACGGGCAGACGAGGCCCGATCTTTCGGGCCAACCAGCCGCCGAGATTTGACGCCGTGGCTGGAGGAAGGCTGGAGAGTCCTGCCAACAAAATGCGGGCCAGTGCATATTCGGCCCTGTGTAGCAGTGTGATGGCAGGTGTCTCGCTCATAAGGCGGCTCTACACATTCGTCAGAAGCAGGTCCAGCAGACGTTCGGGTGCTCCGGGATCCGCCCAAAGAAGCTCCACATCGATCACGACGACATCGTCGCGAAGCCATCCCGGTATTTTGACCCAGTCCTTTCGCGTCGTGACCAGAACGGTGCCGGGCTGCCTCGCGAGCACCGACAGGCGCCGGCAGTCACGCTCGGTGTAATCGTGATGGTCGTCGAAGGCGATCGTCCGCATGGGAGGGGCGCCCGCTTCGGTCAGCATGTCGAAGAATTTCTCCGGCCTGCCGATGCCGGCAAACGCGATGACCTGCTTCCCTTGCAGCTTTCTGATCGAGGCTGAGGGAATGAGCTTTGCGGCAAGACAGGGGAGTGATGCAGGCAGGGAGGGGGCGAGATTGGTGTCGTCGCGCCCGATCAGGATAACCGCGTCAGAGCGTGCCAGCCCCTTGTGGGCGGGTTCTCGCAGGGGGCCAGCCGGGACGATACGCCCATTGCCCAGTCCAGCTCCGCCATCGATCGTAATGAGCCTGAGAGTCTGGTGCAGGGTCAGATTCTGTAACCCATCATCCATCACAAGGCAGGTCGCGCCTGCCTCGGCAGCCAGAAATGCCGTTTCTCCCCGATCACGCCCTATCCAGACAGGGAAATCCTGAGCAAGCATGAAAGGTTCATCCCCGACATCACGAGCGGTGTGCTCACCTGGAATGACACGCAGGGGGCCTTCAAGAGTGCCACCGTAGCCGCGGCTCAGGAGATGTGGGACCTGGCCGCGTGCCTGAAGGCGTTTGGCCAGATCGCGAACCAGGATGGTTTTGCCTGTACCGCCGACGCTTAAATTGCCGCAGCAGAGAACGGGCAGGGAGGAGAGGGCTGGGGACGCGCGAAGGGTCCGCAGGCTGCCGACCGCCCCCACCGCCCAGGAAAGGGGGGCTAGGGCGTGCGCCTGCCATGTCGGCGTCGTGCGTTTCCAAAATGCGGGAGGGCCGAGCTTCAGACGCATAAGGCGTCAATGCGGTCGAGAAGGGCTGCGGGGACGCCCTCCTCCGACTGGAGCTTTGCCCTCGCCTGCTGCGCACGCGCCCGCCAAGGCATGGGGTCTTTCATCACCGAGTCAATCCAGTCAGCCAAATCGTTGTCACTCTGTATAGGGGCTACGAGCCCCGTGAGTTGCTCGAAGGCAGGCCGAAAATTGTCGCAAAACGGTCCGGTGGCGAGAGGCACTTCCAGTCTGGCTGGTTCGAAAGGGTTGTGTCCCCCACCTGGAGCCACAAGGGAGTTGCCGATGAAAGCGCACTGGGCCAGGCGGTAGAAGAGTCCGAGCTCGCCCAGAGAATCGGCAATCCATATGGAGTCTGTCGGACCTGGTGCGGCACCTTTTGAGCGCAAGGGCGGTTTGCTGTCGAGCAACGTGGCGATCTGGGCCCCGCGCACCGGGTGCCTTGGCGCGATGATTGTCAGCAGATCCGGGATGCTGAGACGAAGTTTCGCAATGGCCCGGAGGATGATCTCGTCTTCGCCGCTATGGGTCGACGCGGCGAGAAATACAGGTCTCGTCCCGATCTGCGCCCTGAGCGACCGAAGCTCGTCCATATTGACAGAAGGGGGCGGTGCATTTGCCTTGAGATCGCCATAGCAAACGACGTCCCGGGCTCCCAGTGCGGCAAAATGGGCCGCGTCCTGCTCGCCCCGCGCGGCAACGAAATCGAGACGTTTGAAGATCGGTGGTACCAGACGTCTCATCTGGTGCCATCGCTTCCAGGATCTGGTTGAAAGGCGCGCATTCAGAACGCCGACGGGAATAGCCCGGCGGGTGCAGGCCAGTAAGATGCCGGGCCAAAGCTCACTATCTGTCAGCAGCAGGGCAGAGGGACGCCAGTGATCGAGGAAGCGCCTTGTCCAGAGCGGCACGTCATAGGGGATGAACTGATGGATCAGGCGGTTGGAAAGCTCGCCTGCCTGAGCACAGAACCCTGTGACGATATCCGCTCCGCTGATCGTCGCGGTGGTGATTAGGAACTGACGTGTCGGATGTCGTTCCGCCAGGGCTTCGATCAGAGGCAGGATGGAATGCGTCTCACCGACGCTTGCGGCGTGAAGCCAGAGAAGAGTGCCCTCGGGTCGCGCCAGTTTGGTCCGGCCGCGCCGCTCGGGAAGGCGCTCAAGGCGTTCTTTACCGCGGCGTAGACGGATCAGCATCATGGCCCGCAGACCCGGCATGAGCGCGGTTCCCAGAGCCATCCAGAGGTGATCGGCCAGGCCAGCACGGCCCAGTTTCAGGCAG
Organism: Asaia astilbis JCM 15831; assembly: GCF_000613845.1. Taxonomy (GTDB): domain Bacteria; phylum Pseudomonadota; class Alphaproteobacteria; order Acetobacterales; family Acetobacteraceae; genus Asaia; species Asaia astilbis. Next base: position 108,077 of record NZ_BAJT01000006.1, read on the forward strand.
GCCTCGGCACGGGCCGATTGAGCCTTCAGTTTTTGGCCGATTTCTTCGGGGGTAACCGGGAGCGTGCAGGGGGCTCCATAAAGAAGATAGCCCCGACCGAAAGGAAGGGGCACACGAAGCCGGTCCCAGCTGGGCAGGGTGATGCCCGTGCATGCGGCACCGATCGGTACCAGTGGTGAGCCTGCCAGGCGCATGAGGCTTCCGCACCGGGCTGGACAGTCTCCGCAGGCCCGCGAGGGCCGTCGGGTGTGATCGCGAAGATTGCACCATCACGCAGGACCGAACAGGCCTGACGCAGGGCTCTGCTTCCGCCCTTGTTCTTGCCGTTTCGATCACTCGACCCTTCGATCCCTGTGATGCCCCATGGCGCAATGAGGTCGCCGATAAACTGTCCATCTCGGTTGCGGCTGACCATGACCGTGATCTTGAGTTCGGGCTTGAGTGTGTGGGCCCATCTGCACATTGCGGGCAGCATGAGCAAGGTCCGGTGCCACGCGACCGTGATGCACCCGTTAGCGCTTCGGTCGGATTTCTGCAGGAGAGACGGAAGTGCTTCGGATGCCCCTGTAACGGTCCAGCGCGTGGTGCGTATGGTGAGATCCACATAACCCCGCGCCAAAATCATAAGCGCCCGGTTTCTCAGGTTTTTGAGAGTGATGCGGTTCATTCGGTGACTGAAGGGCAAGCACGCATGGGAGGCCGGTAGCATGTCCGACCTCTGATAGCAAAAATCATTAACGGCTCATGAGAACGGTCAATTCGGCATGTTCCAGAACGTGCCGGGTCGCCCCGCCGAGGATCATCTGTCGCAAACGAGAATGGGAGTATGCCCCCATCGTGAGCATGTCGGCGTTGAATTCTTTACAGGCTGCGAGGATGCCGGCCCCAATGTCACGCTCTATTGGTTTGAAGACGCAAATCTCGGCATCAACGCCGTGGAGCTTCAAATAGTCCTGAACCGTATCCGCTTCTGGACCGCGACGGTGGTAATCGACACTGGTCAGAATCTGAACGGCCTCGGCGCGCTTGGCGTAAGGCAGAGCGCCACGAAGGGCCGATCCTGCTTCGGCCGTTCCGTTCCAGGCGATGCAGATCCGCTTACCTGAGCTGGCAGGCGGGGTTGGCGGGGCAATGACCAGAGGACAGCCGCTATCATACAGGACGGCGTGCAGGACTTCAGACGCTCTTGCGTTATCGTTGGGCCCCAGATGCGGCATCAAGGTGATGTCCGACAGACGCGCGCGCCAGGTGACGGCTTCATGTTCCGAACCGGTCAGAAATTCCAGAGAGGCGCTCAGCCTGGCTGCGGCAAGAGGCTCGTTTTCGAGAAAGCCCTGTTTGGCGTCGATGTCGTTCTCTTTGATGAAGCTGTCATATTTCAGACGTACCTGAAGCATCCGACGATGGGCTTCATGTTCGGCAGCTTCCATCATCTCGTGGATCATCGAGCTCGAAAGACCCTCTCCGGTCAGCGCCGACATCTCATTGGGGTCGTCCCCTACCAGAACCGTCGAAAGATGGGCGTTGAACGCTCGAGCATGCAAAAGCCCCACACGCAGAACCGCATCGATGTTCCCGGCACCATTAAGGGGGACAAGGATATTTCGGATGTCGTTGGCCATGGGGATCTCACTTAGTCATCAAGGTGAACAGAGACAGCCGGGTTCAGAGCCGGACCCGGAGAGGCATTGGGATCAGGGGTAGAGACGGGTCACCGCCCAGTCATTCTCCTGTCGGGTCCAGGTGGCGCGGTCATGCATGCGAAAAGGACGGTCCTGCCAGAATTCCATCTGATCGGGGACAAGCCTGAAACCAGACCAGTTATCCGGTCTTTGCGGTTCCTGCCCCTCGAAGCGATCCGTCACTGCCTTGATCCGCTCTTCGAATTCGACGCGCGAGGCCAGCGGCCTAGACTGGTCCGAGGCGATCGCGCCGATGCGCGAATTACGACTGCGGCTCGCGAAATAACGATCGGCTTCCTCGTTGCTGACAGGCTCCACCGGTCCCTCGATACGGATCTGACGCCGCAGCGATTTCCAGTGGAACAGCAGCGCTGCATGAGGATTGGCGAGCAGTTCGCTCCCCTTGCGGCTCTCGAGGTTCGTATAAAAGACGAAACCGCGCTCATCGACGCCTTTAAGAAGGATCATGCGCACAGAAGGAACGCCGCTGGCCGTAGCAGTCGCGATGGCCATCGCGTTCGGGTCATTTGGCTCCTTTGCCTCGGCCTCCTCCATCCATTCAGTAAACAGCGCAAAGGGGTCTGCATCGAGGGGAATAAGGGGAAGGGTGGTTTCTGGTGGCATGACAGGAGCCTCCTGCTTGAATTCGATCCGTCTTCTTCGCCTAACCTAACGTGTCAACTCCAGACTTGTTTGCGCGGCGGGCATGTGCGACGAAGCGGTTCGCTTTTATTCTCACTGCTGACATTAACCGGGATCTGCCTCATGTCCACCGCTTCCTTCGATCTCCCAACCGGGACGCTGATGGCGGGCAAGCGCGGCCTTGTAATGGGCGTCGCCAATGACCGTTCCATTGCCTGGGCCATCGCGTCTGCCTGCGCTGCCCAAGGAGCAGAGCTTGCCTTCACCTATCAGGGTGAAGCGCTGGGCAAGCGGGTCAAGCCACTGGCAGAGAGCGTCGGCTCCTCACTCGTTCTGTCCTGTGACGTCGGAGATGATGCCGATATCGATCGCACATTCGATGAAATCGAGAAAGCCTGGGGCAAGATCGATTTCGTCGTCCATGCTATCGGCTGGGCTGACAAGCAGTATCTGCGCGGGCGCTATGTCGATACGCCTCGCGACGCTTTTCTCAAAGCGATGGATATTTCCTGCTTCTCCTTCACAGCCGTGGCGCGTCGTGCGGCAGCGCTCATGAACGAGGGCGGATCTTTGCTGACGCTCTCCTATCTTGGGGCCGAGCGCGTGATGCCTCATTATAATGTGATGGGTGTGGCGAAAGCCGCGCTTGAAGCGTCGGTTCGCTATATGGCTGCGGATCTCGGCAAGGATAACATCCGTGTCAATGCCATCTCTGCCGGCCCGATCATGACACTGGCCGCAAACGGGATTGGCGATTTCCGCTATATTCTGCGCTGGAACCAGCTCAACGCTCCGATGGAGCGCAATGTGTCGCTCAAGGATGTCGGCGGCGCGGGGCTGTATTTCCTCTCCGAGCTTTCCTCGGGGACGACGGGCGAGATTCATCACGTCGATTGTGGTTATCACGTGGTTGGCATGAAGAACCCTGGCGCACCCGATATTGCGGCTGTGTCTTCAGAAGGCTGATATGTCGGATAACAGTTTCGGAACGCTTTTTAGAGTTACAACCTGGGGCGAAAGCCATGGGCCAGCCATCGGTTGCGTGATCGATGGGTGCCCGCCTGGAATCGCGCTCAGCGAAACTGATATCCAGCCTTGGCTGGATCGTCGTCGTCCGGGGCAATCCAAGTTCACGACCCAGCGGCAGGAAGCGGATCAGGTCCGCATTCTTTCTGGTGTTTTCGAAGGTCGGACCACCGGAACGCCGATTTCGCTGATGATCGAGAACACCGATCAGCGTTCGAAAGATTATTCCGAGATCGCCCAGCGCTATCGCCCGGGCCACGCCGATGTCGCTTATGACATGAAATACGGTCATCGCGACTATCGGGGGGGCGGGCGGTCCTCGGCACGCGAAACGGCCTGTCGTGTTGCGGCTGGTGGTGTGGCGCGGCGCGTGATCACCGAGCTCCTCGGCGAGGCCGCTCTCATTCGTGCAGCCCTCGTGCAGATTGGCGGCCTGGCGATTGACCGTCATCGCTGGGATTGGGACGAGGTCAATCGTAATCCGTTTTTCTGTCCCGATCCTGTGACCGCTTCTGAATGGGAAGGGGTGTTGTCAGGTGTCCGGAAAGACGGCTCTTCCATCGGTGCCTTGGTCGAGGTTGTTGCTGAGAACTTCCCTCAGGGGCTCGGCGCACCGCTCTATGGCAAGCTCGATTCCGATCTCGCTGCGGCGTTGATGGGAATTAATGGCGTCAAGGCCGTGGAGATTGGTGAGGGTTTCGGCGTCGCTTCTCTTCGAGGCGAAGAGAATGCGGATCCGATGCGCATGCGCGACGGTGCGATCCATTTCGAGCGCAATCGTGCTGGCGGTATCCTCGGAGGGATCTCGACCGGTCAACCGATCATGCACGATTTGCGATCAAGCCGACAAGTTCTATTCTGGTGCCTGTACCCTCGGTCAATCGTCAGGGCGAAAACATCGACGTCGTGACGAAGGGCCGGCATGACCCGTGCATTGGAATTCGCGCCGTGCCGGTCGCCGAAGCAATGGTCGCCTGCCTGCTGGTCGATCATCTTTTTCGCGATCACGCCCAGAATAGCTGGCATCGCGCGCGGTCTTGATAGACGTCGTTCATGGCCGTTCTGCTGAACGGCCATGACACGATGCCATTTGTGCAAGCTCAGGCGAGCGTTGCGGTCAGGCTGATCTCGGCCTTGAAAAGCTGGGAGACCGGGCAGCCGTTTTTGGCCTTGGTCGCGAGTTCTTCAAACTTGGCCTGATCGGCCCCGGGTACGCTCCCCTTGAGGTCGAGATGGATGGCCGAAATCTCGAAACCGCTGTCGGTTTTGTCGAGAGAGACGGTCGCTTTGGTCTCCAGCGACGTCGCGGTAAGACCGGCCTCACCCAGAATCATCGAGAGAGCCATCGTAAAGCAGCCTGCATGCGCGGCGCCGATCAGCTCCTCCGGGTTTGTCCCAGGCTTGTCTTCGAAGCGTGTGTTGAAACCATAAGGCTGGGTTGAGAGGGCGCCGCTCTGGGTTGAGATGCTGCCTTTGCCGTCCTTGAGACCACCGCTCCACTGGGCGCTGGCTGACTTCTTGATCGTCATGGAATGATCTCCTGCTGCTCCGAACCCGATCCGGGTCGGTTGTGCTGCCAACGCGGTGTGATGAAAAATGTTCATCGCGATTGATGAGTCGATGCTGTGTCGTGAGCGCCACGCTCGGATACGGGAATTCGGAAAGGCAAAAAAACGCTTTGCGGGAATGCCGAGCTCTCCCAAGGGGTTCCGCCCTGTCAACACCATATATAGTGTGTCTGAAGAAATTTTACCCGATATATTGCTTGTCTCAGGGGTGTCAGTTGCGCCAAGAGGACAATCTGAATTTTCCAATTTGATCCGATTTTAACCTTGGGGAGATGGCCCGTGAGCCTGCTAGAAGACACGACCCGTGAGCCGGTTTCCGCTTCGGCTGATGTTCTGCCTGATCCAAGCGCCCGCGCCCCGCAGGAGATTGAGGCCGAGCCTGACATGTTCGACGACGTGGTGCAGCTCGAGGGTCATCACCCGGTGCGTGTCGACCGCTCGCGCGATGCGCTGCTGACCGATTTCGGCAAGGCGACGCTCGATAACCGGTATCTCCTGCCCGGAGAGCATTATCAGGATCTTTTTGGCCGCGTCGCCTCCTATTACGGTGCCGATGCTGCTCATGCGCAGCGTCTCTATGATTATATCTCCAAGCATTGGTTCATGCCCGCGACGCCGGTGCTTTCCAATGGTGGGACGACACGCGGCCTGCCTATTTCGTGCTTCCTGAACGAAGCAGATGACAGCCTGCGTGGCATCGTCGATTTGTGGAACGAAAACGTCTGGCTGGCCTCTAAAGGAGGCGGGATTGGGTCCTACTGGGGTAATCTGCGCTCGATTGGTGAAAATGTCGGTCGCAATGGCAAGACGTCAGGGGTCATTCCTTTCATCCGGGTTATGGACAGCCTGACACTTGCGATCTCTCAGGGGTCGCTGCGTCGTGGATCGGCTGCTGTCTATCTGCCTGTCTGGCATCCCGAGATCGAGGAATTCGTCGAGATGCGCCGTCCGACCGGCGGCGATCCGAACCGCAAGGCCCTCAATCTTCACCACGGTGTTCTCGTTACCGACGATTTCATGCGCGCCGTTGAGAAAGATGAGGAATGGGGTCTGCGTTCGCCGAAGGATATGTCCGTTATCCGCAGCATCTCGGCGCGCTCGCTCTGGATCCGTATTCTGACGGCCCGCATGGAGCAGGGCGAGCCTTACATTGTCTATTCGGACCATGTGAACAAGGCCCGTCCCGAGCACCACAAGCTGGCCGGACTTGAAGTTAAGACGTCCAATCTCTGCGCCGAAATTACCCTGCCGACCGGCCTCGATCATCATGCAAAAACCGCACGGCGGTCTGCTGCCTTTCTTCGCTCAATCTCGAAACATGGGATGAGTGGAAGGACGAGCCGCAATTTGTCGAAGACGTGCTGCTCTTCCTCGATCGCGTGCTGCAGGACTTCATTGACCGTGCGCCCGATGACATGGAACGCGCCCGTTATGCCGCCATGCGCGAACGTTCGGTTGGGCTTGGCGTGATGGGGTTCCACTCCTTCCTTCAAGCGCGCGAGATCCCGTTCGAGAGCGTTATGGCGCGTGTCTGGAACAAGCGTATCTTCCAGCAGATCAAGACGCAGGCCGATGCCGCGTCAAAGCATCTCGCCGAGCTGCTCGGCCCGTGCCCTGATGCTGAAGAATACGGCTTCATGGAGCGTTTCTCCAACAAGATGGCCATCGCGCCGACAGCGTCGATCTCGATCATTGCTGGCAATGCCAGCCCTGGCATCGAGCCGATCTCGGCAAATGTGTTCCTGCAAAAGACCCTGTCGGGCTCGTTCACGGTGCGTAACCGCCATCTTCTCAAGCTGCTTGAGAAGAAGGGTAAGAACACCGATGCAATCTGGTCGTCCATCACGCTGAACAAGGCTCTGTCCAGCATTTGGACTTCCTGACTCAGGATGAGAAAGACGTCTACAAGACGGCATTCGAGCTCGATCAGCGCTGGGTTATCGAGCATGCGGCGGACCGCGCCTCGTTCATCTGTCAAGCTCAGTCGATCAATGTCTTCTTGCCCGCGGATATTCACAAGCGTGACCTGCACCAGATCCATTATCTGGCGTGGAAGCGCGGCGTGAAGTCTCTCTATTACTGCCGCTCTCTCTCCATCCAGCGCGCCGATGCTGTGAGCGATATGGCACTCAAGAACAATATTCTTGAGGAAGAGGATTACAGCTCCGACCTTGCCGAGGCGGCAAAAAAGACCGCCGCGACCACGAGCTACGAAGAGTGCCTGTCATGTCAGTAAAGGCATTTTTTCTGTCCTCGCTGCTACTCGGTACAGCGCCAGTCGCTCTGATCAGCGCCACGTGCCCGAGTTATGCCGCGGGCAAGGCGACGATCCGGGGCGTGGTCGAGATACAGGGCAAAGCCGACTTGCCCCCCGAGGCTCGAGTGACAGTGACACTTGAGGATGTCAGCCTTGCTGACGCGCCCTCGGTCACACTCAGCAAAACCGTGTTCGCTCCCGTGACGCCGAACGGTCTCGCCTATGTTCTGTCCTACGATCCGAAGGCCTTGCAGGCAGGTCATCGCTATACGCTTCGTTCGGAAATACGGGCTGGCGATCGACTGCTTTATCTGACCAAGAGTGCCGATCTCGATACAGGGAAGGTGCCGGAACAGACGCATCTCATGGTCGAACCCGTCACAGCTCAGCTTCCTGATGCTCTGGTTGGAAACTGGAAGATCGACAGGATCGGCGGTTCCGCCACCGACCCGACCGTTCCGGCTTTCATCACCTTGCGTGCCGATGGGTTTTTGTCGGGTACGGGCGGCTGCAACCGCATGATGGGCCGCGTGACGGTGACGGATCAGGCCTTCAAATTCGGCCCCCTCGCCGGGACACGCATGGCCTGTTTCGGCAACAGGATGATGCAGGAAGACGCGGTTTTCGCCGCAACCCCTAAAGTCGCCACGTGGCGTCTCGAGAGCGGAGCGCTTCTGCTCGCCGACGCCCAAGGCAAGACGGTGCTGACGCTGAGCCCTGTAAAGACGGGCGCGCCCGTCCATCCCTCAGACTCAGCGCATATCAAGAACAGGAAAAGCCAATGAGCGAGACACAGACTCCCGGTGCCAAGCCCACCGAGGAACAGCATTTCGACCTCATGACCGCCAATCCGGTCTATAAGCCCTTCCGTTATCCTTGGGCTTATGACGCGTGGCTGATCCAGCAGCGCGTGCATTGGTTGCCTGAGGAAGTGCCCCTGGCAGACGATGTGAAGGACTGGCACCGTACGCTGAGCGAGGGCGAGCGTCATCTCGTGACGCAGATCTTCCGTTTCTTCACGCAGGCGGATGTCGAGGTGAACTCGGCTTACATGAAGTATTACAGCCAGGTCTTCAAACCGACCGAAGTGCTGATGATGCTGTCATCCTTCTCGAATATCGAGACGATTCATATCGCGGCCTATTCGCATCTGCTCGATACGATCGGTATGCCGGAAACCGAATATTCGGCGTTCCTGAAATACAAGGAGATGAAGGACAAGTATGATTTCATGCAGTCCTTCAACATCAACAACAAGCGTGAAATCGCCAAGACCATGGCCGCCTTCGGCGCGTTCATGGAAGGGCTCCAGCTTTTCGCTTCCTTTGCGATTCTGCTGAACTTCCCGCGCTTCAATAAGCTCAAGGGCATGGGCCAGATCGTCTCGTGGTCAGTGCGTGACGAGACCCTGCATTGCCTGTCGATGATCCGCCTTTTCCGTACGTTCGTGCGTGAAAACAGTGAGATCTGGACCGAAGATTTCCGCAAGGAACTCGCCGATATCTGTGCCACGACGGTCGAGCATGAAGATGCCTTTATCGATCTCGCTTTCGAAATGGGCGATGTCGAAGGGCTGAGCGCAGATCAGGTGAAGCGCTATATCCGTTTCATCGCTGATCGTCGCATGACCCAGCTCGGTCTCGATCCGTTCTACGGTATCGAGGAAAATCCGCTGCCTTGGCTCGATGACATGCTCAATGCCGTCGAGCATGCGAATTTCTTCGAGAACCGTTCGACAGAATATTCACGCGCATCCACGTCAGGATCGTGGGAAGAAGCATTCGAGGCGGACGTGTTCGCCTCCTGATGCCGGTCTCCTGTCCCGTCAACAAAGACGGGACAGGCTCAAGATTGACAATCGACGGCCCAGTTGCGCGGGGGTGAGGTGGTCTTATCGGCGCCTAGAAAAGTCTCTCAGCGTCTCTCAGTATGGCCTCGCATTGAGGCGTGTAACCGCCTTCATTGCGATGAAGAACCAGCCCCGGTAGCAGGGAGAAGACACCTTTCCCTCCCTGAACCGCGCGCATCAGCACGATCTTCGAGCTGCGTCCCTGTTTGGGCCATAAGGGAAAAAGCGCGATCCCGCCAAACCCAGCGTCCCGCAGCGCCTCGCAAGCCCGGTCTACGACCGAGGCAGGCAAGGCGAGGCTGAGGCTGCCTCCAGGAAGCACCCAGCGAGACAGCGTCGTAATCCAGTCGTGCCAGCCCCCTTCGGGCATGGTCATGGCGAGCCGCCGTCTCGCATCCTGAGCTCCGGTATGGTCTGACGGGTGCCAGGGCGGGTTGGCCATGGCGTGATGAAACCGCCCGTTTACCCCGGGGGTGAGGGCGCGCAGCGTCGGCGGGATGCGCGGGATGCTGCCATGGACGATCCTGACGCGTCCGCTTTTGCCATTTTCAGCGAAATTTTCTGTTGCGAGCTGAGCCGTCGCGCCATCGGCTTCGAGCCCGACACCGTCGATGTCGGGGCAACGCGTTGTAAGGCACAAAAGCCCCGCTCCAGCGCCGCAACCGGCTTCAAGAACAGTCTGTCCTGGTTGTGCGGGAACGGAAGCCGCCAGCAGAACGGGCTCGATCCCGGTGCGATATCCCTGGATGAATTGTTTGTAACGCACTCTCCTGTCGAGCAGATAACCGTCCATTGTCTCGGTTGCTGTCATCAGCGCCGCGTCTGCTTTTAGGGTGGCCGGGTTGACCGAGGCCGCCGTGCCGCTCATATGGTTTGCACTGTCAGAGGCTGGTCCTCCGGTCTGCCTGGGTTGTTCATGAAGTTCGGTTTCTGCCTCGGTGTGTTCCTGCGCCGGGATAAAATACCAGCTTGTGTCTTATACTGCATTAGGGTCGTCAGTGGCCAAGTAGGAAGTGGAGAGTTGCCTTGGGTGGTGCCGACAGCCTGACCGAGACGAAGGCGCAGCAGACAAGTGGCGTCGCCAGCCCAGATAACCGCGAAGGCTCCGCACTACAGGCGCTCTCGGCCTTTCTTAAGGATGACATGGAGGCGTGCAACCGCGAGATCGTCGCGCGTATGCAGAGCCTGTGCCGTTGATTCCCCAGCTTGGGGCGCATCTCGTTGCAGCGGGAGGCAAGAGACTACGCCCACTGCTGACGCTCGCCTCGGCGCGACTCTGCGGCTACCAGCCCGATGCTGAAAATCAGCGTCATGTCGGTCTGGCGGCGTGTGTGGAGTTCATTCACACGGCAACGCTGCTTCATGACGATGTTGTGGATGAGAGCAATCTAAGACGCGGACTTGCCTCCGCCAACGCGGTATTCGGAAACAAGGCCTCCGTCCTTGTGGGCGACTTCCTTTTTGCCCGTTCCTTCCAGCTGATGACCGCCGATGGCTCGCTCAAGGTCATGGCCATTCTCTCCTCGGCCTCGGCAACGATTGCCGAGGGCGAGGTGTTGCAGATGGCAACGCAGAACGACCTCTCCACACCGATCGAGAAATATCTCGAAGTCATCCACGGCAAGACGGCAGCTCTTTTTGCGGCAGCCTGTCGCGTCGGTGCCGTCGTGGCCGAACGTCCCGAACACGAGGAAGCGGCGCTGGAGGCTTACGGCACCAATCTCGGAATGGCCTTCCAACTCGTCGATGACGCGCTGGATTACGCCGCAGACCAGCTGGTTCTGGGCAAGACCGTCGGGGATGACATGCGCGAGGGCAAGATCACCCTGCCTGTGCTCGCAGCCTATCAGGCAGGGGATGAGGCGGAACGCGCCTTCTGGCTCCGCGTCATTGAGACGGGCGAGCAGACCGAAGAAGATCTTCCGCACGCGCTTGAGCTGATCGGACGTCGTGGCGCGATCCAGACCACGCTCGACCGTGCACGGATCTATGCCGATGCCGCGATTGACGCTTTGTCGATTTTCCCCGAAAGCCCGATCCGCCAATTGATGATGGATGCCGCCTCCTACACGGTGAGCCGCGCCAACTAGCGCTCAAACGCGTCTTCGACGCCTGGGCGGTGCAATGGGCCCTGTTTCAGGGTGCTGGAGCGCCGCTCAGGACGTCGATGCTGTGATAGCCCAGACGCGTCACAGCCTGCTTCAGGGCGACTGTGTCGGTCGCAGGACCAGTGAGTGCCAGAGTTTCAGCACGATTGTCGCGGTCTGGTCGGGGGCGTCTTGATTCCAGAACACGATTGACCTGCTGGGCAACAGGGATTGCCGGGTCGAGCCAGTTGATCCCCGGAGGCAGACGCGCAGAAAAGCGTCTGTCAGGAATGTATAATGGGTGCAACCGAGCCCGATCGTATCGATGCGATCGCCCATTGGCGCGTCAAAAAGATGGCGCAGTTCCTTCGCAACCAGAGTGTCGTCGATGGCGTGACCGAGAAAAGCCTGCTCAGCCAGATCGGCAAGCGTTCGGGCGCCGTGAACAATCATCTCGCAATCTGACGCGTAGCTGTCCCGAAGACTACGGAGATAAGGGCGTCGGGCTGTGCTCCGTGTCGCCAGAAGCCCGAAGACGCGCGTCTCGCTGATCCGAGCGGCCCAGCGAATCGGTGGAACACAGCCGACGAAAGGAACCTCGAACCGCGCCCTCAGAGCATCCAGCGCAAGCGTGCTGGCGGTGTTGCAGGCGATAAGCACGACATCGGGGCACAGACTGGTAATGCGCTCTTCCATCAACGCGACGATACGCGCCACGAGCAGGGAATCTTCCTGCTCGCCATAAGGGAAAAGTGCATTATCGGCGAGATAATCGATAAGGGTGTCGTCTGGCAGGGTCGTACGCAGTGCCTGCACGACGCCCAACCCGCCTATACCCGAATCGAAAGCCAGAACGCGCCCCGGTGTGTAGGACAAATCAGCTCTGCTTTCGCCTTGAGAGCGGCTGCTTCTTCGGCGCTGCCAACGCCGCCATGGGCCTTGGACCAGCCACAGGGGTCTTCGAGGAAACGACGCACTTCGTGGATGTCTTTCTCCGAAAAGTAGTTGGCGCCAGAGCAGGCCTCGAGAACGTCCCACCAGGTGCAGAGCGAGTGCAGGGACACGTTCATGTCAGCCAGTGTCTTCTGGGCGCCGGGGAACACACCATAGAAGAAGACGACAAAGGTATGGTCGATGATCGCGCCAGCCGAACGCAGGGCATTGGCGAAGCGGACCTTCGACGCACCATCGGTCGTCAGATCCTCAACCAGCAGGGTGCGCATCGATTCGGGCACGTCGCCTTCGATCTGGGCGTTGCGACCGAAGCCCTTGGGCTTTTTACGGACATAGGCCATCGGCGCGAGCATGCGATCGGCAATCCATGCAGCGAACGGGATCCCGGCAGTTTCGCCGCCAACGACGCAGTCGATGCTTTCGTAGCCGATATGACGGCCGATTTTTTCGACAGCCAGCTCAACGATCTTCGCACGCGCACGCGGGAAGAAGATGATCTTTCTGCAATCGATATAAACGGGCGATTTCCAGCCCGAAGTCAGGGTGTAAGGATCTTCAGGGCGAAAGTTGATCGCCTTGATCTCCAGAAGGATCCGCGCCGTGGTGAGCGCCGCATCCCTGTCCCATTGTGTCTGACGGACTGTGCCACCGTTGATCTCGTTGCTGAGAGCCATCTGTTATCACTCCATAATCTTTGTGCGTGCAGGATTATCCGGCCTTTGAGAGAAAAGTAAGACACATAAGAAGAGAAAGTCCTCGCACAATTGGTCGATAGGCGATGCTTGCAATTACGATAGGAAAGGATTTACAATGTCCTAATTGATAATAATTCTCAACTAGGATCAGTTTGCGTGACTGTTGATCTCAACCGCATTTCACGAAAGTGCGAACGCGCCGTCATCACGGCGTACGAAGAACTGCGGGATGTTGGCCAGCCTGATATTCAGGCTTTTACGGCATGCACGACCCTTTACCGCATCCACCATCCTGAAGCCTCTATCAACGAAGCGCGTCGCCTCGTTTCTGAATGGATCGATCATCATATCGTTCGTCAGGACAAGGGCGCGACCCCGGGGTGCGATTGCTGATCCCTCGGCGAGGAGGGCGTCTTCGTCTCTATAGCTGATCACCCAACGGTGATCCTGAATAAAAAGGCCGGAGAGTTTCTCCGGCCTTTTTTGTGTCTCGGCTCTTTTTTCTCTCAGCTGCGCTTGTCGAGAGGGACAAAGTCGCGCCGCGTCTCGCCAACATAAAGCTGACGGGGGCGACCGATGCGCTGTCCGGGTTCCTCGATCATTTCCCGCCACTGGCTGATCCAGCCAACGGTGCGCGCAACGGCGAAGAGAACCGTGAACATCGATGTCGGGATGCCGATCGCTCTCAGGATGAGTCCCGAATAGAAATCGACATTGGGATACAGGCGTCTCTGAACGAAATAGGGGTCGTTGACGGCAATCTTCTCGAGCTCGGCCGCAAGGTCGAACATCGGGTCATGCTTGAGGCCGAGTTCGGCGACGACCTCGTGATAGGTCTGCTCCATGATCTTCGCGCGAGGATCGAAGTTTTTATAAACGCGATGGCCGAAGCCCATGAGCCGGACGCCGCTTTCGCGATCTTTGACCTGCTCGATAAACGACGGAATATTCTCGCGTGAGCCGATCTGCGTCAGCATGCCGAGCACGGCCTCATTGGCGCCGCCATGAGCGGGTCCCCACAGGGCAGCGATGCCGGCTGCGATGCAGGCAAAAGGATTTGAGCCGGTTGAGCCGACAAGGCGCACAGTCGATGTCGAGGCGTTCTGCTCGTGATCGGCGTGCAGGATCAGGATGCGATCGATCGCTCGGGCGAGAACCGGATTGACCTTGTATTCCGCGTTCGGTCGCGCAAACAGCATCTTCAGAAAGTTCTCGGAGAAGCTGAGCTCGTTATCCGGATAAACGAAGGGCTCACCGACAGTGTATTTATAGGCCCAGGCAGCGATGGTGGGCACTTTGGCAATCAGACGGCGGGTAGAGAGATCGCGTGAGGCAGCATGCGAGATATCGACTGCATCGGGATAGAACGCCGAGAGTGCTGCCACCGTGCCGCATAGAATGGCCATCGGATGGGCGTCACGGCGAAAGCCGTTGAAGAAATTGCGGATCTGCTCGTGAAGCAGAGCCTGCTCCTTGATGTCCTGCTGGAAGCGCTCGTAATCCGCCTGATTCGGCAGCTCGCCATAGACCAGCAGGAAGGCTGTCTCGGTGAAGCTCGCCCCCGTGGCAAGTTGTTCGATCGGATAACCACGATGTAACAGGACACCTTCGTCCCCGTCGATGAAGGTGATGGCACTCCGGCAGGACGCGGTCTCCCCATAGCCCGGATCGAAGGAGAACATCTCCGACTGGGTCGTCAGCTTGCGGATATCGACCACATCGGGGCCGAGCGTGCCTTTGAGTATGGGAAATTCGGCAGAGCGCTCGCCAATGCTGAGTGTTGCCGTTTCGGGAGTGGATCCGTTTGTGTCGTGATCAGCCATGGACGTGCCTTAGGAAGTTAGCCTCAGTGAGGCAATCAACGTATGGGTGAAGTAACCTATGGACGAAGGACGGTGCCAAGTGTCGCCGTGTTGGGCGACAATCCAGCCCAATCTGATGCGACGTTGAAAAGCGTGGCGGTACCCGGTTCATATCCCTGCATTAGCTCACGGGCGATCGGGCCGTCGATTGCATCGCTCGCCAGATGACGACACGTTTCGGCGATTGCCGGGTTATGGCCGATGATAATGAGGGTTCCGAGCGATTGCGGCGTCTCCCTCAGAAGTTCGAGAATGCCGTAAAGATCGAGGTCATAGAGGGCGTCCAGGCCAAGTACCACACAGGAGGCGGCAGATGCTCCGTCACGGCGAGTGCTGTCTGCGTGGTCCGTCGCGCGGTGCTGTGCCACAGATGGGCACCTGAAAAATCGATACCGACAGAAGCGAGTTTGGCCCCTATGGTCTGGGCATCGATCTCGCCCTGCGGTGTGAGGGCGCGCTCGCGGTCGACGCCGCCAAACAGCTCTGGCGAGGCCTGAGCGTGTCTGACGAGGATAAGATGGTGCGACGTCATGGCACGCTCCCCAATTTAGCGCGGGTCGCGCCCTGCGATAGAATCATGGTGGCGGATGACTTCACGGATGATGAAGGCAAGAAATTTTTCCGCGAAATCGGGGTCCAGCCGCGCCGAAGACGCAAGCTGCCTCAGTCGTTCGATCTGACGTGCCTCGCGGGACGGATCGGCAGCAGGAAGGCCGGATCGGGCCTTGAGCTCGCCCACTGCCTGGGTCTGACGGAATCGCTCAGCCAGCATATGGATGACCGCGGCATCGATATTATCGATGCTCTGGCGATGCCGTTCGAGAAGGGAGAGTGTTTCTTGGTCAGACATCGAGATCAATCCAGGCAAGATGGCCGCCTTTTCCGGCGCCAAGGTCGGTGAAAATGGCACGTCCGCCGTTGCGTCCGTCCTTGATCCAGGGGCGGCCATCGGTGGAGCGTCTGTCATGCCCGCAATACACGATATGCGTATCGGGGATATGGTCGATCCAGCGCAGACGGCGCTCGGGATAGCCATCTGGCTGCATCCGCCCGGTTGTCTCACCGAAAAGCGCGCGGGACAGGAGCGGTGTCATCTGGCCCAGAGCCGGAGGAGGCGCCTCAATCAGCATGTCGGTGTGAAAGCCACCGTGAACGAAGATCAGGTTTTTATGGACGATCCAGGCCGGGGCATCTGCTATCGCCTCGTAGGCACGCTCGCGCAACCCTGCCTGCATCGGGCCGGAGAGTTGATGGATGGTCTCTTCCAGCGGCGGATCGCGTCGCAGTCGACGACCTTCCAGCGCTCGGCCAAGTTTGCGATCGTGATTGCCGAGAATGAACAGACCACGCCCGTCATCGATCAGATCGAGCATGAGGCGCAGGGTTCCGGCACTATCGGGGCCGTGATCCACCAGATCGCCGAGCTGGATAATGAAACGGTCTGTCGCGACGGCATGCTCGAAAGCGTTGAGATCACCATGCACATCTCCCACCACGCGCAAGCCGCGCCCGGCGCTCAACCTCGATAGATCGGGTAGAAGGTGGGGGGAGAATGTAATTGGTCTGGCCTTTCGGTGTCAGGTAATCGCCGAACAGACACTATGAGCGTTATCGAGCGAAAAACACAATAAAGACATGGTTATAACGGTTCCGGGTCAGGGCGCTACTGCCAGTGAACCGCTTTCTGCGAAGGAAGCGGCCAGAGTAAGATCGACCGACAGGATCTGACTGACGCCGCGCTCCTGCATGGTGACCCCGAAAAGCCTGTCCATATGGGCCATGGTGAGCTGGTGATGCGTCACGATCAGAAAGCGCGTCTGGGATTCCTCAGCCATTTCCTTGAGCAGGCCGCAAAGCCGCTCGACATTCGCGTCGTCAAGCGGCGCATCGACCTCGTCCAGTATACATAAAGGGGCAGGCTGGCAGCGGAATGTCGCAAAGATCAGCGACAGGGCGGTCAGTGCCTGCTCTCCGCCAGAGAGAAGCGACAGGGTCGAGAGCTTCTTTCCCGGGGGCTGCGCGAAGATTTCGAGACCTGCTTCGAGCGGGTCATCACTCCCAACGAGACCCAGATGCGCCTTGCCACCGTTGAACATCCGGCTGAACAGCGCCTGAAAGTGACGGTCCACCTCGACGAAGACGGCCTGCAACCGTTCTCGACCCTCTTTTTTCAACCCGGAGATCGATCCGCGCAGACGATCAATGGCCGATGTCAGCTCTTCGTGCTCGCGTGCAAGATGATCGGACTGAGCGCGCGCCTGCGTATACTCTTCTTCGGCGAGAAGATTGACCGGGCCGAGGGCTTCGCGCTCGTTCTGGTTTCGGGTCAGGCGTCGTTTGAGCGTTGTTTCACTCTGTTCCGTAAGCGGGACGTCCTGAGCAGGCTCGATCATGACGCCATTTCGCGCTTCGGTAAGTTTCTCAAGCTGCGCGCAGGCCTGGGTCAGCCGCTCCTGCAAACGGATCGCGTTTTCGCGTGCCGTATGACACCGCTGCTCTTCCTGCTGGCGCGTTTTGCCGAGCTGGTCGAGGGCAGATTCGATGTCCGACTGCATCGTGGCGGCCTGAGAGAACGCTTCCTCTGCCTCTCCGAGAGAGGATCCCGTCTCACCTGCGACACCTTCAAGGCGGGTCTTTTCGGCGTCGTTTCGCAAGATTTCAGCGTCGCCCTGCGCGACACGCTCGTCGAGACGGGCGAGATCCTCCTTCAGGCCGTGGCTCAGCGCGTTGTTTTCGCTCTGACGCTGGCTGAGTTGGTCATGCTCCTGCCCGGCACGATCTCGTGCGGTCTCAGCGTCACGGAGACGGTCGCGGGCTTCCAGATCTGCGACACGGAGTGCGGTCACCCTCTCAAGTGCCGTCGCAAGCTCAGCTTCAAGAGGGGCGAGGTTCAGAGGTTCGGGGAGACGAGTCTGGTGATCGCGTAGCTGTTCCAGATCTTTCAGAACGGCCTCATGCTGGGGGACTAGCGCCGAGAGGCGGCTTGTCAGGCTGAGTTTGATGTCGCGTGCTGCTTGAAGCTCACGGCTTGCTGCACCGATTTCCTTACCGATGGCGTCGAGCTGGCGCTGTGTTTCGGCAAGCTGGCTCTCGAGCGAAACGAGGGCCGCTTTCTGGGTCGCAACCGCCTCGCGGCACGACGCGAGCTGTCTGTCGTGATTGCCCTGTTCCAGGCTCTCGCGCTGGGTAGCGAGCTCAGCCCGATCCTGCCGGGCTCTTTCCAGAGCGTCGGTCAGAGTGGCCGTTTTAGCCGTATTCGACTCTTCCAGCAGGCGCAGGCGGGTGGCTTCTTCCTGAGCGGTGCCGTGCTCCGTCTCTGCCGTTCGGGCCCGATCCTGTGCGATCTGCGCGGCCTGACGCGCTGTGGAGAGGGATTGGCGGAGCGTGTCAGCGCGCGATGTGAGCGTGGCGGCTTCTATCAGGGCAGAGAGCGCGCTCCGGGCGGCGTCGGCTCGTTTGACGGCCTCATCATGCTGGATTGTCGCTTCTTCGACGCTCTGTTCAAGGTGACGGCACTGGCCAGTGACGCGGGCATGGCGGTCGAGAAGCGCGGCTTCCTTGTTACGGAGATCGACGAGGGCGGTTTCCTGCTGGTGAAGGCGATCCCGCAAGGAGGTCAGTTGCGACCCGTACGCCTGTTCCTGCTGCGCAAGCCCTGCGACCTGCTCGGCGAGGGGCGCAAGTTTCGCCTCTGCCTGAGCGATCTCGGCTTCAAGAGCCCGTAAAGCCGAACTATGCGCGACGCGGTTGAGGGCGTTCGATGGAAGGTTCGCAGCCTCGCGATAACCGTCCCAGCGCCACAAGGCTCCCTCGCGCGTAACGAGACACTGGCCGGGTTCGAGTTTGGGCTGAAGGGCCGCGCCGAGTTCGGCATCCGTGACGAGACCGATCCCGCCGAGGCAGCGCCGTAAGGCGGGGGGACAGTCAATCAAGGAGAGCAGTGCCTGGCACGGCTGGGGCAGAGGCTGGGCCTCGAGATCGGGCAGGGCGGTCCATGCCCGATTCTGGGTCGCGTCGAGAGAGGCTTCGAGCGTGTCATCAAGAGCAGACGCAACAGCCCGTTCGAGGTCTGCTGGGATCACGAGAGAGTCGATCAGCGGTGAGGGAAGCGTGTCTTCCGGCTTGGTGGCCTCGAGCGCCTCCTGACGCGCCCGAAGCCCCAAAACATTGGCCGTTGCGCTGCGCTGCGCCTTTTCGGCCTCTTCGTGGTCGCGCTTGGCGACATTGAGTGCGGTTGTGAGGGCATCGATCTCCTCGTGGAAAGAGGCGACCCTATCCTGTGTTTCCGTTCGGACTTGCTGGGCTTGGGTGAGAAGAGCCTGATCGGGCATCTCCTGATCGAGCGTCTTCCGCTGAGCCGCCAAACTCGCAAGCTGGTTTTCCTGGCGAGATTGCGCCTGAAGTGCCTGGTCGAGCTCGCGCGTCAGGAGGGCGCGTTGCTGTTCAATGCCACGCGATTCGGCTTCGGCCTGCGCAAGGGCTTGCTCGCACTGGGTTAGTGCTGTCCGTGTGGACTCGGAATCGAGCCGTGCCTGATCGCGGCGCGTCTTCAGGGCCTCAGCCTTGAGATCAAAGCCTCCGAGCGCTTCCTCGCCCAGATGGGCGGCCTTCAGGCGCTCGAGGTCCGCTTCCAGAGAGGTAATTTGCGTATCGAGGCTTTTAGCTCGTGTCGCGAGCTGGGCCAGAGCGCTGCGGGTCTGCTCGGCTTCTTTTGCTGTTCGCGCGGTTTCCTGCTCAGCCTGCGACAGGGCAATTCGTGCGTCCTGTCGATCATGGGTAAGGACCGCGCATCGCTCATCGAGGGTGCTGCGTTCGGATCGCTTCTGGTCCACACGCTGTTGCAGCGCCTGCAATCGAGCCTCGTCGGGCAGATTGCCTTTGACAGAGGTCAGAGCCTCGGAGAGCCGACGCTCCTCTGTGACGAGGGCCGTCAGGCGCCGTTCGGTTGTTTCGCGATCTGCCATGATCGACTGGGCGACCAGACGCTTGGCGTTGAGCGTCTCAGTCAGCTCGGCGCGCGATTTTTCAGCGTCGGTCAGTGTCCGGCTGCTCGTCTGCAACGCTTCGGTGAGCTCAAGCACGGTCTGTGGCAGGGTTTCGAGCAGGGTTGAGAGACGCGCACGCTCTGCAGTCAGAGCATCCTGTCGCAGGCGCGTTTCTTCGAGGCGCGTCAGGGTGATCTGCCGGTCAGCGTGAAGCTGCTCCTGGCGCTTGAGGCTCTGTTCCGAAGCGCTCCGTGCCTGAGACAAGGCTTCACGCGTAGTCTCGGCGATGACGCGCAGTCGGTCTCGCGCGTCGCGCAAGGTCTCAACCTTTTCGCGCAGCTCGAAAATGCGCTCTTTCTGGGATGCACTTTCCTGCTCGGCGAGACTTGCCGAGGCGGCTGAGTCGTCACGCTCCTTCTCGCTGCCTGAAGCGCCAGGGTCGTGCGCTCAACCAGAAGTTCGGCGCGTTTATGGAGCAGCCACGAGAGCGTTTGTTCGTCGTCACGAATGGCTTCGGACAGACTGCGATAGGCGCGAGCCTGGGTAGACTGGGCTTCGAGTTGCTCAAGCCTGAGATCGATCTGCTGCCTCAGATCTTCCGAGCGCTCCATATTCCCTTCTGCCTGACGCAGCTTCAGTTCTGCATCATGACGTCTCGCGTGGAGGCCGGTGATCCCGGCGGCCTCTTCCAGAAGGGAGCGGCGCTCTTCCGGCTTGGCGCTGATGAGCGCGCTGACCCGGTTCTGGCTGACGATGGACGAGCTTCGTGCGCCGGATGACAGATCGGCGAAGAGTGTCGTGATGTCGCGCGCGCGCAAGGCACGGCCGTTGAGGCGGAAGTCACTGCCCGATCCGCGTTCCGCGCGTCGCAGATTTCAAGCCCATCGGCATCGGAGAAGGGGGCAGGGGCCAGCCCAGTTGCCTCTTCGAGCCAGAGCGTTACCTCGGCGAGAGAGCGGGCAGACCGGGCGCTGGTGCCCGCAAAAATGAGATCGTCGAGCTCGCCGCCGCGCAGGGCTCTTGCAGAACTCTCTCCCATGGCCCAGCGAAGGGCTTCGACAACATTGGATTTGCCACAGCCATTCGGCCCGACGATGCCGGTCAGACCCGGAAGAATATCGATGGTGGCGGGATCGGCGAAACTCTTGAAACCCGCTATCCGCAGGCGCGTGATCTTGGCTGACATACGCGAAAAGCGGGGTCCTCTATTTGTGACGCGACAGGTCTCGAATAGGGGTGAGACCAGTCGCGTTAAGTATCGGCGTGCAGGTTATGTGTCCACTACACGCTTTTGACAGATGGGAGGATTTCAGCCGCCTGCCTTTTTGACCTGCTCTTCGAACGCAGCATAAGTCAGCAATTCCTGATTATAGGCCTGGTCGTTGAATCTGAAGAACGGTGTGCCGCCAATGTTGTACTTTGCCTGATCGGCGTCCTGCTGGCTCGAGAGAGCCTGACGGAACGCATCATCGGCATCGATCTTGGCAAACTGGTCTGCCGAAATCCCCGCGAGAGCGGCCATCTGCTGGATCTGCTTCTTGGGGTCAACATCACGGGCGAAAGCCCAGCGATCCTGGCTCGACAACATTGAGTTGACGAACGGCACATAGCGATCAGCGGGAAGCGAACGCGCGACCATGGCACCCAGAAGGGCGATCTGATCGAGCGGGAAATCGTGATAGACGTAGAAGATCTTGCCCGTGTCGATCAGCTTGGCTTTGACTTCCTGAAAGACCGTCTCTTCGAAATGCGCGCAATGCGTGCAGGTGAGCGAGAACCATTCGCTGACCTTGACCGGAGCCGAAGGATTGCCAAGCGTACGCGGGGTCAGACGGGCGTCTTCAGCGCGGGCTTGCGACGCCAGGGCAAGGGCTGGAATGGCAGCCAGAAAGCTGCGTCTGTATAAAGACATTGAGAACACTCCCGCTAAATGATGTCAAAGTTTTGAAGACTGTTGGCGTCTGCGCGTCAAGTGTCTGGAGAGGGCGTTTCCTGAAACGCCCTCTTGCGCAGAAGCTTCCCGCTCTCTTTATCGCCCCGATTGCGCGGAGGCGATGCCGGAGCCTTATCTGTTAATGCTTGTCACTGTCTCTCTTGTCCGAGGGCGTGTCGCTGCGCACCCAGTCAGCAGGCACACGCATCCGCAGGCCACGAATATGCCGTGCATCGGCGTCGGTGACCCGGAAAACGAGACCGCTCTCATGGGTTAGGACCTCACCCCGGATCGGCACATGTCCGGCGAGGCGAAAGATCAGCCCCCCCACGGTTTCGATCTCGGCCTCGCGCTCTGAGTCGCTCAGGACAGGGCCCATGAGTGTCTCGAGCTCATCGACCGGCAGACGGGCATCCAGATCGAAGGATCCGTCCGCACGTTCCGAGATCATGGCCGAGACCGGTTCGTCATGTTCGTCGGAGATATCGCCCACGATGGTCTCAACCAGATCCTCGATCGTGACGAGCCCGTCGACACCGCCATATTCATCGATCACCAGCGCCAAATGGGTGCGTCGTTGACGCATCTGAAGAAGCAGATCGAGAACCGGGATCTGCGGGGCAACCAAAAGGGGTTGTCGCAGGAGGGGTTCGATGTCGAAGGCTTCTGACGTGCCAACATAAGCGATCAGATCCTTGACGTGGATCATGCCAATGACGTTGTCGAGATGCTCGCGATAGACAGGCACGCGTGAATGGTTTTCGCGCCGCATGAAATCGAGCGCTTCATTGAGCGTGATATCGGCCGACATCGAGACGATGTCGGCACGCGGGACCATCACGTCATCTGCGGTTTTCTCGCGCAGATGCAGGACATTGGTGATGAGTGCGCGTTCCTGACGGTCGAGCTCTGGCCTTGACCCCGTTTCCGGGTGGGGGGCGGCGGCCTCTTCCACAAGGGCCGCGATCGAAAGCCTCAGCCCCTGTTCGCGTCCCTTGCGGTTGAAGATGCCGAACAGGCCTTTATTGCGTCGCGATTGATGCTCGTCGCTCTCACTCATGCGCCGCGCCTCCCGCCCATACGCCACGGGTTGGGAATACGCAGGCGCGACAGGATACGCGCTTCGGTCATTTCCATCAGGCGGGCCTCGTCAGGGCGGTGATGATCATATCCGGCAAGATGCAGCAGGCCATGCACGACCATATGGCAGACATGATGCGAAAAGCGCTTGCCGCTGGCGATCGATTCCCGACGCAAGGTCTCATAGGCGAGCGCGATGTCGCCATCGCCGAATGTGTCGTTTCCGTCAAAGGTAAGGACATTGGTCGGCTTGTTCTTGTCGCGGAAGGTCGCGTTGAGCCCTTTGACGGTGCGGTCATCGGTCAGCAGGAAAGCGGGAAGCCGGTCCCGATCGAGCCAGGGGCGGCTTGCGTCGAGACAGCGTGCAACACGATCTTCAAGGCCAGGCACGCTGGCGCGCCATCTCCGATCGGTGATGATCAGGTCAGGCTTCGAGCGAAAAGCCGCCCTCTGTGTAGAGGACGGTTCTTCGGCGGATGGGGTAAGACTACTTCGAGGTTCCATTGTATTCCCGGCGCGGCCTGCCTCGGGAGTAATCCCGTGCCGCAGCCACTCGTTGATCATAAGCGTCGACGATGCGGGCCACGAGCGGGTGGCGCACGACATCGGCAGACTCAAAACGGGTAATACCAATTCCCGGCAGGCCTTCAAGGGTCTCGACAGCTTCGCGCAGTCCGGAGGCAACCCCGGATGGCAGATCGATCTGGCTGAGATCCCCTGTAATGACCATACGCGCGCCCTGTCCCATGCGGGTCAGGAACATCTTCATCTGGGCCGGGGTGGTGTTCTGCGCTTCGTCGAGAATGACAAAGGCATGCGCCAGCGTCCGACCGCGCATGAAGGCGAGCGGTGCGACCTCGATCTCACCATTCGCCATACGCCTGGCCACCTGATCGCCGGGCAGCATGTCGTTGAGTGCGTCATAGAGCGGGCGCAGATAAGGTCGATTTTCTCACGCAGATCGCCCGGCAGGAAGCCCAGACGTTCCCCGGCCTCAACGGCAGGACGCGAGAGAATGATGCGATCGACCTGACCTGCCTGGAGCATGGCGACGCCTTGCGCAACAGCGAGATAGGTCTTGCCAGTCCCCGCCGGACCGATCCCGAAAGTCAGTTCGGTCTTGGCCAGCATCTCCATATAGGCGGCCTGTCCACGTGAGCGCGGAGCAATGGCGCCACGCTTTGTGCGGATCGCCGGAAGATCCTGAAACGGTGTTGAGTGTTCGCCATCCGGACGGATCGGAGTGGACGGGCGCGTTTGCGCAACGCGGGCTTCCGGTGGTCGCGTGGGACGGGGAAGGGCCGAGAGCCGAATGACGCTATCGACAACAGGACCGTCGATCTTGCCGCCATGCTCGAGCTGATTATACAGCGCGGTAATCGCTGCCTGGGCACGCGCCACCGAAGCGGCTTCGCCTGTGATGGCGATCTTATTGCCACGGCAGGTGAGCCGGACATCGAAACCCTGCTCGAGGCGGATCAGATGTCGATCATGATCGCCTAAAAGCTGCTGGAGCAGAATATTGTCGCCAAAGCGCAGCGCTGTCGTGCGGTGACCTTGTTCCTGAGGAGGGATATCAGACGGTGCATGCCGTCTGGCGTTACGGTCATTATTCCGGAACCGGGATGCGACTGGGGTGCCGTGGGGTGGCTCAAGCGCAGACTCTCTCCCGTAAGAGTGTACCAGCCAGCGAATTGGTCAGACGCTGGGTTATCACAACCTGCACGGTCTGCCCGATGAGATCATCGGAACCTTCGACATGTACAGGCTGCAGATAGGGGGAACGCCCGGAGATCTGGCCGGGTTTGCGGCCACGTCCGGTGAACAGCACAGGCAGGGTACGGCCGACCATGTCGGCATTGAAAGCATCCTGTTGCTCGCGCAGCAGGGCCTGAAGGCGCTGCAGGCGGGCATCCTTGATGGATTCTTCGACCTGAAAGGGCTGTCCGGCAGCGGGGGTGCCGGGACGAGGCGAATATTTGAATGAGAAGGCCTGAGCGAAGCCGATATCGCGGACGAGCTGCATCGTCGCTTCGAAATCCTCTTCCGTCTCGCCGGGATGGCCGACGATGAAATCGGAAGACAGGGCAATATCGGGGCAGGCCTCACGCAGATTCGCAATGATAGCACGATATTCGTCACCCGTATGGCCACGATTCATCGCTTTGAGAATGCGGTCCGAGCCTGACTGCACCGGAAGGTGCAGGAAGGGCATCAGCGCCGGATTGTCGCGATGGGCATCGATCAGCGACTGATCCATATCCCGAGGATGCGAGGTCATGTAGCGAATGCGGGCCAGACCGGGCAGGGCTGCCAGCGCCGAAGCCAGCGCAGGCAAATCTGCCGTGCCGCCTTGGCCGTCATCGCCATGATAGGCGTTGACGTTCTGGCCCAGCAGCGTGATCTCGCGCACGCCGCTTTCCACCATGCGTCGTGCTTCAGCGATGACCGAAGGCAGGGAACGGCTGGTTTCGGCGCCACGCGTATAGGGCACGACACAGAAGGAGCAGAACTTGTCGCATCCTTCCTGAATGGTGAGGAAGGCGGTGAGATTGCCATCCACCTGAGGCGCTGCGGCCTGCGGGAGGAAATCGAACTTCATCTCCACCGGGAAATCGGTGTCGATAACGGCGCCACCGGCGCGCGCGGCGCGCGCAACCATTTCTGGCAGGCGATGATAGGTCTGCGGTCCCAGAACGATGTCGACATAGGGCGCGCGGGCCAGAATCTCTTCACCCTCTGCCTGGGCGACGCAGCCAGCGACAGCAATGATCGAGCGGCTTAACCCCGAGGCTTCGCGCTCCTGACTGATCTTGCGCAGGCGGCCAAGTTCGGAAAAGACCTTTTCGGCGGCACGTTCGCGGATATGACAGGTATTGAGAATGACCATCTCGGCCTGCTCAGGCGTCTTGACCGCCCGGTAACCGAGCGGCGCGAGAACGTCCGTCATTCTCGCGCTGTCATAGACATTCATCTGACAGCCCCAGGTAATGACGTGCAGGCCGCGTGCAGGGCTCTCATCGTTACCCTGCATGGGGGAGTTGCTCTCTGTCAAAGCCTCGACGGTCACGTGTCCTTACCTTTAGCCTCAGGGGCGCTTGAATGCGGGCGGGACCGAATAAGAGCACTCTCCAGAGAGCTGGAAAGGCTTCTCAAATCTCGATCAAGAAACCCGCTTTTGAAGATCCTGTCGGCATGGTAGCGGAAAGGATCGATGAATGCATGGCTAATATTGGTCTGGATGTTGCTAGATCTGCCTCTGGCGGCAGGCATCCGGACAGGCAGGTGCGCTTCAGGAAGCAACGGCATCAAGACGATCAGGATTCTGATGAAGCTCGGCAACCCCGCGTGCCACGATGTCCTGAACAGCGGCTGAAAGCTCTTTCCGGCTCGGAAAATCTGCGGGATCGACCGGGGGGTGGAGAATAACCGTCGCCCCAAGGGAGCGCCATTGCGTGACGGACCAGATGTGAGGGGCCAGCTCCATATCGCCATACCAGGCAAGCGCGGTGCGTCGCGCACGGCCAATGGGCAGGCCGTCCAGCTTGTCATAGACGATCGAGACCGGTTGAATCAGGACGGAAGGGGGCGTCGGCTGGGCGTTGTCGATCCGGCTTGGCTTGGCGATGGCGAAGAATGAGGACATGAACGGCAGCACATGTGTGCCATCGGTCGAGGTGCCCTCAGGGAAAAGGATCAGGTTGTCGCCGTCATTGAGCCGGTCGGTCATTGCCTGAAGCTCACGCCCCGTATTGTTGCGCTGGCGACTGACAAAGATCGTTCTGCCCAGACGCGCCAGTGTTCCAATGACGGGCCAGTCCGCAATCTGCTGCTTGGCTACGAACACAGTCGGCAGGATGCCGCCAGCTACGGCAATGTCGAGCCAGGAAGAATGGTTTGCGACAAAGATGATCGGCCGCTCACCATTTTTGACCGCGACGTTGTCACGGATCGTGCCAGCCACGTCGCCGATGACATGGACTTTGAGCCCGAGAATTCTGCAGATCGATGCCCAGTAAAAACGGGCGAAAACGATTTTGGCCGCGCTCTTGCGACGAAGAAGAAGGCGTTGCGGAACGCTGGCAACCAGGGTCCAGAGGCAGGAGAGACCCATACGTCGGATCGCACGGAGGCGACAGACGACGCGGTTTCCCGACGCAGGCGCAAGCGGAAGAGCCGGCTCGAAAGGAGCGGTCCAGGGATCGGGGCCGGGAGCGTCACTCGTGGGACGGCGGCGCGTAATGGCGTCAGTCATTACGTTCTCTCTAACGCAAGAGGGCCATCTCGGACAACTGCGTTGCTGCGACGATTTGGTTAAGAGTGCATGAAGCATCACCTGATTAAGGTTTGAACGAAAAGACAACTCCCGCGTCTTTTATTGCCTATGTGCCCATGACATGATCTCGACACGCTTTTCATCCATGGCTTGAGAAAATTGACCCAACAGCAGGAGCTCCATTGCTGTCGTTCTGCCGCGTTTCGCTTCTTCGTTATTCCTCCGCCGGACCGAGGGCCCCGCTTTCCAGTGAAGGGCTCCTGATCCGTGCTGCGGTTTCACTGTGCCTTGCCAGTGTTGTTTCTCAGGGGCCAGCCGCCTTTGCAGCGCCCAAAGAGTCTTCCAAGACCGACAATACGGCGCCGGGTAAGGATGAGAGCTACGCTGTCGAGATCCCTCCCTCCTCGGACCCCGAGCTCGATCCGATGGTTCGTGCGTCCTCTACCCTTGTGACGTTGCAAAAGACGAAAGCGGTCGATCCGTACGCATTGGCTGGACGCATCAGAGGCGATTTCGATCGCGTGCAGACGGCGCTTGAAAGCCGGGGTTTTTATGCGGGAAAGGTCGAGATCACGGTGCGGCTGCCCGATGGCCAGACTGTCGATGGTCAGGACCCTGCTTTGCCCGATCGTCTGGCGGCTGCATCTGTTGGGGCAGAAGGGTCGTCCAAAAAGCTGCGGATCACGATCAAACCCGTAACGGGGCCCCAATTCCACATTGGGAAGGTGACGCTGGTTGAAGGGCCCCTTCGGGGTGATCCGCCGCCGTCGTCTGAAAAGACCTCTGAGAAAGTGCCTGCCAAGGGCAGCTTGGGTCAGGCTGCCGCGCAGCCGTCCCGGCATCCGGTCACGCTGGATGCGGACTCACGTAAGGCGTTCGGTCTGCAGACGGGGCAAAAGGCGATTGCATCGGATGTGCTGACTGCGCAGTCCGGTCTCCAGCACGCCTTACTGGAACAGGGGCATGCTCTCGCGACCGTCGGCACGCCTGTTGCCTATCTGCGCCCAGCCACGCACACCCTCGACCTCGAATTTGCGGTTGGTGTGGGCCCGGTGGTCGATATTGGCCCCATCAGCTTCAGCGGCCAGAAACGCACCAGAGAGAAATTCCTGCGTGAACGGCTTCTGATGCATGAAGGACAGCTCTACAGGCCGAGCAAGATCGAGGAGGCCCGGCAGGATCTTGCGGGTGTGGGGATCTTTTCTTCAGTCGGCGTGCATGATGCCCCGCCGCTCGTTGCCGTCGCTCAGGGGAAGGGGACGCCGGACGTCTCTCAGGCGATGCCCCTGCATTTTTCGCTCACTGAGGGCAAGCGTCACACGGTCTCGGGTCAGCTCGGCTATTCGACCGATCTTGGCGGGCGCGCCGGGGCGAGCTGGACGCATCGGAACCTGCTTGGCGGAGCAGAACAGCTCAAGCTGACGGCCCTTGTCACGGGGTTGGGTGGGTCTGCCCAGCAAGGGCTTGGCTACGATGTGTATGCGGATTTTCTCAAGCCCGATTTTCTGCGTCGTGACCAGAATTTGAGCTTGCGTGTCGAGGGCATTCGTCAGTTGCTCTATTCCTACCAGCAGACTGCGATCCTTGTGCGCGGGGGGCTGATCCGACGGTTGAGCAAGCGCTGGAGCGTCAATGGAAGTGTTCTTGCCGAGCAGGAAAACATCAAGCAGTTCGGAAATTCGAAAGATTATCTGATTGCCCAGCTTCCTCTGGGCGCTGTTTACGACAGTACCGACGTTGCCAATCCGATCGACCGGCGACCCATGGCATGAAGCTACAGTCAATCTGACGCCTTCGGTCTCGCTGGAGAGTGGCACATCCTTTTTCACCATCATGAGCGCCAGTGCATCGACCTATTTCGATCTGCACCGCTTTGGGTGGACCGCGCCCGGCCGTTCGGTGATTGCGGTTCGCGGCCTTGTTGGGTCGGTGCAGGGAGCGACGACCTATGACATCCCTCCCGATCAGCGTCTTTATGCCGGTGGTCCGGCGACGGTGCGCGGATTCCGCTATCAGGGTGTCGGTCCGCAAAACGGGAAATACGGCGTGGGCGGCACATCGCTCGATGCGGGGTCTGTCGAATTCCGCCAGCGTATCCTGAAAAGCTTCGGTGCGGCCGCGTTTGTCGATGCCGGTCAGGTCGGTGCGGGAAGCCGTCCTTTTCAGGGGACATTGCGCGTCGGCTATGGCGTCGGTGTGAGGTACTACACGCCGATCGGCCCCGTCCGTCTGGACGTTGCCCTGCCAGCCAATCGGCCGCCTCACGGCGATAAATGGGAACTTTATATCGGTCTCGGGGAGACATTCTGATGAACGATCATCCCGAAACCGCAGCATCAGCATCGCGTACATCGTCACGCAAAACACCGCGCATGGCGCGTTGGAAGCGCATTTCGCTCTGGTGTGCGGCACTGATCATCGGTGTGCCTGTTGCTTTGGTCACGCTCGCTTCGGCGGGAATTCTTGTCTTTGCCAATATCCCGTACGGTCAGCGTGTCATCGAACGCCAGACTGCGAGCCTGACGGGGGGCATGGTGCAGATCGAGGGGCTGGATGGGGCTTTCCCTTACCGGCTTCACCTTCGCCAGCTCAAAATCAACGATCATCTGGGGACGTATCTGGCGATCGACGAGCTGCGGCTCAATTGGTCGCCTCTCGCTTTGCTGCATAAATCGGTCTCGGCCTCGCTGCTTCAGGCACAAGCCCTACGGTTCGACCGTTTGCCGGTTTCCGATCCAGCCGCGCCGCCGTCACCGCCCAGCTCGAATGAACCCTCCAGCCTGCATCTGAGGATTGCGCTTCAGACGCTCGATATCGGGCGTATCGACATTGGGAAGTCACTTGCAGGCTTTCCGCTGAGCGTATCGGCTCATGGTCATCTGACCCTCGCCGATCTGGCGCCCATTCTCGACGGTTTGAAAGTCGATCGTCTTCCTGAGGCCGATCTGGGTCTGATCCTCAAGCGGCTTGACCGTCCGGCGACTATCGCTCTTGCTCTGAACACACCGCGTGACACGCTGGATATGCATCTGAGAGTCGAAGATGGTGCCCAGGGTCTCGTCACCCAGTTTGCAAAGATCGAGACGCTCGATCCTCTGACGCTGGATCTCGACCTCAAGGGCAAGCTGCGCGCCAATCAGCTCCATCTCGATCTGGCGGCGGGCGCGGTCAAAACTCAGGCGAAAGGCACGCTCGATCTTGTCCACCATCAAGGTGCGCTCAGCCTGAACGCCACGACACCGGCAATGGCACCCATGCCCGGCGTCGCGTGGTCGAGCTTCGCACTGGCCGCCGAGCTGCACGGTGATCTCTTTGCCCCATCGGGGAGTGGCTCGCTCGATCTCGACTCTCTGGCAGCGGCCGATGCCGGAGTCACGCATCTTTCGGCTCGTTTCAAGGGGGATGAGGGGAGGGCGTCACGCGCCGATAAGCTCGCTTTGACGCTGCGTGCCGAGGGTGTGCGGGTGCCTGGCGTGCCCAGCGCTCTCCTTGCCGGGGCGCCGATCGATGCCAGTCTTACCGCGCTCCCGAATGCCGAGGGGCAGCCTGTAATGCTCGCAGTCTCTCATAAACTCTTTCAGCTCAACGGCTCGGCGAAGCTGAAGCCGGATCTCAGCGGGGTGATCGATCTCGTCCTCCCCGATCTCGCACCGCTTGCGTCGATCGGACATGTCGACTTGCAGGGGCATAGCGTCACCCACGCCGATTTTATCTATCGCCCACAGGGGGAAACACAGCTCAAGCTGCTCGATCAGCTCTCGATTACCGGGGGGATGAAGCAGGCTGTTTCTCTCATCGGGGAGGACGGCAAAATCGGTCTCGATGTGACGGCGTCACCCGAAAGCAGGGACGGGCGGCATGTCGAGATCAAGAACCTGAGTGTCGATGGTCGCGCGCTCACTTTGCGTGATCACGGGTCTGTTGAGCTGGGTAAGGTTTCGTCTCTGATCAACGATCTGTCGCTGACCTTGCCTGATCTCAAGGCGGCAGCGCCGCAGCTTCATGGGCATCTGGGGTTGGAGGCTCATAGTGAGGGGCCGTTTCAGGATCTCGCAGCAAAAATACAGATCAAGGGTGATATCGGGGCAAGCGATGTGCCTGCGGGCCCGCTGATGCTCGATCTCGCCGCGTCGCATCTCCCCTCCCGGCCAGAGGCACGTTGCGCGCCGATGGCAAGCTGGACGGTCGCAAGCTGGCGCTCGATGCCGCGTTTTCGCGTCACGAAGACGGTCTGACAGAACTCACTTTGACCGAGCTGGACTGGGCCAGCCTAGTTGGCAAGGCGCATCTGACCCTCCCACCGGCTGCGCGGATCCCGCTGGGAACGCTGGCAATCACCGCTGGCAACCTGAACGATTTCAGTGCTCTGGCCGGAAAGCGGCTTGGCGGTCGCCTTGTTCTGGACCTTCACACCAGCGAGGCCTCTGAAAAAACACCGCCCATCGTCACCCTTTCGCTCAAGGGAGGCGTGAGCGCGCCTGAGGCCCGTATCGGCAAGATTGACCTTGGCGGGACAATCAACGACCCGGTCAACAAGCCTGCTTTCAATCTGAAACTGGCTCTGGCGGGGATTGAGGCTCAGGCAATCAAAGGCTCGGCGAAGCTTGCCGCGCAGGGCCCGCTCGATGCGCTCGCGCTTTCCCTGAACGGGGCGTTTCAGAACGTCATGGCCGCTCCTGCGACGCTGGATACGGCGCTCTTGCTCGATTTGCCGGGCAAGACTGTGCGCCTTGATCGCCTTGCCGGCCTTGTCAAAGGCGAGACGATCCGTCTTTCAGGACGAAGCCAGATCGTCTTTGGAACGGAGATGGGCGTCGATCGTCTGCAACTTGCGGTCGCGCCTGCCGGGGTGGCTCCTGCGACGCTCAGCCTTGCGGGAACAGTCAAACCGAAGCTCAATCTGCATCTGCGTCTCGCTCAGGTCACGCCCGCTCTGGCCAAGCCGTTCGTCACGGGGTTCGACGCGGCTGGTGTTCTCTCTGCTCAGGCCGATCTTGGCGGCGATATTGCCCGACCGACCGGGACGGCTTCCGTCACCCTGCATGGGTTCAGGCTTCGGAACGGACCGGCCGCCTCCCTGCCGCCGCTCGCGCTTCAGGCTAACACGACTCTTTCCGGCCAGTCTGCGCAGCTCACGGCTCAGGCCGATGCTGGAAAATCCATCGCGCTGCGTGTCGCAGGAAAGGTCCCGCTGACGGCAACAGGGCCGATCGATGTCAGGATGAATGGGAGCGTCGATCTCTCGGTCGCCAATGCCATTCTTGGCGCTCAGGGAATGGGGGTGAGCGGTCGTAGCAGGATCGATCTGGCCGTAAACGGGCAGGCTACGGCGCCCAAAGCGAACGGACAGGTCACGCTCGAAAACATCAATTTTGCGCATTATGGCCAAGGCGTAAGGCTGACAGAAATCAACGGTGCCATCGTTGCCGCCAATGACAGCCTGACCTTGCAAAATGTTGTGGCTCATGCGGGCAAGGGAACAATCGGGCTCAGCGGATCGGTCGGTGTTTTGAGACCGGGCCTGCCAATCGATATCAGGATCGTGGCGCGTAAGGCCCAGCCTGTAACGAGTGATTTGCTCACAGCCGTGATCGATACCGATCTACGCGCCCATGGACAGCTCTCATCGCGTCTTGATGTCGATGGCGGTATTCGCCTGCCTTCCGTCGTGGTCAATATCCCGAACTCCATGCCAGCTTCTGTGCCGCAACTGACGGTTATCCGGCCCGGTGAGAAGCAGGAGACCAGTGCGAGCTCTCTGGTGATTGGACTGGACGTCTCCGTGCTGTCACCGGGCTCGTTTTTTGTCCGCGGTCACGGTCTCGATGCCGAGATGTCCGGCAAGCTCCATGTGGGCGGTCTGAGCTCGGCGCCCGACATCTCCGGTGGCTTCGACCTCAAGAGGGGCTTCTTCAATCTTGCGGGCGTCAATCTCAACTTCACCAAGGGACGTGTTGCCTTTGACGGGTCAGGCGTCGATCACAAGCTCGATCCGTCACTCGATTTCCGGGCCGACCGCAATGTGCAGGGCGCAATAGCGAGTCTGGTTGTCGGCGGCTATGCGAGCGCGCCCAAGATCGATTTTGCCTCGCAGCCCAGCCTGCCGCGCGATCAGGTCCTCTCCATGCTGCTCTTCGGCAGCTCCACTGCGTCGCTGTCTCCGACGCAGCTTGCGAGTCTGGCGGCAGCAGTCGCGCAGATGACCGGCGGATCGTCCTTCGACCCGCTCAACAAGGTGCGCGGTCTTTTGGGGCTCGACCGTCTCGCCGTGGGCGGCGGCAGTGGCGTCGATAATGGAGGTGCGAGCCTCGAAGCGGGTAAATATGTGATGAAGGGCGTCTATGTGGGCGCCAAGCAGGCCACAGGCGGCACCGGAACGCAGGCACAGGTTCAGGTCGATCTGACCAAGAGACTGAAGCTTAACACGACAGTCGGAACGGGCGGTCAGGTGACAGGGTTCACCACGCCGGAAAACGATCCGGGTTCAAGTGTGGGTGTCAGCTACGGCTTTGATTACTGAGCCGTGGGGCGGCGCTCTGCCCCACGCGTGATCGCCTGTGTTCTCAGGCCTGTTGCCATTCAGGGTGATAGAGCCAGTCGGCTTTGGCCTGGGTCTCCAGGATGATCCGGGCATTGGGGGCGTCGGTGACGGCGATCCACTCACGGGCTTCTTCAATCGTCCGGCCAAAATGGACATGGCGTGCCTCGAGCCACTGATTGCGGAGCGTTTCGTCTGTCGCCACGAACCAGCTTTCATCCAGATATTCCCGGACTCCGGCCCATGCGCCGTCGCAGAGAAGGTAATTCCCCTCGACGATGACCAGTTTGCGGTCAGGCAGAACGGGGATTGCGTTTGCGATCGGCTCTTCGATCTCGCGCGCAAAATACGGTGCGTAGACGGTCTCCGTTTTCTGGTGACGGATGCGCGCCAGAAGGGCTGTGAAACCAGCGGCGTCGAATGTGTCGGGCGCTCCCTTACGGCCTGCGCGGTCCAGACGACGCAGCTCGCAATTGGCGAGGTGGAACCCGTCCATAGGCACGACGACGGCCTCATCGGGATAATGCGCGGCAAGGCCCTCTGCCAATGTCGACTTGCCGCCACCGGGGGCGCCGACCAGTCCTAGAATAACCCGTCCCGGCTGGGTCAGAAGCCCGTCGAGACGCTGTCTTGCCATGTCAAAGCTTGAGGTCATGAAGTTTTCTGCCTTGCTGCGTCGTCAAGAATATCGCGCACGGAGGAGATGACGGGGCTCCAGTCCCAGGCCTTGGTCTGGCGCACAATCTGGAGGGAAGGGTACCAGGGGCTGTCGACCCGATCGGTCAGCCAGCGCCAACAGGGGTTGACCCGGTCCATAAGCAGGACCGGCTTGTTCATGCCGCCAGCCAGATGCACGACCGAGGTGTCGACCGAGACAATCATGTCGAGATTATCGATCAGGGCCGCCGTATCGTCCATGCTGTGGCACTGATCCATCAGATCGACGATACCGCTTTCGACATTTCCGAGTTGCGTAGCAGCAGGGCCTTTTTGCAGACTGTACAGGCTCACGCCGGTAATATTGAAGAGGGGCTGGAGCGTCTCGAGGGGCATTGAGCGCCGCTGATCGAGCATGAAAGGCTCGGTCTGATCTCTGCGCGATGCACCGGCCCAGACCAGCCCGACACGCAGAGCGCGATCATGGGCAAGCTGCTCGGCGAAACGCGCCGATTTTTCCGGGTCGGCGGCGAGATAGGGCATGTCTCTGCCGAAAGGATGTCTGGTTCCCGAAAAAGCGCGAGGCAGACTGATGAACGGGCAGTGATAGTCGTATTCCGGCGTTTCACCACCGACCTGTATTTCCGCGACCCCGGGAACCCGGGCACAGAGATCGGCCATGATATCCGCGCCCCAGACCCGGATGACTGCACCGAGCTCTGCGAGAAGAGGCAAAAATCGCAGATACATGAAGGTGTCGCCATAGCCCTCTTCCTGCGTGACGAGCACCCGCTTGCCCCTAATATCGAGAGCCGGCGTGATGTTGGGCAAAAGGCGGGACATGGGCAGACTTGTGTGGCCAGGCAGACGGAACCGCCATTCATGCTCCGACCAGCCCTGTTGGAAATAGCCTGCCTTGAGAAGGGCGATCGAGTAGTTCAGCCGCATCTGAGGATGGTCTGGCTTGAGCTGAATTGCCTGACGGTAGAGATTGATTGCGCCCTGAACGTCGCCCCTAGCTGCGGTCAGATAGGCGACGTTGGACAGCGCACTGGGATCGCCCGGATCGAGATCGCGCATGGTGCACAGCACGTCATGCGCCTCGTCGAAGCGTCCGGCCTGAGTGAGCGTCAGAGCGAGAGCACTCAGGGCAGGCAAATGCCGGGGGCGCCGTCGGAGCGCCTCACGCAGGCGCATTTCGGCTTCTTGGAGATGGCCGAGCTGCATGTGCAGGACAGCGCCAAGTTCCAAGAGGCGGCAATCTTGAGCGTTCGTCTGTGCGAGGGTTTCGGTCAGACGAAGTAATTCCGCACGTCTGTCGTGGGCCTCGGCAACCGGGAGGAGCATTTCTGCTGGATGGCGACCGGTCCCCGATACGCAGGCCAGATCGCGGATAATCTCCAGACATGACTCTGTCTTGCCCTCGAGGAAGGCCTCTTTCAGCGCGGCTTGTGAATGGCATGCGCCGGAGAGTGAGAGAGAGGCGGGGGACATGACTCAGGCGGCAGCAGGCACCAGCTCGTGCACGACAGAGAGAATGGCATCGAACTGGTATGGCTTGGTCATCACGCGATCAAGGGGAGAGTGACCCTCCAGGGCGACGCCGTGACCGGTCGTGTAGATGATGGGCAGGGTGGGGTGGAGCTGCCGCGTTTCCCGGCCAAGATCCGTGCCGCTTCCATCAGGAAGGCTGATATCTAGGATCACGAGGTCGAGCGCGCGGTCGCTCTGGATGAAACCGCGCGCTGTCTCACAACTATCCGCCTCAAGCACCTCGACATTGCTGTCTTCGAGAAATTCGATCAGGCAAGCCCTGATAAGAAAATCATCCTCGACGACGAGGACGGTAGGCGGGGTAGGCATTGGTGCGGATCTCGGTCAGTTCAGGATGACCAGTTCTGTTCGAAATCGGCATAGAGTGTCAGGCCGCCATCGACGAATAAGGTCTGGCCAGTGATATAACTCGATTCCTTCGACGCAAGAAAGGCCATAGCGTCCGAGATTTCGCGACATTCGCCGGGGCGGCGCATCGGAATGTGCTTGGCCGTTGCGTCGTACTTCTCAGGATCCTTGGTCCAGGCATCGTTGATGGGCGTCACAATGGCGCCCGGGGCAACGGCGTTCACACGGATGCCGTAGCGGGCATATTCCAGAGCCAGCGTGCGAACGATGTTCCCGACAGCTCCCTTGCTGGCCGAATAGCCGAGATAATGAGGCTTCGGGACCTGCTGGTGCACAGAGCTATTGATGATGATGTTGCCTTCGCGTTCATTCTCGCGCCAGTATTTGAGCGCGGCACGAGCGCAGAGCACGACACCCGTCACGTTCACCGCCATGACGGCGTTGAAATCCTTGAAGGTGATGTCTTCCGAAGGACATTCGATCTGCATGCCTGCATTGCAGATCAAGACATCGAGACCGCCAAAACCATCGAGCGCCTCTTTCATCACCCGATCGACGTCTTCCTCGACCGACATGTCACCCGCGACGATCAGATGCTCTCCAGCGGCGGGCTTGGCGAGCTTTTTCAGCAGGGGTTCGAGTTTCTCGGCTTTACGCGCATTGATCGCGACCTGAGCGCCCTCTCGTGCAAAATACAGGGCGGCATCTTCGCCGATGCCCTGTGACGCACCAGTGATCAGGATTTTCTTGTTGGCAAAGCGTTTGCTGGAATTTTCCGTCACGCGGCACTCTCCTTGTTCAGATCATCTGTCAGGGTTTGCAGCCCTGATAGATCAATTCGGGAGGTGAAACGCCGGCGACGGAAAAAGGATGCCTGACGGATCAGGCTGCCTTCATGGTCTCGGTCAGAGCCTGCAGTACGGCAGTCGGGTCCTTGCCCTCGAGCACGGCGACCTCGCTGACGAAACGTTCCTGAGCGGCTTCGAAGAGCTTGCGCTCGCTGAAGCTGCCATCGAGCTGTCGACGTTGCGGCGCAGATCCCGAAGAACCTCGCAATCTGGATCAGATCGCCAGAGTTGATCTTTTCCTGATACGCAACCGCACGACGCGCCCACATGCCTTTGCTGACATGAGGCTTGCCTTTGATGATCGACATTGCCTTGTCGACGATATCGCGCGTCACGATCTTGCGCAGGCCCGATTTGCGAGCCTTCGAAAGCGGAATACGCAGGGTCATCTGGTTGCCGGGGAAGGAGATCTGAATGATCTCCAGCTTCGTTCCGGCAATCTCGTCAATGCCGATGCGGTCAACGCGCCCGACACCATGGGCGGCATAGACGATTGAGTCCCCTTCCTGGAAGGGATCGTCGTCTCCGCCATGAGAGTCAGCTTGAGTGGCGGTCAGCGCGGCGGCGGTACGTGCCATCGCATCTGTCATGCCTCCCTTAGGAGGAGTTTTGAACGTGCTCATGGCCAAGGCCTATATCAGAAATTCCACAGTTTGTCTCGCGTTGCGACGAGATTTAGGGCTGAACGCCGCGGGTTGCAGCGATAGGCTTGCCGACCTCGTCTCCAATCGGTTGCAGCAGATCGATTTCGATGTTGCGCGACATGGTGAGCATGGGAAGGGCGTGCTTGCTGGGGACAAAAGGCTCCTGAAGATCGCGACCGCTCTTGTCCAGTGCCTGGAAGAGAAAACCGACCAGGCTCGAGCCCAGCGGGGTAATCCAGCCAAGAGACTGCACTGTAGACAGGGGAAGGAGAATGCAGAACACATGTACCACAAGAAGCGGCAGCACCGAATACTGAACGGGCAGAGGCGTGTTCTTGATGCGCTCCAGGCCGCCCTGAGCATTGGCAAGGTCCGACAGGATACGGTCCACTGTGCCGTGAACCGCGCCATCGATGTTCTTCGACGCGACCTCTTCAGCCACACCCAGGCCAATTTCATACAAAAGCGCATTGGGCTTGTTGGTGCGCGACATCACCCGGGCGTACATCGCCGGGGTGAGCAGCTTTTTGGCTTCAGGCCCCTGTTCCAGATTGGAGAGCGCCGTGCGCAGGAGATAGGGATAGGCTGCCATGCGCGCGCCAGATCGGGCCGACCACCAAGAAGGGTCGCAGCCTCGCGGGCGAATGAGCGGGAGTTATTGGTGATCAGACCCCAAAGAGAGCGGGCCTCCCACCAGCGCGCATAGGCGGCATTGTTTCGCACACCCAGAAACAGGGCGAGGGCGGAACCCATGAGAGAGACGGGAAGGGCAGGCTGCTCCATCCACTCCTGATGATAAACCTGATAGAGAATGACGACAACGAAATCCCACAGGGCCAGAATACCCAGAGGGACGGCTGTTTCGCGCAGCAGGATCCACAGGCCGTAAGTTTTATCGACGATCAAAGTCTGTTGGTCCTCAATCTGTTGAGTGCGGCAAGATAAAGATCCTGCCACGACGATCGCGATAAAACGCGTTAAAAGTCACCACGTTAAGTGACGTATCGTGAAACCCCTGTTTTTCAGAGGAAACTGAGCATGGATGTCATCGCAGCGTTGGCTCTCGAGCTGGCCGCCCCCTTGAAATCGATACCGTGCAGCTTGAAGGCCCGCGTGCGGGCGAGGTTCTGGTCGAGATCAAGGCCACGGGCCTGTGTCACACCGATAAATTTACCCTCTCCGGCGAAGACCCTGAGGGCTTGTTCCCGGCGATCCTCGGCCATGAGGGCGCCGGGATCGTTCGTGAAGTCGGAGCGGGTGTGACGTCGCTCAAGCCCGGCGACCATGTGATCCCGCTCTACACCCCGGAATGCCGGAGCTGCCCATCCTGCCTGTCGCGCAAGACGAATCTCTGCACGTCGATCCGTTCGACACAGGGCAAGGGACTTCTGCCCGATGGCACGACGCGGTTCTCCTATCGCGGCAAGCCGGTGCATCATTATATGGGATGTTCCACCTTCGCGAATTACACCGTTCTTCCTGAAATTGCGCTGGCCAAGGTTCGGAGCGACGCGCCGCTCGACAAGATTTGCTATATCGGCTGTGGCGTCACGACGGGTGTCGGGGCTGTTCTGTTCACCGCCAAGGTAGAAGCCAATTCCACGGTTGTCGTCTTCGGTCTGGGTGGCATTGGCTTGAACGTGATCCAGGGCGCCAAGCTGGTCGGTGCGCGTCAGATCATCGGTGTGGACCTCAATCCAGCCCGTGCGGAAATCGCCCGGGAATTCGGAATGACCGATTTCGTCAATCCTGCCGATCTGGGACCTGACGGTGATCTAGTCGGCCATATCATCGAGCTGACAGGCGGCGGCGCTGATTACACCTTCGAATGTATCGGTAACGTCAAGCTCATGCGGCAGGCTCTGGAATGCGCGCATCGCGGCTGGGGTGTTTCCTGTGTGATCGGCGTGGCCGGGGCTGGGCAGGAAATCAGCACGCGTCCCTTCCAGCTCGTGACCGGACGGCGCTGGATCGGCTCGGCCTTCGGCGGGGCACGTGGACGTACCGATGTTCCGAAGATCGTGGATATGTATATGGAGGGCCGGATCAATATCGAATCCCTCATTACCCAGCATCTCAAGCTCTCTGAGATCAATCACGGCTTTGATTTGATGAGCCAGGGCAAATCGATCCGCTCGGTTGTGGAATTCGACGCATGACGTTGAAGACCGTCTCCCGCCAGCTCTGTCATGGGGGCGCGGTCAGCGTCATGGCCCATGACTCGGCAAGTCTGGGGCTCGAAGCGCGTTTTATGGTGTTCCAGCCTGCAGCTGCGTTGCGTGGCGAGAAGGTGCCGGTCCTTTTCCTCCTCGCCGGGCTGACCTGCACGCATGAGACCTTCCTGCAAAAATCGGGCGTGATCGCCTACGCAGCCGAAGCAGGGATGATGCTAATTGCACCTGACACCTCTCCACGGGGTGCGGGTGCTCAGGGCGAAGAGGAAAGCTGGGATCTCGGCACGTCAGCCGGGTTCTACCTCGATGCCACGCAGGCACCGTGGTCAGCCCATTACCGCATGGGCAGTTATGTGTCCGAGGAGCTCCCGGGGCTCGTCGCCTACGCGTTTGGGCAGAGTGGCTCATCCTTCGGGATCATGGGCCATTCCATGGGGGGGCACGGGGCCCTGGTCCACGGGCTGCGTCAGCCTGATCTGTGGCGTTCCATCAGCGCGCTTGCTCCGATCGTGCACCCTGCAATCGTGCCCTGGGGTGAGAAGGCCTTTTCCGCCTATCTCGGTTCTGACAGGAAGCTTTGGGCGGAATGGGATGCTGTCTCTCTGATCGAAGCCGGTCGGCGTCATCCCGGCGAGATCCTCGTCGATCAGGGCACCGCTGACCAGTTTCTGGCGCAGGAACTTCGACCGGATCTGCTGGAGAACGCAGCCGCTTCTGCCGGTCAGCCGATGACCTTGCGTTACCATGACGGCTACGATCACTCCTACTGGTTCATCCAGAGCGTGATTAGGGATCATGTCGCGCATCACGCGCGTCTTCTCGGAGGCGGTTCATGATCCGCAAGGTCTTCTGTCTCTCGCTGCTTGCTCTGGCGGCTTGCTCGAGTGAACCGGGTATTTCGCCGGGGCTGACACCGAGCGCCCATGGTGACTTCGATCACAACACGCTCGCTCTGACCTGGCAGCCGGGGTTCTGTTCGACAGGGTCAGGCTGTGCGGAGGGCC
Source organism: Asaia astilbis JCM 15831 (assembly GCF_000613845.1). GTDB lineage: Bacteria > Pseudomonadota > Alphaproteobacteria > Acetobacterales > Acetobacteraceae > Asaia > Asaia astilbis. The sequence goes on from NZ_BAJT01000006.1 coordinate 148,740, forward strand.
AACCGCAAAGCACTCTGGTTGGGCTGCATGGGCTTTGGGCGTCAGAGCCGCATGCGCTTGAGGCCGAGAACGTCCCGGTCGAACGCTGGTGGCGAGAAGGGTGCGATCTGCTTGGGCCGCAAGCGCCGCCACCGGTGCTTGATGGCGCGATGCAGGCGACGCTGCTGGAGATCGTGCCTCATACGAAATCGTCTCTGGTGACGCATGAATGGGTCAAGCACGGCGCCTGCTTTGGCTATGATCCGGGAGTCTTCTTCGCTACGGCGAGCAGTCTTCACCATCGTTTCGTTCGTTCCCCGATGATGCAGTTCCTCGCGGCTCGTGCCGGGAGCAAAATCCGGCGAGAGGATGTCCTAGGGTTCTTTAGCACAGCGACAGGGGCCACGCCGCCTCGGGCGCTCCAGCTCCGCTGCGAGAAGGATCATGAGGGCAGAATCGCGCTCACGCAACTCTGGTTTACATTGCGGCCCGATCGCATGGATCGGTTTCCAGCCGCAGAAGTTATCTGGACTCACCCCAGATGCAGGATAATTGCCCGGCTGAATTCTGGCTCAAGAAGTGGTCCTAGCCGTGTTCTCGCGTCGTGAGTGAGGGGAGCGACCCCTCACTCGCCTAGCAGGTGAAGGACGATTTCGCGGTTATGAGGCGCCCGACGGTGCTCGAACAGGTAGATCCCCTGCCATGTGCCAAGGACGGGCGCTCCTCCCATCACGGGGATTGTCAGCTGCACATTGGTTAGGACAGAGCGGATATGGGCGGGCATGTCATCCGCGCCTTCATAGTCATGACGATAGGCGCGGGCCTCTGGCACCAGATCGTCGAAATAGCTGGCAATATCCTGCTGGACGGTCGGATCGGCGTTTTCCTGCACGATCAGCGACGCCGAGGTGTGGCGGCACCACAGGGTGAGCAATCCATCTTCAATTCCGGTTTGCGCCACCCAGTCCAAGACCGGATCTGAAATCATGGTCAGGCCTTTGCCACGCGTGCGGATCGAGAGACGGTGAAGAGCCTGCTGCATGGGTATCGTTCCTTTATCCCTTTCCCTGAGGGAGCGGTTCTCTCCGCTCCTTAACGCAGATAGCCCACGAGACGCTCTGCCTCGGTCACGATGGGCTCGGCGATGGCGCTGGCGCGAGCGGCGCCGCTGCGGAGAATGTCCTCAAGATGCGTCCGATCTTCGAGCAGGCGACGTGTCTCGTTTGCGACCGGTGACAAGGTCTCGACCAGTAACTCGGCGAGCACCGCCTTGAACGGACCGAAGCCCTGTCCGCCAAACTGAGCGAGAACGTCATCGCTGCTCCGATCGGCCATCGCGGCAAAGATGGTCACGAGATTGCGGGCCTCGGGACGGTTTTCAAGCCCGGCAGTTTCTGAGGGCAGGGCTTCCGTGTCCGATTTGGCCTTTCGAATTTTGAGCGCGATATCGTCTGCCGTATCCGTCAGCTCGATGCGCGATTGCGCAGAGGGATCCGACTTGGACATTTTCTTCGTGCCATCGCGCAGGCTCATCACACGTGCCGCGGAGGGGGGAATGAGCGGCTCGATCGTCGGGAAATAATCGACCCCGTAATCATGGTTGAACTTCGCCGCGATATCATTGGCGATCTCGAGATGCTGCTTCTGATCTTCACCGACCGGAACACGCGTCGCATGAAAGGCGTGGATATCGGCTGCCATCAGGGCAGGGTAGACGAAAAGCCCGGCAGAATGCTGCTCGCGGTCTTTCCCGGCTTTTTCCTTAAACTGGGTCATGCGGTTCAGCCAGCCCAGGCGAACGATACAGTTGAAGATCCACCCCAGCCGGGCATGCGCACTGACAGCCGATTGATTGTAGAGCACATGTTTTGTGGGGTCGATGCCGGACGCGATCAGGCAGGCGGCCTGGGCCAGCGTATCCTGACGAAGCTGACCGGGTTCGCGGAACACGGTGAGAGCGTGCATGTCGACCAGACAGAACACGCAGTCATGATCCTCCTGCAACCGGACCCAGTTGCGGATCGCGCCAAGGTAATTGCCAAGCTGAGGGACGCCGGTCGGCTGAATGCCGGAAAATACACGTTGCATGGGCGATGTTGTCGAATGCGTCTCGCCAACGGTCAAGGGGAAACATTGCCGAGCCCGCGCAAAAGACTGTAAGGGCTGCGAGGCATTCGAAAACCGAGGCGTAACGCTGAATGGAGAGCATCGTGCAAAGGGGCATTCTGACTGTTTATGCCGGGCCGATGTTTGCCGGAAAATCGGCGCATCTGCTTCAGGCTTATGCCGGGCGCGAGCCGACGCTTTGCCTCGCTCCGGCTTTCGACACGCGCTCTGGCGCGCAGATACACAGCCGGACCGGTCAGAGCCGCCCGGCGCGTTCAGTTTCCGTCTGGCCCGAGGATTTTCTAAACTTCCGTCACATCCTGCTCGATGAGGGGCATTTCATGATCGCCCCTCATTATCAGGGCGACGTCGTCTCCGATATCGAGGCGAGCCTTGCGCAAGGTGTCGATATCAGTGTTGCGGGGCTCGATACGGATTATCTCAGGCAGGATTTTGCGGTGATGGGTCAGCTTCGGGAGAGAGCCGACCGGTATGTCGCCCTGACGGCGCGATGCCATGTCTGTAATGAGACGGCCTTCTGGACGGCGAAAAAGCGACAAACCGACCAGTTGCTCGAAGCGGGCGATGAGGATCTTTACGAGGCGCGCTGCGACGCCCATTGGTCTGCGCCTGAATAGGACATTTATTCTGCGCGTGGATCTCGCATAGAGCCGACGCCTTTCAGGGCATCTGTCCTTTTGCCGTCAGGCGTTCACGTAGATCGTGCACGCGGTTCGACCCCATTTCTTCCTTGCGGGCAGCAGCAAAGACATCAGGGGTGAGGGTGGGCGCTGGCGTCGTCGCCCCGCGCGAGATCAGCCAGTTCAGGATAAGCGCGAGTTGCTCGTCATTGAGCCGGCGGAAGCTCGGCATCGAAAAATTATAGCGCTGACCATCGGCCTTGATCGGGCCATCGAGGCCATTCAGCATGACGCGAGCAAGATAGTCGCGTCCTTCAGGGGTTTTCGCGATGAGATCGAGGCGCCCCACCAGTGGGGGGACTTCTCCCGGAAGACCGCTGCCTCCGTGATGGCAGATCCCGCAATTGGGACCGTAAAGCTTCTGCCGGCGCTTTTCTTGCCGCAGCTCGTCAGGGCGAGGGCGGCGAGAAGAGCGAGGGCAAAAGGAAAACGCATCGTTTACGCCTTACTGTTCCTGACCGCCCAGACCGAGAAGCTGGATCTTGAACACCAGAGGGCTGTTGGGCGGGATGATGCCCATGGAGCGCTTTCCGTAGCCCAGCTCAGGCGGAACGTAGAGCATCCATTTATCGCCGACATGCATCATCGGCAGGGCTTCCATCCATCCCTTGACGAGACCGTCCAGCGCCATCTGCATATACGCACCGTTGCCATGCTGCTCGGAGCTGTCGAAAATCCCGCCATCGGGCAGGCGGCCTTCATAGATCAGCATCATCATGCGCCCCTTGGACGGCTGCTCGCCATCCTTGGGCCCCGACTTCAGCACCTTGTAGGCGAGACCGTCGGGCAGGGTCTTCACACCCGGCTCGGCGCGAACTTTCGCCATGAACTGGGCAGGTGTCAGTTCCGGCTCGTCCTTCGGGCCACCGCAGGCGGTCAGGGCGATAAAAGACGCCCCGGCAACGAGGGTCTTGATGGAGCGGGTTAGACGCATGATGGACCTCTTAAACGCTGACGATCAGGCTTGCCGCCGGTACGGCCGATCTGGCCACCGAGACGCAGGCGCAAGGCATTGAGCTTGATGAAGCCCTGGGCATCGACCTGGTTATAGGCGCCCTCGTCATCTTCGAACGTGACGACGCGCGTGTCGTACAGGCTGTTGGGGCTCTCGCGCCCGACGCAGATCACATTGCCCTTGTAGAGCTTGAGACGCACGCGACCGGTTACCGATTTCTGGCTCGTATCGATCAGCGCCTGCAGCATGAAACGCTCTGGCGAGAACCAGAAGCCGTTATAGATGATCTCTGAATAGCGCGGCATCAGGCTGTCCTTGAGGTGCATGGCCTCACGGTCGAGCGTGATGGATTCGATGCTGCGATGCGCCGTCAGAAGGATCGTGCCGCCCGGCGTCTCGTAGATGCCGCGTGACTTCATGCCGACAAAGCGGTTTTCGACCAGATCGAGACGACCGATACCGTTATCATGACCAAGCTTGTTCAGGCGGGTCAGCAGCTCCGCGGGGGACAGCGTGACGCCGTTCAGCGCTACCGGGTCGCCTTCGAAGAAATCGATGGCGATTTCTGTTGCGACGTCAGGAGCGTTCTCCGGTGACAGCGTGCGCTGGAAGACGATCTCGTCAGGCGCCATGGCGGGATCTTCGAGGATCTTGCCCTCTGAAGATGAATGCAGCAGATTCGCGTCAACCGAGAACGGGGCTTCGCCGCGCTTGTCCTTGGTGACGGGGATCTGGTTTTCTTCGGCAAAAGCCAGAAGCTTGGTGCGTGAGGTCAGGTTCCACTCACGCCAGGGTGCGATGACCTTGATATCGGGCTGAAGCGCATAATAGCCCAGCTCGAAACGAACCTGATCATTTCCCTTGCCGGTTGCGCCATGAGCAACGGCGTCGGCCCCGACCATCTTGGCAATCTCGATCTGACGCTGAGCGATCAGAGGACGCGCGATTGACGTGCCGAGAAGGTACTGACCTTCGTACAGCGCATTGGCGCGAAACATCGGGAACACGAAATCCTTGACGAAGGTCTCGCGCAGATCTTCGACGAAGATCTCCTTGACGCCGAACATTTCTGCCTTGCGGCGTGCCGGCTCAAGCTCTTCACCCTGGCCGAGATCGGCTGTGAAGGTAACGACCTCGCAGCCATATTCCTTTTGCAGCCAGCGCAGGATGACTGAGGTATCCAGCCCGCCCGAGTAGGCGAGAACAACTTTTTTAACGTCCCGGGCGGTCATGAGGCCAGGCTTCCCTCTGCAAAAGTGACGAAGACAGCCTCGTGCTTATCACCCGTCAGCCGATCAGGCCAGCCTCCGGGCGGCGGGTAACGGCCCTTATTCGGCCTCTGCCGTCACATTGCGGCGCTGGCGCTCGCTCTCGGTCTTCAACTGACCGCAGGCCGCAAGGATATCGCGTCCGCGCGGCATACGGATGGGCGAAGCGAAACCGGCATCCATCACAATGGCGGCAAATTTCTGCAGTTGTTCACGGGTGGACGGCTTGAAGTCCGAACCGGGCCAGGGGTTGAACGGGATCAAGTTCACCTTGGCGGGAAGCCCCTTGATCAGACGGACCAGCTCACGCGCATCGGCTTCGCTGTCATTGATCCCGCGCAGCATGATGTATTCGAAAGTGAGGCGGCGCGAATTGGAGGCAGCCGGATAGCGACGGCAAGCCGCCATCAGCTCTTCGATCGGATATTTGCGGTTGAGAGGCACGATCTTGTCGCGCAGCTCGTTGGTGACCGCGTGCAGGGAAATGGCGAGATTGACCGCCAGTTCCTCGCCGCAGCGATCCATCATGGGAACGACACCGGAGGTCGAGAGCGTGATTCGACGACGGGAGAGACCGATGCCCTCGCCATCCATGACGATCTTCATCGCCTTGGCGACATTGTCGTAATTATAGAGCGGCTCACCCATGCCCATCAGCACGATGGTCGAGAGGAGGCGGGGTGTATCGCCCTTCGGGCTTGGCCATTCGCCGTAGGAATCGCGGGCAGCCATGAACTGCGAGACAATTTCGGCAGCGCCGAGATTGCGAACGAGCTTCTGCGTGCCTGTGTGGCAAAAGGTGCAGGAGAGGGTGCAGCCAACCTGCGAGGAAATGCAGACGGCACCGCGATCCTCACGCCGATCGGGGATATAGACTGTCTCTGCTTCCTGCCCGTCGCGGAAGCGGAAAAGGAATTTGCGTGTGTCGTCGTTCGATGTCTGTTCGAGCGATGTCGCAGGGCGACCGACAACATAGCGCTCGGCAAGCCTGGCCTGAAGCGGCTTGGCGATGCTGCTCATGCGTTCGAAATCGGTTGCGCCCTGGTGGTAGATCCAGTGCCAGAGCTGCTTGGCACGAAACGGCTTTTCACCAAATTCAGCCATCTCGGCGATCAGCTCTTCGCGTGACAGGCCCACGAGGTCGCGGCGTCCATCGGGCAGCACTGCCGGTGGCGGCGCGAAAAGAGCAGATTTGGCCAGGATGCGCGCGCGCTCCTGCTCGTTCAGGTCAAGAGAGGTCGAAATGTCGGACATGGCGCTGCTCTATCATGGAAGCGCTCCGTAAAAGCAAGAAAAACCGAGCTATGAAGAGGAGGTCGTTGCAAGCTGTGGGATCACATCGCGCAGAGAGAATTACCCCGCGCGTGTCTGCCTGACTAAGCTTTGCGACGAGCGGCAATCAGGAATTCGTGGTTACCCTCGGGCCCGGTAATCGGACTGGGCTCGATACCGAGCACCTCCCAGCCTTCGAGACCTTCCCACCAGCTACGGATTTCCGAGCACACCCGTTCATGCACCGCAGGATCGCGCACGACCCCTTTGGCGCCGATTTCGGCACGGCCCGCTTCGAATTGCGGCTTGATGAGCGCGACAGCCCAGCCTCCGGGCTGGCACAGGGCAAGAGCAGGGGGCAGTACCGTACGCAGCCCGATAAAGCTGGCATCACAGACCACGATCGAAATCGGGCCCGGGATAAGCGCGGCGTCCAGAAGTCGCGCGTTTGTTTTTTCCATCACCACGACGCGTGGGTCAGAGCGCAGCTTCCAGGCGATCTGGCCATGTCCCACATCGACGGCGAAGACCTTGCTGGCCCCTTTGGTCAGCAGGACATCAGTGAAACCGCCGGTCGATGCCCCGACATCGATTGCCGTTGCGCCGGTTGGATTCAGCGCGAAATGGCTCAAGGCATGGTCGAGCTTCAAGCCACCGCGTGACACCCAGGGATGATCCTGACCGCGCAGGTCGAGCGGAGCATCTTCAGGAAGCGCGTCGCCCGCTTTGGCGATACGACGGTCCTTGCTGAAGACAAGTCCCGCCATGATCAGCGCCTGTGCCCGGGCGCGGCTCTCGACGAGACCGCGCTCGACCAGCAGGAGGTCGGCCCGTTTTTTGGCCATCAGGCCGTCTGCTGGGTGTTCTGGGCCCCAAGTGCGGAAAGCGCCGTTGTGACGATCTGCGGTGCGTTGAGCCCGGCTTCGTCATACTGCACGTCAGGCAGGTTGTGATCGATATAGCAGTCGGGCAGCGCCATCGGACGGAACTTGACCTGATCGAGCAGCGCAGTCTCAGCCAGGTGACGCACGACGAGGCTGCTAAAGCCGCCAGCAGCGCCTTCTTCGATCGTGATCAGTACGTCATGTTCGCGCGCCAGACGTTCGACCAGAGCCTTGTCGATCGGCTTGGCAAAGCGCGCATCCGCAACCGTCACCGCAATGCCCTGAGCTGCGAGATGATCGGCCGCCTTGAGAGACTCAGTCAGGCGGGTGCCGAGCGAGAGGATCGCGACACCGGATTTTCCACCCGGCTGACGCGTTGCCTCACGAACGATGCGGCCGCGTCCGATTTCGAGCACTTCGCCTGCTTCCGGCAATTCGAGCCCGGCGCCGCTGCCACGCGGATAGCGGAACGCAATCGGTCCCGAATCATAGACGCAGGCTGTTGCCGTCATATGGGTCAGCTCGACTTCGTCGCTCGGTGCCATGACGACCATGTTCGGCAGGCAGCACAGATAGTTCAAATCGAACGACCCGGCATGGGTCGCGCCATCTGCACCGACAAGCCCGGCGCGATCAATCGCGAAACGGACAGGCAGGTTCTGCAGATCGACGTCGTGCACGACCTGATCATAGGCGCGTTGTAGGAAGGTCGAATAGATGGCGCAGAACGGACGCAGTCCTTCTGTCGCCATACCGGCGGCAAAGGTTACCGCGTGCTGCTCGGCGATACCGACATCGAAAAACCGCTCGGGATATTTCTTTGCGAAATTGTCGAGACCGGTGCCCGACGGCATGGCGGCTGTCACAGCGGCGATGCGATCGTCTTTTTCGGCGCGACGCAGCAATTCACGTGCCATGACCGAGGTGTAGCTCGGCGGACCGGCAGGGGCCTTCTTCTGCTCACCCGTCACCACGTTGAACTTGCTGACAGCATGATACTTGTCACCGGCAGATTCGGCAGGCTTGTAGCCGCGACCCTTCTCGGTGATGACGTGCAGCAGGACCGGGCCTTCTTCGGCGTCACGCAGGTTGCGCAGGATCGGGACAAGCTGGTTCATGTCATGGCCGTCAACCGGACCGACATAGTAAAAGCCGAGTTCCTCGAACAGCGTGCCGCCGGTGATCAGGCCACGGGTCAGCTCGTCGGCACGCTTTGCTGTGCGCTCCAGACCCGCAGGCAGACGCTTTGCAAGTTTGCCAGCCAGGTCGCGCAGGCTCAGGAACTTGCTCGACGTCATCAGGCGCGAGAGATAGTTCGACATCGAGCCGACAGGGGGAGCAATCGACATCTCGTTATCGTTGAGGATGACGATCAGGCGCTTGGCACCCGCGCCTGCAACGGCAGCGTTGTTCATGGCCTCATAGGCCATGCCTGCAGAGATCGAGCCATCGCCGATCACGGCAATGACATTGCGCTCATGATAGGACGGGTCGTCATTGGCACGCAGATGATGGGCGACGGCCATGCCAAGCCCGGCCGAGATGGACGTCGATGAATGCGCGGCACCGAACGGGTCGTATTCGCTCTCCGCACGGCGCGTGAAGCCGGAGAGGCCTTCCGGCTGGCGCAGGGTGCGGATCCGGTCACGACGTCCGGTTAGGATCTTGTGCGGATAGGCCTGATGGCCGACATCCCAGATGATCCGGTCGTCAGGCGTGTTGAACACGGCATGCATGGCGACAGTCAGCTCGACGACACCGAGCGAGGCGCCGAGATGCCCGCCTGTGGTCGAGACGGCATCGACCGTTTCCGAGCGCAGCTCTTCAGCCAGCAGCTTGAGCTGCTCGGTCGAAAAGTTTCTCAGATCGGCGGGGACGACGACCCGGTCGAGATGGGGGAAACGGCCCATCGTCGGAATTGACGAGGCGGTGTTTGGCTTGGTGGTATCGCTCATTCTCTTAATTCCTGCGCTCGACGATGTATTGTGCCAGGGCTCTGAGCGCGGCTGCTTCGGTCCCGAAAGAAGTAAGGGCCTGTGTGGCCTGCTCGGAGAGGCGCGCGGCTTCGGCACGGGCTCCGTCTATTCCAAGCAGGGAAACGTAAGTGGATTTGCCGGAGGCTTCGTCCTTGCCGGCGGTCTTGCCGAGTTCTTCCGCGCTGGCTGTCGTGTCGAGCACGTCATCGGCAACCTGAAACGCAGTGCCGATATCGCGCCCGTAGGTGATGATTGCGTCGCGCTGCTCGCGGCTCGCCCCACCCAGAATCGCACCAGCTTCTGCGGCGTAGCGGATAAGCGCACCGGTCTTCATGGCGTGGAGGCGGCGTACCTGATCGAGTGGTAGCGACTTGCCTTCACCACGAATATCGACCACCTGCCCGCCGACCATTCCGGCAGCACCAGAAGCCTGTGCCAAAGCGGTCACCAGAGCAATCCGGATGGCAGGATCGGCGTGGGTGGCCTCGTCGGCCAGAATCTCGAAAGCGGATGTCTGAAGCGCATCGCCGGCGAGGATCGCAATGGCCTCGTCGAATTGCTTATGCGTCGAAGGCTGGCCACGGCGCAGATCATCGTCATCCATCGCCGGAAGATCGTCGTGGACCAGACTATAGGCGTGCAGCATTTCGACGGAGGCCGCCACGCGCAGCGCCCCCGCCGGATCGGCACCGAAAATCGATGCCACCTCGGTCACGAGATAGCCGCGCAGACGCTTCCCTCCGCCGAGGGCGGCATAACGCATCGCTTCGAGCAGAACCGATTCGTCACCATCGACCAAGGGCAGAAGCCGATCGATCGTGGCTTCGATAGCGCGCGCTGCCGTGCTCAGGGACGCGGCAAGCGCTTCCGGCGACGCGACAGGGGTGGGGGAGGAATTCGTCATGGGGCTTTACCGCCAGTAGTCTCGTTAAACTCGGGCATCGCTGCGGTACTGGCTGTTCCATCACGTTGTGTGATGCGCGGACGCGCATCTCAGCCTCGGAGAGTTTTGTTTCACAATGGCGGCGCAGGGCGGCACCTCGCTCATAGGCGCTGATCGCGTCCTCGAGTTTCATCTGGCCGCTTTCAAGGCCGCGCACAATCCTGTCGAGTTCAGACAAGGCGTCCTCGAAAGAGAGCTGTGAAAGCTGTGCATCCATGCCGTGTTAGCCGTCCCGCTCCGCTGTTTCGGAAAGAAGCCGCCAACGCTGACGGCCTGATGGGATGGAGGGATAGCCTGTCACACTCCAATCTCCAAGCCCAAGGAAGGAATGACTATGATTATTCCGTGACAAAGGAAGGAATGACTATGATTATTCCGTGACAGTTGAGGACACAGCTGTGTCCAATTTACGACGAATAACGAAGGAGAGCGTCTCGCCATCTTCGGAAAAAGCGACGAGAGCATGTCCGGTTTCGCGGCAGAATGCCTGAAAATCCGCCACGCTCGCGCGATCTGTTGCAAGAACGCGCAGGCGAGAACCTGCAGGCAGCCCTCTGAGGCTGCGATGCGCGCGCAGGACGGGCAGGGGGCAGGCGAGCCCGCGCACGTCGAGAAGGGTTTCTGGTGAGGGCTGGTTCATGAGTGTGACTATGCGCGCAGGCCATACTATGTTTCAAGTTCGCGCGCTGTTTTGGCATTACGGCTTTACTCGGACCGCATTCGTCCGCAACATGCGCCGCAAGTTTTCAAAGCAACATCAGTAAGGCATGAGATGGCTGATTATCGCCTCGGCATCGATTTCGGTGGAACAAAAATCGAAATCGCAGTTCTCGATCGCGCCGGCGATCTGCAATTGCGCGAACGCGTTCCCAATCCGGGGATTTACGAGGAAGCCGTGATCGCCGTGCGCGATCTGGTGGCAAGCGTGGATCAGCGCCTCGGGAGCGTTGCGTCGAATCTCGCCAAGCCGGGTCAGCTCAGCTCCACGCTGGGTATCGGCATTCCGGGTTCGATCTCGCCTGAGACAGGCCTGATCAAGAACGCCAATGCGACCTGGCTGAACAATCAGCCCTTCGGTATCGATCTCGACCGCGCGCTCAATCGCTCCGTGCGGGTTGAGAACGATGCGAACTGCTTTGCGCTCTCAGAGGCGGCAGACGGGGCCGGTGCCGGCAACCGCACGGTGTTCGGGATCATCATCGGTACCGGCATGGGTGCAGGTATCGTTGTTGACGGCAAAGTGATCGGCGGCCGTCACAGCATTGCAGGTGAATGGGGACATACGCCGCTTCCCTGGACGCGTCTGGAAGAGTTCCCCCTTCCGAAATGCTTCTGCGGCAATGAGGGCTGTCTCGAGCGCTATCTTTGTGGACCTGAACTTGCCAAGGACTGGAAAGGCGTCGGGCATCACAACACAGCGGGATAGAAGAAGCCGCGGCAGCGGGTGACCTCGCCGCCATCGGTGCACTCGACCGTTATATGGACCGCTTCTCCCGCGCCTGCGCGATGGCGATCAATTTTCTTGATCCGGATATCATCGTTCTTGGTGGTGGTGTCTCGAATCTCGACAGCATCTACCAGCGCGTGCCGCCGCTGCTGGCGCGTCATGTCATCACGCCGACATGCACGACACCGATCGTGAGAAACAAACACGGCGACAGCTCAGGCGTGCGCGGCGCCGCCTGGCTGTGGGACGTGGCTGAGTAATCAGTCCTGCTTGAGGCGATCGGGCCGATACCCGGTCGCCACAACATAGAGCTCGCTCGAGTCTTTACGGGATGCGGGCGGCTTGACATGTCGAACGGTCGAAAAGGCCAGTTTCATGGGCTCGAGCATCTGTCGCTCCGATCCGCCCTGAAACACTTTGGCGACAAAACCACCGCCGACCGCCAATACCTGCATCGCAAAATCCAGCGCGCCTTCGGCAAGACCCATGATCCGCATATGGTCCGTCGGAGCATGGCCTGTCGTGTTCGGTGCCATGTCGGAAAGAACAAGGTCAGCCGGACCGCCCAGAAGCTCGATCAAGCGAGCGGGCATGTCCGGATCGGTGAAGTCGCCCTCAATGATCGTCGCATCGCTGACCGGATCGACGGGGAGGAGATCGACCCCGACAACGGCACTTGCGCCACGCTTGACCGAGACCTGGGTCCACCCACCGGGGGCCGCTCCAAGATCGATGATCTTCATGCCGGGCTTGATGAGATTCAGCTTGTCGTCGATCTCGATCAGCTTGAATGCCGCGCGTGAGCGCCAGCCCTGCTTACGGGCAGCAGCCACATAGGGGTCGTTCAACTGGCGATTCAGCCATCGCTGCTGGGCCGTCGTTCGGCCTCGCGCCGTACGAAGCATGACCGTCTTGTTTCGTGCAGTCTGAACCGAGCTGCCGTCGAGGGTGCTGTCTGACTCACCCGGTGCGGTGGAACTCTTGAGGGCCTTGCCGGGAACTCTCTTCTCTCGAGACTTCGCGTTTTTGCCGCCTCGTTTGTCGCTATCTTTGCTCATAGGCGTCACATAAAGGAAGACGACGCCACATGGCCACGATATTCCGCGTTGTTTCGTCTCATCGCGTTGCTTCCTGTCTGCGCTGAACCGGTTGCGCGTCCAGTTTTCGACTGAGCTGCCATGCGCGCCACCATGCCGTCTCTCAACCCGCGATCAGCCACGATGATTTGTTCAGCAGGCCAGACAGAATGAATGGCCTCAAAAATCGCACAGCCCGGCAACATGAAATGCTGCCGCTCGGGGGTGAGAGGGGGCGGGGGCGGCTCAGCCTTCATGGCTGCGTTCTGAATGAGCGAGATCGCATCGTGAGCGGCGTCGGCCGAGAGCGTAAACCCGTCGACTGCGTGACGGCTATAACGGGGAAGTCTCTGGGCGAGGCTCGCGAGGGTTGTAACCGTACCGCTCGTGCCGAGCATCTGCACCGCGCCGCGTCGCATCTCGCGTCCAATCTGATGGATGGCTTCGAATGCGAGCAGGGGCTCCCGAACAGCATCCATCATTGAACGGTAGAGCTCAGTCGTCGTCTGCTTGCCCGATGAGAGGCGCGAATGTCCGAACTGCTCTGAAAGCGTGACGACCCCGAAAGGAAGGCTGACCAACCCAACAAGTTCGTGTCCGCGTGTTTCCGGCGACAGACGCAGCCACGCGATTTCTGTGGAGCCGCCTCCAATATCGAAAACAATGGCTCTGCTGCCGGGTTTCTGCTCCCGGTGCAGCAGTGTACGGCAGCCTTCTACTGCCAGCTCGACTTCTTCCCTCGGAGAGATGACCTCAAGCGAGAGGCCTGTTTCCGAGCGCACGCGCGACAGAAAGCTCTCGCGGTTGACAGCCCGCCTGCACGCCTCGGTGGCGACGGCGCGGATCTGGAGGGAGGGCAGGTCTTTCATACGTGCGGCATAGGAATCGAGCGTACGCACCGCACGTTCCATGGCGTGGGCACTCAACGCCCCTGTTTCCACAAGACCTTCGCCCAAACACACCATGCGGTTCTGACGGTCGACGATCTGTACGCCATGCGCTGTGCGTTTCGCGATCATCAGTCGGCAATTATTGGTACCCAGATCGAGCGCTGCGTAATGTCTCGGTAAAAAACCTCCAGGCTGGGACGCGGGCAGTGAATCGTAGCTTCGGTAGCCCATGATCATCCTCCCCTCGTCCTGAATCCATCGGAAATGTTACGACAAAAAACAATGTGATAGCGTCATGACAACGCAGCAAGCACTTTATCGTCTCCTTATGTCCGATTGATGAAAAAAAATGCGAAAACAGGGGTTGTCGCCCATCAGGCAGGGTGCTATCTCACCGCCACCGCAAGGCAAACAGCTTCTGCACAGATGCTGGGGGATAGTTTAGCGGTAGAACTACCGGCTCTGACCCGGTCAGCCCTGGTTCGAATCCAGGTCCCCCAGCCAAAAACTCCAAAAAATTAAAGACGATACTGGGATAGCCGCTCAAGGCTTCTCACGGTTCTCGTTCAACCTGCTCGTTTTTAGGTTGGTGGCCAAATCTGTGGGGGTAAGCCCCTCTGTCCCAGTTTGCCTCCTCCTGTGTCGGTTGCGTCGAAACTGATGTGTTTTTGGGTTCGCGCTTTGGCACGAGCTTTGCAACCGCCCAGAAACCGAGGGCGGCGCAAACGGCGAAGGCGACAGGAGCATCCAGAGGATGCATGTCACTTCTCCTTTTTGCGGGAAAAGAAAGCCTTCAGACCTTTCCACGCCACGGCAAAGGCTCCGATCACAGCAACCATCGCTTTGGATCCCAGAAGAGCCGAGCCAATTTTGACGATGAAGGCGATTGCTGCGCCGACAAGACCGGTCTTGACGGCGATCGCTGCCGCACCGCCACCAATCAGACCCATCAGGCCATATTTGGCCATTTTATCGCCCGTCTTGTAGTCGCTGTAGCGGTTGCCCGGAATGGGCTGAAGGGATGTCAGCGCCTGATTGAATTCCTGACGGTCGGTCGCATAGGTCTCTACATCGCCAACCATCAGGACGCGATAATACCCCGTGCGGGTGAGTACCCTGGTGTTGAGATTGGTAATCAGATCGCCTTCGCTCGACTTGAACTTGTATGCCCATTCAAGGCGATGCAGCTGCTGGTCATAATGAGGTGGGGTTTGCCATCCGAGGAGGTTCAGCTCAGCCAGGTGCGCTGCGCGCCGTTCCTTGTTCTCCTCTGTTGAGTGTTCACGGACCCCGTCGAGGAGTTTCCCAGCGTCGATTTGATCGGTGTCGTCGACATGGCCGGAATCTGCGTAGCTGAAATCCATGAACCAGTCTTTATCGCGTGCTTCCGGCTGCAGAATGTAGTCGCGGTCGTCGCGTTCTGAAACGAGATTGCCAATCAGCGCGAGGAAGCGTTTTCCGTGCGGTGGCGGCAGGGCCTCGTAACCGGCGGGGATCTTGAGATCCGAATTGCCTTCGATGCGCAGTGTGCTCGGTCCGTGGACCCAGGCAGATGGGACACCTGCGCGCCGAGGCTCTCTGTTGCGGGAGGCTGAGGATCGGCTGCAGCTAGGGCGCCCTGCGAAGCGAAGAACAGGGGTGTGAGAGTCGAGAAGGCAATCATGCCGATCAGGGAGAGGGGGCGCTGTCTCGTACTCACAATAGTAACCTTTTCTAACGTCAGTAAAAACAAGTCATATTATGTTACATTACACAACACCAGATATCGCGATGGAAATAGAGTGCCTTTTCAGGATAATTTCATAATTTTATCTCTATTTTCTCAGGGGAGGTGAGAATGAGGGCGAGAAATACATTAATTACTGCGCCATTCCTCGCGGAGAGTATCCGGATAATTGCTCGTCAATGATACAATAAATCTCTCTATGTAACTGAAACTAAACAACTTTTATAAAGAGTTTCGTCATCAAACTTTCATCGTGATCGTTACGACAGCGTGTTAGTGCATCGCCGTTCATCCCCGGCAAATCATTAACGATCAGCGCTTGCGCTTCAGGAACACCGATGAGTTTGAGAGCCCGTTTTTTTCTCTGTGCCACCTCCCTTCTGGCGCTTCAGGTCTCGACCGCTGCGGCTCAGGAGAGCATCTCGCAAAGCGCAGCATCTTCCCAACCTCGCGCTGTTCAGAAGCCGACGAACACGGTTGATGATGGTCCCTCAATGATGGGATCGACCTCGCCAACCGACGCAGCCAAGACAGAGACGGTCCAGGTGCGAGCCAGCCGTCACACCTCGCCCGGTGGTGGCTTGATGGTGCATGAGGATGCTGCGAAGTCGCGCTCAACCGTGACTCAGGAATTCATTGCCAAGCAGGCGCCGGGCCTGAACCCGATGCAGCTTATTGCGTCGCTTCCCGGCGTAAACACGACGTCGGTCGATCCGCTCGGGCTCAATGGTGGCAACCTGACAATGCGCGGCCTCAATGCGAGCCAGATTGGCTTTACGCTTGAAGGCTTCCCGATCAATGACATTGGGAATTACGCCGTTTATCCGCAGGAAATCGTCGATTCAGAGAACCTGCGCACCATCAATGTCGAACAGGGCTCTGCCGATCTCGACAGTCCGCATATCAGCGCGTCCGGCGGTGCGGTCAATATGTACCTGCTCGATCCTAAAGACCATTTTGGTGGGCATCTCGACGGCACGTACGGCAGCTACAATGCGCGCCGTATTTTCGGTCGCGTCGACACTGGACGTATCGGCAATACCCATCTGAAGGGGTACATTTCGTTTTCGGCAGCGCATGAAGATTCATGGCGTGGTCCGGGCGCACAGAAGAAACTTCATGGTGAGACGAAATGGGTCAATGAGTGGGGTCAGGGCAACCGTATCTCGCTCGCAATTGTCGGCAATCAGCTCAACAATACGCTTTTCCCCTCCATGTCTCTCGCCAACTGGAAGAAGCTCGGAACGACTTATACCTATTCCGGAACATGGGATCCTAAAAACCCGAGCGCCAATTACTACAAGCTCCGTCAGAACCCGTTCACCAATATCTATGCCAGTGCGCCTTCAACGTTCACGCTTACGGATCACCTGACACTGACCGAAACGCCGTATTTCTGGTACGGCAACGGTAATGGCGGCGGTGCTTACAGCGAGAGCCTGAGCAGCCAGCAATACGGGTCGCAAAATCTTTCTGCGTCGATTGGGCCTTATAATTCGTCAAATACGAAGAGCCTGCTCGTCTATAATCCGTCCAACACGCAGACCTATCGCCCGGGTGCCGTGACCAAGTTCGCACTCCATACGGGTGCGAACCGTCTGATGGTTGGCTATTGGTTCGAATACTCCAAACAGATCCAGACCAGCCCTTACAGTCTGATCAATATGGAGACCGGCGCACCGCTGGATGAATACGGCAATGGGCCCAACATGGTGCTGTCGAACGGGGTGACCGCGCAGTATCGCGATACGCTGACGCAAACGCGGATCCACACGCTGTTCATCGATGACTCGCTCTCGCTGCTGAACAACCGGTTGACCCTGGAGGCGGGTCTGAAATACGCGATGATCACTCGTCGCGGTCAGAACAACCTTCCCGACACGTCAACTGGACCTTATGTCAGCGGAAGCTGGTACGAACCGCTTCCAGCGGCTTCGATCCGCTATAAGCTGAACAATCAGTTCCAGCTCTTCGTTTCGGGAACGACCAATTTCCGTATCCCGATGAACACGTCGCTCTACGATGCGGGAACTTACACCAAGGGTGTGGGCTACAGCACGCAGGCGAATCTCAATCAGAAGCCGGAAATCTCGATCTCGGAAGAAGCCGGTGTGAGATATCAGGGCTCGCTGTTCAACGGTACGCTCACCTATTTCCATTACAACTTCACGAACCGTCTCTACTCGCAGACAGTCATTCTGCCCAATGGCAGCACCTACTCTCAGAGCATCAACGGCGGTGGATCCCACGCTAATGGTGTCGATTTTGAAATCGGGACACGCCCGATCCTCTACCACCTGCGTCCTTATGTGTCGGCGGAATACATCGACGCCCGCACCGACAGCAATGTCGCTGCGGGTGGTAGCGGTGACTATGTCGCGAGCAAGGGTAAGTTTGCGCCGCAGACTGCCAAGACGCAGGTGGCCTTCAACCTCGATTACGACGATGGCCATCTCTTCAGTGGGTTCAATCTCAAATATGTCGGTAAGCAGTACTCGACATTCAACAACGATCTCTCGATCCCGAGCTATGTGACGATGAACGTCCATGCAGGATATCGTTTCAAGAGCTTCGGTTTCATGAAGAACCCTGTTCTGCAGCTGAACCTGCAGAATATCACGAACAAGCACTACCTTGGCTTCGTGAACGGCTCTGCATCGAACGGTCTGGCGACAACGGGTGTCTATGGCGGCAAGATCGCGGCCGGCAGCACAACCTATCTCGTCGCAGCGCCCTTCTTTGTCGGGGGGACGGCGAGCGTCGATTTCTGATCGCCGGGCGTCTTCATCGAGCGCAGGTAGCTCGAAAGGGGAGGGCCCCGGCCCCCTTTTTTTGTTCCCTCATCAAGAGACGTTGAACGAACTTTTTGGCGCCAGATG
>NZ_BAJT01000005.1 GCF_000613845.1 Asaia astilbis JCM 15831
CGCCGAATAACTTCATAACCCTCAAGATCTTCAAGCGTTAGCTCTGTAAGCGCCAGATCATAATCGTAGTGGCGGAGCATATCTATCGCTTCATGCCCAGTGCGAGCATGGTCGACAGTAATACCGCCCTGTTTAAGGGTTTTGATCAGCGAAAGAGCCGTAGCTTGGTCGCTTTCCACAAGAAGGAGGCGCATTTCATCAATCTCCACGGTTGATAATCGTTTGGTACTACCTAAGGTTGCTATCAGCAAGCAAAATACTTTCTTTAAACGAAAACATTTCGCCCCTTCAGTAACGAGTTTTTAACGTTTACAGCCTACAATTTTCTAACGACCTTTAGCTTTCGTATGCAAAAAAGCCCGATTTTTAGAAGAGGTTGGGAGTCAGATGGTTGGTTAATCTTCAAGTGGTAGGAATGTTCTGTTGACGTTTTTTAACGTGGAGAGCAGGGTCTTAAGCGCCACGCGGGATCGCTACGACACCGAATGCTCGCTTAGGTTGTAATCTCCCCAGGTTCTCATAAGGCAAACATCAAAGAACGGAACACCTTAGAAAGTTCTTTTATAAAATGCGCCGATGTGGATTTTGTCCGTCAAGGAGTCGGCATTATTTGACTATATGCAGAAATAAAAGAGTGAGCGTCGTGCGGATCAGAAGAAACACGAGGATACAGCGTTGGCACGAGCTACTTGACCGCGCGCAGGCGCTGACGGCTGTTTTGCGCCGTGAGACCGGCGTGCGCATGGCACGCAGGAATGCCGAGGCTGAAATCGTTAGTGCCGAACGCGCTATTCTGGACTCGAATGATGACGACCGAGCAGTCGAGGGATTCGTAAGCTGGTTGCCTGAGGCGCGTCGAGCCATCGATCGCGCGCGAAGCGCAGAACGCGAGGTTGCCATTGATGTCGCGGTTGCCTACCAGGCCTTCATTCTCGCTAGAAGCGCTGCAAAGCGCCCTGATGATAAGGAGACGCATCGCGAGAGCGGTGTAGGAGTGTGGCTTCCGGCGTCTGGTTGAGAAACTTGACGTCCAGCTTAAAGGACTGATCAGAAAAATTCCGTTTTGCGTCTTTTTATCTTCAGTCGGGTTAGCCTCATCGCGACCGTTTCAAAAAGCGTGCACGCTTTTAAGAACATCCCAAGAGAGGGTGCCTATAATGACGCAGACAACAGAGTGAGTACGATCTCTCACGAATGAGAGGAAGGTTTCCCCGTTTTCCGCGAAGAGGTCAGTTTTCACGTTAAGCACGGCACTGATCTCTCCTGCAGGGCACTTTGTGAGACTCTCTGCCGCGTGGCCGAGGAGATGATGCACCGCGCGTTCAACGGCAACAATGTGATCGTTCGGAGAAGACGTCTCTACAGAAAAGCGCTCTGAGATGGTGTCCCAGTCGACCTTCGTCATGAAGACTGGCACGCCACCATCTGGTGTGTCGCGCTCAGCGCGACACAAGAGGCCACTCTGGCCAATGCTATAATGTCGGCTGGCGGAAGTGTGGACGGATCCAATGAGATCTCAGAGGCCGGGGAGGGTGCGTCCATTGGTGGGCTTTGCTCTGTCACGGAACACTCAATTCTGGCTTGGGGGCGTGCCCATGGCTTGCATTAGCGCCGTGACCTGATCTGGATGAGCATGAAAGAGCGAGATATTGGCAGGGTTGGCCGCCGGTAATCCAGGCGGGACGGGTTGCCCGTTGGTTGCGGCGAGCGTCATACCGAACGCCGTCATGCCCATCGTGAAGCTCTCTGGCGTGAAGCCGTGAGCATTCAGAATTTCAGGGACGCCCGGAGTGGATGCGATCTGGGCAATCGTCTGCCTCAGGGTTAATCGAGTTGAATCGGGCGGCCGTATATTGGCCGCCTGAAGAGCCTGCAATGTTTGGGCCGCCCGATCCATGAAGTCCTGAGGAAGGGGATATTGAAGGCCAGCTTTCAAATCCTGTTGCATGGCCGGATTAAGGGCGGGTTGCTGCGTTTCCGGCTGTGTCTGAGCTCGGCTGGGTGTCGCGAGCAGGAAGATGCTGACACCGAGTGCGGTGATGTTGCAAAGAATTGAGCGACGCATCAGACCCATGCTCCTTTACGCATCAGCGGTATTTTTGTGCCATCTCGATAGGCGCCATCAAGATCGATCTTATCGGACCCGATCATCCAATCGATGTGAATCATGCTGCTATTGGCGCCGCGTGCTGCAAGGGCGTCCGGCGATGTTCCGTCGGTGTCAAGCATGCACTTCGTATAGGCTTGCCCGAGCGCAATATGGCTAGAGGCATTCTCATCGAAAAGCGTGTTGCGGAACAGGATGCCCGTATCGGAGATGGGAGAAGCATGTGGAACAAGGGCGACTTCACCCAGTCGTGCAGCGCCTTCGTCAGTATCGAGAATACGCCTCAGAGCATCTTCGCCTTTGCTCGCATGGGCTTCAACGATACGTCCCTCTGCGAAAGTCACGCGGATTTCGTCAATCAGCGTACCCTGATGAAAGAGGGGTTTCGTGCTGGCAACGTGACCGCTCACCCGGTGGCTATGCGGTGTTGTGAAGACTTCTTCCGTCGGGATGTTCGGATTGCACTCGATGCCGTTTGTCGTGTGTTCCGCACCACCAGCCCAGGCATGCCCATCGGCCAGGCCGACATGCAGATCGGTGCCGGGGCCGCTGAAATGGAGGGAGTCGAAACGCCGTTCGTTCAGCATGGCGGCCTTGGCGTGCAAGGCGGCATTATGCTGTTTCCAGGCCAGAACCGGATCGGGCGTGTCAAGGCGGGACGATGCGAAGATTGCGTCCCAGAGCTTTGCCTGAGCCTGCTCGCCTGCAAGATCCGGAAACACCTGAGCTGCCCAGCTCGCTGTCGCGAAAGCGACGATCGTCCAGTTTGTGTCGAACCGGGTAATGATCTCCATCGCCTCACGATTGGCGCGCGAGGCCGCTCTGCTGGCACGTGACACGCGTGTCGGATCCTGACCGTTGAGCAGGGTTGGATTGCCGCCAGTAATCGCAAGGCGTGCAGCACCTTCACGATAGGCGCGGGCAATTCCATCCGCCATCCATGACGCGCTCGTGTCGAGGCTGTCGTCTGTTGCAAAGCGATAGCGGGCGAGCGTCGCTTCGTCGTCACTATACTGCGTGGTGACCAGGCTCGCGCCTGCCTTGTAGGCGTGTTCGGTCAGGCGCCTCACCAATGGCACGGCCTCGAGCGGAGCCGATATGACCAGTTCCTGTCCGGCCTGCAGGTTGAGGCCGATCTTGACGGCAACCTCACCGAGCCTGTCCAGGCGTTCGGCGAAGGTGAGAGAGGCTCCAGACATCACGTTTCTCCAATAAGGCTACGCTGACTTTCTCGCACAGCAGAGGCGAGGGCAGGGGTCTTATTCGCCGAAAGTTTCGGCATGGTGAGCTCGCCGGGGCGCGCGGCGTGTTCTCTCCTGACGCGGAGCTCTGTCCTGGCTGGCAGAGGCAGTGTCGCGCAGGGCGGTGCGGATTTCCACTTCCAGCTCTCGGATGCGTCGCTGGATGCTCTCCTTGAGGGAGGGGGAAGTATGCGGCTTCATGGTGGCCAGCGTTTCCTTCAGATCGCGCAACTGCTTCTGCTTTTCAGCGAGATTGCGACGGATCGGTTGGTTGTCGGAAAGCTGTCCGGTGTGGGAACGCATAATCAAGTCTCTTCTTCACTCTGGCTCCGAGCCAGAAATTGTCACGGCGCGGCACCCGGCGGAAGCGTACGTGCGCTACCGCGGGACCGTTCTTGTTAAAATCGAATGGGCGGGAGGCTGCCTCGCGATCAGCGCGGCGTTAGGCCCATGGAGGTTAGCGCTCGATCAGTCGGTTCATCTCTTCGTCCGTCCCGATCGTGATGCGCAACCAGTCTCGAATACGAGGCGCACTGAGCTGGCGCACAATGATATGGCGCTCTCGCAGTCCGGCCAGTAGAGCACCGGCCTCGTGAGCCGAATGGTGCACAAGAACAAAATTGGCACAGGAAGGCAGAATGTCAAAGCCCAACCCGGCGAGGCGCTGCACAAATCGCTCACGCGTCGACATGACCTGGCTCGTTGTTTGTTTGAGCCAGGCTTCGTCTGCAATGGCTGCAGCGGCGCCAGTCTGGGCAAGTCGACTGAGTGGATAGGAGTTGAAGCTGTCTTTGACTCGCGCAAGCCCTTCGATGAGGTCGGGATGGCCGATGGCGTAGCCGACTCTCAGGCCTGCGAGGGCCCGTGACTTGGAGAGTGTCTGAACGACCAGCAGATTGTCATGCTCCTCGGTGAGGCGGATGGCTGACTCAGCGCCGAAATCGACATACGCCTCGTCGACGATAATCGTTCGGTCCGGTTGCAGTGTCGCCAGACGAGATAGCGCCTCGAGTGAGACGGCGTGGCCTGTATTCGCGTTGGGGTTGGCGATGGCGATTCCGCCGCAAGGCACGGCGTAGTCCTCTACGTCGATCTCGAAGCGGTCGTTCAGAGGAACTTCCTGATAAGTCTGTCCGAAGAGGCTGCAGTAAACGGGGTAAAAACCGTAGCTGACATCTGCGAAAAGAAGCGGTGCCTCCGGGGCGATTAGAGCCCGAAACGCATGGGCGAGCACCTCGTCCGAACCGTTGCCAACGAAGACGCGGTCTTCCGTCGTCCCGTAAGTTGAGGCGATGATTTTTCTCAGTTCCAGTGCGGTCGGATCCGGGTACAGGCGCAGGCTGTCATCACAGGCGGTCTGCATGGCGGTAAGAGCGCGTGGACTCGGGCCATAGGGAAGTTCGTTCGTATTGAGCTTGAGAATGTCGCTGAACTGGGGTTGTTCGCCAGGGATATAGGGATGCAGGCCCGCGACAAGGGGGTTCCAGAAACGGCTCATCGATTGGGAGCTCCCTCGGAGGCGAAAAGATGGCTCTGGCCATGGGTCTCCGCGATGTCCAGAACCGAGAGGCCTTCAACGTCACGCTGGTGTGGGTCGGCGCCTTGGCCTAACAGAAACCGCACCATGTCCTGTCGTCCGAACATGACGGCAAACATGAGGGGCGTGCGGCCGAGATGGCTGGCGATGTCGAGTTTGGCTCCCGCACTCACCAGAAGCTCGGCAACCGCAAGGTGCCCCTTGAAAGCGACTCCTGACAGCGCAGTTGCCCCTTTTGCATCTTGCATGTTCGGATCGGCGCCGCGTTCGAGAAGAAGGCCGGTCGCGGGAAGAACGCCATTATAGGCGGCGACGATCAGCGCCGTGTATCCACGGCTGTCCTGAGCGTCGACTTCCATGCCCGCATCGAGGAACTGCATCAGCATGTCCGTATCGCCCAGACGGGCGGCGTCGATGAAGAGCGCAGTGATCTGTTCGGACGAAAAACTGCCTGCTGGCATCATCTCGGTCATCTGTGAGCCTGAACCTGTCATAGTCATCAAATAATAGCTGAGCCGGGATCGGACCGAAAGCATGGCACCCGTTTTTATTGCGTGCAGTCATGGGCATGCTCAGCGGGTCCGGCAGTTTATGTGCGTCTTTCCCGGCTCGGGAACGCAAATCGGTGAGCCTTTACCTGCGGCAGAAATCTGGTTGTGGGAATCATTTTCGATGACCTCAACAACCTCCCAACTTGCGACGGCAGGCTATGGGCGCGTCGTGCGCGGGTCTGGGTCAATCGTGACTATGAAAGCGTCTCGACGCTCTTGGTGCGATCAAAATCAGAAATCCAGGCTCAAGGGCTTCATCGCGCAGCTAGATCAGCCGCCTGTCGTCGCGGAGGAATCTCTCAGGAAGGGACGATAACCGGCTGCGTTTTAAAAGGTTTGAGTATCGGAATGACCCCACCGCGTCGGGACGAATGGGGCAAATATCGCAAATTTTCGTGCAGTCGAGGAGTCGTGAAGTTTTTGGCTCTAGCACAATGTGGGCAATGGGCGTCTTATGCCCAACGCAATGTATTGCCGGGACGGTAGGTTTGAGTTTGGTGTCAATGCTGTCGGGATTTTGAGGCAATATGCGCGGGACACGCGGAACATCGTCTGATCGCAGACGTATGGAAAAGGAGTTTGGCGATCACTGCCCATGGATTTCCATGTCGGTCTATTGTGGTCGTAAACCCTGCGTGGTCGCCTTCGCGAAAAGGATCCCTGAGGGGTTGTCTCAGACAGCAAACCGGTCTTGAACGTTGGTGTCTGTCCGACAGATGGTTATCCATCGCAGAGAGTTAATTCGGAGGTCGATTTTCGATGCGTTCTTTAAGCAACCCGTCCGCATTTGGTGCGGAAACCGGTGGAGCGGCCGGCGCCGGTGTCTCTGACATCGCCCAGCTGAGCATCAACACGATCCGCACCCTGTCGATGGATGGTGTGGAAAAGGCCGATTCAGGCCATCCGGGAACGGCGATGGCGCTGGCTCCTGTTATGTATGCCCTGTGGCAGAACGACCTTAAATATGATCCGGCTGATCCGATCTGGCCTGGTCGCGACCGCTTCGTGCTGTCCGTGGGCCATGCGTCGATGCTGCTTTATTCGACGATCTACCTCACCGGCATCCGCGATGTCGTGAAGGACAAGGTTCTCGACACGCCGTCACTGACTCTTGAGGACCTCAAGCAGTTCCGTCAGGCGAACTCCAAGACCCCGGGTCACCCGGAGTACCGTCACACGGCTGGCATCGAGACCACAACCGGCCCGCTCGGTCAGGGCTGTGGCAACTCGGTCGGTATGGCGATGGCTGAGAAGTATCTCGCCGCCCATTACAACCGCCCTGGCTTCGATCTGTTTGACTATCACACCTATGTCTTCTGTGGTGATGGCGACATGATGGAAGGTGTGTCTTCCGAAGCTGCTTCGATGGCCGGCCATCTGGGTCTGGGTAACCTGATCTGGCTGTACGATTCCAACCAGATTTCGATCGAAGGCTCGACCGATCTGGCGTTCACCGAAAACGTTGCCGAGCGCTTCCGTGCCTATAAGTGGCACGTCGTGACGGTCAATGACGTGAACGATCTTGCTGCTGTCGGCAAGGCGCTCGAAGAAGCCCGCTCCGTCAAGGATCGTCCGAGCCTGATCGTTATGCATACGGTCATCGGTTACGGTGCGCCCAAGAAGGCTGGCAAGGCTTCGGCCCATGGCGAGCCTCTGGGTGAGGAAGAAATTGCTGGCGCCAAGAAGGCCTATAACTGGCCCTGGAGCGATGCTTTCCATGTACCTGAGGGTGTTCTGGAGCATTTCCAGGAAGGTCTCGGCAAGCGTGGTGCGGCCGCTCGTGCTGAATGGCATGCCCTGTTCGACCGCTACACAAACGAATATCCGAAGGAAGCCGCAGAACTGCGCGCGATCTTCGAACGTCGCCTGCCGGAAGGCTGGGACAAGGATATTCCGAAATGGGATGCCGATGCCAAGGGTGTCGCCTCGCGCGCCAGCTCGGGCAAGGCCATTAATGCTGTTGCCAAGAACATCCCCTGGATGATGGGTGGCTCGGCCGATCTTTCGCCGTCGACCAAGACGAATCTCACCTTTGAAGGCGCTGGCTCGTTCCAGCCGCCGCAATGGGGTGGTTCCTATGCCGGTCGCAATGTCCATTTCGGCATTCGCGAACATGCAATGGGGTCGATTTGTAACGGTCTGGCGCTTGCCGGTCTCCGTACCTATGGCTCGGGCTTCCTGATCTTCTCCGACTACATGAAGGCGCCGATCCGTCTGTCAGCTCTCATGGAGCTGCCGGTCATCTATATCTTCACCCATGACTCTATCGGTGTCGGTGAAGACGGTCCGACCCATCAGCCGATCGAGCAGCTTGCGCAGCTGCGCGCAACGCCGGGTATCATGACCATCCGCCCCGGCGACGCCAACGAAGTGTCGGAAGCATGGCGCACCCTGATCCCGCAGACGCATAAGCCTGCCGTGCTGATCCTCAGCCGTCAGAACCTGCCGACGCTGGATCGTAGCAAGTATGCCTGCGCATCAGGTGTCGCCAAGGGCGCCTATGTTCTTGCCAGCTGTGAAGGCAAGCCGGATGTCATTCTGATGGCTTCGGGTTCGGAAGTGTCTCTGGTGGTCGACGCCTATGAGAAGCTGACGGCAGAGGGCATCAAGGCCCGCGTGGTCTCCTTCCCGTCCTTCGATCTCTTCGAAGAGCAGGATCAGGCCTATCGCGACAGCGTACTGCCGCCGGACGTTAAAGGACGTGTGGCCGTCGAGCAGGCTGCAGCCTTCGGTTGGGATCGTTACACCGGCATCGGTGGCGCGATCATCGCCATGAACAGCTTTGGTGCTTCGGCACCGCTCAAGAGCCTCCTCACCAAATTCGGCTTTACGCCGGAGAAGGTGTACGACGCCGCCCGCGAGCAGGCTGCTCGCAAGTAAGACAGACTACCGGGGCCTGATTGCCTCCCGGCGGTCAGGCTCCTGGGGGCCATAGCGTGCTTTGGCCCCCTCTTATGAGGTCAGGGTCGGAAGGCCGACCTGAGCTGAGGCGGGTGTCCATAGGGAACCCGTCAGTGGGACAGACAGGAGTACGTCATGGACGTCGATCAGAAGCAGGGTGCCGCTACGAGCGGGAACCGCTGCGTGACCTTTCCAATTTTGGCCAGTCACCCTGGCTGGACTTCATCCAGAGATCCTATACTGCCGATGGCAGCCTCAAGAAGCTTGTGGACGAGGACGGCCTGCGTGGCGTCACCTCCAACCCGGCGATCTTCGAGAAGGCCATGGGTTACGGAACGGATTACGATGCCCAGATGAAAGATCTGCTGGCTAAGGAAATCCTCTCCCCCGGCGAGCTTTATGAAAAGCTGGCAATCACCGACATTCAGGCGACTGCCAAGGTGATGCACCCGGTCTTCACCAAGACCAAGGGTCTCGATGGTTATGTAAGCCTCGAAGTTTCTCCTTATCTCGCGTTCGACACCAAGGGCACGGCTGATGAAGCCCGTCGCCTCTGGAAGGCTGTCGGCGACGAAAACCTGATGATCAAGATCCCGGGCACGGCTGAGGGCGTTCCGGCGTTCCAGGAAGTGACCTCCGAGGGCATCAGCGTCAACGTCACGCTTCTCTTCTCGCTGGATGCCTACAAGGCTGTTCTCGAAGCCTATATCAAGGGCCTCGAAATCCGTCATGCAGCGGGCAAGGACATCAGCAAGATCGCCAGCGTGGCTTCTTTCTTCGTCTCGCGTATCGACGGCAAGATCGACGGTGCGATCGATCGTCGCGTGAAGGAAGGCGACAAGGACGCAGAAGCTCTCAAGGCGCTGCGCGGCAAGGTTGCCATCGCCAACGCCAAGGTCGCTTATCAGCATTATCTCGAAGTGACCGCTTCCGAGCGCTGGAAGAAGCTTGCCGCAGCCGGTGCACAGCCGCAGCGTCTGCTCTGGGCCTCCACAGGCACCAAGGACAAGGCTTACTCCGACGTCCTCTATGTCGAAGAGCTGATCGGTGAAGACACGGTCAACACCATTCCGCCCGCAACCTTCGACGCGTTCCGTGACCATGGCAAGCTGCGCGCCAGCCTGACTGAAAACGTCGAAGACGCAGTCAAGGTGATGGAACAGCAGGCCAAGCTGGGACTGGACCTCGACGGCGTGACCA
Source organism: Asaia astilbis JCM 15831 (assembly GCF_000613845.1). Classification (GTDB taxonomy): domain Bacteria; phylum Pseudomonadota; class Alphaproteobacteria; order Acetobacterales; family Acetobacteraceae; genus Asaia; species Asaia astilbis. The sequence goes on from NZ_BAJT01000005.1 coordinate 9,538, forward strand.
AGACCCTCGTTATCGAAGGGTGCGCTTCTTTCTGTGACGCTTTTGACCAGTTGCTCGGGGCGGTAGCAAACAAGCAGGCCACGTTTCTCGGGAGCAAACTGATCGAGCAGAAGGCCGACCTTCCGGCTGATCTGAAAGCTGCGTCAGACGCAGTGCTCGAAGACTGGCGCAAGACGGGCAAGGGCCGCAAGCTCTGGGCCAAGGACGCTTCTGTCTGGACCGGTGGCGAAGAAACCAAATGGCTCAAATGGCTGGATATCGTCGATGAGCGTCTTGCTCATGTGTCCGAACTCGAAGCCTTTGCCAGTGAAGTCAAGGCCAAGGGCTTCAGCGACGTCCTGCTGCTCGGCATGGGCGGTTCGAGCCTCGGTCCGGAAGTGATCGCCGAGACTTTCGGTCACATTGCCGGTTTCCCGAAGCTGCATGTGCTCGACAGCACCGACCCGCAACAGGTCAAGACCTACGAGAATGCGGTCGATCTGAAGAAGACGCTGTTCATCGTTTCGTCCAAGTCGGGCGGTACGCTTGAGCCGAACATTCTGAAGGCCTATTTCTTCGCCGCAGCCGAAAAGGCTCTCGGTTCGGCTCCCGGCGCGCATTTCGTTGCCGTGACCGATCCCGGTTCACACATGGAAGACGTGGCTAAGAAAGACGGCTTCTGGAAGATCTTCTACGGTGAGAAGCAGATCGGTGGCCGCTTCTCGGTTCTGTCGAATTTCGGTCTCGTGCCGGCAGCGGCGAGCGGTCTGAATGTTCGTGCGTTCCTTGAATCCGCTCTGCGCTCGGTCAAGGAAGCATCAGCAAGCACACCGCCGGCCCAGAACACGGCTCTGCAGCTCGGTGCAATCCTCGGTGCTGCCGCGACCAAGTTCGGTCGTGACAAGGTGACGATCGTGGCTTCGCCTGCGATCTACGATCTTGGCGCCTGGCTCGAGCAGCTTCTTGCTGAGTCGACCGGCAAGAAGGGCACAGGCCTGATCCCCATTGACGACGAGACCCTCGGGGCTCCGGGCGTTTATGGCAAGGATCGCGTCTTCGCCTATCTGCGCCTCAAGGGTGAAGCCTGCCCGAACCAGGAGAAAGCCATCGCGGCTCTAGTCGCTGCTGGCGAGCCGGTGGTGACGATCGATCTGGCTGACAAGCTGGATGTCGCCCAGGCATTCTTCCATTGGGAATACGCCACGGCGGTTGCAGGCTCGGTGCTGGAGATCGATCCTTTCGATCAGCCGGACGTCGAGTTCAGCAAGATCGAGACCAAGAAGCTTACGACGCGTTCAACGAGACAGGCAAGCTGCCGGCTGAAACGCCGTTCGCGACTGCGGGGGCTTTCGAGTTCTTTGCAGATGCGGCCAATGCCAAGGCTCTCGGCGGGCAGGATGCTCTTGCCATTCTCAAGGCGCATTTCGGCCGCGTGAAGGCGGGTGATTACGTGGGCGTGCTGGCTTATGTCGAGCGCGATCTCAAGACCCGCGAGTGGATCCAGCAGGTTCGCCTCACTCTGCGTGACCAGCTGAAAGTTGCAACGGCCGCCGAGTTCGGTCCGCGCTTCCTGCATTCGACCGGTCAGGCTTATAAGGGTGGCCCGGATAGCGGCGTGTTCCTGCAGATCACGTTCGACGATCATGCGGATCTTGCCGTACCGGGCGAGCGTTTCACGTTCGGTGTCGTCAAGGCGGCGCAGGCACGTGGCGATTTCGATGTGCTCTCCGAGCGCGGCCGTCGTGCCCTGCGCGTGCATATCAAGGGCCCGCTTGAAGCAGGCCTTGAAGAACTGGCAGCTCTCATCAAGAAGGCCGTCTGAGACTGACCTCAATCCGCCCCACCCAAACGGGGCGGATTGTTTTTATGACGTCGTTGCAAGAAGGCACAGCCAGGCTGTGCAGGAGTTTTAAAGATGCAAATCGGTATCGTTGGCCTCGGCCGTATGGGCGGCAACATTGCAGTGCGTCTGAGCCGTCATGGTCATGACGTTGTGCTGTTCGACCGTTCTCCGGAAGTTGTTACCAAGACATTCGACCGCGCCGAAAAGGGCCACGCGATCGCTGCCAACTCGGTGGCTGATCTTGTCAGCGAGCTGACGGCAGAACGCAAGATTGTCTGGGTGATGTTGCCGGCCGGTGAAATCACCGAAGCCTGCGTGCAGGAACTGCGTGGACTGCTCGGCAAGGACGACATCGTTATCGATGGTGGCAACAGCTACTACAAGGATGATGTCCGTCGCGCCCATGAGCTGATGGAAAAGGGCATTCACTACATCGATGTCGGCACGTCCGGCGGCGTGTGGGGCCTCGAGCGTGGCTATTGTATGATGTATGGCGGCACCAAGGATTCGGCCGATCACATTGATCCGATCCTCAAGGCGCTGGCACCGGGCAAGGGCGACGTTGTGCGCACGACCGGCCGTGACCGTGACGGTCTCGATCCCCGCGCCGAGGAAGGCTATCTGCATTGCGGCCCGGCCGGATCGGGTCACTTCGTCAAGATGGTCCATAACGGCATCGAATACGGCATGATGCAGGCTTTCGCTGAAGGCTTCGACGTCATGAAGTCGAAGAACTCGCCTGTTCTGCAGGAAGATCAGCGTTTCGACCTGAACATGGCTGACATCGCTGAAGTCTGGCGTCGTGGCAGTGTCGTGTCGTCCTGGCTGCTCGACCTGACCGCCGATGCTCTTGCCAAGAATGAATCACTGTCCGAGTTCTCGGGCGAGGTGGCTGATTCCGGTGAAGGTCGCTGGACGATCGAAGCAGCGATCGAAGAGTCGGTTCCTGTCCCCGTCATGACGGCATCGCTGTTCACACGTTTCCGCTCACGCAGCGGCAACAACTACGCAGAGAAAGTCCTCTCTGCCATGCGCTTCGGCTTTGGCGGTCACGTCGAGAAGAAGTGACAATAAGGGCCGGGACCGTATCTGGTCCCGGCCTTTTTTTTTACTCTAAACTCTGGGCCTGATTGTCAGCGGGAGCGTCCACGTTCCCGCTTGCACTCCGACTTTCAGTTTATCGACTAAAAAGGTTTGGCATATGGTCGAGATTTCCGCCTCAGCACGTGCGGCACTGTCCAATTCAGAAGCAACGCGCGGCGTACGCCCAGCCCCTCCGGGCTCCTTGGTCATTTTCGGCGGCGGCGGCGATCTGACGAAACGTCTTCTGGTTCCGGCTATCTATAATCTGGACGTGGCTGGTCTGCTCAGCGAAGATTTTTCGATCATCGTGGTCGACTGGGCAGAGATGACGACCGAGGCTCTTCAGGAACAGCTGAAGGCATCGCTTGACGACTTCGTCAATAAGCGCGGCACCAGTGCGACGAAGCTGCGTCAGGATGTGTGGGAGCGCATGTCCAGGAGCATCTCGTATCTGCGGGGATCCTTCGAAGAACTCTCCACCTATGAGGCCCTGAACGAAAAGCTGGGTGAGCGCTCTGCCGTTTTCTATCTTGCCGTCGCCGCCCGTTTCTTCGGCCCGATTGTCGATCTTCTGGGCGAGTCCGGTCTCGCCAGACAGACAGAGACGGTGTCGCGCCGGGTTATCATTGAAAAACCCTTCGGTGCGGATCTTGAATCGGCGAAGGCGCTGAATGCACGGCTGCAGCGCTCGCTTGATGAAAACCAGATCTACCGTATCGATCATTATCTCGGCAAAGAGACGGTTCAGAACATTCTGGCCCTTCGCTTTTCCAATGGTTTCTTCGAACCGCTCTGGAATCGCCAGAACATCGATCACGTCCAGATCACGGCCGCAGAGACCGTCGGTGTTGAACGCCGTGGCCGGTTTTACGAAAGCACCGGTGCGATCCGTGACATGGTGCCCAACCATCTGATGCAGTTGCTGTCGATGGTCGCGATGGAAGCGCCGACGTCATTCGACGCCGAGGCTGTGCGCGACGAGAAAGCCAAGGTCCTGAGTGCGATCCAGCCTGTCGATCTCGCCGAGGTCGTCCGCGGACAATATGTCAGCGGCTCTTTTGGCGTTGGAGACGAAGCCGAGGCGCTTCGGGGCTATCGCGAGGAGCCGGATGTCGGCATGGGCAGCCAGACAGAATCCTATGTTGCCATGAAGCTGCGCATCGATAACTGGCGTTGGGCAGGCGTGCCCTTCTATCTGCGTACGGGCAAGCGTCTGCGTCGTCGCAAGACGGAGATTGCCATCCATTTCAAGCAGGCGCCGTTTGCATTGTTCAGAGATACGCCAGTCGACAAGCTGACGCCCAATATCATGGTGTTGCATATCCAGCCGACAGAAGGCGTGACCATGCAGTTTTCCGCCAAGGTACCCGGTCCGTCCGTACGGCTGGGCGGTGTCAGGATGAAGTTCGATTACTCTGACTGGTTCAGCGAAGGCCCGAGCACCGGATACGAAACCCTGATCTACGATTGCATGATCGGTGATCAGACGCTGTTCCAGCGTGCCGATACGATTGAAGAGGGGTGGCGCATTGTGGAGCCCGCATTCACGGACAGGATCGCCGACAAGTCTCCGCTTTGCTTCTACCCGGCCGGTCTCGACGGCCCGCGTGAAGCAGACGAGCTGCTGGCACGTAGCGGTCGCCGCTGGCTCGACCTGAATAACTGATTGCGCCTTTCAGCAGACCGACAGGATTTTGCGATGACACTCGATCTGGATGCGATCCACGCAGCCTTGCCCCCGATGGCGTCCACAATCCGACTGGTCGTGTCGGATATCGACGGAACGCTCCTTGGCGCCGAAAAAAGGCTGACGGAGGCGACGCTTGAGGCCGCTCAGCAGCTGCGCGAGGCTGGTATTGCACTTTGCCTTGTCAGCTCCCGCTCGGCCGAGGGAATGCGTCGCTTTCACCGTGAGCTGTCACTCGAGACGCCTTATGGCGCCCTCAACGGGGGCATGATTCTCAGCGCCGAGGACGACATTCTTGCCAGTCTGTCGCTCCCGGCCTCAGCGGTCGAGGCGGCCTGCACCACGCTTTCAGTGCATCGGATCGACACCTGGCTGTTTCGCGGCCATGAATGGCTCATTCGCGATCCGGGGGCGTTCTATGTCGAGCATGAACGGAAATCGGTGCAAATCGAGCCGGTCGTCGTGCCCGATTTCGAGCCCTATTATGAGGGGGTAGGGAAAATCATGAGTGCGAGCAGCGACTTTCCTCTGCTTCAGCGCATGGAAGTCGAGCTTGACGCTATGCTGCGTGGCGAGGCCAGTGTGCATCGCTCAGCGAATTACTATCTCGATATTACGCATAAAGACGCCAATAAGGGCTTTGCCGCACGCGCGCTTGCCGAACGTTTGGGCATCTCGATGAGCGAGGTTGCCTGTATCGGCGACATGTCCAATGATGTGCCGATGCTCGATAGTGCCGGGCTTGGCATTGCCATGGGCAATGCGACAGATGATGTCAGCGCGCATGCCCATGTTAAGACGGGACGCAATGATGCGGATGGATGGGCGGAGGCCATGACGCGCTTCGTCCTCCCCCGCGCTCCGGCTGCGGCCTGACACGAAGGAATGAGACAATGAGCGGACATGATGTGACTTCAGCCAGAGTGGTTGTCCTGGATGATGGCGAGGCTGTTGCCCAGAAAATGGCGCAGTGGCTGCTGGATCAGGCCCTGGCGAAGACCGACGGTCCTTTCGTCATGGCGCTTTCGGGTGGTTCGACGCCCAAGCGCCTGTTCAAGATGATGGCTGAGCCGGACTACGCCTCGAAATTTCCGTGGCGTCGGACCCATATCTTTTTCGGCGACGACCGCCACGTCGCTTTTACGCATGATGACAGCAACTACCGCATGACGGATGAGATCCTGCTCGAGCATATCGATCTCCCGACAGCCAACATGCATCCGATCCCGTCCGAGGCCACGACCGAGGAAGATGCGGCGACCTATCAGGCGACGTTGCAGGAACTCTACGGAAGCGAAACCCTGACGGAAGGCAAGCCGCTCTTTGATGTTGTCATGCTGGGGATGGGGCCAGATGGGCACACGGCATCGCTTTTTCCGCGTCAGCCAATTCTGCAGGAACGCACCAAATGGGTTGCTGCCTGCACACCCGATAATGCCCCGCATGACCGAGTTTCTCTGACCTATCCCGCGATCCATTCGAGCCGCAGCGTTGTCTTTCTGATTGAAGGCGCAGGCAAGGCGGAGATGCTGGCACGGGTCCGGAGTGGTGAGGAGTCGCTGCCGGCCTCACATATCACCTCCGAGGGCGAGGTCGTGTTCCTCGTTGATAAGGCAGCAGCAGGAGAGCTTTAATATGGCTGATAACGCCGCTGAGATTGCGCCCGGGTCGCTGAACTGAAACGTGAAGCGGCTACGCATGCGATCTCCTATATCGAAGATGGCATGGCCGTCGGACTCGGAACGGGCAGTACGGCAAAACTCATGATCGATGCGCTCGGTGAGCGCGTCCGTCGCGAGGGTCTTAAAATCAGAGCCATCCCGACATCGGAGGCGAGCGCCGCTCAGGCGCAGAGCCTGAACATTCCGATTACCAATTTCATCAACGATCCCTATCTCGATGTCGCGATTGACGGGGCCGATGAAGTTCAGACGGGTTCGCTCTTTCTCATCAAGGGGCGCGGCGGCGCGCTCTTGCGTGAGAAGATCGTTGCCGTCTCGTCGCGCAAGTTCATCGTGATTGTGGATGAAAGCAAGATCGTGACCGATCTCGGCACGCATCTGCCCCTTCCGGTTGAGACCATTCCCTGGGGATGGGAGCGCGTCGAGAACCTGCTGCGCAAGACGGGTGCGAAATCCTGCGTCGCGCGTCGAAACGACGATGGCTCTTTGTATATGACCGATAATCACAACATCATCATCGATTGTGATTACGAACGTATCGAGTCTCCGCGTGAACTTGCAGATCGTATCATCTCGATCACGGGTGTCGTCGATCACGGCCTCTTTCTCGATACCACGACGGAGGTCCTCGTTGCCGGGGCCTCGGGCCTGCAAAGGTTGAAAGCATGAACACGACATTATCCCGGGCTAGCCGGGGCCTGTTCGTCGTGATGGGTGTCTCGGGCTGCGGCAAGACGACCGTTGCCCAGGGGCTTGCCGATTACTTCAGCTCACCGTTTCAGGAAGGCGATGATCTGCATCCGGCGGCCAATGTCGCCAAGATGCATGGGGGCATTCCGCTGGACGATTCCGATCGTGCGCCATGGCTTCAGATCTGCCACGAATGGCTCAAGATGCATAAGGATACGGGCGGCGTCCTGACCTGCTCGGCTCTCAAGCGAAAATATCGCGACGTGCTGCGCGAAGGGCTCGATGTGACGTTCGTTTACCTTGAGACAAGCGAACAGACGATCGCCGAGCGTCTCAAGCGCAGAGTCGGGCATTTCATGCCGCCCAGCCTTCTCCCGAGTCAGCTTGCGACGCTGGAGCCACCCACGAAAGACGAGAATTTTATCGCTGTGGATAGTGCAGGGTCTCCGGAAATCGTGATGGAGGAGCTTCTCGCCTCTCTGAAAGCACGCGCTGTCTGAAATTCTCCAGTTTTGGATCGATTTTTGACACCTTGATAGATCGATCCAAAACACCGGACGAGCAAACTATCCCGCTCCATCAACAGCTTATGCACAACCTGATCCGCAGAGTTGTTCCCTGAATCTGGGGATAAGTTTCGGTGCTGCGATGGTGGGGTGGGCAGGTGGCAGCCGGATCTGAATGGAACTGCTCATCTCACGCTCTATGACCCCGCCCTCATACGTGGTCCTCTTCTCCACCGATTTAAGTAGGGAAGAGTGATGACGCAGAAATACGCGAGACAGCTTGCTAGGCGGCTTGCCTGCCTATTGGCGCTCGGCATGGTTTCGAGCACCCATCAGTGGATGCAAGCACCGACATCACGAGCAGCGGAGTGAGGAAACAATCAGTGATCCTCCTTTGTTAGCTGCGCCGGCAGTAATGCCGGGACCGGGATTTTCGCGTCTTTCATTGGCTCGAGGCCTCAGACAAGGCGCCATCGCCTACGATCATAGTCTGACTCTTACGGTGCCCGCAGATAAGGTTGGCGCGCATCTGACCCGTTTACGTGATTTCTGCCTCTCCCAAGTGGGGTGCGAACTGATTTCCGCGACCGAGGATGCCGATGATCGCAGCGAGGAGGAGGACAGACGTCATGCCCGTCTTTCTGCTCGCGTGCCTCATGACGAGGTCGATGCATTTCTTGAAGATGCAGCGGCGCCGGTAACGGGAGAAACCGGTGGTTCGGTCGTAACGCAAGCTCTCCAAACCAATGAGCGCGACTTAAGTGCAGAGATGGCTGATGTCGGACGTCGCTTAGCCCAGATGACGGCATATCGTGATCGGCTTGAGGCACTCGAGGAGAAAAGCGCCAGCAAGCCCGAGGATCTCATCAAAGTCGCAAAGGAACTCTCGGAGGCCCAGACTGAGCTGGAGAGCGGGATGAGGGAGCAGAAGAGGCTGTCGCGTCAGGTCGCTACCGAGGAGATCACAACTTATTATGAGAGTGCGCGCGCAAATCTCGGTCCGCTGAGACGGAGCTGGAAGCAGACAGGCGTACTTTTTAGCGAGAGCCTGGCCGACGTCTGGGCCTTTCTCATCCAAGCGCTCGTATGGGCTCCCCTCGTCGTGGTCGGGCTGTTGCTGGTGCGTCGGGCCGTTCGTCGCGGATGGTTCAGCAGATCTTAGGCGCGCCGCTCAGGGAATTGTGAGGCTGCGCCCCCTTGCCGTTGAGATCACTCATCATAGATATCAAAGGATGAATTTTTTGTAATGCGAGAGAGGCCGAGCTTTTGCAGTGTCCCGCTACCGATCGAGTGCGTTCTCACGATGTGAAAAAACAAGGGCGGCCGATTGAGACGGATATTCCCGCTCGTCTCGATCGACTTCCCTGGTCCCGTTTCCACATGCTCATCGTGGTTGCGCTCGGCATTACCTGGATTCTGGATGGGCTCGAAGTCACGATCATCGGCTCGCTCGCGCCGTCGCTTCAGCGAGGCGACACGCTTGGCCTCACCGCAGATGGGGTCGGTTTCGCGTCTTCAGCCTATGTCGCCGGTGCCGTTCTGGGGGCGCTTGTTTTTGGCTGGATGACCGATCAGCTCGGTCGCAAGCAGATCTTTTTTCTTACTCTTGCTCTTTATGTGGTCGGTGTCGGGACGTCCGCGTTCTCCTGGAACCTGACGAGCTTTGCCGTCGCCCGTTTCCTGACCGGCATGGGGATCGGCGGCGAATACTCAGCGATCAATTCAGCGATTGACGAGCTCGTACCGGCCAGATTGCGGGGGCGGGTGGATGTCATGGTCAACGGCACGTTTTGGGCCGGGGCCGCGTTCGGGGCTCTTGGTTCTGTCTGGCTTTTGAACACGACGGTCTTTCCGGTCTGGCTTGCCTGGCGTGTGGCTTTCGCGCTCGGTGCCCTGCTGGGCCTCGCAGTTCTTTTGCTTCGAACCTTCGTCCCGGAGAGCCCGAGATGGCTCATGACTCACCGCCGCGAGCAGGAGGCCAACGCAATCGTCAGCGAGGTTGAGTCCCATTGCAGGGAGCCGGAAGGAGGATGGGGGCGCACACTGCCAACCGTGTTGATCTATCCGGCTGGCGTGTTCAGCCCGGCGGAAATGATCAGGATCATGGTCAGTCGCTATCGTGGACGGTCGCTTTATGTGCTTGTTCTGATGATCTCGCAGGCTTTTCTTTATAATGCGGTTTTCTTTACCTACGGCATGGTTCTCACCAAATATCATGGTGTCTCTCCGCGCGCTGTCGGATGGTATATCCTGCCGCTTGCGATCGGCAATCTGTTTGGCCCGCTGATTCTCGCCCGGTGGTTCGACACCTGGGGACGGCGACGCATGATCGGGTCGAGCTACGCGATCTCAGGTCTGCTCATGCTGGCGGTTGCTTATGCGATGGGGGCGCATCTCCTGACGGCGACAACACAGACCCTGGCTTGGTGCGGGATCTTTTTCTTTGCCTCAGCCGCAGCGTCTTCCGCCTATTTGACCGCAAGCGAGCTCTTCCCGCTGGAGATGCGGGCGTTTGCGATTGCGGTTTTTTATGCGGTCGGGACGCTCTTTGGTGGGGTCGCGGCCCCCGTTATTTTCGGACATCTGATCGGCACCGGGCGGCTTTCCCTGCTCGTGATGGGATATGGTGTCGCCGCAGTGCTGATGCTGGCTGCGAGTGGTGTTGCCTGGTGCTGGGGCGTTGATGCAGAGAACCGTTCGCTGGAAGAAATCGCTCCCCCGCTGTCAGAGTTCTACGCTCGCGAGGAGGAGCGCACCGCATGACGGTGTTCTCCCTCAAGCACCTCTCAGCGTTGATAAAGCTCGAGCGGAAGACCGTCGGGGTCGCAGAAAAACGTGTAGAGCTTGCCCGTATAAGGGTCGGTCCTGACGGGCTCGCAGGTCACATTGTTCCGCTTCAGATGCTCGACAGCGTCCTGCATGCTCTCCACACCGAAGGCCAGATGACGCAGGCCCGCAGCTTCCGGCTGTGTCGGTCGTGACGGCGGCGTTGGGAAGGAGAACAGCTCGATCTGCGTTTCGCCGATGGCAATATCGCATTTCCAGGACTGCCGTTGGGCGCGCCAGACTTCCCGGATGATCTCCAGCCCGAGGATCTCGGTGTAGAAAGCGCGCGACTTTTGATAGTCGGACGCGATGATTGCAATATGATGGACGCAGTTAAACATTGTCTGAGACCTGCTTCTGGCGGGCTTTGCGTCCGTTGGACAGCTCGGTGACGACGCCGTGCAATGTGCGCAATTCCTGCTCCGTTACCTCTCCGCGTTGGAAGAGATGGCGCAGATTACGGACCATGCCCGGACGCTTCTGCTCGTTGCGGAGGAAACCGCATTCATCGAGATCGCGCGTCAGATGCCCCAGGAAATTTTCAAGCTCACCTTTGGTTGCAACATGGGTTTCATTTGTCATGAGCGTGCGCGGTGGTGTGGTATCGCACGCCATCCACCATTCATAGGCCATGATGAGGACAGCCTGCGCCAGATTGAGCGACATGAAATCCGGATTGAGCGGATAGCGTATCAGCACATCCGCGCGTGCCATGTCCTCGTTATCGAGCCCGGCGCGCTCTGGGCCAAAAAGGAGACCCGCTTTGAGTTTCCTGTCTGCTATCGCCCTCAATTCCGACGCAGCGCCCCGAGCAGTCATGACCGTTTTGACGATATGACGCGGGCGAGGGCAGGTGGCCATGACATGGTGCAGATCGGCAACCGCCTCATCGACCGTCTCAAAGACCTGTGCTGCATCCAGAATACGATGCGCGCCAGATGAGGCGTGCCAGGCGCGTTCCTGAGGCCAGCCGTCGCGGGGCGCAACCAGACGCAGATGAAACAGCCCCCCATTGGCCATGGCGCGGGCTGTCGTTCCGACATTTTCGGCAAGCTGAGGGCGCACCAGAATGACAACCGGGCTGAATTCTCCAATTGGCCCGATATCGGCGCCGCCATCACGTCCGGTCATGCGCGCCTCCAGCTGGTGCCTTGTGCCGTGTCTTCAAGAATGATGCCCTGTTCTGCAAGTTGAGCGCGAATACTGTCGGCGAGAGCGAAATCGCGGGTCTTTTTAGCGACTGCACGCTGGGCAATGAGCGCATCGATGGCGACGTCATCCGAGCCAGAGCGAAACCAGCCTTCCGGCGTATTATCGAGAAGTCCGATCAGATTGCCGCACGCTCTGAGCGATGAGGCTGCCTCCCGATCCCCTGCGAGCGCGGCATCGGCGAGAGGATGGAGGCTGGACAGGGCAAGCGGCGTGTTCATGTCGTCGCAGAGCGCCTGCATGAAGGTGTCAGGCACAGTGCCGTTATCGGCAGGGGGGGTCTTCTCGAGCGCGCGGTAGAAACGATCAAGGATCCGCTTTGCTTCTTCGAGCTTTTCCCAGGTGAAATCCAGAACCGAGCGATAATGAGCGCTCAGGATCAGAAAGCGAAGAGCCTCAGCCGGTGCGCGTGTCAGGACTTCACGGATCGTGAAGAAATTGCCCAGGGATTTGGACATTTTCTCGCCGTTGGAGAGAAGCATGGCATTATGCAGCCAGTAGCGTGCAAAGCTGCTCCCAGGATGGCAGCACAGAGACTGCGCGCGCTCGTTCTCATGATGCGGAAACATCAGATCGTCGCCACCACCATGGATATCGAAGCTGGCACCGAGATAACGTTGTGACATGGCCGAGCATTCGATGTGCCAGCCAGGACGCCCACGTCCATAGGGGCTTTCCCAACCGGGTTGCTCGGGTGTCGAGGGCTTCCAGAGCACGAAATCACCCGGATGCCTCTTATACGGTGCCACTTCGACGCGGGCGCCAGCCAGAAGGTCGTCGGGGCTGCGGCCTGAGAGACTGCCATAGCTCGCACACCGATCGACGGCGAACAGAACATGCCCCTCGGCTTCATAGGCATGATTGCTGGCAACAAGCTGTCCGATCATCGTCAGCATATCGTCGATATGCTGGGTCGCACGGGGCTCAATATCCGGGGGGAGCACGCCCAGAGCGGCGACATCTTCATGAAAGGCCGCTGTCGTGCGCGCCGTCAGGCTGGCGATGTCTTCACCGTTCTGCTGCGCGCGCGCGGTGATCTTGTCATCGACATCGGTGATGTTCCGGACGAAGGTGACCAGCGGATAAAGGCGGCGCAGCAGGCGCACCAGAATATCGGCGCTGAGCATAGCGCGCAGGTTGCCGATATGCACGGCATCGTAGACCGTGGGGCCACAGTAATAGACGCTCACATTGGCAGGATCCAACGGCGTGAAAACCTGTTTCTGACGTGTATGGCTGTCATGAAGCGACAGAGAATAGGGAGGGGTGGCCATAGCTCAGAGTAGATGCGTCACCCCCGCGTTCAGCGCAACTCTAATTTACGACTTTCCACGCTGGTTTTCCGTGTCTGTTTGTATATGCAGAGTGCCATGGAAGAAATTCATCCCTCGACGACGGCACCTGGCTGGGGTCAACACTTGCGCGCGCTGGTCAAGATCGCGGCTCCTCTCAGTTTTTCGCAGCTGAGTGAGATGGCCATGAATGTGACCGACACGGTGCTGCTCGGTGGTCTTGGTGCCACCGCCCTCGCTGTCGGCGGGATGACCACCAATCTTTTCTTTTGCACCTTCATTACCTTTCAGGCGGCGCTCGGTGGCGCAAGTATTCTGATTTCGAGAGCCAGAGGGCGTGCCTTTGCTGCGCAAGGCGCAGTCGAGGACCTGTCAGGAATTGTATCCTCTGGCGTTGTTCTGGCGCTGCTGCTTTGCCTGCCTGTTCTGGCCATACTGCTGCCCGCCGGGTCCGTCCTTCAGTTCTTCAACGAGCCGTCGCAGATCGTGTCGCAGGGCAGTCATTTCATGCATCTGCTCCTTTGGGCGTTGCTCCCCAATCTGGTCGTGATCGGAATGCTTCGCATCATTCTGCCTGCGTTCGGAAGCGAGCGCCTGTTGCTCTGGACCATGCCGGGTATGGCCGTCATGAACGGGTTCCTCAATGCGGGTCTGATTTACGGGCATTTCGGATTGCCGCAGCTGGGGCTCTGGGGCTCAGCCTGCGCCACAATTGTCACAGGCTGGTCGGTTGCTTTCCTGCTGATCGTCCTGGCGCGTCGACAGGCGCATCTCAAGCGCCATCTGCGTCTCACGAGGCCGGATTACAAATCGATGATCGAGATGCTGCGGCTTGGGCTGCCCATGATGGGGGCAACCGGTGCCGAGCTTCTCGCTTTCCAGATGACCGGGCTCCATGCCGGGTCGCTCGGCGCGGTCTCCTCAGCCGCGCACCAGATTGCGCTGAGCGTGACCAGCACGGCCTTCATGATTAGCCTTGCACTCTCTCAGGCCGTCAATATCCGTGTGGCCTACTGGCTCGGTGCGGGGGCTCCGGCGGCAGCTTTGCGCACGACCTTGGGCGCACTCTCTCTGGTCGTTGTCTGGACCTGTTTTACGGCAACGGTTCTGTTGTTCTTCCCCGAGTATATCGCCGGGCTCTATATTGACGCTCATAGCGCGGACGCGGTGCAGGTCATGCCGATTGCCGTCTCGTTGCTCAAGATTGCGGGGGTGTTTCAGATCCTGGACGGGGTGCAATGCATTTGTTCAGGAGCATTGAGAGGGTGTCATGACACCCTGATGCCGATGGTGCTCATGGTGCTGACCTATGTGCCCGTTGCGATCTTCGGGGGGGACTGGCTTGCTTTCAAGGCAGGCTACGGCGCCATTGGTCTCTGGATGGGGCTGGCGGCCGGGCTTGGCATTCTCTCTGTTCTGTTATCAGCCCGTCTGTTCATGACGTTCCGGCGGCTTCTGGCTCACCAGAAACCGCCTTTCGCCCCGACCATCGCCGATCCTGCCTGAGGGCAGGAGTGCTGGCTCAGGCTTCGGGAATGCTGATGGTCTGCCCCGGATAGACTTCCTTGCTATGAGCCATTTCGGTCTCATTGGCGGTGTGCAGGTCCTTGGCCGTGATATCGGCTTCCGTATTTTCTGCGATGTGGGCCAATGTTTCGCCAGGCGCGACCTGATGAAAGACAGGAGCAGGTGTGCCTTCCGGCACGGCGATCTCGGCGTGTACCGTGTCGATGCCTGCGATGTTTCCTGCAGCAAGAATAATCGCGTCGCGTTCTGTCGCTGTCTCTGCAGTGGCTTTGATGGCAACGGTCCTGTCGCGCACGGCGATATGCGAGACGGAAAGCTGCGACAGTCCGTATTGTTTGAAAGCCCGCTTGATCAGCCCTTCATGCGGGGCGCTTGGGGCCGGATTGCCTGCATGATTGATGGCTTCCACTTCCGCCTTGTCGTTCAGCTTGCGACCGGCAGCGCGATTGAATTTGAAAATAGACATGAAGGCCCTCCTTTGAAGTTGTCGGGTACATAAGGGAGGCGAGCGCGCGAAGCGAGGGGGAAGTCCCAAGGGCGAGCGCCTGTCTTTTGATGACGTTCCAGCCGGATCATCGTTCCCGGTCCGTGCAATTTCCATTGACAGTCCGGGGTGGGTCCTATACCTGCCGCCGCTATTGCCGGGAACGTGGACGTACCGGCCGTAACCGGATCGGGATCTGCATTCCGTGGTTGCGGCTCGAGGTATGCGCCCGTCTCTTCTAATTCGAGGAGAGGCCTACCGGCGCAACAAGCGGTTGTCACGCAGCAACAGGACAGCCCGAAGTCGAAGCGAGTTCTTGCACATGAGCAAGCGCCAAGAGAGCAAGTATAAAATCAATCGCCGTCTGGGCGTAAACCTGTGGGGCCGCGCCAAGTCGCCGGTCAACAAGCGGGAATACGGACCCGGTCAGCACGGCCAGCGTCGCAAGCAGAAGCCTTCGGACTTCTCGATCCAGCTGATGGCCAAGCAGAAGCTCAAGGGCTACTACGGCAACATCAGCGAGAAGCAGTTCCGCAAGTATTATGACGAAGCCGTTCGTCGTAAGGGCGATACGTCTGAGAACCTGATCGACCTGCTGGAGCGTCGCCTGGATGCGGTGATCTACCGCCTCAAGTTCGCGATCACCCCGTTCGCAGCGCGTCAGTTCGTCAACCACGGTCACGTGACGGTCAATGGCCGCAAGGTGAACATTCCTTCGTATCTGGTTCGCGATGGCGACGTGATCGAGGTTCGTGAGCGCTCCAAGCAGCTCGCCGTTGTTCTCGACGCTGCCCAGTCCGCTGAGCGTGATGTGCCGGAATACATCGAGGTCGATCATCGTCAGATGAAGGGCAAGTTCGTTCGCAGCCCGCGTCTGTCCGATGTGCCGTACCCCGTGCAGATGGAACCGAACCTCGTGGTCGAGTTCTACTCGCGCTAAACACCGGGTCTACCGGGTGTTTCTGGCGAATGCCGGATCGGGGTCGCCCCTGGTCCGGCATTTGTCGTTTCTGGTATTTGTCGATTTATCGAAGGTCTTTCTGATGTCCGAAGCCGCGTCCGCCCCCGTTTCAGCCCCCGGTCTTGTCAATGAGATCCGGCGCCGCCGGACCTTCGCCATCATCTCGCATCCTGACGCCGGTAAAACCACTCTGACCGAGCGCATCCTTCGTGCCGGTGGCGCGATCCAGCTCGCGGGTAACGTGCGTGCCAAGGGCGAGCGTCGGCGTACCAAATCGGACTGGATGGGGATCGAGCGCGACCGTGGTATTTCGGTCGTCACGTCCGTCATGACCTTCGAATATGGTGGCTGTGTCTTCAATCTGCTCGACACGCCGGGTCACGAAGACTTCTCTGAAGATACCTATCGTACGCTGACAGCCGTCGACTGCGCCGTCATGGTGATCGATGCGGCAAAAGGGATCGAGGATCGCACGCGCAAGCTGTTCGAGATTTGCCGACTGCGCGATATTCCGATCGTGACCTTCATCAATAAGATGGATCGTGAGGCACAGGATTGCTTCGGTCTGCTTGACGAAATTGCCTCGACGCTTGCGCTCGATACGTCTCCTGCGACCTGGCCCATCGGACGCGCTGCACATTTTGCAGGCACCTACGATATGAGAACGCGCGAGATACGCGGTGAGGCGTCCGCGCTACCACAATCTGATGCGCGTATGATCGCCCTTTCCGAAGAGCTGGAACTGGCAGAGGCTGCCCTTCCGCTTTTCGACCGTGAGTCCTTCGATGCCGGACATCTCACTCCTGTGTTCTTTGGCAGCGCCATGAAGGAGATCGGTGTGACTGATCTCCTCGATGCGCTCGTCGCTTATGGTCCGGAGCCTCGTGCTCAGCCCAGCGAGACGCGCGAAGTGAAGGCTGACGAAGAGCAGGTCACAGCGCTGATCTTCAAGATCCAGGCGAATATGGATCCGAACCATCGCGATCGCATGGCTTTCGCCCGTGTTTGCTCGGGTAAACTGACCCGTGGAATGCGACTGAAACATGTCCGCACCGGCAAGCAATTCGCGCTTCACACCCCGCAGTTCTTCTTCGCTCGAGACCGTCAGCTTGCTGAGGAAGCTTTTGCGGGCGATGTCGTCGGCTTGCCGAACCATGGCACTCTGCGCATCGGCGATACACTCTCGGAAAATGAAGAGTTGCGTTTTACCGGCGTGCCGCATTTTGCACCGGAAATCCTGCGTCGTGTGCGTCTTGACGATGCGATGAAAGCCAAGAAGCTCCGTCAGGCTCTCGTGGAACTCGCCGAAGAGGGGGTGGTGCAGCTGTTCCGCCCTCAGGATGGCCTGCCCCCTATTGTTGGGGTGGTGGGAACGCTCCAGCTCGACGTGCTTCAGTCACGGCTCAAAGGGGAATATGGCGTCGCGATCGGGTTTGAATCGACGCCTTATACAATTGCCCGCTGGGTGACGGGTGAGCACGCCAAAATCGAGGCCTTTTCGATGGTCAACCGCTCGGCGATGGCAGATGATCTGGACGGAGACCCGGTTTTGCTGGCGAGTTCGAATTTCATGATGCGCCGAACCGTTGAGATGAATCCTGATCTCGCTTTCCATGATATCAAGCAGATCGGATTAAGCAGCTAAAACATTGCTCCGTTGAATGTTGAAAAGCCCCGGCTAGATCGGGGTTTTTTATTGTCGGGTTGAGTCGCTTCCACTGGGCGCAGCAAGACGGCTTCGGAATTCAAGGCGGGAAACCGTGCCACCACGTCCGGAAGTCTCTGTAGTCTTGAGAAAGTCCTGCTGCGCTGGTGAGTTTTGAGGAGGTGGAAAGCAGGATCCTGTACAGCTTTCGATCAGCCGCACACCAAAGCTGGTCATTGACGAGTGATAGTTGCTCGCCAGCGATCCAAATCTCGTTCCTAGATTGTAGATGGCCGCTCGCCGAGTTTTTCTCGACTCAACGGACAAAGAAAAAGGCCTTTGGCACGAATGCCAAAAGGCCTTTTCTCTTGAACCAATCCTGAGACCGCCGAGGGCGATCTCAAAATCAGGTAGAAATCAGCGCAGGATGATTTCGACGCGACGGTTCTGCGGCTCACGGGTGTTCGGACCCGTCGGGACCAGCGGGTGCTGCTCGCCATAGCCGTGGATGTCGATCGCAGCGGCAGGAACGCCGTCACGGATCAGCTCAGCCTTGACCGACTGTGCACGACGGACCGAGAGGCCCTGGTTGTACTTCTGGCCGCGAGCACCGGGGTGTGCAGCAGAGTTGTCTGTGTAGCCGTTGACTTCGATGCGCGTCGTCTGGACGTGCGTGGAAGCCTGAGCTGCCTGAGCAACGATCTCACGAGCGCGACCCGTCAGGTTCGACTTGTCCCAATCGAAGAACACCAGGTAGGTGCGAGCAGGCTGAACTGCAGGCGGCACAACGACCGGAGCCGGCGGCGGCGGCGGGGGAGCTGTGTCGAACGCATAACGCAGGCCCAGGATGAACTGGTGGTTGAAGCGGTCGTTGCCGAAGTTCACGTTACCCTTGTGAGGGCCTGTTCCGCCATTGTTGTAGGCGGTCGAGCGGTATGCACCATCCGTGAAGGTCTGGCCGATCATACGGTATTCGGTCGTGAGCGCGAGACCCGGGACGCCCGGAATGTCGTAAGCTGCACCGACGATGCCTGATAGGCGAAGCCACCCTGCGTGCCACCGACGCGGCTCGTTGCACCATTGGTGTACGAGGTCGTGATCGGGTTGTAATGCTGCCACAGGTAACCTGCACCGACACCGACGAACGGCGTGACGGGCACGTTTATGCCGAACTGAGCCAGATCAATGTCATACAGGACGTTGATGAAGCCGCCGTAGGACTGGTCGGAACCGCTCGTCGAACCAGCGACTGCGGTGCCACCGCGGTGGTTGATCTGGGAGTAGTTGTAGACGCCTTCGACTTCAGCGCGCAGGCCGTTGCCAAAGCCCCAGCCGAACGAACCGAAGCCCGTGAAGCCGTCCTTGTGACGGAACTTGGAGCTGGTGCTGCCGTTGCCGGTCGTGCCGTCGGCCTGCGTCGTCGGAGCGAAGTGGGCGTGCTGGGTCTGAACCAGATTATAGCCACCGCCGATGTTGACATACGGGCCGGTGATGGTGCTCGCCATGGCGATCGTCGGGGCGGCTGCCATCGACGTCATGGCCAGAAGTGTCGTGCGGAGACGCATTAGTTTCGTCCTCATAAATTCATCCATTCGAGCCTGCTGTCTTCCCTCCAGAGAGGCGAAGGAACAACAACCTCAGCGCGATGCATAAGTGCGTATAGAGCCGTCGGTTCCGGTTCAGGAAGTCAGTTCCAACGGTATTTGACGATTAGGCGAAATAGCCGTGTCAAAACTGCAACACTTCATTCCGTCAAATTAACGATCTCTTAAGCAACTCCTTATTGTAGTGATAAATTTGTTGGGTGCGTCATCAACGGATCGTGAGGTGAGCCGAGGGGTTTCGGCCCAAAAGGGGAACTGATGCCGCTCCGGACTTACAGAGCGCAGCCTTCTTGCATCAGAACGTCACGTACCGTGTCCATTTCAACATCGCGGCTCGTAAACGCCTGGCCAATCCCGCGAAGCAGAACGAAAGAAAGTTTTCCATCCTGAACTTTTTTGTCTCGTGCCATCGAGGTGATGAGTTCATCGGCGCTCAGGGTTTCGTCGAACCAGTCGAGGCCTGCCGGCATGCCCAGCTTTCTGAGGTGGCTGTCGATGCGCACCAGATCCTCCTCCGGGCAGTGCCCCAATGCAACCGAAAGGGCTGCCGCAAGGTGAAGCCCCACCGAGACGGCTTCACCATGAAGAAGGCGGCCGTCGTACTTGAAATGGGCTTCGAGCGCGTGTCCGAAGGAATGTCCGAGATTGAGGAGGGCCCGCCCGTCCTGAGCTGCGGTTTCCTTCTCGTCGTCCATCACGACCCGTGCCTTGAAAGCGCAGGCGCGTTTGACCGCCTCAGCCAGCGCAGCAGGCTCGCCGTTGAGGATTTCCGCACCATGGCGCTCACACCATGCAAAGAGTTCCGGGTCGGCAATCAGGCCGGCTTTAACAATTTCCGCATAGCCCGCAACGCGTTCGCGACGGGCAAGCGTTGCCAGAGCAGAACTGTCGGCCAGCACGATCTGTGGTTGATAAAAGGCCCCGACCAGGTTTTTCCCTGCGCGCGCATTAAGCCCTGTTTTGCCGCCAACTGAACTATCGACCTGTGAAAGAAGGGTCGTCGGTATCTGCACGAAAGGAACGCCGCGCAGAAGACTGGACGCCACAAAGCCGGAAAGATCGCCGACCACGCCACCACCGAGGCCGATCACTGTCGTGCGCCGCTCCACGCCATGGTCGAGAATCTCGTTGATGAGCCCGGCGTAACGGGTGAGAGATTTCGACTCTTCTCCAACGGGAACCACGAAAGCCTTGGCTTGGATCCCCGTCTCCTCAAGACCTGCCATGAGGCGGGGAAGGTGTAGCCTCGCGACGGTTTCGTCCGTAATCACAACGGCGCGCTTCTGGGGCAGGATAGGGGCCAGCCAGGCGCCTGCACGGCTGATGAGGTCAGTGCCGATCAGCACCTCGTATTGATGGGACTCCAGCCTGACGGGCACTCTGAGCGGCTGAGTGTGAGCATCGAGTGCTTCCACGATCCGATGCGTGCCATGATCGATAGTGTCATCTCCGCAATCCACGATGATATCGGCCTCTGCATAAATGGGGTGACGCTGCGCCTGAAGCGCCGCCAGGTTGATTCGATATTGCCCTTATCGAGCAACGGCCGGCCGGTCCGACCCGACACACGGCGTACCAGAATCGGCAACGGGCATCGGAGCCAGACCGAGCGGGCGTGCGCTTTAACAAGCCTGCGCGTGTGAGGGTCGATGAAGGCGCCGCCGCCAGTTGCGAGAATTTTGGGCGGGCCTTGCAACAGGCGCTGGATGACCCGTCTCTCACCATCGCGAAAAGCCGGTTCGCCGTGCCGGGCGAAGATCTCGGCGATGGTGCATCCTGCGGCGCGTTCGATCTCCTGATCTGCGTCTACGAACTCCAGGCCGAGCCGACTGGCCAAGCGTCGTCCTATCGTCGTCTTCCCGGCACCCATTAATCCGACGAGGACAATCATCTTAGCCTGATCGGTCGTTTTCTGCGGGGCGGGCGAGGAGGAGACCGATCCCGTGACAGGATCAGGCAGGTCAGACATCGTGAGGTTTCGATCAAAAAGAGGAGGGCGTGACATTTTCGCTAGGCTAACATAGAGAAAAGCGGCTCGCCACCGACTGGCCCGTTATCGGTTCTGCGTCGGGTCGAAATCTTGTAGCCGCGCCCTTTGTCAGGAGCCCCCATGTCGTCACTGAGCTTTCCACGGATTGCCCTGGCCGTTCTCCTTCTCATCGTGCTGGGTCTTGGTGGTGCCTTTCTGAAGCTGGGGATGAACCCGCCCTTGCCGGTGCAGGTCATCGTTCACAAGGATCTGCCCGGCACGCAGTTTGCGGCCACTCAGCAGGCGCCTCAGGCAGCGGTTGCCCTGCCTGCCATGCCTGAACCGGTCGCAGCACCGACACTTCAGCACTGACATGAGACGAGAGAGTGCCCTGCCGCCTGCGGCAGAGGCTTTTCTCGAAATGCTCGCGGCTGAACGTAACGCTGCTTCCCGTACCCGTCAGGCCTACGCAGCTGACCTGACAGATTTTATCCTCTTTCTCCGCCTTCGATCACCGGAGCCGATGGCTCTTCTTCACGTCAGGCGTGAGGACGTTGCCGCCTACGGCGCGATGCAAAACGACGCGGGACTCTCGTCCCGGACGACGGCGCGTCGGCTTTCCTGCCTCAGACAATTTTATCGCTTTGCCCAGAGAGAGGGCTGGTGTCTGAGCGATCCGACAGAGAGCGTGACCATGCCACGGCACAGTGCTGCCCTGCCGAGATTGCTCTCTGAAGAGCAGGTGACGGCTCTGATTGATCGAGGGTGCACCGGTCACGACAATGAGCGTCGGGATCTGGTCAGTCGTGCCGCTCTGGAGTGGCTTTATACGACGGGATTGCGAATCTCGGAGCTGCTGGCGTTGCCTGCACGCGTCGTGCAGCGCGAAGCGCCGATGGTTCTGGTGCGGGGAAAAGGGGGGCGTGAGCGCCTGATTCCTGTCTCTTACGGCGCGCGAAGTGCTGCTTTGGCTTTGCTGCATCATGATCGCGATCTGGATAGTCCCTATCTTTTTCCCGGACGGAATCCTGCCAGGCCGCTCACCCGGCAGGGTTTCGACAAGATCCTGTTTCATGTGGCCCTCAAGGCAGGGATCGATCCGGCTCTGGTGTCACCGCATGTGCTGCGTCACTCTTTCGCGACCCATCTTCTGGAGCGTGGTGCCGATCTTCGTGCGCTCCAGATGCTGCTTGGTCATGCCGACATCGCGACGACCCAGATCTATACGCATGTCATGCAGGAGCGGCTCAAACAGGTGCTGACCCAGCATCACCCGCTTTCTGACGATGCATCCTCGTGAAGCAACGGATTGTTGTCGGGCGCCAAGCCGTGCTATCGGCGGGACATGCGTCAGTATCTCGATTTCGAAAAGCCGGTAGCCGAGCTTGAAAACAAGATTGCCGAACTCCGCCAGATGGCGAAGGACGGCGAAGGCATCAACATTGCCGACGAAATCGGCAAGCTCTCCGACAAGGCGGAGAAGCAGCTTCGGGCCGCTTATACAAAGCTGACACCCTGGCAGAAAGTCATGGTTGCCCGCCATGCGCAGCGTCCTCGCGCCCTCGATTACTTCAAGGGCCTGCTCGAGGAATACACGCCACTTGCGGGTGACCGTCTGGGCCATGACGATCAGGCTATTGTCGGAGGCCTCGCACGCTTTCGTGGTCAGGCCGTCATGGTGATTGGCACCGAGCGTGGCTTCGACATGGAGTCGCGTCTCCGTCACAATTTCGGCATGCCCAAGCCGGAAGGCTATCGCAAGGCGCAGCGTCTCGTTGAAATGGCTGGACGTTTCGGTCTGCCGATTCTGACCTTCATCGACACGTCGGGGGCATGGCCCGGTATCGATGCCGAGGAACGCGGTCAGGCTCAGGCCATTGCGCGTTCTACAGATTGCTGCCTTCGCGCGCCGGTGCCACTGATTGCGATCATCATCGGTGAAGGTGGTTCAGGCGGCGCTGTGGCGCTGGGTGCAGGCGACCGCGTGCTGATGCTCGAGCATTCGATCTATTCGGTTATCGCGCCCGAGGGTGCCGCATCGATTCTGTGGCGCGATCCCAAGCAGGCATCGACAGCCGCAGAAGCGCTCAAGCTGACCGCGCAGGATCTTTTGAAGCTTCGTCTGATCGACAAGATCATCCCGGAGCCGATCGGTGGCGCGCAGCGCTTCCCTGAAGAGGCCATTGCTTCAGTCGGTGATGCGATCAGCTCCGTGCTGGGTGAGCTTGTGCCTTTCGAGGGCGAAAACCTCGTTGCCAAGCGTCGGGAAAAGTTCCTCGCGATGGGTCGCGACACGCTCTAGGCGCAACATATCCGCTCAGGCGGAAATGTTAGCGCGATTTTCAAAGCGCCCGGTCCTGTGCCGGGCGCTTTGTTGTTTTCAGGCTGCAGGTTCTCCCGGTAGCGGGGTCTCGCCAAGTACTTCGATCAGGAGGCGGATGCGTTCGCCTGCAGCCTCGACCTGCTGCGCATCATATCCTTTTGCCACAAGCGAGACGCCTTTGCGTCCATCAGCTCTTTCGAAAGGATAAGACCCCAGATCGAGTTCAGAAAAATCGTTCTGAATCGCTTCAAGGCCTTCCGCTAATGTTCCTTCGCGCAAATCAGCGTGCCATGCGACAGAGCTAAGCGGAGTGCCCCCTTTGAGAGTGGGGAGCAGCGCGGTGAACATCGACTGCATAATGGAAGGTACGCCTGCCATGACGTGGACATTGGCGATGCTGAACCCGGGCGCGATCGACACGGTGTTTCGGATCGGTTCCGCCCCACGCGGCAACCAGGCCATGCGCTGTCGCGCCTTGTTGAACTTTTCTTTGCCCAGATGATCTTCGAGTGCCTTGTAGCTCTCCGCATGACACTCCAGAGGTACCCCAATCGCCTCAGCAACGCAGCCAGCCGTGATGTCGTCATGTGTCGGGCCGATCCCGCCTGTCGTCAGGACGTGATCGAACTGCGTTCGACAGGTGGCGACAGTCTCGACGATTCGTTTTGCCTTGTCGGGAATGACGCGCACTTCCTCAAGCGCGATGCCGGCCTGGGCGAGACCCGTTGCGATGAAGCGGATATTGGCGTCCTGGGTGCGCCCCGAGAGAATCTCGTTGCCGATGATGAGGAGACAGGCTGTTGGTGGCATGGGAAACTCCCTTGAGGGTGAGAGCAGAGGGACAACCTTATTGCGTCGCACTGCGTTAGGCCCGGGTGATTTTAAGACTTTGCGCAGGAGAAAACGAATGACTGAACCGATGAGCGAGCCGGGCGCGACCTGTGTGTATGATCTTCGCGCTGGTCTCGGTGAAGGTCCTGTCTGGATCTCGAGCGAAAATGCCGTCTACTTCGTGAATATCAACGATCATCAGATCCACCGGTTCAGCCCGGGACTTGGCGAGACGGCGCACTGGATCGCACCCAACAAGGTCGCCTTTCTCATGCCTGCCGATGATGGTTCGTTTCTGGCAGGTCTGCCCGATGGCTCTATCGTTTCGCTCCGCTCGATGGCAGCTTCACGAAAGTTCTGGACGTCGAAAACGACCTTCCCGGCAACCGTCTGAATGACGGCTGCGTCGATCTTTATGGTCGGGGTTGGTTCGGCACGATGGACGATTCAGAGTCATCGCCTTCCGGATCGCTTTACAGCATTCAGCATGGCCCAGAGGGTTTCATCCTGCGGCGCCACGACACAGGCTACACGGTTTCCAACGGTCCGACCGTTTCGCCCGACGGAAAGCATCTCTATGCGTGCGACACCCCAAATGGTCTGATCTATCGTTTCGACATCAGCCCAGATGGCTCGCTTGAAAACAAGAGCGTTTTCGTGCGGTTGCCGGAAGAGAAGGGTTATCCAGACGGGGTTGTGGCCGATAGCGAGGGGAATGTCTGGTGCTCGACCTGGAATGGCAGTCATGTCCGTTGCTTCACGCCCGAGGGCGTCGAGCGTGCGGCTTTCAGAATTCCTGCGCCGAATGTGACCAAAGTCTGTTTCGGCGGTGACGACCTCAGGACGGCCTATGTGACGAGCGCTCGTAAGGGCCTGTCAGAGGAGCAGCTTGCCCGTGATCCGCAATCGGGCGGTCTTTTCACGTTTCAGGCAGACAAGGCTGGGCAACCCCAGCATCGCCTGAAGCTCTCAGGCCAGAAGTAGCTCTTTGAGGAGGGGAATCAGAGGGCGGTCCGGCGCGGGCATTGGGTAGGCATCGAGCTCTTCCGGGGTGACCCAGAGGAGTTCCTGTCCTTCCCGGGGCTTCGGCTCGTGGCGCCAGCGACGGCAGAGATAAAGCGGCATCAGCAGATGCCTGGCCCCGATATTTTCGGAAACGAAGGTAAAGGGGGCGATGCATCCACCTGATATATCGATTCCAAGCTCCTCATCGAGTTCACGGATGAGTGCCTGCTCAGGGGATTCATGCGGCTCGACCTTGCCTCCGGGAAACTCCCAGAGACCCGCAAGGGGTTTGCCGGGCGGTCGGCGCGCGAGCAGAATGCGTCCTTCGCGATCCACCAGCACGCCAGCGACGACGAGGAGGATGCGTGACGCCGCGGTTTGCGTTGTCTCAGGACGGCTGGTGCGGGTCTTGCTGAATGTCAGAACCGGATGAGGGTCCGGCCCGCGCGACAAAAAAGGAACGCGCGAGGCGCCTGAGCGCTCGAAGCCAAGTCTATCGAGCAAGGCAATCGAGGCCAGATTATCTTCGGCAACGTCCGCGACGATCCGGGTGATCGGGAGTGTCGAGAAAGCCCACTCGACCACAGGTTTCACGCAGGCGGTTGCGATACCTTTCTGCCAGTAAGGCCGCCCGATCCAGTAGCCGATCTTGGCGGCCTGGTCAGGATGGCCGAGAGACAGGCCGATACACCCAATAAGCGTCTCACCGTCACAGATGGCAAAGTGCCAGGCCTTGCCCAGAGTCTGGCGCTCGATGGTACTGGCAATCCACTGATCCGCCAGTTCCCTCGGGTAAGGGAAGGGCAGGTGGCTCAGCATCCGCACCACACTCCAGTCATTGACCAGACGATGTACGTCGGCACCGTCTGTCGGCCTGAGTGCGCGCAGCGTGTAGGGCGCAACGTCGAGCGAGAGACTCATTCCGCAGGCGCGGTGGGCTGGATGCCTGAACGACGCAGAAGATCACGCAAGGCATTGATCACCGGGAAAATTTCCTGATTGCGATCTCCACCCAGCTCCTGCCAGGCGCGCTGCTCCAGCTCCACGATCTCGCGATCTTCGGCGAAGATGCGGTTGGTGAACGCGACGAGCAATGGCCAGGCCAGCTCAAGGGCGCCTTTCAGCTTAGGACGTCGGATCGAGAGCAGACCAAAGACACGGCAGGTGAGTTGATCCTCGTCCTGCGGCACATAGGTGATCCAGAGATCCATGACCGGAGGGGCTTCACCCGCGCGAATATGAAGCGTCTGGTGAGGGTAAAGGGTGCGAATGGTCATGACATCGCGATGAGCAAATTTCGCGCCGTCCTTGCGGCGTTCGCCGAAAATGAGCGCCTCTCCCAAAGGCTGTTTGCCGCCGACGCGGGCGAAGCTGTAGCGGGCCTCGACCATGTTAGGTTCGTTTTCGCCCCCGAGATAGCGCGGCTTCATCTTGCCCATCTCTTTGGAGTGCATGACTGATGGTTCATATCCATCAGGTTCTCATGCATGAAGCTGTAATGGCACTTCACCTGCGCGCCAAACCGACGGGTCTTGTAGGCGGGGTCGGCCGCCGAACCCAGTCTGGGAAACGGCGTGGTTTCTGCTTTTTCCGGGTCTCCGGGAAACACGAAAATCAGCCCCTGAACTTCACGACAGGGATAGGTTCTCACGCCGTTGGGTAGCTTACCCTTGCCAAGATATGGCACGTCGATGCAGCGCCCCGAGCGCCCATACGCCCAGCCATGGTAACAGCACTGGACAGCCTCTCCTTCGACACGACCTTTGCTTAGAGGCACCTGCCTGTGAGCGCAGCGATCTTCCAAGGCAAACACAGTGCCCTCTTGCGGACGAACAAGGGCAATCGGCTGACCCGCAAAACGGGTGGCAATCGTCTTGCCCTTCTTCAGCTCACGCGACCAGGCAACGGGGTACCAGTGATTGGGATCGCATTTGATCCGACGCAAATCGGCCGCATCGTCGCCTAATCTCATGGCATCGGAGCTGCGCTGGATCGGTGTCGAAGATGCAGGAGTGTCGATAAGAAGGCTTTCCGTCATGGGTATTCCTGTCGTGACCTCTCTTTTGACTCAGGCTTGCCTCAGAACTCGTAAATTCTGGGAAGCTGCGGCCCGGAGGGTATGCACACTTACGCTCGGCCCAACACTAGCAGGCTTGTCCCGACGGGGAACAGAGCCTTTCTCGGTCGAGAGTGATGTTGGATCAAAATCACCTTTCGCAATGGAGGTTTGAGTAAGAATATTGCGCGCAAAGGTCTTTTTATGCTGGCTCCATGTCACGAACTGTGTTTTTTTTGCCGCAATCGATCCGTTGTCGAAAGAAAATATCCTTTTCGATATTGTAACGATTTTGGAGAGCTGCCTAGACTGTCCGTAGTTGAAGACCCACGGAGAGACAGCTCGAACGATGCTTACGAAACGAAGAATACTGGCTGCGGCGACCCTTCTCTCCCTTCCATTCGGGGTAAGCTATGTTCAGGCTGCGACACAGCCGGCACAGCAGACTGCGCAGAAGGTCAAGAAGGCGAGTGCTGCCCATCAGCGAACCTCAATCGGTTCGCCTCAATCCCTGGCGTCGGTCCCTAAGATCCGCACGAAAAAGGCGCGTGACGCGAGCGGTGATAGCGGTGAGTCGGTCATTGTAACGGGAACCCATGCCTTCAACCGCAAGGCCCGTGACAGCTCGGTTCCCGTTACGGTTCTCTCTTCCGCCACGCTGCGCCGTTCAGGTCAGCTCAATCTGGCTGATGCGATCACGCGTGTTGACCCGTCGATTACGGTCACGGCGAATGGTGCCGATGCGGGTGCCCTGACATCTGCCATTCGGATGCGCGGTCTCAATCCGAATGAAGTGCTGGTGCTGGTCGATGGCAAGCGACGCCACACCACCGCCAATATCTATGCCGATGCAGGCCCACAGCAAGGCTCGACCCCGGTCGATCTCAACATGATCCCGGCGGGCGCGATCGACCATATCGAAATCTTGCGCGATGGCGCTGCGGCTCTTTATGGCTCGGATGCGATTGCTGGCGTGGTGAACGTCATCACCAAAAAAACCAGCCACGGGATCAACACCGTCGCCCAGACGGGCGCCAATGCCTATAATGGCGATGGCTGGCAGTATCTGGTCGGCGCCGATGGCGGCCTCAAATGGGGCAATGACGGCTTTGTCCATCTGAGCGGACAGGTTTATCACACCGATCACTGGGTTTCGAACCTCAAGAGCACGAACGACCACCGCTGGAAGACCGGTGCGTCATGGCCTGCCAATTCGAACAAGATCCTCTCCAATCCCGAAGAGACGCGCGAAAACCTCTCTATCGAGTGGGGCAAAGGCATCACGGAAGGCCTCGAGACTTACGGCCTGATCACCTATGCCCATCGCCACGCTGAGTCTTATCAGAACTACCGTGTGCCGACGGTTGCGCCGAGCGCTTATCCGTATGGCTTCTCACCAATCGAGACGATTGAGGAGAACGACTTTCAGGCCAATCTAGGCATCAAAGGCGATGATCTCCTTGGCTTCAGCTGGGATCTGAGCACGCTTTACGGCCAGGATGACAACGACATCGGGAACAAGAACACCTTCAACCCGAATTACTACAAGGCCTATGGCTTCTCGCCGACCACCGTGCGCGCCCAGAGCTATTCTCTGGCTCAATGGACAAACAATTTCGATGCGCGCCGCAATTTCCGTATCGCGGATGTGGTTCCGATGACGCTCGCTTTCGGCGCTGAGCATCGTCTCGAAATGTACCACATCATGGAAGGCGAGCCGGCCTCCTATCAGCTTGGTGGAACCCAGGGCTTTGCTGGTCTCACGCCGCAGAATGCGGGCAAGTGGCAGCGTAACATCTGGGCGGGCTATCTGGATGGCGACTTCCATCCTCTGCCGCACTGGGATCTCGATTTTGCGGGTCGCTTCGAGCATTACACCGATGTCGGCAATACCGAGACCGGCAAGGTGACGACGCGCTACGATATTACCAGCAAGCTGGCCGTTCGCGGGACCATCAGTAACGGGTTCCGTGCGCCGACGATGGCTGAGCAATATTACTCCGCGCTCAACGTTTCACCGACCGGTGCTTCGGGGCTGCTTCAGACCGTTGGCGCCGCTGGCAAGACGATCGGTGCGCAGCGCCTGAAGCCTGAGCGCTCGACCAGTGCGGAGGGCGGCATCATTGCTGAGCCGCTGAAGGACTGGCATCTTTCGGTTGATGTCTATCAGATCAACATCCGTGATCGCATTATCGGCTCGGCGACGGTCAATGGTCAGACCGCTCTCGATGCGATTGCATTGACGGGCGTCAACCTGCCGAGCGGGATCGATTCTTCAAACGTGACGGCGAACTACTTCGCCAATGTGGCCAGCACACGTACTCAGGGGTTGGACTTACAGACGGATTATCTGCTGCATCTGCACAAATATGGGACGCTCAATCTGAGCGCGATGCTGAACCTCAACCGGACACGCATCAGCCATATCAACACCAATGCGTTCGGTAATCCTGCCGCTAACGCGCAAACGGTTGGCTACCTGACAACAGGGTCGCCGCGCAGCAAGCTCATCCTGAATGCCTACTGGACCTATCACCAGTGGGACGTGAACTTGCGTCAGACCCGTTATGGTGAGACCAAAACGTTGCTTAGCTATCAGGATCTTGCCCCGGCTGCGATCAAATACTCGAACACCCAGTGGGCAGAATTCAAGAACACGCCAGCGTGGCTGACCGATCTCGAAGTGGGGTATCGCTTCACGGATCACTGGCATTTGGCAATCGGCGCGAACAATATTTTCAATGTTCGCCCGCGCCACGTAAACCCGATCAACAATTATCTCGGGCCGAAAATCTATGATACGAACTCGTCCGGTGTGCCGGTTTATGGCGCCTATTACTACGGTCGTCTGAACGCGACCTTCTAAGTACCTTCCCCGGGTCAAATTCATTCTGGCCCGGGTTTCCGGTCATCCGAGTGTTGCGCTCAGATGATCGATGAACTGTGCGGCAACACGGCCCGAGCGCCCGCCTCTTTCCATTGCCCAGGCGAGAGCCTGACGGTGTAGCGACTCCGCAGCAATGTCCAATCGACGATGAGCCGCATAGCCGTCCACGATGGCCAGATAAGTCTGCTGATTGCAGCCATGCACGCCAATCCAGAGCCCGAACCGGTCTGAGAGAGACACTTTCTCCTCAACGGCTTCCTGCGGATTGATGGCGCTCCCACTTTCATTTTCCATCATGTCACGCGGCATCAGGTGACGCCTGTTCGATGTCGCGTAAAAAAGCACGTTTTCAGGACGCCCCATGATTCCGCCATCGAGGACGGATTTCAGGGATTTGTAGTCTGCATCCTGTGTCTCGAAGGAGAGATCGTCGCAGAAGACGATGCAGCGTCTGGGCTGCGAACGCAGAATGTCGAGAAGTCGGGGCAGGGTGGAGAGATCGTCCCGCTGGATCTCGATCAGTACCAGGCTGTGAGGTGTGTCCCGATTGGCTTCGGCAAAGCATGCCTTGACCAGAGAAGATTTGCCCATACCGCGTGCGCCCCACAGCATGACGTTATTGCCCGTGCGTCCCGCAGCGAAATGGCGTGTGTTTTCAAGCACGAGGCGGGATTGGCGATCGATGCCATGCAAGAGGGCCAGATCCACGCCAGAAACATGCTCCACGGGCCGCAGCACGCCGGAGCTCCCATGCCAGATATAGGCGTCATGCGTCTCGAGCGTGGAAGAAGAGGCTGGCGGAGGCGAGAGACGTTCCAGCGCTGACGCAATGCGGTCGATCTTTTCGAGCAATTCGGGTGTCATGGTGGCGTTCTTCCTCCTTGGCCTGTGCTTGACGTGCAGGCGCGACCAATTATGGTCCGGGGCCAATCCGGCTGGCTTTCGGGCGCGTCCGGTCTCTTTGTATCGACATATGGAATAAACGCATGCTCGCCAACAGCGGGATTATCTCATTCCTCCCGATGATCCTCGTGTTCGTCGTCTTCTATTTCGTCCTCATTCGCCCGCAGCAGACGCGCCAGCGTGAGCTCAAGGCTCAGCTTAACGCGCTGCGTCGTGGTGATCGCATTGTCACCACCGGTGGCATCGTCGGCGTGGTGCAGCTCGCGCGTGAGGGCACGGCTGAAATCGAGGTTGAAATTGCCTCGGGGGTGAAGATCCAGCTGATGCGTGAAAACGTTTCGAAGGTTCTGACCAGCTCGGCCAAGCCCGCCAATGATGGTGGCAAGTCTTCTACGTAAGAGTTGATCGACGTCAGACATAAAAAACCGGCTTCCGCGAGGAGGCCAGTTTTTTGTTGAGCCCGTTGCGGGTTCAGGCGGAGAGAAGTTCCGCTTCGGCAAACTCATAATTGGCGAGCGTGTCGAGATAGTTCGTGATGTAGTCCGGACGACGGTTGCGGAAGTCCAGATAATAGGCGTGTTCCCAGACATCGAGGCCCAAAAGCGCGCGGCCCTGGCCTTCGGCCAGCGGGTTCGAGCCATTGGCGGTCTTGGTGACGGCAAGCTTGCCATCGGAACCGAGCACAAGCCACGCCCAGCCTGAGCCGAACTGCGAGATCGCTGCCTGCTTGAACGCCGCCTTGAAAGCGTCGAGGCCACCGAGATCGGAGTCGATCTTGGCTGCAAGCTTGGAGGGAACCTGACCACCCTTGGGGGTGAGGTTCTTCCAGAACAGGATATGGTTCCAATGCTGGCCAGCGTTATTGAAGACAGGGGCCTGAGCCGCATCGCCCTTCACGGCGAGGATGATCTCTTCAAGGTTCTTGCCCTGCAGTTCCGGCTTGGCGTCGACAAAGCCGTTCAGAGCCGTGACATAAGCCTGATGATGCTTGCCGTGGTGCAGCTCTAGGGTTTCCTGGCACATGCCCGAAGAGGCAAGGGCGCTGGTCTGGTAGGGGAGGGACGGCAATTCGAAAGCCATGGTCGCGTCTCCTGGACTATCATGGTGGGGACAAAGCGGAGCTGCTTGGTCTCTCAAGGCAGCTATGGTGCTGGACGGGTTTCGTCAACCCGTCGAAGCCTGTCTGAAGGGTCAGGGTTTTTCTGGCGGGGTCGGAAGCTTGACGACGCTCTTCTCGATCGCGCCGAGGAGCGAGGAATAATCGTCATTTGCGTGGCGTTTATTCGCCAGACCGAGTGCCTGATCGGCAACGGCGATGGCTGGGCAGAAACTGGACGTGCTGCGCGCCGCCGAAATCAGGAGCCCCATATCCTTCGACATGAGACGTGTGGGGAACTGTGCGCTGAAATCTTCCTGTTCGGCGCTGGCAAGTTTGCGTTTGTGATGGGGCGAGATCACAGCGACCTGAGCAAGCGCATCGTAAAGCATTGTGCGATCAAGTCCGCTTGCAAGCCCGTATCCCACGGCTTCGGCAATGACGGTCAATGTTGCGCCCATGATCCCGTTGATGACCAGTTTGAGGCGTGTGCCCGCGCCGACATCTCCCGCATGGATACTCATTTTACCGATGGCACTCAGCACCGGTCGAGCGGCTTCGAAATCTTCTCTCGTGGCGCCGACAAGCATGACCAGTTCGCCCTTCTCGGCCTCTGGTGTGCTGCCCGACATCGGCGCATCGACGAAGCGCAGATTTTTTTCTCGCGAGAGCTCATGCAGCTTTTCGGTTGCTTCGGGAGAAATCGTGCTCGTGTTGATGACAAGCGTGTCCGGGCGTGCGCCCGCGAGAAAACCATTTTCGCCTGAGGCAGAAGCAGAAATGGCGGCATCATTGGGAACGCAGAGGATAACGATATCCGATTGTTCCGCCAGACGGCACGCTGTGTCGACCATGGGTGTAGCCGCGTCGAGCTGACGCCCGGAAGGCGTGTAGGCGCGAAGCGCATAACCAGCTTTGCGAAGATTATGGCCCATAAGTGCCCCCATCGCACCAAAGCCTACAAAGCCGATCGTGCAGGAGGCGTGTTCAGTCCCAGAGTTCTGTACCGTCATAATTGTCCCACCTTGAATTGCATGTTGCTGCTCACTAAAGCGCCGTCACAACGCAGGTTGCGGAGTAAGAGGTGCTAAACTGGGATTACAGCCCCCAAATTTGGCTTCATTTTTTCGAGAAGCGGCAGGAATGTGCCGAGGCGACTTCCTCCCTCGGAAGAGAGATTTGCAAGCAAAAGACCATCAGGAAGAGCCGTGACTTCTCCTGGCCTGTAGGGGACACGTGCCCAGCTCATGCCGTAGGCGTCGATTGTCGAAAGATGGGCCGTGACGCCGACCGTGATCACCAGCCTGAGCGCTTTCAGTGAGCTTAGCAAACCGCTTAGACTGGAAAGTGTGCTCTCCTGACTGAATCGAGAAACGACTTGTCCGGTGGCTGCGTGCCCCAGCTCGTGAAAGATCAGCTCCGCATTAGCGGTCCTCGACAGTTCTCGACGCAGGTTCGTCTCGAGGGAGGGTCGTTTATCCTCGGAGAACGCCATGAGACTGACAACGAGGATGCGTGCATCCTCGTTAGATGAGGCAGTGCCTAGCATCTCAACGATTGATTCTGCTCTTTCACCAGTCTCTCAGGATCAATCATCGAGGTCGTCATCGGCCATGATGTCAGCGGGGTGCCGTATCGGATTGGAGCGTGGGCGCGAGACCGGATCCCCCTGACGGCGGGTGAACTCGCTTGCGATGTCGCCAAGCTCGACGAAAAGATCGACCTGTCGGCGCAGATCATCTCCGATAAGAGGAGGAGACGAGCGGAGCGACGAAATCGCGACCACGCGGACGCCTCGACGCTGAATGGCTTCGACGGCGCGACGAAGATCAGCGTCGCCACTGAAAATGATCGCGTGGTCGATCCGATCGGACAGTTCCATGAGGTCGACGGCAAGTTCGACATCCATGTTGCCCTTGAGCCTGCGGCGGCCGGACTGATCGGTAAATTCGCGCGCGTTTTTTGTTACGAGCATGAATCCATTATAGGCGAGCCAGTCAGTTAACGGCTTCAGAGGAGAGTATTCCTCTGTCTCCGGAATAGCGGCATAGTAGCAGGCACGCAGAAGTCGCGTGTTGGTCTTGAAGTACCGGAGGAGTCTCCGATAATCCACTTCAAATCCAAGTGCCTTGGCGGTATAATAGAGGCTCGATCCATCTATAAATACGGCTGTTCGTGCATTCTTGTCGAGCATAATTTACCCATGTTTAAAATGCTGTAACGTTCAGTATACGTTTCAGCAAGAATAGTCTCATGTGAACTCTTAACGAATTCTCAATCAGGAATATAGTGGTATCATTGTTTCTGTGATTTTTGTCATCGTACTACCATAATCTCCATGTTTCGGTCTTAGCTGTTCAGAGTTGCTGAACTAAGTTGCCGATGTGCTGCGGCACGCTTCAGTTTGTTTGCTCAGGGTGGGCTGCTGTGATAGTCTGTAAAGTTCCTGTGGAATTGCGGATATTGGTGGAAGAGTTAATGGCACGCGTAACCGTTGAAGACTGCATCGAGAAGGTTCCAAACCGTTTCGAGCTCGTTCTCCTTGCCGCCCAGCGCGCTCGTGGTCTCTCGCGCGGCGAGGAAATGACCATCGATCGTGATAACGACAAGAATCCTGTTGTTGCTCTGCGCGAAATTGCTGACGAGAAAGTTAATCTAGGCGCGCTTAAGGACGGAATTGTTCGTTCTCTCGCCCGTGCACCTGAGCCAGAGCCTGTCGATGAGGAGGTGATGGACCTCATCCCGACCGATCAGAATATTTTCGGTCTGCAGGATGTCTCGTCCGAAGAAGAGCACGCCCACATGGCTGAGACAATGTCACCGGCTGAAATGGATGCGTCGTTCGAAGCGGAGTTCGGAGGGCGCAACCGCCGCTGATCTCTTGCGATATCGGACCTATCTAAGGTCCGGTATCGTCATCTGATTAAAGAAGATCTGGGAGAGAGTTCCGGTATGTCTGACACCCTTCTCCCTGGCGCTGAAATGGCCGCCGCAGTGCCTTCAATCGCCGGTTTGCTGCGTCGTGTGGCGAGTTACGACCCGCAGGCAGACCTCTCCCGCATTGAAGAAGCTTATGGCGTTGCCGAAAAGGCGCACCGTGAGCAGAAGCGGGATAATGGCGAGCCCTACATCATCCACCCGATCGCGGTCGCAAACATCCTCGCTGGATTTCGTATGGATGTTCCCTCGATCATGGTGGGGCTTCTTCATGATACGGTTGAAGACACCGGTATCACTCAGGTTTTCCTGAAGGAGCGTTTCGGCGATTCTGTCGCAAGTCTGGTCGATGGCGTGACAAAGCTGACCCGGCTTGAGCTCCAGTCTGATCGCACCAAGCAGGCGGAGAATTTCCGCAAACTCGTGCTGGCTATGTCGCGCGACATCCGCGTCCTGATCGTCAAGCTGGCAGATCGTCTACACAACATGCGCACGCTGCATTATGTGCAGCGTCAGGATCGACGTCTACGCATCGCGCGTGAAACCATGGATATCTATGCGCCTCTTGCTGAGCGTATAGGTATGGATCGAGTCAAGACCGAGCTTCAGAATCTCTCCTTCGAGCAGCTCGAGCCAGAAGCCGACGCCACGATCAGGGCGCGTCTCAACTTCCTGCGCGGCCATGGCGCCGATATCATCGAGCAGATCAAATCGGAGCTGAAAGCCCTTTGCGCCGAGGTCGGGTTGCCTCAGATCGACGTCACAGGGCGTGAAAAGTCGCCCTATTCGATCTGGGCAAAAATGCAGAAGCGTAATGTCGCTTTCGAGCAGTTGTCGGATATTATGGCATTCCGCGTTCTCGTGCCGAGCCGCGACGCCTGTTACGCTGCGTTGGGCGCTATTCACGGCGCCTATCCCATGATTGCCGGGCGGTTCAAGGACTATATCTCGACGCCGAAAGCAAATGGATATCAAAGTCTTCACACCGGGGTGACGCTGAGGCAGCCGCGTAACCAGAAGATCGAGATCCAGATCCGCACGTCGGACATGCATGATTTCGCCGAAAATGGTGTGGCGGCGCATTGGGCTTATAAGGAGCGCGATCAGGCGCAGGCCTCGAATTCCGAAGTTGCCGCGTTGGGCCTGAACAAGCTGCGCTGGGTGCAGGATCTCCTCGAGATCCTTGAGGACTCCGAGGCGCCCGACGAGTTTCTCGAAAACACGAAGCTCGAGCTTTATCAGGATCAGGTTTTCTGCTTCACCCCGAAGGGGCAGCTCATTTCTCTCCCCCGCCGAGCGACGCCGGTTGATTTCGCCTATGCTGTGCACAGTCAGGTCGGTGACGCCTGCGTTGGGGCGAAGATCAACGGCCGATTGATGCCACTGCGCCACGAATTGCAG
This sequence comes from Asaia astilbis JCM 15831, assembly GCF_000613845.1. GTDB lineage: Bacteria > Pseudomonadota > Alphaproteobacteria > Acetobacterales > Acetobacteraceae > Asaia > Asaia astilbis. Next base: position 45,964 of record NZ_BAJT01000005.1, read on the forward strand.
AACGGCGACCAGGTCGAGATCATGACGGCGCGTGGCGGCACGCCCTCTGCGTCATGGGAGCGTTTTGTCGTTACCGGCAAGGCGCGGGCGCGTATCCGTCGTCACGTCTCATTGCAGCAGCGTCAGGTCAATCTCGACACAGGACGAACCGCTCTGGCCAAGGCCTTCCGTCAGGAGGGTGTCGATGGCAGTGAGAAGGTTCTCGAGACCCTGCTTCGGGATCTCCGTCAGGCGACGATCGAGGATCTCTGTGTCGCAGTGGGTAACGGACAGCTCGGTCCGCGTGATGTCGTCAATGCGGCCTATCCCGAATTGCGCCAGACCCATCGGGCCCCCCGTATGGTTCCGGGTCTTTCGGGACGTCTCGGAAATGCCCTCGGGACGCCTCCGCGTTTTGGCGCGAAGAGCGGGTCGGTCATCAATGGAGTTGGATCCGGGATCGCGACCCATTTTGCCGGATGCTGCCACCCTCTGCCGGGTGATCCGATCGTCGGGATCATCGCCCAGGGGAAGGGGGTGACCATCCATCAGCGGCAATGCCAGAACCTGAGCGCCCTTTCATCGACGCCTGAACGGTTCTTGGAAATCGACTGGGACTACGAAGCTCTTGCTCAAGGAGAACGTGGCGCGCCTCATATCGGGCGCGTGAGCGTGATCGCCGCAAACGAGTCGAGTGTTCTCGCGACGTTGACCAATACGGCATCGAAGCATAACGGCAGTGTCGTCAATCTGAGGATCGTCAATCGTCAGCTCGATTTCATGGAGATCCTCGTCGATCTTGAGGTGCGTGATGTGCGGCATCTCTCGGCGATGATCGCGGCCTTGCGTTCAGCGCAGGGTGTCATGCAGGTCGAGCGCACGAAGAACTGAGCAGAATGATGATACGCGGGATCGGCACAGATTTATGCGATATGCGTCGTATAGGGCGAGCGCTGGATCGATCGGGCGAGGTTTTTCTGGAGAGGGTCTTCACTCCCGGTGAGATCGCTTATGCAAATACCCGCAAAGGGGACGGGCGTCTCGGTGTTCTCGCAAAGAGATGGGCGGCCAAAGAAGCGTGCGCCAAAGCGCTTGGGACAGGTTTTCGTGACGGGCTGCGCCTGACCGATATCGAGGTGTGTAACGATGCGCACGGCAAACCAGCTCTCCATTTGAGTGGCAGGGCGGCTGAGTATCTCGATGCGATGGCCTTGCCTGGTCAGCGAGCGGAGACTTTCGTGAGTCTGAGTGATGAATCGCCCTATGCGATTGCTTATGTCATTGTGCAATCGGTGCCCGACCATTTGTGATTGGCTGTCGCCAAATGCCCTTCTCCTGCGCTAAGAACCGGAAATGACCGAAGTGACCCCAGGGGCGACGCCCTCCAAGCGAAAAGAAGATACTCCTCTTGAGATCGTGCGGTTTATCGCGATCTGGGTGATCGTGCTGCTGGCGATCCGGACGGTTTTTCTTGAACCCTTCAATATCCCCAGCGCATCCATGATTCCGACCTTGCAGGTTGGCGATTATATTTTCGTCACGAAATACGATTATGGCTGGTCGCGTTTCTCGATGCCCTATTCGCCCCATCTCTTCGACGGACGGATCTGGAACACAGCGCCGCATCGCGGAGACGTCGCCGTATTCCGTTATACGCAGGACAACTCGGTCGATTACATCAAGCGCATCATCGGTTTGCCCGGTGATCATATTCAGATGCGTGGTGGTGAACTTTACCTGAACGGCACGCTGGTCCCGCGCAAGTCTCTAGGCGCCTACTCCGTGATGGATGAGAATCGCGTTCCACAAGCGGGTATTCGCTATCTCGAAACGCTGCCCGGAAGCGCCGGTGCAGCGCCGGTGACACACCAGATCCTGAAGCAGACGGATGAGGGTGAAGCGAACGACACGCGCGAATACGTGGTGCCTGAGGGATATTTCTTTGCGATGGGGGATAACCGCGACAATAGCGGTGACAGTCGTTTCCAGCGCGATAATGGTCTCGATCTGGGCTATGTACCGATGCTCAATCTGGTCGGGAAGGCGCGTTTTGTTTTCTTCTCCTACGAAGCTGTTCATCCTTTCTGGCAGTTCTGGCAATGGCCCTTCGAGATTCGCTGGAACCATCTTTTCGCGACGATGCACTGAGGTTGGGTCATGAGCGGTCATGACAGTATCCTGGAGACGCTTCAGGATGCACTCGGACACCATTTTGCCGATCAGGCTCTTCTGCAGCAGGCGCTGACTCATCGTTCTGCTGTGTCGTCCCGACAGGGACGACGGGCGCCCCGTGGAGCCGTGAAAACGTCTGAGACAGGATCGAACGAGCGTCTCGAGTTCATGGGCGATCGTGTTCTGGGCCTTCTGATGGCGGAGTGGCTGCTGGAGCAGTTTCCCAATGAGCCCGAAGGCGCTCTTGGGCCGCGCCATGCATCGCTGGTGTCACGCTATGCACTGGCACCGATTGCGGAGGGTATCGGCATTGCGCAGGCATTGCGGATTGCTGAGCATGAAGAGCAGGCGGGCATCCGCAGTCTCGCCAATGTGCAGGCCGACGCCATGGAAGCTCTGCTGGGCGCGCTTTATCTGGATGGGGGGCTTGAGCCGGCCCGGCGCTTTGTGCGTCGAAAGTGGAAGGACCTCTTGGTCTCGCAGATCACGCCCCCCAAAGATCCGAAGACTGCTTTGCAGGAATTTCTGCTTGCGCGTGGCTGTCCCCTGCCGGATTACGAGACTTTGTCGATGGAAGGGCCTTCCCATGCGCCGCGCTTTACTGTGGCGGTTTCTGCTATGGGTGAGGCAGGAGAGGGCGTTGCAGGAAGCAAACGCCAGGCTGAGAGCGAGGCGGCGACCGCACTCCTCCAGAGATTGAACCGCAGCCGCAAAGGCGCGAAGGAAAAAAGATGACGACACGTTGTGGTTTCGTAGCCCTGGTTGGGGCTCCGAATGCCGGAAAATCCACCCTGATCAATCGAATGACCGGGACGAAGCTTTCGATTGTCAGCCCAAAGGCCCAGACGACGCGGTTTCGTGTGCTCGGCATCCTCATGCGTCAGACGACCCAGATTTTGCTCGTCGATACGCCGGGTATATTCAAGCCGCGTCGTAAGCTCGACCGGGCTATGGTTGCAGCTGCCTGGACAGGATCGCAGGATGCTGATGTCTCTCTTCTGCTCATCGATGCCAAGGCTGGTCTGAGAGAAGAGGCTCAGGCCGTCGTTGAGACGTTGGCTAAGCAGAAGCGTCGCGTCTGGCTGGTTCTGAACAAAACGGATTTGGTGAGTGCGCAGCAACTCCTGCCGCTGACAAAAACGATCACCGAGCAGTTGCCCGTCGAACATGTTTTTATGCTGAGCGCGCGTTCAGGCGATGGGGTGGACGATCTGCTCGATCACCTTGCTGCCGATCTCCCCGAGGCCCTATCTTTATCCCGAAGACGATCTGACCGATCTGCCAGACCGTCTGCTTGCTGCCGAACTCGTCCGCGAACAGATCTTCATGCAGACGCATGAGGAAATTCCTTACCAGGCGACTGTTGAGACAGAGAGCTTCAAGGAGCGTCCTGACGGTTCGGTGCGGATCGATGCGACCATCTACGTTTCCCGACCGGGTCATAAAGCCATTTTGATCGGCGAAGGGGGGCGTAAAATTCGCAGTATCGGCGAGCGGGCGCGGATCGATCTGGGGCGTTTGCTCGACCGACCCTGCCATCTTTTCCTCAATGTGCGTGAACGTGCTGGCTGGGATGAAGAAAAGGCGCGTCTGCGAGCCATCGGGCTGGACGACGCCTGAGAAGTCCTTGTGGGGACAGGCCTTGGCCTATAAGAGAGGCGCGGGTTGTGAACAGGCCTTTATGAGGCTGCGACGAAAGAGGATGCGATGACCGAAACTTTTGCACGCTACAAGCGCGTTCTACTCAAGGTTTCGGGCGAAGCCCTGATGGGCGATGGCTCTTTCGGGATCGAGCCACAGGTGTCGAGGCGATTGCCAACGATGTTGCGGCCGTCTCACGCAACGGTGTGCAGGTCTGCCTTGTGATTGGTGGTGGCAATATCTTCAGGGGGGTTGCCGCTGCAGCCAAGGGTATGGATCGCGCTCAGGGTGATTATGCTGGTATGCTGGCAACCGTCATCAACGCGCTGATGATGCAGAATGCGCTTGAGCGTGCTGGGATCGATACCCGCGTGATGTCGGCCATTCAGATGTCGTCCATCGCCGAGCCGTATATCCGTCGTCGGGCTGTGCGTCACATGGAAAAAGGACGTGTGGTCATCTTCGCGGCGGGAACCGGCAACCCGTTCTTCACAACCGATACCGCAGCTGCTTTGCGCGCCAATGAGATGGAATGCGATGTCCTTCTCAAGGGGACACAGGTCGATGGCGTTTATTCGGCTGATCCGCGCCGCGTGCCGGACGCGGAGCGCTATGACGAGCTTTCCTATATGGATGTGCTGTCGCGCGATCTGAATGTCATGGATGCGACCGCGATATCGCTTGCTCGCGAAAATCGTCTGCCCATCATTGTTTTTAACATTCACGCCCCGGGATCTTTTGCCACGGTCATGCGTGGTGAAGGACGTTTTACCCGGATCATCGAAACGGCTTGAACCGGTCGCCTTGTGGCGCCCCTTTTTCAATATCCGTCCAGGAGAAAACAATGCCTGCTGAGCTGAATGACCTGCTCGAAGACCTAACACGCCGTATGGATGGCGCTCTTGAAAGCCTGCGACGCGACCTTTCCGGTCTGCGTTCAGGACGTGCAAGCCCCAACCTGCTCGAGCCAGTGCGTGTCGAGGCGTATGGCGGCGACGTCCCTCTTTCACAGGTCGGATCCATTGCCGTGCCGGAAGCACGCATGCTGACTGTTTCGGTGTGGGATCGCGGTCTGGTTGGTGCTGTGGAGCGTGCAATCCGTGATTCGGGTCTGGGCCTCAATCCGGCGGCTGACGGGCAGACGGTGCGCGTGCCGATTCCGCAGCTGACTGAAGAGCGCCGCAACGAGCTCGCTCGTGCCGCCGGTCGCTATTCGGAAAGTGGCAAGATTGCCGTTCGTAACGTGCGTCGTGATGGCATGGACCAGATCAAGACGTTCGAAAAGAAAAGCGAGATCAGCCAAGACGATATGAAGGTTTGGTCCGATGCCGTTCAGAAGCTGACGGATCAATACGTCAAGAAGGTCGATGACATGCTCGCGGACAAGGAACGCGAGATCAAGCAGGTCTGAGACAACGACGTGTCGTCCTCACGTTCGAACTCTGTCGTGAGACAGGAAGTCGCACCTGCAGTGGTACCCCGTCACGTTGCTGTCATCATGGACGGCAATGGGCGTTGGGCGCGCGCGCGTGGCAAAGCCGTCATGGCCGGACATCGTGCAGGGGCAGACGCTGTCAGGCGTTGCGTCAGGGCCGCGATCATGGCTGAGGTGCCCTTTCTGACGCTTTACGCGTTTCCTCGGAAAACTGGAACCGCGCACCTGAAGAGGTGACGGACCTCACGTCGCTTCTGAGGTTTTACCTCCGCCACAAAGTGGCGGAGCTGCATGATCAGAATGTGAGGCTCGAATTCATAGGCGACCTGTCGCGGTTCGATACAGGTCTTCGAGGTGAGATCGAGCGTGCGCGCAAGCTGACGGCAGATAATACGCGGCTTACTCTCATTCTGGCGCTCTCCTACGGTGCCCGCCACGACATGCTTTTGGCCGCAAAGCGCGTTGCTGCCGCAGCCTTGCGGGGCGAGATCGATCCGGCGGCATTAAACGAAAACGATTTTGCAGAGCATCTTCAGACGGCGTCATTCCCGGACCCTGATCTAATTGTCCGGACGAGCGGCGAGCGTCGTCTCTCGAATTTCCTTCTGTGGGAATCGGCTTATGCCGAGCTCGCTTTTCTCGATGTCATGTGGCCTGATTTCGACGAGACGCATTTCGCGGCTCTCATGACCGATTTCGCAGGTCGCGAGCGCCGCTTCGGCAAGCGCCTCGCTGAAGCGAGTGCATTGTGACAGCAGAGGCTGCTTCGACACGCTGGTCCGATCTGCGTCTACGCCTTCTTTCCGCACTCGTCATCGTGCCCGTTGCTGTGCTGTGCATCTATCTCGGGGGCGTTGCTTATCGGGCCATGATCCTGCTCGTCAGCCTCGGCCTCGTCTATGAGGGTGCGTCCATGGCGGGTTTTGGCTGGAAAGAGAGAACCACCCGTTGGCGGGCAAGCCTGCTGGCGCTCTGGCCGGTAATGGGACTGCTCGTGGCCATGAAAGGGGAGTGGCGCGCCTCACTCGGTCTGGTGCTTGCAGCAGCGGTCTTCGGCATGACGCAATGGGCCTGTGTCGCTGTCGCAAGTGTCGGTGGTCTGGCCCTTCTCTGGCTGCGTGAGCAGCCTGGGGGAGGGGCGCTCCCCGTCCTGTTCATCATCTTCGTTGTGATTGCCAGCGATAGCGGCGCTTATCTCGCTGGTCGTATCTTCGGCGGACCCAAGCTTGCGCCGCGTATCTCGCCGGGCAAGACGCGCTCAGGCGCAGTTGGTGGCCTCGTCGCAGCTGCTCTGACAGGGCTCGTCATCTCGGAAATATCCGGTCAGGGCGCCCTCGTTGCTGGCGCGATCTGGGGCATCGTTCTCGGATGCGCCGCCCAGATGGGCGATCTTGTCGAAAGTGCGGTCAAGCGCCGAGCCGGTGTGAAAGATTCGGGCTGGCTCATTCCCGGACATGGCGGTTTGCTCGATCGTTTCGACGGCCTTCTCGCAGCAGCCCCGCTGGCAGCGATCATCTCGCTGGCTGTGCCGGGCCAGGTTTTCTGGTCTGCAATGCCTTCCGATCTTTTAGGTGCTCTCTTGCACCCGTTTTTTCCGTCGTCTTCTGCTTTTTGGCACTGATCTGGAGTATTCTGGAACCATGACCTCCTCCCCGCGCAGCATCACCATTCTTGGCAGCACGGGCAGTATCGGCTGCTCGACAATCGATCTTCTGCTTGCAGAACCGGAGCGTTTTCAGGTCCGTGCGCTGGTCGGCGGGCGTAACGTTGCGCTGTTGGCCCATCAGGCCCGCGCTCTGCGTGCCGAGCGTGCCGTCATCAATGACGAGGCGCTGCTCGACGAATTGCGCTCACGACTGCAGGGCACTGGTGTTCAGGTTGCTGCAGGGCGTCAGGCAGTTATCGAAGCGGCAGCGATGGAAGCTGACTGGACGATGGCGGCCATCACAGGTGCCGCTGGACTTGAGCCGACGCTGGCAGCGACGCGTAATGGTCATGCGATCGCCTTGGCCAATAAAGAGGCCCTTGTCAGCGCTGGTGACGTGATGCTGCGTGAAGTCGCTTCCGCCAAAGCAACCTTGCTGCCGGTCGATTCAGAGCATAACGCGATCTTCCAGAGCCTGACGGGCAGCCCGATCGAGAGTGTCGAGAAGATCATTCTGACGGCGTCAGGTGGGCCTTTCCGCTGTGCGTCTCTCGAGACAATGCGCGACGCCCTGCCGGAGCACGCCCTTAAGCACCCGACATGGACCATGGGCGCAAAGATCACCATCGACTCAGCATCCATGGCGAATAAGGGGCTCGAAGTCATTGAGGCGGCGCGGATCTTCGGTCTGACGAACGACCAGATCGATGTGCTCGTCCACCCGCAATCGGCGGTTCATGGCCTTGTTCAGTTCCGCGACGGCAGCCTGATTGCGCAGCTTGGCGCCCCGGACATGCGGGTGCCGATTGCCAACACCCTGGCATGGCCGGATCGTATGCAGACCAATGCGCCGCGTCTCGACCTTGCCGCCCTCGCTCGTCTCGACTTCGAGGCGCCTGACGAGGTGAGGTTCCCGGCACTGAGGCTGGCTCGCGAAGCTCTTTGCGCGGGAGCGGCGTCGCCAACAATTTTCTCAGCGGCAAATGAAGTCGCCGTTGAGGCATTCCTGAACCGACGGATTGGTTTCCTTGGTATTGGCGATACCATCGCCTATGCGATGGAGACCCTTGGAGCACCGACGCTCGATACGCTCGAAGATGTGCTGCATTGGGACGCCGAGGCGCGCCGTGTTGCTGAAATATTCGTCGCACGTGAGCGTAGTAATTCGTTGAACCGCCCGGAGCAGCTCCATGCATGAATTTGCAGTGACCATTCTCGCCTTCGCCCTCATTCTGGGTGTGCTCGTTTTTGTGCATGAGATGGGTCACTATCTTGCGGCGCGCTGGCGTGGCGTAAAGGTAGACACTTTTTCGATCGGATTCGGCCCGGCTCTGTATCGCTGGCGTGACCGCACAGGCACCGAGTGGCGTATTTCAGCGATTCCGCTGGGGGGCTTTGTCAAACCGCACGGTTTCGAAGACCCCGAAGATGCAACGCCGGAGCAAAAAGCGAGCTGGGTTCCCGGTCAGACCTTCCATGACAAGCCGGTAGGCTCGCGCATGCTGGTGATCGTCATGGGGCCGGTGTTCAACTTCATTTTCGCAATCCTGCTTTTCACCGTGCTTTTCACCTCGGTGGGCAAGCCTGAGATGAAAAACGAGATCGCTCAGGTCGCACCACATAGCGCTGCCGAAAAGGCGGGATTGCAAAAGGGCGATGTCATCACGCGTCTCGGTTCGCTCGACGTCTTCAATTTCGCTGATATTCAGGCACATGCTGTCACGATGCCGGGTGTCGAGACGACGTTGGGCATCAAGCGCGGCGATCAGACGCTGAGCCTACCCATCAAGCTCGATCGCGTTCCTGGAAAATTGGGGGCTCCTGACAAGGGCAGCATCGGCGTTATGGCGGAACTTGTTCCCGGTAAGCCCATGTCTTTTGGTCGGGCCGTCATCGGGGGACTCCATGAGACATGGCATGTCTCCGTTCAGACCCTGCAGGCGTCTGGCAGATCATCACCGGTCATCGCAGCGCGAAAGAACTTGGTGGCACGATCCGTATCGCCCAGCTTTCAGGACAGGTCGCGCATTATGGATTTGCAAGCATCCTGTCCTTCATGGCGCTGCTGTCGATCAATCTCGGCCTGATCAACCTGTTTCCGATTCCGCTGCTCGATGGCGGCAGGCTGGTTTTTTATGTTGCCGAGGCGGTGAGGGGAAAGCCTGTTTCGCGACGCGTGCAGGAGGTCAGCTATCAGGCCGGGTTTGCTCTTATCGCGGCTCTGTTTCTGTTCTCCACCTTCAACGATCTCTCCAATCTCGGGCTCTTTCACTAGGGCTGCCGTCCTTCGATGGAGACATTGAAAAACTCTGCCTATTCCGCTGCCTGATACAGAGTGTTACGACACTTCATGCGGCGGAGAGCTTGCCTCGCAGGGTATAAGTCGGATAGGTCCGATGAGGATGAACGCGGCTGGCGGCTTCGGCTTCGTTGCGCAAAACTAAATTGTCTGAAATAAACCTTCACGCTGGTTTGATGAAGTTAAGGAACGTCCGTCTTGTCAGGTAAACGTCTCGTTCTCCTTGCTTCGGCATGCATTCTCCCCGTCTGGACAGGGACCGCCGAAGCGCAGAAGACCCGTCGTGTTCCCTCCCATCATGCTGCGCACGAGCGAGCTGGCGATGGCCAGGTCATCGAAGCGATCGATGTGAAGGGGAATACGCGCATCGAAACCAGCACTGTCCTGTCTTACATGGTGGTGCAGCCGGGGGATCGCTTTAATCAGGACGATCTGGATCGTTCGCTCAAGACCCTCTACGCGACGGGTCTGTTCAAGGACGTCACCATGCGCCGTGCCGGTGGCACGCTGAGCGTCGATCTGGTTGAGAATCCGATTGTCAATCGTATTGCCTTCGAAGGTAACCACGCGGTCAAGGATGAGGACCTCCGCAAGGAAGTGGCCATGCGCCCACGCGCGGTTTTTTCATCGCAGGCTGCCGCTGCCGATCGCCAGAAGCTGCTCGATCTTTACGCCTCCAAGGCGCGCTTCGGCGCAACGGTCACGCCGCAGATCATCAAGCTATCGCATAACCGTGTCGATGTGATCTTCAAGATCAATGAGGCGCGTCAGACCCTGATTAACAAGGTCGTTTTTGTCGGAAACAAGGCTTTCAGCGAAGCACGACTGGCATCGGTCATCTCGTCGAAAGAGACGGAGTGGTATCGCTTCTTCTCGTCATCGGACGAATATAATCCCGAACGCATAAAATATGACGCCGAGCTTCTGCGTCGCTTTTATCTGCATAACGGCTATGTCGATTTCCACATGATCAATGCGACGGGCGAGCTCTCGCCTGATCGCAAGAACTTCATCATCACGTTTACCGTCGATGAAGGACCGCGTTACCGACTGGGCAAGACTGAGGTCCGGTCGAGCCTGCGTCATGTGGAATCGAAAGACCTCAAGCAGTATATCGAGCTGTTTCCCCATCAATGGTATGATGGCACCGCAATTCAGAACAACGTCACGGGCATGCAGGAGCGTCTTCAGGCGACAGGCCATCCCTTTGCGATGGTGCGCTCGGAAATTGCCCGTAATCCTGAGAAGCATATCGTCGATCTGCTGTTCGATGTGAATGAAGGCCCTCACGTCTATGTCGAGCGTATCGACATCAACGGCAACACGGTGACGAAGGACAAGGTCATCCGTCGCGCGCTGCCGATGGCCGAGGGCGACCCGTACACTCCGTTCGACCGTAAATACTCCAAGGCAGCTCTTCAGGATCTTGGCTATTTCAGCTCAGTCTCGGTCGATCAGACCCAGGCTTCGGCTCCCGACAAGGTCAACGTGGCTGCTAACGTGGTTGAGAAGCCCACGGGCGAATTCTCGCTCGGTGGCGGCTATTCGACTGACGTCGGTATCCTGGGTAATGGCTCCGTCAAGCAGCATAACCTGCTGGGTACAGGCATGGATGCCGGTATTTCGGGAACGGTTGCCTACTATCAGAAGCAGGTCGATCTCTCCCTGACCGACCCTTATTTCCTCGACCGGAATATCGTTGCCGGCATCGATATTTTTGGCGTCGAAAACAACTACCAGACCTATCAGTCCTATAAAGAAGGGCGGTACGGTGCGACCTTCCGTCTAGGTTATTCGTACAATAATTACCTGTCGCAGTCTTGGAGCTACTCGCTGATCGATCGTCGCGTGGGCAATATCTTCAGCCAGAGTGAGATCAGTAGTTATGGTTACGATTATGTGCCCTCTTATTACGTGCAGGACTCTGCTGGCTGGTCGCTACTTTCTCAGCTCAGTACGACGCTGACATATGACCGTCGTGACAACCGGATGCGCCCGCGCAAGGGCTTCGTGATCAATGTCAGCGGCGATTTCGCCGGTCTTGGCGGCGATGTGAAATATCTCCGCGCCAAGCTCGATGCCCAGTACTACGTCCCGCTCGACTCCATTACGGGCTCGCATGATTGGGGTCTGCAATTCAAGGGCGGTGCAGGCTACATGGGCGACTGGTCCAAGAGCAGCAACGTCAGCATCATCGATAACTTCTACCTCGGTGGTGAGAACCTGCGCGGCTTCTTGCAGGGTGGCGCGGGCCCTCGCTCCGCCCATACCAACGCCACCACGCCGTTGCCGGGTCAGGAAGATCTGATCGGTGGCCGTTTCATCTACACGGCCTCTGCTCAGCTTAACTTCCCGCTGCCCATGGGAGATGATGTTGGAATCTCGGGGCGCTACTTCGTCGATGCGGGTAGTCTTGCCGGCCTGCGTGTGAAAAATCTCTATACCAACGCGGCTCAGGACAAGGAGAAATACACGCCTGTCTCGGGTGACACCCTAACGCCGCGTGTGACGACGGGTCTTGGTATCTCGTGGAAGAGCCCTTTCGGTCTCGTGAATATCGACGCGGCTGTGCCGATTCACAAGTCGCGCAACGATCGTCTCTACCCGATCCGTTTCGGCTTCGGGCAGCAATTCTAACAGCCGCCCCTTCCTGTCCCGCATCTGGCTTAACCATGAGGCAGTTGCGGTTCTGGTCTTGAACAGAGGTTACCATGTCTCATTTTTCGGCAGCCCGTTTCATGGCTGCTTCTGCACTCCTCGCATCTGTCAGTCTTACCGGTCTCGTTCAGGCGCAGGCCGCGGAACCGAGTTCGGGTAACAATGGCGGCTGGTTCGTGCCCAAGACGGCCCAGCCAGCGGCTCCTGCGGCGCCTCGTGCTGTGCGCCGTGCTCCTGTTGCCCAGCCTGTTGCGCAGGACGGTGACGAGCCAATGCAGCAGCCTGAAACACCCCCGGTCCTGCCACAGCCGCCGATTCCTGATTCGCCTGACCTTCCCAAGGGCGCGCCGCCGCCGGCAGCCCTCGTCGGGGTGATCAGTATTCCGACAGTCATGCGAATTTCGAGTGCAGCTGCCGAGGCGCAGCGTGTTCTGGGTGAGCGTCGTGACAAGCTTGCGGCCGCAGCGCAGAAAGAACAGGCAGGCTGGCGTGCCGAGCAGCAGAAGCTGCAGGAGAGCGCCCGTACGCTGACTTCGGATCAGATCCAGCTTCGCGAGCGCCATCTGCAGGAGCGTCGTGCAAAAGCACAGCGTGACTTTGCCAACCGGGCTCGGATTATCCAGGAAGCCGCCAATGTTTCGCTCAACCAGATCGAGCGCGAACTGGTCCGGATCGTGCGTCAGGTTGCTGCCTCACACAACATGAATCTGGTGCTTCATAGCGAGCAGGTTGCCCTTCATGTCGACGGTCAGGATATCACGGAAGAGACGGCGAAGGTTCTGAACAAGATCCTGCCTCATGTCTTCATTCCTGCCGAGGACGTCGATCCTGAGGTTCTGGCCAAGTCAGGCAAGATGCCAACGACTGCCGACGAAGATACAGGGTCTCAGGTTGGACCCGCTGCCCCGGGTGACCAGAATGCGGCTCCCCAGGCTCCTGCGTCGATCCTTCGCAAGCACTGATCTGTCATGACCCAGTCCCGTCCCGATGCCCTACCCGGTGATCCTCGTTTCTTCGACCGTCAGGGACCGTTCTCAGTCGCTGAGCTTGCGGAGAGTGCGGAAGCCGAAATCGTCGGGCCTGAGACGGCTGCTGGGGTAAGTCTTCGTGGTGTCGCGCCTTTGCAGGCTGCGACATCGCAGGAGATCAGCTTCCTCGATAACAGGCGTTACCTTCCTCTGCTTGCCGAGACAAAGGCAGGGGCCGTCATTCTTGCGTCTGCCTTCAAGGACAAGCTGCCAGAAGGCGTTGTCGGTCTTGTCAGCAAGGCTCCTTACCTTGCGTGGGCCCGCATTGCCGCCCGGTTCCATCCGGTTGTTTCTGCACGTGCTGGCGTACATCCGACGGCGTGGGTGGATGAAAGCGCCATTTGGGGGAGGGGGTTGAGATCGGCCCCTTCGCGACGATCTCGGCGCGCGCCACGATCGGCGACGGTACTGTGATTGCAGCACATGCTGCGATCGGTGAGGGCGTCATCATTGGCGCACATAACCGCATCGGGACTCATGTCTCGATTTCGCATGCGATCCTTGGTGATCGCGTGACGCTTTATCCGGGTGTCCGTATCGGACAGGACGGTTTTGGTTTCGCCGTAGGACCGGCAGGTTTTGAGACGGTGCCTCAGCTCGGTCGTGTGATCCTTGAGCACGACGTCGAGATCGGCGCGAATTCGACGATCGATCGTGGGTCGATGCGTGATACGATTATCGGCGCCGGGACGCGCATCGATAATCTTGTGCAGATCGGTCATAATGCCCAGCTCGGTCGTTGCTGCATTGTCGTTTCGCAGGCGGGTATCTCAGGCTCGACAGAGCTTGGAGACTTCGTGACCATCGCGGCGCAGGCCGGTCTTATCGGGCATATCAAAATTGGCGAGAAGGCACGTGTGGGCGCTCAATGCGGCGTCATGTCCGATGTCGAGGCCGGTGCCGATGTTATCGGTAGTCCGGCAGTACCTTTCCGGGAATATTTCCGTACGTCGCGTTCCTGCGGCGTCTGGCCAAAAAAGACGTCAAGGGCGAGTCCTGAGCCTGCAACGTCTGGCTGTGGTCACGCCTCCCGAGTTTTGCTAGAAGCGGGCAGATAGATGAAACCAGCCGTCACGTGACTGACGGATGAACGGGGCAGATTAAGCTCGTTCAGGAACTAGAAGTGAGCAGAAAATTGAGCGCCTCTGCGGAAGAGAAAAACAAGGAAGTGACGACCCCGGCTGCACCAGTCGACATCGCCGCGATCGACATCATGCGGATCATGGACGCGATCCCTCACCGTTATCCCTTTCTGATGATCGACAAGATGATCGATATCAAACTGGGCGAAACGGCGACCGGCATCAAAAACGTCACGATCAACGAGCCGTTTTTTACCGGACATTTTCCCTCCCAGCCGGTGATGCCCGGGGTGCTCATTGTTGAGGCCATGGCGCAGACAGCGGCAACGCTCGTTGTTCTGACCCTCGGTGAGGCGTTCGAGGGGAAGCTGGTCTATTTCATGACCATTGAAGGGGCGAAGTTCCGCCGTCCGGTGGGACCTGGAGATCAGCTTCACATCACTGTCGACAAGGAACGGGCCCGCGCCAATGTCTGGCGTTTCAAGGGTGTTGCGCGTGTGGATGGTGTATCGGTTGCTGAAGCGACGTTCAGCGCCATGATTATGGGTTGAGTAGAACGTCCGTGCATTCATCAGCATCAAACTGGCCCAAGACTGTCAACATTCATCCGAGTGCCCTGGTCGCCCCAGAGGCGATCTTGGGCGAGAATGTCACGATCGGTCCCTGGTGTTCCATCGGCCCAGATGTGACGCTGGGTGAGGGGGTGCGTCTCCATGCCAGTGTCATCATCGATGGGCTGACGGAAATCGGTGCTCACGTCGAAGTATTCCCGTTTGTGACCGTTGGTCTTGCCCCGCAGGACCTCAAATATCGCGGCGAGCCGACACGCTGCGTCATCGGGGCTCATACGGTGCTCCGTGAGAACGTGACCATTCACCGGGGAACGGCGCAGGGAACAGCGCTCACGCGTATCGGTGCCCATTGTCTCATTATGGCAAATGCCCATGTGGCTCATGATTGCGACATTGGGGATGGCGTCATCATCGTCAACAACGTCGTCATGGGCGGTCATGTCGAGATCGGAGACGGTGCGCGTATCATGGGGGCGGCGGCGCTGCACCAATTCGTTCGTATCGGTCGTGGTGCTCTTGTTGGGGGCGTCTGCGGGGTTGAGGCTGATGTCATTCCCTATGGCAGCGTGCTCGGCAATCGCGCCCGGCTTGTCGGCCTACACTGGATCTGGCTGCGGCGTCAGGGTGTGAGCGCGGAAGAAATCCAGCAGATGCGCAGGGCATTTCGTATTCTCTACCCCCGCTCTGGCAATAATGAGATCGTGCTGGAAGCGCGTCTTGCGGAGGTCAAGCGCGACTTCGCGGCGAGCGCCGTATCCGGGAAATTATTGCTTTCATGGAAGTTCAGAGCCGCCGTGGTCTGGTGCGTGCCGCAAGTCCGGCCCAGCTGTCATCGGAAACCGAGGGCGCGTGACGCTCACCCCGGTCGGCATTCTGGCAGGCGGGGGGCCGCTTCCGTTTCAGGTCGCAAAGTCGGTTCGTCGCCAAGGGGGCAATGTCTTCATTGTCGGCTTTCAGGATTTTGTCGATCAGGATGAAATCCGCCACTGGCCCCATCGTATCATCCGGCTGGCGGCTGCCGGTGAAATCCTCTCTGCCCTACGCGACGCTGGATGCCGCGACATCGTCCTGATCGGGCCTGTGCGCCGTCCCGCCCTGCGCGACCTGCGCCCTGATGCTGAGGGAGCCAGACTTCTCGCCCGTGTCGGCCGCGCGCTTTTCTCAGGTGATGACGGATTGCTTGGCGCTCTGGTCCGGATTTTTGGAGAAGAGGGATTTCAGGTTCGTGGTGCTCACGAGTATCTGACGCACTCTCTCGGCCGGATTGGTGCCTTGGGCACGGTGCAGCCGGATGTGCTGGCAATGAGCGATATCCACCGTGGAATTGACGTTGTGCGAGCTCTTGGAGTGCTCGATATCGGTCAGGGCTGCATTGTTCAGGACGGGCTGGTTCTGGCGGTTGAGGCGATCGAAGGGACGGATCGGATGATCGAGCGCGCAGCCCAATTGCGTCAGCCCGGACCTGGCGGCGTTCTGATCAAGATGCTCAAACCCGGTCAGGAAGCGAGAGCGGATATGCCGACGATCGGCCCGAATACGCTGATCCATGCGGATGCAGCCGGTCTGCGTGGCGTCGCGTTCGAGACCGGCTTCACGTTATTGACCGATCCTGCCGCGTGTGAGGCAACCGCCGACCGGTTGGGACTGTTCCTCTATGGCTTGAGCCGCACCGAAATACAGGGTGCAGGCTGAGTCTTACTTTTCGGGAGAAAAATAATGGCGACCTATTTGCACACGATGATCCGCGTCTACGATCTCGACAAGAGCGTAGCCTATTACAAACTGCTCGGTATGCGCGAAATCCGCCGTCGTGAGGTTCCCGAAGGCCGCTACACGCTGGTTTATCTCGGCTTCAACGACAATGCTCATGGTGAGGCGGAAGTCGAACTGACTCATAACTGGGATCAGGAAGGGCCTTACGATCTCGGAAATGGTTTCGGACATTTTGCAATCGGTGTGCCGGATGCCGCTGCGACAGTTGAGCGTATCCGCGCAGGCGGCGGAAAAGTGACCCGTGAGCCGGGCCCGGTGAAGTTCGGCACCACGATTATCGCCTTCGTCGAAGATCCCGATGGCTACAAGATCGAGATCATCCAGAAGGACACATTCTAAACACTGGCTCCACCCGGCGCGGCGGCAGCTGAAAGGCTGCCGGTCACGCCGGCTTTTTTGAGCGCTTCAGGCGATCTGTCGCCTTTTCAAGTGCTGTTACGATGCTCGTTGCATGCCGTTTGACCGTTTCGTCCTTGTGGCTGGCCAGAAGATCAGCGGCGAGCAGGGCGGTCGCAAGGTCGTTTCGTAGGTCGTGACGAAGCGTCGAAAGGCGCTTTTCTGCATCATCGACGGGTATTTCCTGTGTCTGCGTCATGATCAGACTCCTCGATTTGATTGACACGGCAGTTCCGGGCTCGTAAAAGCCCGCGCACAGAGGAAGATGGCGTCAGCTTTGTGTCGTCTTCTTGTCAGGGTGGGCCTTCGCTGGCCTTGCCGTCAATCATTGCCTTGAGGAATGACG
This sequence comes from Asaia astilbis JCM 15831, assembly GCF_000613845.1. Classification (GTDB taxonomy): domain Bacteria; phylum Pseudomonadota; class Alphaproteobacteria; order Acetobacterales; family Acetobacteraceae; genus Asaia; species Asaia astilbis. The sequence goes on from NZ_BAJT01000005.1 coordinate 62,990, forward strand.
CCATGAAGCGTACTTATCAACCGTCCAAGCTCGTCCGCAAGCGTCGCCATGGCTTCCGCGCTCGTATGGAAACCGTCGGTGGCCGTCGCGTCATCAACAACCGTCGCGCCAAGGGCCGTAAGAAGCTTTCGGCCTAAATCCGACTTGGCGAGCCAGCCTCAGAAGCTCCGGAAAAGGCCCGAATTTCTTCGGGTCGCCAGCCGCGGGCGTAAGGTTGCGACATCCGGTCTGGTTCTTCAGGTTCTGAAGACAGACGAGGAAGCGCCGGCTCGCGTTGGATTTACGGTGACTAAAAAAGTCGGGAACGCCGTTGTGCGTAACCGAACCCGGCGCCGCCTCAGGGCGGCGTTGCAGCGTGTAGCGCGTGACACAGAGCTTGCGTCGGTGGATCTTGTGTTGATCGGTCGCGATTCGACCCGAAGACGTCCCTTCGGCAAGCTGATTGCCGATCTCGAGCACGCCCTCAAAAAGGGTCAGGCCCTTTGATCAGCTTCGGCAGGAAAATACTTCTTGCCTGTCTGCTGTCTCTGCTGCGTTTCTATCGCAGCTTCATAAGCCCTCAACTTGGTACCAATTGTCGTTTTCACCCCTCCTGCAGTGTTTATGCTCAGGAAGCGCTGAGACGTCATGGCATTGTCCATGGCTTGTGGCTGACGCTCAAGCGCCTGGCGCGCTGCCACCCCTATTGCAGCGGTGGGGTCGATCCGGTGCCCTGAGGGCCAAAATGACCGAATTACGCTCTCCCCTATTGTTTTGTGGCCGAAATTCGGTCACTTGAACCGCAACGTGTCTGGTTCAGGGTCAGGGGCGTTCCGCTATTCGTTTCACCCTCATTGGAAAGACCGGTAATCGACTGATGGATATCAAGCGCATCATCGTGGCAACCAGTCTCTCGGCCGCGATTGTGGTCGGCTTCGATTATTTCGTGCCTCAGCACGCAAAGAAAGACGTTGAGACCCAGACGACCCAGCAAGCCAAGGGCCAGGCGCCCACAAATGGCGGCAAGGTCTCCGCTCTTCCTGTGGCAGCGCCCGGTGGGGCACCCGCCAACAGCCCGGCTGCCGCGGTCGGACCAGCAGGACGGATCGCGATCGAAGGCCCGGATGCAACCGGCTCTTTCAGCCTGCGTGGCGCGCGTTTCGATAACCTCGTTCTGACGCATTATCGCGAGACGCTGGATAAAGATTCGCCCCTCGTGCGACTGCTTGCGAATGGTGAGGCCCCCGAACCCAGCTTCGTCGAACTGGGCTGGCAGGCTCCCGCCGGATCCACACTTCATCTGCCCGATGCCAATACGGAATGGTCGAGTGAGGACAAGACGCTGTCCCCAGATCATCCGGTGTCGCTGCACTGGGATAACGGGCAGGGGCTGATCTTCAAGATCGAGATCAAGCTCGATCGGCGCTACCTGTTCGCTATCACCCAAAGCGTCGAAAATCAGGCCGGGGCTCCGGTTTCCCTGACGCCTTTCCAGCGTGTCGAACGTGATTACAAGCCTGTCGAGACAGGTGGCATGATCGTTCAGGAAGGCCCGTTGTCGGTCGTCAATGACCGTCTGGACGAAGAATCCTACAAGACCATGCGCAAAGGCGCGACCCAGCCCGGAAACACGGCTTGGTCTGCTGATGGCATTGGTGGTTGGGCCGGTATTACTGACAAATACTGGCTTACCGCTGTTATTCCAGACCAGAAGACTGCCGTCTCCGTGCGCTATCGCTTTGTGCCGAATGCAGGAGAAGGGTCTTACATTGTCGACACTCAAGCCAGTCAGCCGATCCAGATTGCACCGGGTTCGACTGTCCAGACAACGAGTATGGTTTTCACTGGTGCGAAGGAGGTCAATCTCCTCGATCAGTACACCAATGATCTGCACATCCCTTATTTCTATAAGGCGGTTGATTTCGGCTGGTTCGCCTTCCTGACGCGCCCCATGTTCCACGTGCTGCATTGGCTGTTCGACAAGGTTGGCAATTTCGGTATCGCGTTGCTGATCCTGACCCTGATCATCAAGCTGATCCTCTATCCGCTGGCGACCAAGTCTTTTGCGTCCATGGCCCGTATGCGGACATTGTCACCGCGTATTCAGGCAATTCGTGAGCGCAACAAAGGCGATCAGCTGGCCCAGAACCAGCAGATCATGGCGCTTTACAAGGAAGAGGGCGTTAATCCTGCCGGTGGCTGTCTGCCGCTGCTGATCCAGGCGCCTGTTGCGTTCTGCCTTTACAAGGTCCTGAACATCACGATCGAGATGCGTCACGCGCCTTTCTACGGCTGGATCCGCGATCTTTCGGCACCTGATCCGACCACAATCTTCAATCTGTTCGGCCTGCTGCCCTTCAATCCGAGCTTCATGCCCGAGATGCTGCATATCGGCATCTGGCCTATTCTGTTCGGCATCACCATCTGGCTGATGCAGCGTCAGAGCATGGTCAGCATGGATCCTGCCCAGCAGAAGATCATGCAGTTCATGCCGGTCATCTACACCATCTTTCTGGGTCGGATCTCGGCAGGCATCATCATCTACTACACCTGGAACAACGTGCTCAGCTACGGTCAGCAGAAGCTGATCCAGATGCAGATCGATCGCGGCGTAAAGAAGGGCGGCAAGGCCGTCAGCAAGTCGTGACCCAGCAGGAAGATCCAACCACCTTCTCGGAAGAGCAGATCGAAGACGGTCGTCTGCTCTTTGCTTCGGAATGTGAGTTCTTCTTCGGAGCGCAGAAGCTCGATCAGCTTCCGCCTCTCGCCGGGCCGGAAGTGGCTTTCGCCGGGCGCTCCAATGTCGGTAAATCGAGCCTGATCAACGCCCTTACCGGGCGCAACAGGCTGGCCCGTGCGTCGTCCGAGCCGGGACGCACCAAGCAGCTCAATTTCTTCGATCTGGGCGGTCGTTTGGCATTGGTCGATATGCCTGGTTACGGCTTTGCGAAAGCGGCCAAATCGGTCAAGGAAGAGTGGCAGACAATGATGTTTGCCTATCTTCGCGGGCGTCCGACGCTGACGCGCGTTTTCCTGTTGCTGGACTCACGCATCGAGCTGAAACAGGCCGATCGTGATGTCATGGAAATGCTGGACCGGGCTGCTGTCCTGTTTCAGGTGGTCCTGACCAAAGCCGATTCCATGGGGCCGAACAAGCTCAAGGCAAAAATTGCCGAGGTTCAGACGGTGCTTGCCAAGCACGCTGCAGCTTATCCTCATATCGCGACCACGAGCAGTGAGACCGGGCTCGGCATCGAGACGCTGCGCGCTGAAATTGCGCGGCTCGCAGCGGGCAAAGCCAGGGAAGGGGAGCAAGGATGAAGAACGACATTCCGGAGTTGACGCTCCCTGACATGAATGACGAGGGTCAGCAGCAGGCCGCTCTGCTCGCCAGTGCGCTGCCTTTCCTGCGTCGATATGCCGGTGACACTATTGTGGTCAAATATGGCGGAAACGCCATGAGCAAGGATCACCTCTCAAGCGCATTCGGACGCGATATTGCGCTCCTCAAGCTGGTCGGGATCAACCCGATCGTTGTCCATGGGGGTGGTCCGCAGATCAGCGCCATGCTCAAGCGTCTGGAAATCGAGTCACGCTTCATCGATGGGCTTCGTGTGACGGATCAGGCGGCAATCGACGTCATCGAGATGGTTCTCTCGGGGAGCGTGAACAAGCAGGTCGCCGATCTGATCAACCGGGCTGGCGCGCTGGCTGTTGGTATTTCGGGCAAGGATGGCAGCCTTCTACAGGCCCGTAAATTACTGCATCGCACCCGTGATGCGCGCTCAGGTCATGAGGAAGTGCAGGATCTGGGTTTCGTGGGTGAGCCGGTCAAGGTCGATCCGCGGGTGCTTTACTCGCTGCTCGGCTCTGGCCTGATCCCCGTGATCGCGCCTGTCGGTGTGGGCGAGCAGGGCGAAACCTATAACATCAACGCTGACACGGCAGCTGGAGCCATTGCCGGCAGTGTCAACGCGTCGCGTCTTTTGATGCTGACTGATGTCGCGGGGGTTCTGGACGAGAACGGCAAGCTCATTTCCGAGCTGACTGCGGAAGAAGCTCAGCGTCGTATCGCCGATGGGTCAATCTCGGGCGGTATGATCCCCAAGGTCGAGACATGTCTCGCGGCAGTCAAGGCTGGAGCAAGTGCTGCGGTCATCCTTGATGGTCGCGTGCCTCATGCCTGCCTGCTCGAACTCTTTACACATAAAGGGTCAGGCACGCTTATCCGCGCCACCTGACCCTTTTCAGGCGGTTTCATGGGCGAAGTACCAGTCCACATTGTCTTCGCGAGCGATTGAGTGCGCCAGACGTGCTCGCTCGAAAAATGTATCGAGAGTATCGGTCGAATGAGGTTCTCGTGTGACGAGTCCGATCTTGACCGATATTTCCGGATTGCTTCCCGCCTCGCAGAGATATTTGCGTTTGCAGATTAATTCCGCCCGTTCGACCGATGCAAAGCGGTCTCCCCCATCCAGCCAGAGCACGTAGCTTTCACGGTCGAGCTGACCCACCAGATCGGTCGGGCGTATCGCGCGCTGCAGGAAGCCGATGGCATCGCGGACATGGCTAATCTGCTCTACGGCGCCTTCGGCCTTCACGCTCCCGTCCGGCGCGTTCAGCAGACCTGAGAAACAGACCAGCATAAGCGTCGCGGGCAGGTTTTCCCGATCCAGTCGCGAAAAACGTCTCTCAACCTTTTCCTTGAACAGGGACCAGATCGGCAGATGGGTCAGTGGATCATAGGGCAGGGCGCGCAGGAGCACTCGATAGCGGTGATCGACTTCGATCATCGCTGCCGCTGTCTGAATGAGTGCTTCGAGGACACGTGTGCAGGACTCCGAAGCCCGTCTGGAGAAGTTACGAGGGAAATAGACGAAGATGCCGATCTCCCCCTGATGGCGAACCTGGGTGATCGCCCGCAGGCAGAGATTCGCACTGCTGCGACTGGCGCCCAGCCCTGACTCGGGTTCTGCCGAATCCATGGGCCAGGAGTGCAGTATATGGAGCTGGGGTTCAGAGACCGGTGGCACCACCAGAGCACCGGCACTCATAAGAATGCCGCGCTCCGGTCGGGTTGTTGCACAGAAATGCTCGAAGGCCTGACGGAGGCCTTCCGAGACGGAAATCGACGCTCGCAAGATCTCTATGAGACAAGCCTGAAACTCGATCTCACGTTTTTTCAAGCCATTTCTGGCCAGTCTCTGATCCATACCGAAACTCCTGGAGACGAGGCTGGGAATCGTTGAACGCATGGTGTCCAACAAGAATGCGTTCATCTGGCTCGTTCCTGAGGGCAGAGAGGCGAGATTGGCAACGCTCTTATAAGCAGAGGTTTCGGGTAGGTCCCGTTTCTTCGTTCGTAACATAGTATAGAGGCCGGTCTTTAATTCATCCTTAACGCCCTTGCCCCGGAAGACTCGTTGACTTCCTGATGCGTCCTGAGCATGGTCCGCACACTTAAGTAACCCTGTCAAAGGACGCCCGAAAGATGCCTATCTCCAATTTGCGCGCTGTGATCGACTCTCTGTGGGAGCAACGTGACACATTGAACGCGCATACGGAAGGTGAGGCGCGCGAGGCAATCGAGCAAAGTCTGACCGCTCTGGATGAGGGCAAGCTCCGTGTTGCCGAGCCCGGCGAAAACGGATGGGTTGTCCATGAGTGGCTGAAAAAGGCTGTTCTGCTCTCTTTCCGGATTACGGATAGCCGTGTTGTCGAGCGCGCATGCGGGGGCGTTCCGGGGTTTGACAAGGTTCCTTTGAAGTTCGATGGCTGGGATCAGTTCCGCTTTGCCGAGGCCGGTTTTCGCGCTGTCCCTGGGGCGATTGTGCGTCGTTCAGCTTACATCGCACCGGGTGTCGTCCTGATGCCAAGCTTTGTCAATGTCGGCGCCCGTGTCGATAGCGGTACCATGGTCGACACATGGGCCACGGTCGGTTCCTGCGCCCAGATCGGCAAGAACGTCCATATCAGCGGTGGCGCCGGCATTGGCGGCGTTCTGGAGCCGCTGCAGGCCGCGCCGGTCATTATTGAAGATGATTGCTTCATCGGTGCGCGCTCTGAAGTCGCAGAAGGTGTGGTGGTTGAGCGCGGTTCCGTGCTCTCCATGGGTGTCTTCATCGGTGCCTCCACGAAAATTGTCGATCGCGCGACAGGTGAGATCTTCATGGGGCGTGTTCCGGCTTACTCTGTTGTCGTTCCCGGCACTCTGCCCGGCCGTACGCCCGATGCGCCGCATCTCGCTTGCGCGGTGATCGTCAAGCGCGTCGATGAACGCACGCGCTCGAAGACCTCGATCAACGAATTGCTGCGCGACTGATCGTGCCCATTAATGTCGTTAGTCTTTCTCAGCAATTAATCGGATGTCGCTCCGTCACGCCGGCCAATGACGGTGCGATGGAGCTCCTTGCGACGACTCTTTCAGAACTGGGCTTTTCCACCGAGAGAGTTGATCGTGGCCCTGCGGGTAGCGAGACGCCTAATCTGTTTGCCCGGTTGGGTGTAGATGGCCCTCATCTGTGTTTCGCGGGTCATACCGATGTCGTTCCTCCGGGAAATGGATGGAAACACGATCCGTTTCAGGGGCTCTGTGAAAACGGACGGCTTTACGGGCGTGGCATCGCTGACATGAAAGGCGGGATCGCTGCCTTTGTGGCAGCCGTCTCCTCCCTTCAGGCAGAGCGCCCGCTCAAGGGAAGCGTCAGCCTCCTCATTACAGGCGATGAGGAAGGCCCCGCTCTTCATGGGACCAAGGAAGTGCTCCCCTGGATGGTCGAGCAGGGGCATTGTCCGGATTTCTGCCTGCTTGGCGAGCCAACCAATCCCGATCAGCTTGGCGAGGTCATCAAGATCGGCCGTCGGGGCAGTCTGAATGCCCGCCTGACGGTCAGGGGCGTGCAGGGCCACGTGGCCTACCCGCATCTTGCAGACAACCCCATCCATCGTCTGCTTGCAGCGCTCAGCGAGCTGACGACCCGCGTGCTCGATGAGGGCAATAGCCATTTTGTCCCGTCGTCGCTTCAGGTCGTGACTGTCGATGTGGGCAATCCGGCGACGAACGTCATCCCCGCTGAAGCCAGCGCGGTTCTCAATATCCGTTTCAATACCGAGCATCGGGGCGACTCGCTGGTTCAATGGATCCGCGATTGCGTGGAGCGTCACGCCCCCGGCGCGCAGGTTGAGGCTAGCATCAGTGGTGAGGCGTTTCTCACGGCTCCCGGTTCGGCGGTCGACGCGCTGTCACGCGTGATTGCAAAGCGCACAGGTCTCACCCCGGAACTCGATACGGGAGGCGGGACATCTGACGCGCGCTTCATTGCCAATTACTGCCCCGTTGCCGAATTCGGCCTCGTGGGTGCGACGATGCATAAGGCGGATGAATGCGCCGCCCTCGATGATTTGGAGACACTCGTGTCGATCTATCGCGATTTTCTAGAGGCATTCGGATTGTGAAAACCGGTTCTCCCCCCCCAGCAGAGACCCCCACGGCTGCTGCCTCGCGGATCATGCAAGGCGTCTGGCAGCTCGCCCGAGGTGATGAGCAGGGCATGAATGCCTTTCGCAACACGTCTGAGGCGCTTCTGGCGGCGATCGCACCCAGTGCTGCTCTTTTTCTGGTTATGGCGGTGCCGCAGGCCCTCAAGGGTTATCATCCGACGGACATCATCAAGATCCTGATCCTGATGACCGCCTTGCTCACCCGTCTCGTCGTCTCGCAGTTTGCGGCAACGTTCTGGGGACGGGCGGCGCTTTGGCCTCGCTACGCGACGGCTCAGCTCTGGAGCAGCTGGCTGCCGATGGTGCTCTCGCTGTTTGTGCTGGCGCTCCTGCAGATGGTGACGCCGGGGCTCGGTTCGTCTCGTGGCGCGTTTGCCGGTGTCATGCTTGGCGTTGAGCTCTACGAGCTGTGGTTGAGCTGGTTTGTGGCGCGTGCCGGTCTGCAGATCGGTGGAGGCAAGGCGGCCCTGTTGGTTGTTCTGATCAACGTCTCCATGGCGCTGCTCTATCTTCTCGCAGCGCTTTTGCCCCCGCATTACAACGCTCTGAGCGAAATCATGGCGGCCACGCCGAAATCCTGACGTCGTCAGGAGATGTCACCTGAACGGGTCTATCTCGTAACCGACGCCGATCAGGCACAGACCGTCTGGCGGGGCTGTTGGCCCCGCCAGACGGCGGTCGCACGAATCGAGAACAGCGCGTAGTTTGGAGACGGGCCATTGCCCGCTTCCAACGAGCTGAAGCGATCCAGCAAGATTACGCACCTGATGATGCAGGAAGGACCGGGCCTCGACCTCAATATGGATATGCTGCCCATCACGCGTGACATCGAGGCAATCGAGCGTGCGGATCGGGCTGTTTGCCTGACAGGCCGACGCACGGAACGATGAGAAGTCGTGCCGTCCAAGCAAGGTCTGAGCAGATTCATGCATGGCCGTCGTATCGAGCGGTCGCCGGACATGCCAGACAAGATTGCAGTCCAGAACAGCCCGGGTCGGTCGATTCAGGATCGTATAGCGGTAGCGGCGTGAAATTGCCGAGAAACGGGCATGCCAGCCTTCTTTGGCCTCGGCAGCCTCAAGAACCGCGACGCGGTGGGGTTTGAGGTGGTAGCTGATCCCGTCTCGTACCTGCCGGGCATCAAGGCGTTCCTGCTCGGGTAGATCGAGCTGAACAACCATCGCTGAGGCGTGCACTCCCGCATCGGTGCGACCGGCGGTTGCGCTCATGACAGGGGCGTCGCCGACGAGGCGTGACGCCGCCTCCTCAAGAAGCTCCTGCACCGAGAGTCCGTTATTCTGTCTCTGCCAGCCGACGAGCCCTGTGCCATCATATTCGATCTTGAGCGCCCAGCGACGATAGCCGGCCGCCGGTCCATCATGACCCAAGGCTCACCCCTTTTGATACTGGTGTGCCCCTGAGAAAGTCTGAGGCCGCCATCATGCTTTGCCCGGTCGCTGAAGCGTCAGGATCTGCAATGCGTTATTGCCGCAGGCAATTGTGAGGGCGTCGTCGAGCGTGGTGCCCGGCGTTGCGGTGTGAGCCTGGGCCACAACCCGGGCCTTGCCGATCTTGAGGACAATCCCGTCCTGTGTCGTGAAGGCACCGGGCCAGGGTGTCAGCCCCCTGATCTGTCGGTCGATGATTTCTGCTGACTTGCTCCAGTCGATCCGGCCGGTTTCCCGCGTTAGACGCTCGGCATAGGTGACGCCCTGTTCCGATTGCTGCACGGGCTTGAAAGGGTGACGAAGCGTTTTGATCAGAAGGTCGGCTCCGAGCGCGCAGAGCCGGTCGTGCAGGCTCGACGCAGTTTCGGTCTCAGTCAGATCGACGGAGGCTTCGGCCAGAACGTCCCCGGTGTCGAGCCCGGCATCCATCTGCATGATCGCAACCCCGCTGCGCGCATCGCCTGCAAGGATGGCCGACTGGATCGGCGAGGCACCGCGCCAGCGCGGCAAAAGGCTGGCATGGATGTTCAGACAGCCGCGTGAAGGGGCATCGAGCATGCGCTGAGGCAGGATCAGCCCATAGGCGACGACGATTCCGAGATCGGCATCTAACGACTCGAAAAACGCCTGCTCTTCCTCGTTGTTCCGGATACGCAGCGGCGTTCGAACGGGGATCCCCCGGCGCTCGGCGGCATTCTGAACGGGAGAGGGACGCAAGGCCTTGCCACGCCCGGCGGGGCGAGGCGGCTGGGTATAGACCTGTACGATCTCATGCCCCTCAGCGAGAAGGGCTTCGAAAACCGGAACGGCGAAATCCGGCGTTCCCATGAAGATCAGACGCATGGATTCAGCGCCCTTTCTGTTCCTTGGCGAGACGACGCATGATCATATTGCGCTTGAGCTTGGAGAGATGGTCGACAAACAAGATGCCGTCGAGATGGTCGATCTCGTGTTGCAGGCAGGTAGCCAGCAGATCGTCCGCTTCGATTTCCTCGATCGCGCCTTCCAGCGTGCGGTAGCGCATGCGCACGCTGAGCGGGCGGATGACTTCGGCATACTGGTTGGGCAAAGAGAGGCAGCCTTCTTCGCGTGCGGCAAGCTGCTCGGACTCTTCGATGATCTCCGGGTTGATCAGCACCATCGGATGACGCTCGCCCTCATCGGCAACATCTACGAGGGCAAATCTCAGGCCGAGACCGATCTGGGGCGCAGCGAGACCGATGCCGGGCGCTTTGTACATCGCCGAGAACATGCCGGGCAGATGCGATTTGACCAGCGCCATGTCGTCGGGTGTCACCTCACGGGCGACAGCGCGCAAGACCGGCTGAGGAGCAACCAGAATAGGAGTGGGAGCGATGGACTCGATGTCCGAAAGAAAAGGAAGCGTCGTCATGATGCTGGGGATGTAACGACTCGTTGTCTGGAAAACCAGTTCTAAACCGGGCGATGTGATCAAAGATCATGGCCTGAGGATGAGTCTCTGGCTTGCGCCCGGGCGCGAACATCACCATATGCGAAAGACGATCCAGTGCCGCTTTCAGGGCTCGATCGCATCAACGTCTCGCTCATGGAGGAGGCTGCATGTCAGGCCGTCTATTTACATCGCCGATGTTTCTCGGCTTCGATCACCTTGAGCAGATGCTCGAACGCGCTTCCAAGACGGCGTCGGATGGGTATCCTCCCTATAATATTGAGCAGCTCAATCAGACGACGCTGCGTATCACGCTGGCCGTCGCCGGTTTCGTGATGGATGATCTTCACATCACGCAGGAAGACAATCAGCTCGTGATTCGCGGCCGCCAGACTGACGACAGTCAGGGACGGGTATTCCTGCATCGCGGTATTGCAGCGAGACAATTCCAGAAAGCCTTCGTCCTGGCCGAGAATATCGAGATAGGGGAGGCTTGGCTCGATAACGGCCTTTTGCATATCGATCTTTTGCGTCCGCAGCCTGAAGTCCGGGTCAAGCGCATCGAGATCAGTGCGGGTCGTCGGGAACACCCCGTGTCGCGAGCGACGCATATCGAGATGCCCAAGCCCCGGCGTAGCCGTGCAATCCGCGATCTGGATGACGAATAGGCAACAAAGCCGAAGCGACGAGAAACAAATCTATCGGGCGCTCACGAGACCCGATAGAGAAAAGAGACAAGGACCGCTCAGGCCGGTCGGCGCCCGCACTGCACTGACCTGACAGGAAGAAACGAGTATGACCAAGACCCTTCGCAACGAAGAAACAGGTAGCCTTCAGGTGGCAGTGTCGGACCTCCGGCACATGACGCATCAGGATCTCAAGGAATTCGGCATGAGCCGTGTCGCCTATGTCAAAGCCGTGGTCTATGAGGGCGAATCAGCATTTGCCATTCATGCCGCCGATGGCACGCCGATGGCGCTGGCTGAAGACCGCTCGAGCGCCTTCGAGGCGATTGTCGATCATGAGATGGTCCCGGCCTGGGTGCATTGAGATGACGCAGTCTCAGACAGATATTCAGCGCTATGCCGAGGAAACTCGCCTGAGCGGTGCTGTGCGTCATGGAAATACGCTTTACCTTGCCGGTCAGATTGCCGACGACACGTCTCTCGATACAGAGGGGCAGACGGCAGATATCCTGCGCCAGATCGACGCTCTTCTCGTCGAGGCAGGTACGGACAAGACGAAGCTGCTTTCGGTTCAGGTCTTTCTGACCGATATCACCGAAATCGACGCCATGAACAGGGCATGGGATGCGTGGCTCGATCAGGGCCACAAGCCGGCACGAGCCACTGTAGAGGCGCGCCTTGTCGATCCGGAATGGTCGGTCGAGATCACGGCAATCGCCGCCATCTGATCGATCGATATTTCACGAAGCGCTCTCCTGAGTGCTTCGTGTTATCAGCTGGCGAGCTGTGTTCTGAGCTTCTGATCCCGCCGCCGCTGTGCCGATCCTGCGATACCGAGTGCTTCCCGATATTTGGCGACAGTTCTGCGCTGGATCGCGACACCGCTTTTTTGAAGATGCTGCGTGATCGTATCGTCGGACAGGATCGCGTCAGGACTTTCCTGATTGAGCAAAGCCTTGATCCTGGCCTTGATGGCGTCCGCGCTGTTCAGCTCGCCTTCGCCATTCCCCAGACCTGTCGAGAAAAACCGTCGTAAAGGGAGGTTTCCCCGATCGGTACCGATCATTCGAGAGGCGGTGACCCGACTGACCGTGCTTTCGTGCAGGCCTGTTGCTGCAGCAATCTGGGCAAGTGTCAGGGGACGCAGGGCGGTAACGCCTTCACTCAGGAACCGGGCCTGATGTTCCGCTACTTTCTGACAGATCAGGATCAGGGAGCGCGCCCGCTGCTCGACCGCACGGAGCAGGGCAACGGCTTCCTGATGCTTTTCCTGAGCATAGCGTCGCGCATCGGGTCGGTCTGACAGGAGACGACGGTAAAGGGTCTCGTCGATGTCGAGGCTGGGCCAGGTTGCCGGGTTCAATGAAACCACCGGCCCATCGGCACCAATCCTGATGAAAAGATCCGGTTCCTGAGGCAGGGGCTGCACGTCGAGGTCCGCACCGGGTCTGGGGTTGCACTGCCTGAGCTCCCTGAGCAGATCGGCGTAATCGCTCTCATCCAGACCGCAGGCCTTGCGAAGCTTTTCATGATCGCCGCGTGCCAGCCAGTCCAGATGGTTCAGGAGGCACGCGACAGCCGGGTCGAACCGATTGCGGGCGCGGAACTGGGCGGCCAGACATTCCGAAAGAGACAGGGCAAAGCAGCCGATCGGCTCAAAAAGAAGCATTGCGCCGCGGATTGTCTCGATGTGAGCGTGGCTGACGCTCAGGGTGTCAGCGATCTGACCGATCGAGCTGTCGAGGCGTCCGGACTCATCAAGAGCGTCGAGCAGGGCCAGAGCAATGGCGCGATCAGCTTGGCTCGTGAAATGGAGGCGGATCTGCTCGAGAAAGACATCGAGCCGGCTGGGCAAGGGAGCAGCAGGGTCGTGCTGGCTATCGTCGTCGCTGGCATGAGCGTTGGTGCGGGGAGGTGGGTCGTCCTCCCAGTCTTCGGCGCTTGTGCCGAAATCCTCAGGATCGATATCCCGAGTCAGATCATTGTCTCTGAGATCCGAGGCGTGGGAGGCGCTATCGTTGAGTCTGTCCTCTTGTCCCTCGGGTGGCCCGACGACCAGAAGAGGATTGGAGTCGGCCAGTAACGTTAGCTCAGAGAGAAGCTCCTGATTGGAGAGCTGCAACAGGCCGATAGCCTGCTGCAGTGCGCCCGTCATGACGAGTCCGGCACTCTGGCGCGTCTGAAGCGCGAGGCGCGCCATCAGGACTCAGAGGGAGAAATTTTCTCCCAGATAGACGCGGCGGACGTCTTCATTGGCAACGATCTCCTCGGGGACGCCTTCCATCAGCACCTGACCGGAATGCATGATATAGGCGCGGTCGATGACCTCAAGGGTTTCGCGCACGTTATGATCGGTAATCAGCACGCCGATGCCGCGGTCCTTCAGGTGAGACACCAGATCACGGATTTCCCCCACGGCAATCGGGTCGATACCTGCCAGGGGTTCATCGAGAAGCACATAGTTCGGCTGGCTCGCCAGTGCGCGGGCGATTTCAAGTCGACGGCGTTCGCCGCCTGAAAGCGCGAGTGAGGGCGAGTGGCGCAGATGGGAGATTCCGAACTCCGCCAGCAGGCCATCGAGCATGGTCTGACGGCGGTCGTAATCGGGCTCGACCACCTCGAGGGCTGCCAGAATGTTCTGCTCGACGTTTAGTCCGCGAAAAATACTGGCTTCCTGAGGGAGATACCCGATGCCCAGACGCGCCCGGCGATACATCGGCAGCTGGGTGATATCGGCACCGTCGAGCGTGATCGTCCCCGTATCGGCTGAACCAGCCCAACGATCATGTAAAAGCTCGTTGTCTTGCCTGCGCCGTTCGGCCCCAGCAGGCCGACAGCTTCGCCACGCTGGACCTGAAGCGAGACGTTCTTCACCACCTGGCGTTTCTTGTAGCTCTTGCCGATACCGTGGGCGATCAGCCCCGTCTCTGCCTGTGCGTCTTCGATGGCGTCGCGCAGGATGACGGTCTCGTTATCGCTCATGGATGCTTGTCTCCGGGCTTGCTGCTTGAGGCTTCATTGGGGATGACCATACCCTCGACACGTTGTCCCGGTGCCGGGTTCATGATCGCAACGCCCGTTTTCATATTCACGATGGCCGAGGCGCCATTATTCTGGTTCTGTCCGCTTGTGACATGCACATGCCCGATCAGACGCGCCATCTGGGTATCGAACACATAGACGCCGCGATCGCCGGTTGCGGTCTCGTTGGGGGTCCGAAGCATGACATGACCCCAGGCATAGGCCCGGTCGAGCTTGGACGACCGCTGGGCCGTACCATCGCTGCCAGCAGCGCCTGCTGCGGGTTTGCTCGGGGCCGGTGTTGCATTGTCAGGCTTGCTGAACGCCACCAGCACATCGCCCTTGATGCGCTTGCCATCATTGGTCGTCACAGTGGCGTCGCCGCGTCCGACCGACATGCGTGTGTTGGCATGGTATTCCATCACGTCTCTTGCAGTCAGGACATCCTGCGGCGTCGTCAGCTTGAGAGCCTTGCCTGTCATGACCAGAACAGCCTGATCGATATCGTAGAGCGCCTTGTCACCCCAGGCCTGATCGGTGCTGGTATAGATATGGACGTGGCCGATGGCCTCCATGCGATAGAGCTCCATCGAGCCCCCCATGGCGCCTTCGTCACTGTCGCTCTTCTGACCATCTGCCTTCTGATCGCTCGGCGGCGGAGGGGGAGCATTGGGATCTGGGGCCTTCTTGCGCAGAAAACCAATGAGCTGATCGGCATCGATGGTCACATCGCCCCGAACGGCGCGTGCCCGATCGACGAAGGTGACTGTCTGCGCATCATGATCGTAGGTCTGAGGGCCAGCCGAGCTGATATTGACCTGCTCGCCATGCGACATGTCCAGCGACTGAGCCAGAGCCTGTGCGCCAGAAAGCCCCAGAAACGAGGCTCCGGGGAGGGGAAGCCCCATGAGCAGAGAGCTTAAGGTCAGGGCAGGAAGGAGGCGGCGCATCATGGGGCCTTGTGTGCGGGTGAAGTAAGGGCAGGCATGGCATCCTGACGGTCATCATTGCGGATGACGCGTTGCGGTCCGACAAATTGCAGCAAATTGGCGTGTTGGTCGATAAAGTAGCCTTGAGCGTCGAGGATGCCAAATGGTCCCTCAGCATGCACCCAGTCATTCGACGCAATGACACTGCGATGCAGATCGAGATCGGCGGTCAATCCGTTGAGGAGTGTGCCGTCATCGCGATAGAGCACCACATGATCGGTCAGGTTGAGCGTCTGTTCATGCTGCATGTACACGCCCTTGTCTGCCTTGATTTCGGCCCAGCCACCGCCGGCCATATGCGTGTCGGCAACCGGATCGACCAGATCTATGCGATCCGGCCCGTTCTGATGCGCGATACGGGCCGTGATCATGTAGGGCCGGTCATGGGCATCAAGGCCGCGATAAATCGCGCCTTCCAGATTTCCGCTTTCGACGCGCATCTGGGCCATTTCCTGCATCACGGCCCGGTTGGCGCTGAGCCAGCGCGCAATTTCGGGCCAGACGGCAATCGATCCGAGCAGTAGGGCGGCTGTCAAAGGGAGCGCCCATTTGGCGGTATCGAGCAGACGACGGCGTGAGGCGAGATCGACCGAGGTCGGGATCGCGCGCTGACGATTCTGGCCTTGCTCGCGCATGGCCTCGCGCAGGGCGGCAAGCTTGGCTGCGTCGCGAGAGAAATCTTCGCGCCGAGGGATCTTGCGTTCTTCCGGGGGAGTGTTCTGCGTCATGCGATCCCCGTGCGAAGCAGATCATGAAGGCGCACGATGCCGACGGGGCGTCGGTCGTCATCGAGAATGAAGAGACTGTTGATCGCCTTGCGTCGGGCCGTCATCAGATGGATTACCTCCTGAGCGAGAACATCTCTTTTCGTCGTGATCGGGTCATGGTTCATGATTTCGCCAGCGGTCGCGGTATCGAGGTGACGCGTCAGGGCCGGACGGAGATCGCCGTCACTGACGAGGCCGATCAGAGCCCCGCTTTCATCGACGATCCCGATGCAGCCGAAAGCCTTGCGTGTCATTTCGATAATGACATTGGAGAGCGTCATGTCGGCTTTGCCAAGCGGCAACGCCTCGCCCTCATGCATAAGCTTCCAGACGGGCTTGAGCAGAGACCCCAGCTTGCCACCGGATGAAAGGCACCGAAATCATCGGCGGTGAAGCCCCGGCGCTCCAGAAGGGCGAGGGCCAGAGCGTCTCCCAGAGCGAGCTGCATGATGGTGCTTGTGGTGGGGGCAAGTCCCATCGGGCAGGCTTCGCGCGCGCGCGGCAGACACAGCACGACGCGGCTGGCGCGCGCCAGCGTGGAGTCCGGCGACGAGGTCACCCCGATGACGGGAAGGGCGTGACGTGCTGCATGTTCGAGCAAGGCCGCCAGTTCGCTCGTTTCGCCCGATTGAGAGAGCAGTAGAACGATATCCTGAGAGTCGATCATGCCCAGATCGCCATGCGCGGCTTCGGCAGGATGAACGAAAAATGCCGGTGTTCCTGTCGAGGCGAGGGTCGCCTGGATCTTTCTGCCGATGTGACCGGATTTGCCGATCCCTGAGACCACAACGCGTCCCTTGACCTGCGCGATCAGGGAGACGGCTTGAATAAAGGCGTTCCCCAGCGCTTCGGGCGCCTGCAAAGCGCTCTGGACGGCGACCAGTCCTGCAATTTCAGCAGCAAGCGTGGCGTGTGCGCTCTCAAGGGCCTGAGAAGGGCCGTCTGAAGGGGCATTTTGGGTCTGAGAGCCGGTAGGGAAAAGCTCGGTCATGCGTTCTCTTCCCGCTTTGCTGGTCTGAGGTCAATCATCCTTTCTCCACGTGTTGCGGCCTTATTGTGGCGCGACACCAAAGTAAGGGGGTGACAAGCGGGTCCAATCACGCGGCGCTGAGTGCCCTCAGGCGCGGTGCGAGAAGATATCGGGCTCTTCATAACCGAGGATGTCGAGGCGGCACCGTGCTGACAGGAAGTCATAGCAGGATTGTGCCAGCTCACGACGCCCTTCACGGATCAGAAGAGCCTCGAGCTTCTCCCAAAGGGCGTGCAGATGGAGCACGTCAGATGCCGCATAGCTGAGCTGTTCGGGGCTCAGCTTTTCAGCGCCCCAGTCCGAGCTCTGTTGCTGTTTGGCAAGATCGACACCAAGAAGCTCACGGCACAGATGGGCCAGTCCATGGCGGTCGGTGAAGGTCCGGACAAGGCGTGCTGCGATCTTGGTGCAGATCACATTCGACACGGTAATACCCAGCGCATGCTGGAGAAGGGCCACGTCGAACCGTGCAAAATGCATCAGCTTGA
Organism: Asaia astilbis JCM 15831; assembly: GCF_000613845.1. GTDB lineage: Bacteria > Pseudomonadota > Alphaproteobacteria > Acetobacterales > Acetobacteraceae > Asaia > Asaia astilbis. The sequence goes on from NZ_BAJT01000005.1 coordinate 80,309, forward strand.
CGACGTCCTTATCGGCGAGGAGGGCTTTGAGGTTCGGGCAGTCCTCATAGCGACCACCGAGCGATTTTGGACGGATCTGGACAAGATGCGCTTCGCCGTCGCCCGCAGAGAGCTGTACGAGGCAAAGACGGTCGCGGTGGGGATTGAGGCCCATGGCTTCGGTATCGACAGCAACGACAGGACCAGATCGAAATCATCGGGGAGGTCTCCATCGTGGAGATGGATGGATGCGCTCGGTGCTGCCATGATGCGTAAACCCAGGGGCTAGAAAAAACGGAAGCCGACGATTTCTCGTCGGCTTTTCCGTTTTTCGTATGGTGCCCAGAAGAAGACTCGAACTTCCACGTCCTTGCGGACACAGGTACCTGAAACCTGCGCGTCTACCAATTCCGCCATCTGGGCTCAGAGGCTGTCCGGGATACTTTTTTTGGCATCCCGTTCGGTGAAGAGGCGTTTAGCGGTGTGGATCGGAGGCGTCAACACCCCTCTGAAGAAAAAGAGGATATTTTGTATGGATCGCTCTGTCGTGACCGTTTTTGGCGGAAACGGATTCATTGGACGGGCTCTGGTGCGTCAGTTGGTATCGGACGGTCATCGTGTCCGAGTGGCCTCGCGTTCACCTCGAAAAGCCGCGCCGCTTGTCGCCTCTGCCCCACCGGAAACGATCATGCCTGTTTATGCCAGCGTGACGGATGGCGTTTCGGTTCGCGCTGCGTTGAGCGGCGCGTCGGCTGCGATCAATCTCGTGTCGATCCTGACCGAGAAGGGAGACGCCACGTTTCAGCAGTTGAATGCCGAGGCGCCCGGAATGGTGGCCCGTCTCGCCCGGGAGGAAAATGTCGGGCAGTTCGTTCAGGTTTCGGCCATTGGGGCCGCGCAGGATGCCCCTTCAGTTTATGGAAGAAGCAAGGCTGAGGGCGAACGGCGCGTTCATGACGCCTTTCCAGACGCAACCATCCTGCGGCCAAGTGTCGTTTTTGGGCCAGGCGACAGTTTCCTGACGCTTTTCGGGCTCATGGCGAGGGCTCTGCCGCTCTTGCCTGTCTATTATCCCGGCACCTTCCTTCAGCCGGTCTATGTCGAGGATGTTGCGAGAGCCGCGCGACTCTGTCTGGTTGGAGAGGGGGAAAGCTCAGCCCGGGGGCGTTCGGGTATTTATGAGCTCGGTGGGCCGGATCGTCTGACGATGGCGGAGATCATGGCTTTCGTGGCGAAGGCCGTTGGGCGGACGCCACGTCTTTTATCTGTCCCCAATGGTCTCGCTCAAATTCAGGCGCATGTCCTGGAGAACCTGCCTGGCAAATTGCTGACACGAGACCAGCTCGCCATGCTGTCGCAAGACAATATCGTGAAAGCCGGGGCGTCGACGCTCGAAACGCTGGGAGTCGTGCCTCAGAGTGTCTATGATCGGGCGCCCGAATATCTCAGCCAAATCAGGGTGTTGAGAACTCTTCTCAACTAAATGGTCCGATTCGGACCTATTATTCACGTCTAATCTCTTTTTTTAATATAAAAACATCAAGAAGGTCACGAATGGGTCAGTAAAGATGACTTATCCGGTGTTTCTTGATGTCTTACCTCTGCGCCATGTCTTTGAGGGGCACGTATCGTGCCTGCTCGCCCATCGGGAGAATGTGACGTGGCCGAACGTATGCTGCAGTTTGTCTCAGTGCCGCAGGAGATGCCTGAAAAGCGCGCGGCCGCGGAACGACGCGAGGATTTCGGAGAGATCTACCGCGCTTTTGCGGTCGATCACGCCGAGCAGCAGGCGAGTCGCTGTTCGCAATGCGGTGTGCCGTTCTGCTCCGTCCATTGCCCGCTGGGCAACAACATCCCGGACTGGTTGAAGCTCACTGCTGAAAACCGGCTGGAAGAGGCGTACCGACTGTCCGCGGCGACCAATACCTTTCCCGAAATCTGCGGCCGGATCTGCCCGCAGGATCGCCTGTGCGAAGGCAATTGCGTCATCCAGAAGGATTTCGAGAGCGTCACGATCGGGGCGGTCGAGAAATTCATTACCGAAACCGCCTTCGAAGAAGGATGGGTCAAGCCGCGTCAGCCTTTGAAGGAACGGTCGCAGAGCGTCGGTATCGTCGGGGCCGGTCCTGCGGGTCTGGCAGCTGCCGAGTGGCTGCGCGCTCTTGGCTATCAGGTCCATGTCTATGACCGTCATGACCGCATCGGTGGGTTGATGGTCTATGGCATTCCGAGCTTCAAGCTCGAGAAGCATGTCATTGCGCGTCGCCACGACCTTCTCAAGTCACAGGGGATCGTTTTTCACCTCTCCACGCCCATCGGCGGGGGCGCGGGCGAAACCTCGTTCGAAAGCTGCGTGAGAAGCACGACGCGGTGTTTCTGGGCACGGGCGTCTATCGCTCGCGTGAGGTTTCCGTGCCGGGCAGCGGTCTGGGTGGTGTGGTTCAGGCGCTCGACTTTCTTACCGCTTCCAACCGCCGTGGTTACGATGAAACACCGGGCGACGATGCCGTGCTTCATGCCAGAGGCAAGCATGTCGTCGTGATCGGTGGCGGCGATACCGCCATGGATTGCGTGCGGACCTCGATCCGTCAGGGGGCCGAGAAGGTGACCTGCCTGTATCGCCGCGATCGCGCCAACATGCCCGGCTCGGTTCAGGAAGTGAAAAACGCCGAGGAAGAAGGCGTCGAGTTCGCCTGGCTTGCCGCCTCCGAGGCCTTTCTGGGCGATGGCACTATCTCGGGCGTGCGCGCTCACAAGATGCGCCTGAGCTGCCTGATGCGTCTGGCCGTCAATCGGTCGAAGCGATGCCCGATAGCAGCTTCGTCATCCAGGCCGATCTCGTGATCAAGGCGCTGGGCTTCGACCCGGAAGACCTGCCCGGAGACTGGAAGGCGCCAGAGCTGGCCGTCACCAAATGGGGCACCCTGAAAGTCACACCGGGTCGCTTCGAGACGAGTGTGCCGGGCGTGTTTGCAGGTGGTGATATCGTGCGTGGAGCCTCACTGGTGGTCTGGGCCATCCGGGACGGGCGTGAAGCCGCTGCGGAAATGCATCAATTCCTCTCCGCAAAAGAAAACGAGACAGCAGAACAGGCCGCACGACTGGTGGCGGCGGAGTAAGGGCCATGACCGAGAAGAGCTTTATCCAGTCCTATCAGGACAATGTTCGTGCCCTCGAAGGCCTTTACGATCCGACCATGGAGCGCGACGCCTGCGGTGTCGGCCTTGTCGCCGCCCTCGATGGCAAGCGCCGTCGTGACGTGGTCCTCGCCGGAATCGCCGCCCTTCGTGCCTTGTGGCATCGCGGCGCGGTCGATGCTGACGGCAAGACCGGCGATGGCGCCGGTATCCATATTGAGATCCCTCAGGATTTCTTTGCCGAGGCCATCCACAGCGCGGGTGACGATCACATCGAGGGTCGCATCGCGGTCGGATGATCTTTCTGCCCAAGACCGATCTGGCTGCGCAGGAAGCAGGGCGCGCAATCATCGAGAGCGAAATTCTCGATTTCGGTTATGGCATCTATGGCTGGCGTCAGGTCCCGATCGATACGGCCTGTATAGGCGAGAAGGCCAATGCCACCCGCCCCGAAATCGAACAGATCATGGTGCGCAACCGCCTCAATCGTTCCGAGGCCGATTTCGAGCGCGATCTCTATGTGATCCGTCGTCGTATCGAAAAGGCCGCTGCTGCCGCGCAGGTCGATCTTTACGTCTGCTCGCTGTCCTGCCGGTCACTCATCTATAAGGGCATGTTCCTCGCCGAGAATCTGACGGATTTCTATCCCGATCTTCTCGATGAGCGTTTTGTCTCCCGGTTCGCCATCTATCATCAGCGCTATTCGACCAATACCTTCCCGACCTGGAAGCTGGCGCAGCCCTTCCGTCGTCTGGCGCATAACGGCGAAATCAATACGCTCTCAGGCAACGTCAACTGGATGCGCAGCCACGAGACCCGTCTCGCGGATGCCGAACTCGACCCCTACATGCATGATCTGAAGCCGGTCGTTCAGGCGGCCGGCTCGGACACGGCCATGTTCGATAACGTCTTCGAGCTGCTGACCCATGCAGGGCGTGACGCCCCGATGGCCAAGACGTTGATGGTGCCTGCAAGCCCCGGTGGCAGCGCGGCCATGACCGACAAGCATCGTGCGCTTTTCTCTTATTGCAATGCGGTCATGGAGCCCTGGGATGGCCCTGCCGCCATCTGCGCCACCGATGGTCGCTGGGTTGTAGCCGGTCTCGATCGTGCGGGTCTGCGCCCGCTGCGCTACACCATCACCCAGGACGATCTGCTGATTGTTGGCTCGGAAGCCGGTATGGTGCGCGTGCAGGACGCCAATACACGCATGAAGGGGCGCCTCGGGCCAGGGGAGACACTTGGCCTCGATCTGCAGGAAGCCAAGCTCTACGCGCCGCAGGAATTGCTCGACCTACTGGCCGAACGTCAGGATTTCACCTCCTGGACGAAGAATATCCGCAATATCAGCTCGGTCGTGCGCGGTGACGTTGCGGAACCTGTGCTGTTTACAGCCGATCAGCTTCGTCATCGTCAGCTGGCCATGAGCCTGACCCATGAGGAAATGGAGACCATTCTTCATCCCATGGTCGAGACCTCGGCCGAGGCAATCGGCTCGATGGGAGACGATGCGCCGCTTCAGGTTCTGTCGAGCACCTATCGCGGTCTGGCCCATTATTTCCGTCAGGGTTTCAGTCAGGTCACGAACCCGCCGATCGACTCCCTGCGCGAGATGAGCGTGATGAGTTTGGTCACGCGTCTGGGTAATCTGGGCAATATTCTCGACCAGTCCCCCGAGCAATGCGATCTGCTGCAACTGCCGAGCCCGGTTCTCACGACAGGTGAGTTCGAGGCGCTTCGCAATTTCTGCGGCAAGGACGGGGCGACAGTCGATTGCACGTTCCGGGCAGCCGATGGCGAGGCCGGACTGCGCGATGCGATCGCGCGCATCCGCCGTGAGGCAGAAGATTATGTGCGGGGCGGATGCACCCATCTCTTCCTGTCCGATGAGGGGCAGGACGAGGAGCGCGTCGCGATCCCGATGATTCTCGCGACAGCGGCGGTGCATATCCATCTCGTGCGCCAGTCTCTGCGTACTTTCACCTCGCTCAATGTGCGTTCGTCCGATGTCATGGACGTACATGGCATGGCGGTGACCGTTGGCGTCGGCGCGACGACCGTTAACCCGTATCTGGCGCAGGAATGCATTGCCGATCGTCTGCAACGCGGTCTGTTCGGTGACATTTCCCTCCGTGAGGCCGTGGAGCGGTATCGCAAGGCCCTCGACAAGGGTCTGCTCAAGATCATGTCGAAATCGGGCATCTCGATCGTTTCTGCCTATCGTGGTGGCTATAATTTCGAGGCGATCGGCCTGTCGCGTGCACTGGTTGCCGAGTTCTTCCCCGGTATGCCGTCCCGTATCTCGGGCATCGGTCTGCCCGGTCTGGCCCGCAATGCGCTGAAGGCTCATGAAGCGGCCTATGCCGGTGGCGTGGACGCGCTGCAGATCGGTGGTCTCTACAAGCTGCGCCGCAAGGGCGAGGTGCATGCGTTCAGCGGTCAGCTGATCCACATGCTCCAGACCGCTGTTTCGACCGACAGCTTCTCGCTGTTCAAGCGTTACGCCGATGCCGTGCGCCGTCAGCCCCCGACGGCGCTGCGTGATCTGCTCGATTTCCGCCGCGTGCGTGAACCGATTTCGGTCGAGGATGTCGAGAGCATCACGACCATTCGCCGCCGCCTCGTGGCGCCGGGTATTTCACTGGGTGCGCTCAGCCCTGAGGCGCATGAGACACTCGCCATCGCCATGAACCGTATCGGCGCGAAGTCTGATTCCGGTGAGGGTGGTGAAGACGCCTCGCGCTTTACCCCGCGTGCGAATGGCGACAATGCCAGCTCGAAGATCAAGCAGGTGGCGTCGGGTCGTTTTGGCGTGACGGCAGAATATCTCAATAATTGCAGCGAGATCGAGATCAAGGTCGCGCAGGGCGCCAAGCCGGGCGAGGGCGGGCAGCTTCCGGGCTTCAAGGTCACAGAGCTGATCGGCAAGCTGCGCCATGCGACGCCGGGCGTCACGCTGATCTCGCCTCCGCCGCATCATGACATCTATTCGATCGAGGATCTGGCTCAGCTCATCTACGATCTGAAGCAGATCAACGCTGAGGCAACCGTGACGGTAAAGCTGGTGGCCCGCACGGGCATTGGCACTATCGCTGCGGGTGTGGCCAAGGCCAAGGCCGACGCGATCATGATCTCCGGTCATTGCGGCGGTACGGGTGCCAGCCCGCAATCCTCGATCAAATACGCAGGTCTGCCCTGGGAGATGGGGCTGACCGAGGCCAATCAGGTGCTGACGCTCAACCGTCTGCGCCATCGGGTGACCCTGCGTACGGATGGCGGTCTCAAGACCGGCCGTGACGTCGTGATGGCCGCCATGCTAGGTGCCGAGGAATTCGGCATCGGGACGGCGGCTCTCGTGGCCATGGGCTGCATCATGGTGCGCCAGTGTCACTCCAACACATGCCCGGTCGGTGTCTGCGTTCAGGACGACGCCCTGCGTGCGAAATTCGAGGGAACGCCGGAAAAGGTCATCAACCTCTTCTCCTTTATCGCAGAAGACGTGCGTAACATTCTGGCTGAACTCGGCTTCCGCAGCATGGAAGAGATCATCGGACGCACGGATCTTTTGCGTCAGGTATCGCGCGGCGCCGATTATCTGGACGATCTGGATCTCAACTCGCTGCTGGTTCAGGCCGATCCGGGTCCCGATGCGCGTTATTGCACCCGCAAGGGACGCAACGAGGTGCCGGAGACGCTCGACGCGCAGGTCATTGCGGATGCCACGCCACTTTTCGATCATCGTGAGAAGCTGCATCTGCACTACACCGTGCAGAACACCCATCGCGCCATCGGGACACGCGTGTCGTCGCTGATTACACGCAAATTCGGGATGAAGACCCTGCCGGAAGGGCATCTGACCCTGCGTCTGCGCGGGTCCGCTGGCCAGTCACTGGGCGCCTTCGCCGTGCAGGGGCTTAAGCTCGACGTGGTGGGTGATGCCAATGACTATGTCGGCAAAGGGCTTTCAGGCGGCACCATTGTCGTTCGTCCGTCTCCGACAGCGCCGTGGCGGTCTGAGGAGAACGCGATTATCGGCAATACCGTGCTTTATGGCGCGACGGCGGGAACGCTCTTCGCTGCCGGTCAGGCGGGTGAGCGCTTCGCTGTTCGCAACTCAGGCGCGACGGCTGTGGTCGAAGGTTGTGGCTCGAACGGGTGCGAATACATGACCGGTGGAACGGTCGTGATCCTCGGTCAGATCGGCGATAATTTCGGGGCCGGGTTTACGGGAGGCATGGCCTTCGTGCTCGACAAGAACCAGGGCTTCGAGGCGCGGGTGAACCCCGAGACGCTGCTCTGGGCTCGGGTCGAGGCAGGCAGTGTGTGGGAAGAGACCCTTCGTGGTCTTGTCCAGCGCCACGCGGATGAAACCGGCAGCGCTTACGCGTCAGAGCTGCTGCACCGCTGGGACCGCGTCCTGCCGCATTTCTGGCAAGTCGTTCCACGCGATTATGCCCGTATCATCGGGTATGAGCTGCCCGGCAGCCAGCAGGCGCTCTCTGCCTGAGTGGTCGGGTGAAGACGGTAAGTGCGAAAAAGGGCTCGGTATCTCACGATACCGGGCCCTTTTTAGTTGGAGTGAGGCTATTCCGGGGCGGCCATCGCGCCATAGCGCAGGGGCGTGGCTCCGGCTTCCCGATGTGGCAGGGGATGATGGCGCTCGATGAAGGCTTCCTGCTCCAGCCTCTCGCAATAATCCAGATAGCGGATCATGGCGCGTTCGGCGCGCGGGGTGGCACCGTGCACTCTCTTGTAGTGACGCCAGAGCATCAGCGCATTGACCGACCAGGCGTCATAAACGTGCTCGGCCAGACGGTGACGGATCGCTTTGGGGAGCGCGTCGAATGCGGCCCAGGGATCGCCCTCATGACGACGCCAGAGATCCTTGCGACAGGTGCCATCATTATCGACAGCGACGGGGCTCAGGGAGAGTCGGGAAGTAGTCATATTGTTATGTTATAACATCACTTTTCTGCTGTCTATCTCTCATGACCACAACAGGTTAGCCTGTGCCAAATAGCAGACCGCGAAAGGTGCAGCATGAGCGCAGCAGAGCAGGACAAGGTTTTCGATCAGGTCGGGTCGGCGTTCTTGCCGTTCCACGATGTCGAGGCCGCACTCGCTCGCATCGAAGCTCTCTACGATGAAGGCGTGACGCGTCTGAGGGAGGCGTTTTCCGAGCGCAGGCCTGCCGAGTCATTCTATCCTTACCTCGCCTTTCCGCTGCAGCGCGGCGGTATTCCCCATGACGTCAAGCCGCGTTTCGGTGTTCTGCTTGAACCCGGATTTTATGGCACCACGCTGACGCGCCCGATTTTGTTTCGCAGCTATTGGCGCGCCCAGATCGAGAATCTGATCGAGTGCTATCGTCAGCCTGTCTATGTGGGTCTCTCGAAACGCCCCATGCCGCTTCCCTATGTCATGGAGGAGTCCGTCACGGGGCTGACCGAGGCCGATCTCAGGCGGTTGCAGGATAATTATGCGCTGCCGGACCTGCACGCGACGGACGACACGATTGCCAATTGCGACATCATCCCCGACCCGGAAGCACCTCGGGCTCTCGCGTTATTCACGGCAGAACGCACGGATTATTCTCTGGCCCGCTTGCATCATTATGCGGGCACGTCACCGCGCCATTTCCAGCGGTTCATTCTGCTGACCAATTACCAGCGTTATGTCGATGGGTTCCGTGATTATGCCCGCGCGCAGATCGATGCGGGGGGCGAGTATGACAGTTTTGTCGAGCCCGGCGACGCGGTCTATTCAAGGGCCGGGCAGGAGGGGCAACCCGCGACCTCCTTGCCGCAGATGCCTGCCTATCATCTGTGCCGGAAAGACGGTGACGGAATCACGCTGATCAATATTGGCGTCGGCCCGTCCAATGCGAAGACGATCACGGATCATCTGGCCGTACTGCGTCCCCATTGCTGGTTGATGGTCGGCCATTGCGCCGGGCTGCGTCGGACGCAATTGCTGGGCGATTATGTCCTCGCCCATGGCTATGTGCGTGATGACCACGTTCTGGACGATGATCTGCGACATGGGTGCCTGTGCCACCGATTGCCGAGGTGCAGGTTGCGTTGCAGCAGGCCATGCAGCGCGTCACGGGTCTGGAAGACCGCGACATCAAGACGCGCCTGCGGACTGGTACGGTCATGACCACCGATAACCGCAACTGGGAGTTGCGGTTGCGCGCCCTTTTTACCCAGATAAATATGAGCCGATCGATTGCTGTGGACATGGAATCGGCGACAATTGCCGCAAACGGGTTTCGCTTCCGCGTGCCCTACGGCACGTTGCTCTGTGTCTCCGATAAGCCACTTCATGGTGAGCTCAAGCTGCGTGGCATGGCGAACGCCTTTTATCGCGAACGCGTCAGCCAGCATCTGATGGTCGGGATCGAGACCATGCGACTGCTGCGCGAACGCGGGGTCGATAGTCTGCATTCGCGCAAATTGCGCGGTTTCGATGAGCCCCCCTTCCGCTGAATGATGTTTACACGGACCAGAAGGGCGTGAGTCCTCTGGCCGTCAGGACGAGAATCCCCATTTAAGATGCGGGATTGCTTTTGAAGAACGATAAGGACTGAAGTTTATGGCCCATGCCGATAACGCCACGCTGCCGCGCTGGGATCTCTCGGATCTCTATGCAGGGCTCACCGACCCGGCGATTTCGCGTGATCTTGCAGCGTGCGAGGAAGAGGCACGGAATTTCGGCAAGAGGTGGAAAGGCGCACTCGGAGCCGCCAGCGGACCGGATCTGGCAGAAGCCATTGCCGAGTACGAGCGTATCGATCAGCGCATGGGTCGTCTTGGCGCCTTCGCACAGCTCAGCTTTGCTGCGCAGACAAGTGATCCTGAGACGGGGCGCTTTTCGCAGGGCATGACCGAACGCCTGACTGCGATTTCGTCCCATCTGTTGTTTTTCACGCTCGAGTTCAACCGTCTGGAGGAAGACGATCTTGCCCAGCGTCTGAGCACGCCTGAGCTGGCGCGCTGGACGCCCTTCCTGCGCGATCTGCGCGTCTGGCGCCCGTACCAGCTGACGGATGAGGTCGAGCAGGTTCTGGTCGAGAAATCCGTCACCGGACGGGCCTCCTGGAACCGCCTCTTCGACGAGACGATGGCCTCGCTCACGGTCGAACTAGAGGGTGAGACCCGTCCTCTCGGCGATGCTCTCAACCAGCTTTCCAGCCCCGACCGCGAGAAGCGCCGCATTGCCGCCGGGGAGGTGAGCCGCGTGCTAGGGGCCAATCAGCGCCTGCTCGTGCTCATCACAAACACGCTGGCCAAGGACAAGGCGATCGAAGATGGGCTGCGCGACTTCCCGCGTCCGACCTCCAGCCGCAACCGCGCGAATATGGTCGAAGACGAAGTCGTCGAGGCGCTGGTTTCTGCAGTCGATGCGGATTACGCGCGTCTGGCGCATCGCTATTACAGTCTCAAAGCCGGTTGGCTGGGGCTGGACAAGCTTCAGCATTGGGACCGCAATGCGCCGCTCCCCGGTGACGAAGATCGCCTGATCCCGTGGGACGATGCAAAGACGATCGTGCGCGATGCCTATACGCGTTTCGATCCGCGTCTGGGTGAGCTGGTCGGTCGTTTCATGGATAATGACTGGATCGATGTGCCGCCTGTTCCCGGCAAGTCGTCCGGCGCCTTCGCGCATCCGGTCACGCCCGATACGCATCCTTACGTGCTGCTCAATTATCATGGGCGTAGCCGCGACGTCATGACGCTGGCCCATGAGCTGGGTCATGGCGCGCATCAGCTTCTGGCCGCGCGTCAGGGCTATCTGCAATCATCGACGCCGCTGACCCTGGCTGAAACCGCGTCGGTCTTCGGTGAGATGCTGACCTTTCAGGCATTACTCGATGCGGAAGAAAATCCAGCACGGCGCCGGCGTATGCTGGCCGGCAAGGTCGAGGACATGCTGAACACGGTCGTGCGTCAGATCGCGTTCTATCAGTTCGAGACCAAGGTTCATGATGAGCGTCGGAATGGCGAACTGTCTCCTGAACGTCTGGGCGAAATTTGGCGTGAGGTTCAGCTCCGCAGCCTTGGCCCGGCATTCGAGTTCAGCCCGGATTACGATATCTACTGGTCCTACGTGCCGCATTTTGTGCACGCACCGTTTTACGTTTACGCCTATGCGTTCGGTGACTGTCTGGTGAATGCGCTTTATGGCGTCTATCAGAGCGAAGCGAACGGGCAGGGCGGAACAGCCGCGTTTCAGGATCGTTATCTAGCGATGCTGGAAGCAGGTGGGACCAAACGCCATGCCGAGCTTCTGGCACCTTTCGGACTTGATGCCACCGACCCGGGCTTCTGGCGCAAGGGGCTGGACGTGATTTCAGGTTTCATCGACGAGCTCGAAGCTCAGGAAAAACAGGATAAAAGCGTTTAAGCGATGAGCACCCCTAAAGATCTGGACCAGACCGGCCTTTTTGGCGAAATCAGACGCATGGCGCGGGCTTCCAGCACCGTCGGCGGCATTGCAACCCGTGTGATTGGCAACAAGCTCGGCATCAAATCCAATCAGGCGATCCATGCCAATGATCTGCGTGCGGCTCTGGGGGGCTTGAAAGGCCCACTCATGAAGGGCGCGCAGATCCTGTCGACCATCCCCGGCGCCTTGCCCGAGGAATATGCCACTCAGCTTGCCGAGCTGCAGGCCAATGCGCCACCCATGGCATGGAGTTTCGTGCGACGCCGCATGACGACCGAGCTGGGGGCGAATTGGGAGCGTCAGTTCCGCTCTTTCTCTCACCAAGCCGTTGCGGCGGCCAGTCTGGGGCAGGTGCATCGTGCGGTGACGGCAGACGGGCAGGATGTCGCCTGCAAGCTGCAATATCCCGATATGAATGCTGCTGTTGAGTCCGATCTGCGCCAGTTTCGCGTTGTTGTCGGGCTGGTCCAGCAATTCCTGCCCGCCATCAAGCAGGACGAGGTGGTGCGCGAGCTTGAGGAACGGCTGCGCGAAGAGCTGGATTACGAGCGCGAAGCGTCACATACGCGGCTTTATCGGGACATGCTCCAGCATATTCCCGAAGTCACCGTACCCATGCCGGTTGAAGCGCTCTCGACCCGCCGCCTGCTGACCATGGAATGGGTCGCCGGGCGGGGCATTCAGAAAATTCTGGATACCAATCCGAGCCAGGAAGAGCGCAACGCCATTGCAACCGCGCTCTTCAAATCCTGGTACACGCCTGTCTATCGTTACGGTATCATCCATGGTGATCCGCATATGGGCAATGTTACGGTTCGACCGGATTGGGGCATCAACCTGCTCGATTTCGGGGCGATCCGTATTTTCCCGCCGCATTTTATCAAGCATTATCGACCTCTTCAATGCGCTGAAGAACGACGATGAAGAGATGGCACATGCGGCCTACGAGGCGTGGGGCTTCCACGGCATTTCGCGCGAAACGGCTGCCGTCCTTAATGAGTGGGCTAAATTCATCTACGGACCGCTCATGGATGATCGCGAACGCTTCATTCAGGATAATGATGATCCGAATTTCGGGCGCGACATTGCCGAGAAGGTCTATGAAGGTCTCAAGCGTACGGGCGGTGTGCGTCCGTCACGCGAATTCGTTCTGGTGGATCGCTCGGCGATCGGTCTCGGCAGTGTGTTCCTTCGTCTCAAGGCCAAGCTCAACTGGCACCGCCTGTTTCAGGAACTGATTGCCGATTTCGATGAGGTTGCTCTCGCCGAGCGTCAGGAAACAGCTCTGGCCGCCGCACGTGTTCCGCCTCCGCTCGCCTGATTTCGATTAGGTGGAGGCTCCGCGCCCCAGTCTCGGAGGGCGCGGATTTTTGGGGTCACGACACGGTCGTAGTGACTCGATTATTGTCTGGTCTTCACCGACATGAGCAACGGCTTTGCCGGTCGGAGCGTGATTTCCATCTTGCCCGGCGGTGTCACGCGCAGCTCAGGCGTCAGGGTGAGTTCTTTGAGCGTCATGGCCAGCACAAGGAGCGCCTCGGTTTCGGCAAAGCGGGCACCGATGCACACCCGCGGTCCCGCCCCGAAAGGCATATAGGCGTAGCGATCGTCCTGCGGACGGTCTTTGCCTTCCTGAGGAAGGAAACGTGCCGGGTCGAAGACCTCCGGGGCGTCCCATAGCGCACGGTGCCGGTGCAGAGCGTAGATCGGCACGACGAGGCGCGTTCCTTTTTCCAGCGTCACCGAATCGAGTGTGAAGGCCTCCTTGACTTCGCGAATAATGATCGGTGCTGGAGGCGTCAGACGCATGGATTCTCTGAGCACATTTCGGGTCAGCTCGAGTTTGTCGAGCTGTTCCATACCAGGGGCATCATCGGTCAGAGTGCTGTCGATCTCCTGCTGGACAGCACGCAGGATTTCCGGGTGACGACCCAGCCGATCGAAGGTCCAGGCGAGTGCAAGAGCCGTCGTCTCGTGTCCGGCCGTCAGAAAGGTCAGAAGATTATCGACGATCTCCGAATCATGCATCTGCCGTCCGGTCTCGGGATCCCGCGCCGATAAAAGCCGAGCAAGGAGATCGTCCGGTGCGTCAGCCGGATGTGAGTCGAGCAGTTTCCGGCGCATTCCGATCTGGGTCAGGGCTTCGGCACGCAGGGCTTGCGCTGCGGCACGACCGCGCGCTTTTCCGGGATGGGGCAACCATTCGGGCGTTCCAAGCAGATCGCCCAGAAGGCTCCATCGGGTCTGATGCAAAAAGACACCCAGCCGCGTGCCATGGCGTCAGCATCGACGGCATCGGGTGCCGAGAGCATGGTCTCGATGATGATGCGCCCCGTCAGTCGCATCATGACGTCGTCGATAGCGACAATGCCTCCTTCAGCGGCGAGAGATGCGACGCAGTGAGCCGTCGCGCGTGTCATGGCAGGAAGAAAGGCGCCGATACCGCTGGCACGGAAGACCGGAGCCAGGGCCTGTCGCTGCCAGCGCCAATGCGCGCCCTCAGCCGTCAGCAGACCCTCACCCAGACCGGGGCCGATGGCGCGCCGGAGCCTTCGCCCTTGTCGAGTTTACTGCTTTGCGTGACCAGCGCCTCACGGATGAGATCGGGGGCACAGACATAGACGATGTGCTGCCGCGCCAGATGCCGCTCAACCAGGCGGTCGTGGAACACGGCTTCGGGAAGGGCATCGACCGGGTTGCGCAACGTGGCGTGCACGGCCTGAAACTGGGCGGGGAGGGTGGCAATCCGGCTGAGCAGGGCTGACATCTCGGGTAATCTCCGATATCTAAGGCTTACACCTTAGACCATATAAGGTGAACACCTTAAAAGGCGAGCGCAAACATGGCCCGAACCGACTCAACGAGATCACGAATTCTTGAGGAGGCGCGCGGCTTCGCCAATGAGGTCGGGTTCGACCGTCTGACCACGCGTGAACTGGCGGAACGCTGCGGGATCAATGAAGGTAATCTCTATTACTACTTCAAGACGAAAGCGCAGTTGATCGAGGCGTTGTTTACCCGGTTTGTCGAGGAGGCACGTGCGCTCTTCTCAGCGCTGCCACCGGAGGAGGCCCCCACAAGACGGGTCGAGCTGGTGGGGAGTGTGGCCCAAGGCGTCGCGTTGCTGCGCGATTGGTGCGGTCTGAGCTGGCGTTATCGCGCGCTTTTACGCGATGGAAATGCCTTGTTCCGCCTTGCCCCGGCCTTGCAGTCGCAGGCGGTCACCCTCAACGCCGAGCTCGTCGAGCGCGTGACCCTGCTCTTGCAACGCATGAAGCGTATGAAAGCACTGTCGATCAGCGATGAAGAGATCCCGGCGCTGGTCGCCAATATCTTCATCGTGTCTACGCATTGGCTGGGCTATATTATCCATCAGACAGGGGAGAGCGATCCTGATGAAAGCCATCTCGCATGGGGCTTTCAGCAAATTCTCTCTCTGGTTGCGCCCTATCGGACCTGGCTCACGCGTTTGGTCATGAAAATACGGCCTGACGCATTCTCCTATCACGTCGTCAGATGAGACGAGCCTGATAATGAGGTCTGATAGGCCGGAGAACATGATGCTCGATATGGAGGAGAGAGGATGAGCGCGAGATCGGTCCCGAAGAGCCAGAGCCGCCAAGCCTGGTTTGCAGCCAAACGCTACGGCTATGGTGCGGGTATGCCGATTGCGTGGCAGGGCTGGATTGCGTTGTTCTCGCTTATGGCTGTCGTGAGCCTACCTTTTTACGCACTTGTCTTCCTGCCTGTGAGCCAACCCGGGCTCGTCATTTCAGCCCTGTGTGTTGTGGATCTGCTTGCGATCATCGCATTCGGCTGGATCTGTAGATCGCGCACCGAAGGGGGGTGGCGCTGGCGATGGGGTGATGAGGGGCGAGGCGAGCTCCGCAAGAAAGCGGAAAGCCCTGAAATCGCCCTGCTGCGTGTCAGACGTGCAGGCCGGGGGCTTCCTGCCCGGTTGCGGCGACATATTCGTGATATCCGCCCTCGTAGCGATGCAGCCCTTCGGGGGTGACTTCCAGAACGCGGTTCGATAGCGCGCCGAGAAAATGCCGGTCATGGGAGACGAAAAGCATCGTGCCTTCATAATTACCGAGAGCGCGGATCAGCATTTCCTTGGTGTCGATATCCAGATGGTTGGTCGGTTCGTCGAGTACGAGAAAATTCGGCGGATTATAGAGCATCACGGCCATGACGAGCCGAGCCTTTTCACCACCTGAAAGCACGCTCACATATTTATCGACGTCATCGCCAGAAAAGCCGAACCCGCCTGCAAGAGCGCGCAGGGAGCCTTGCGGTGCGAGCGGGAATTCGTGCTCGAGCGTTTCGAAAATCGTCCGACTGCCGTCGAGCAGATCCATGGCGTGCTGGGCAAAATAGCCCATTTTCACGCTCGCGCCGATGGTGACCGTACCCGTATCCGGCTCGCTCATCCCCGCGATCAGCTTGAGGAGGTCGATTTACCAGCACCGTTCACACCGAGAATACAGCAGCGTTCCTGACGGCGGATCTGGAGATCGAGCTCTTTATAAATCGTGCGTGAGCCATAGCTTTTGCTCACTTGCTTGAGGAGCGCCACGGAGTCACCTGAGCGTGGCGCAGGCGCGAATTCGAAAGAGAGGGTCTGGCGGCGGCGCGGCGGTTCGACGCGGTCGATCTTGTCGAGCTTCTTCACCCGGCTCTGAACCTGAGCCGCATGAGAGGCACGCGCCTTGAAGCGCTCGATGAACGCAATCTCCTTGGCCAGCATGGCCTGCTGGCGGTCGAACTGCGCCTGCTGCTGTTTTT
This sequence comes from Asaia astilbis JCM 15831, assembly GCF_000613845.1. GTDB lineage: Bacteria > Pseudomonadota > Alphaproteobacteria > Acetobacterales > Acetobacteraceae > Asaia > Asaia astilbis. The sequence goes on from NZ_BAJT01000005.1 coordinate 96,661, forward strand.
CGTTCAGCGCGCGTTGCTGTTCGTAGATTCATAATCGCCTGAGAAGCTGGTCAGCGTGCCGCCATCGATCTCCAGAATCTTGTTGACGACGCGATTCATGAAGGCGCGATCATGCGAGGTCATGAGCAGCGCGCCGTCATAATTTTTGAGGAACTGCTCGAGCCAGATCAGGCTCTCGAGATCAAGATGGTTGCTCGGCTCATCGAGCAGCATGACGTCGGGTTGCATGAGCAGAATGCGCGCAAGCGCCACGCGCATTTTCCAGCCGCCCGACAGCAGCGCGACATCGCCCGACATCATCTCCTGCGAGAAGCCCAGACCATGCAGCACTTCGCGCGCCTTGCTATCGAGCCCGTAGCCTCCAAGCTCCTCGAACCGGGCCTGAACATCGCCGAAGCGCTCGAGAATGGCCTCCATCTGGTCCATCTTGTCGGGGTCGCAGAGATCGGCCTCAAGCTGAGCAAGCTCGGTGGCAATCACCGAGATTTCGCCAGCGCCATCCATGACTTCCGCGACGACCGAGCGGCCCGACATCTCGCCGACATCCTGACTGAAAAACCCGATGGTGATGCCACGATCCTGAAAGACCTGCCCCTCATCAGGGGTTTCCTGCTTCGTGATCAGGCGGAACAACGTCGTCTTTCCTGCGCCATTAGGGCCAACCAGACCGATCTTTTCGCCTTTCTGGAGGGCGGCGCTCGTCTCGATAAAGATAACGCGTTGGCCGTTCTGCTTGCTGATCGAATCAAGACGGATCATGGAACCTCTGGTACATCGGGGATGGAGGCGTAGATACGGGCTCGTTCCCGGTTAGGCAATTGTGATCCTCACCGCTGTCATTTGACGTTACGGTTGGATCGCGCTTCCATAACCCCGCTGGACGCGACCGCGTCACCGTGTTTGCCGGGAAAAAAGAATGAAAAAAGGGAATCGCCTGCCAGAGCGCCTTTATGCGCTCGCCATGTGGGGGGTGTCGGCGCTGTTTGCGGTCTTCCTCGTCGGGCTCGGGGGGCTTGTGATCGACGATCTGCCGCGCAGTGCCGATCGTGTTGTCTTCGCTCCGGTCTACCCCGCTGACTTGCAAAAGCGTGCCGAGAAGGTGCGAGAAGAGCGGGGTGCTCTCGATGCAGACCGCGAACTTGCCAAGATCCGGCTTGAAGCAGCCCGGAGTGCGTCCTCCAATGCCAAAGACAGTTTTCAGGCCTGGGTCGAAGCACGTCGGGCGACCACCGATCCGCGTCATGATACCGAGCTGCTGGCGCGCACCCAGACACTCGAACAGTTACAGGGCGTCGCCCATGATGCCGAACGCCAGATAGAGGATCTGGACCGGCGTCAGCTCGATAACGATCATGCCCGCGACGCCCTAGAAGAGGCTCGTCAGGCTGCAGATGAGGCTTACAAGCCAGTCTATGAGCGCCTTGTTTTCAAGGCTCAGCTCCATGTGTTTCTGCTGCGTCTTGCCTTTACCCTGCCGCTTCTCCTTGTCTCGACATGGCTGGTCCTGCGTCAGAGGCAGAGCGCATACTGGCCGCTTTATCGCGGCTTCGTGCTCGCCTCGCTCTATGCTTTTTTTGTCGAGCTCGTGCCCTATCTGCAGCTATGGCGGGTATATTAGATATGGCGTGGGGGCACTTCTGACCGTTCTGGTCTGCGTCGTGCTGATCAGGAACATGCAGGCTTATCTGGCGCGTCGTAAGCTCGCCGAGGCAGAGTCAGAGACGGCGCGACGCCAGAGGATCGACCGTGAGCAGGCTTATGCGAAGATCGACCGCAAGAGCTGCCCGGATTGCGACCGTCCGCTTGTGACGGCAGAGGGGCTGGAGACGAATTTCTGCGTTCATTGCGGGCTCACGCTCTATCAGCATTGCGGGGTCTGTCAGACGCGCAACCTCGCTTTCAATCGCTTTTGCATGAGCTGTGGCAGTGAAGGCATGGGCCATGCCGAGATGGGGGCAGCCGCCCTGTCGTCGAGCGCCAGTTGAGGGGAAGGAAGTCATGACAGCTCAGATCCAAATCGCCCGGATCACAACCGAAGACTGCCTCCCGCTGCGTCGTGAGATTCTCTGGCCGGGCCTGACCGAGGATGAATGTCGGGTCCCTCAGGACCCCGAAGCGACCCATCTCGGCGCCTTCAGGGGAGAAAAGCTGGTTGGCTGTCTCTCACTTTGTCCGATCGGGCCCGACTTGATCCAGCTGCGCAAATTCGCGGTGGCGGCGGAGTGTCAGGGGCGGGGCATCGGTGCCCAGCTCATGCGCGAGGCGATCGAAACGTGTCGATTGCTTGGGGCTGAACGTCTGGAACTCGACGCACGCAGTTCTGCGCTCGGTTTTTATGAAAAATTCGGCATGAGCCGATGGGCGCCGTATTTTTCAAAGGACCGATTGAGCATCAGCGAATGGCCCTCGCGCTTTGAGAGCAGACTTTTGGCGCGGAAAAAGCGTGTCCCGTTGGTCGGTGCGTGCAGACTGTCAGATTGCTGTTTCGTGCTTTAGAAAGAGGCGCGCTACAGGGGGCTTTCTCGTGATGCGGCAAGCTTGATCTTCCGAGACCTGTAGAAGCGTAATTTCAACCGGTATGATTTGCGATGAGTTTGAGAGAAACAGGAATGAACCGTTACTGCGTCACGGTCACTTGTGAGGCGCGGCGCGGGATCGTCGCCGTTATTTCCGGCTTTCTCGCTGAGAAGGGCTGCAATATCAGCGATAGCGCGCAGTTCGACGATGGCGAGACCAACCGGTTCTTCATGCGGACCAGCTTCGTCGCGGAAACTGGTGCCTCTCTGGACGAACTGCGCCATGATTTCGCGCCTTTGGCGGCTCAATACGGCATGGATGCGACGTTTTACGACGAGGCAAAGAAGCTCAACGTCGTCATTATGGTGTCCCGTTTCGGGCATTGCCTGAACGATCTGCTGTACCGCGTCCGTATTGGCGCGCTGCCGATCAATATCGTTGCGGTAATCTCGAACCACCAGGATTTCGAGAAGCTCGTGGTCAGCCACGACATTCCATATCATCACGTACCGGTGACTAAAGAGACAAAGGCAGAGGCAGAAGCGCGGCATCTGGCCATTATCAAAGAGACCGGTGCGGAGCTGGTTGTTCTTGCGCGCTACATGCAGGTGCTTTCCGACACTTTATGCCAGCAGCTTTCAGGACGAGTGATCAATATTCATCACTCCTTCCTTCCAAGCTTCAAGGGGGCTCATCCCTATCATCAGGCGCATGCGAGGGGCGTCAAACTCATCGGCGCCACCGCCCATTACGTGACCGCTGAACTGGATGAAGGGCCGATCATCGAGCAGGACATCATCCGCGTTTCCCATAACCAGTCGCCGGATGACTACGTCGCGTTGGGGCGCGATGTTGAAAGTCAGGTTCTGGCACGCGCCATCCATGCTCACGCTCATCGACGCGTGTTTTTAAGCGGGAGGAAAACGATTGTGTTCCCCGCCAGCCCCGGCTCGTTTGCCTCTTCCCTGCGAGGGTGACCGAAGGCGATCCGTGCCAAGAAAACTGTGGCGCAGCAGGTGAAAGGAAGTACCGAGCGCATTGCGTTGGGCGGATCGTTATTTGTTGTCGTCGAAGATCAGAGCAGCGCCTGAATTTCTCATGAAAGACAGGCGCTGGTCTTTTAGAAAACGGTCCATGAGACGCGTGCCCCGACGCAAATGTCTGGGACCGCGTTTCAAGTCAGCCGTCAGACGCTTAGAATTCGAGGCAGATCTTGCCAAAATGCTTGTTGCTCTCCTGATGCTGGAAAGCTTTGACAAGCTCTTCAAGCGGGAAGGAGCGGTCGAGAACCGGGCGGATCTTGTGGGCTTCCAACGCACGGACCATCTCGGTCTGGTGTTCCCGACTACCGACCAGCACCCCTTGCAGTCGGAACTGCTTGAGCAGCATCGGCACGAGTTCCAGCTTGGCTGAGACGCCACTCAGGATACCGATAGTGGCGATATGTCCGCCAACGCGAACCGCCTCCATCGATTGGGCGAGCGATGCCGCGCCACCGACCTCGATGATATGGTCCACACCGCGTCCACCGGTGAGGTCCCACGCAGTGCGGCCCCATTCCGGGTTGCTACGATAATTGATGAGATGATCGGCCCCGAGTTCGCGCAGACGCTTCAGTTTCTCGTCGCTGGACGACGTGGCGATGACCGTAGCCCCTGCCATTTTCGCAAACTGGAGCGCGAAGATCGACACGCCGCCCGTTCCCTGAACCAGAACGGTGCTTGAGGGCGTGATGTGATCGTCGACAAACAGGGAGCGCCAGGCCGTCAGACCAGCCGTCGTCAGCGTGGCGGCCTCAGCATGGCTCCAGCCCTTGGGCGCATGGGTGAAAGAGGTTGCCGCTGCGGTGACTTCCTCACGGGCATAGCCGTCGACACCGTCACCAGGCACGGTCTCGAAACCGATGACTTCCGCACGCCCGGAAAGCCAGCTTGGGAAGAACGTGCTGACGACGCGATCTCCGGCCTTGAACTCGGTGACACCTTCTCCGATCTCGGCAACCTCACCGGCGCCGTCGGCCATCGGGATGCGCGGCTCTGAAGGGGCCCACATGCCGCTGACAACCGCGTAATCGTGGTAGTTGAGGGAAGAAGCATGCAGCCGGACACGGATTTCGCCCGGTCCGGGCGCGCGTGTTTCCACCTGGGTGACGGAGACCTGATCGAAGCCGCCGGGTGGGGCAACAAGGAGAGCACGTGTCATCTGAGACGTCCTTTTCTAAAGTTCGATTTTGATCGAAATAGAGAGAGGAGCCACTCCTTTCAAGGCGAGGACCGCATTTTAAGGAGTGGATGTTCAGCTAGACCAAGCGTGGCAGGGGGCCGAAAGGTTCCTTAATGCGGGGTCAGTGTGCGACGCACGGCGTCCTGCCAGCCGCGGAGGAGGTCGAGACGCAGACCCGCCTCGATTTTCGGCTCGAAAAGGCGCTCCTGCTTCCAGATCGTGGCGATCTCTTCCAGTGAGCTCCAGACTCCTGTGGCGAGTCCTGCGAGGAAGGCAGCGCCAAGGGCTGTCGTCTCGAGATCCGAGGGGCGCTGCACTTTCGTGTCCAGAATATTGGCCAGAAACTGCGAGAACCAGTCATTGGCGGCCATCCCGCCATCGATGCGCAAGGTCTGGGCCTGCATGGCGCCATCTTCTCGCATGGCATGCGCGAGATCGAAGGTCTGATACGCCACAGATTCCAGCGCTGCCCGGGCGATATGGGCTTCGGTCGAGCCAAGTGTGAGACCACAGATCAGCCCCGTGCTTCCGGGTCCCAATGCGGGGCTCCGAGGCCGACAAAGCCCGGCACCATATAAACGCCATGGCTATCGGGGACACGTGTCGCCATATCGTCGGTCTGCGAGGCATGGGTGATGAGATGCAAGCCGTCGCGCAGCCATTTAATGGCAGCCCCCGCCACGAAGATTGAGCCTTCAAGCGCATAGGTTGTTTTGCCATTGATGCGATAACCGATGGTCGTGAGCAGCCGATGATGCGAGGTGACCGGCGTTTCTCCCGTGTTCAGTAACATGAAGCAGCCTGTGCCATAGGTTGCCTTGGCCATGCCGGGCTCGAAGCAGGCCTGCCCCACAAGCGCGGCATGCTGGTCGCCCGCCATGCCACCAATCGGAATGGAGCGGCCGAAATGCTCAGGCGCAGTCATGCCAAGATCGCCGCTATTATCGCAAAGCCTGGGTAGTAGCGCCGCCGGAACGCGGAACAGCGCCAGGAGATCGGGATCCCAGTCCTGGGTATGGATGTTGAAAAGAGCCGTGCGACTGGCATTGGTCACGTCGGTTGCATGAACTTCCCCGCCCGTCAGACGCCAGAGCAGGAAGCAATCGATCGTGCCCATTGCGAGCTCGCCAGCCTCGGCACGGTCACGCAACCCGGCGATATTGTCGAGCAGCCATGTAATCTTGCTTGCGGAGAAATAGGGGTCGAGCAGAAGTCCGGTTCTGGCGCGGACGAGCTCCTCTGCACCTTCGCGTTTGAGTTCGGCGCAGAATTGTGCGGTGCGTCGGTCCTGCCAGACGATGGCCCGATGCACAGGCTTACCGGTGGCGCGCTCCCAGAGAACGATGGTTTCGCGCTGGCTGGTGATACCCAGCCCTGCAATCTTGTCGACGCCCCCCGATTGTTCGATGGCTTCGCGTGCCGTTGTCTGCGCGTCACCCCAGATATCCTCGACATCATGCTCGACCCAGCCTGGGTTGGGGTAATGCTGGGTAAACTCCCGTCGTGACAGGGCGAGGGATTTGGCTCTCGCGTCGAAAACGATGCTCCGTGTCGAGGTCGTGCCCTGATCGATGGCGAGGATATGGGTCTTTTTGGTCATAAGAAGGGCTCCTTCTGACATCCAGCGGATGAGCAGGCAGGGAAAACAGATGAAAGGAGGGGGTGAGGGCGGCGGGTTCTGCTAGGGCGTGGGCGCTGCGTGGCCTGCCGAGATCGTGGCGCCGTAAAGAGGGTCGCTGGCGGCTGGCGTCTCAACCTTGAGGCGTTCCACAGAGGGCACGATCGCAGTCGAAGCCGTGTTCGGGGCGTAATTCGGCATGAAGGGGCGCAGCGTAAACTGGTAGATCCCGGCGCGATCACACCACCAAGAAGCGGCCCTGCGATCGGCACCCACCAGTAATGCTCCGGTGCAGGAAAGGCGGAAGCACCCCAGCCTGCGAAATAGGCGAAACTACGAGGCCCGAAATCGCGGGCTGGATTAATAGCCCAGGCGTCGAGATAGCCAGAGGAAGCACCGATGGCGGCAACCAGCAAGCCGATGATCAACGCGCCGGAATTCGCCTGAGGAGCCTGCGTATTATACTGGCAGGTAATTGCGAAAATTCCGAAGACGAGAACGGCGGTCAGAACAATCTCGACCACGAATGAATGCATTGCGGTGACGGCAAGACCGGGATGGGTAAAGAAGACACCGGCTGCCCCTCCGTCACCAGCGCGGGTCAGATGATGCACCGCATTATAGTGGTCGATCACGGGATGGAAGTTGAGATAGACGATTGCCGCCCCGGAGATGCCGCCCAGCACCTGCACGACGCAATAGGGCAGAACCTTTTTCCAGGGGAAACCGCGATACAGCGCCAGAGCAAGCGTAACCGCAGGATTGGCATGCGTGCCGCTGACAGCGCCCGTCGCATAGATGGCGAAGGTGACGCCAAGCCCCCAGACGATGGCGACGCCCCAATAGGCATTCTGATAGGGGCTGGGATCGTAGAGCACGATCATCCCGGCGACGCTATCGCCGAAAATGATGATGATCATGACCGCGATGAATTCGGCAATGAGTTCGCCGAGATAGCGTTTTTTATCTGACATGAGAGTGTATCCGTCAGCCAGCGTGAGGGGAAAGGAGAGGGTGGGTCAGGCTACCGGTTCGCGCTCGGGGGCCGGGTCTGTTGCGTTACGTCGGAGGCGTTGGGCGACATAATCCCGCAATCGGGTCAGATCCTCGGTATCGAAACGAAGACCGAGTTTCGATCGACGCCACAGGATATCTTCTGCGCTGCGTGCCCATTCATGCGTGATGAGATAATCGACTTCGCGCTCGTACAGATCTGCGCCGAGCCTTGCACCGAGAGGGCCCGACGGGACAGCGTCTTTGGTCAGGATGAGCGTTTCGACCAGTGTTCCGTAATTGCGGACCAGCCGCGTGGCCGTCTGGCGCGACAGGCCAGCGACGCGTTTCTGAAGAGATTTGACTCGGGCATCGAAGTCGTTGCGGCGGAAATCACCGCCGGGAAGGGGGGCTTTGGCCGTCCAGGATGTGGTGGTCAGACCCGGGACATGGGGAGCCAGCTTGTCCAGCGCGTGCTCAGCAAGCTTGCGATAGGTGGTGATCTTGCCGCCAAAAATCGACAGGACCGGGGCCGCGCTGTGATCGAGGTCGAGCACGTAATCACGGGTTACCGCTGAGGCATTGCCTGAGTGATCGTCAAAGAGGGGGCGCACGCCAGCATAGCTCCAGACAACATCGTCTTTTGTCAGAGTTCGTTTGAAATAGCGGTTCACGCTATCGCAGAGATAAGTCACCTCCTCCGCACTGATCGAAACAGAGCCGGGATCCTGCTCCCATGGAATGTCAGTAGTGCCGATCAGAGTGTAATCGTCTTCATAAGGCAGGGCGAAGACGATGCGGCGGTCTGGATTTTGCAGAATATAGGCCTGAGGCGTGTCGAAGAGCTTCTTGACGACGATGTGGCTGCCCTTGATCAGGCGCACATGGTTACGGCTCTCAACCGAAAGGCCATCTCTGAGCAGATCTGCCACCCAGGGACCGGCAGCGTTGACGAGCGCCTTTGTGATGATCTGGCGGGTTTTACCCGTCTGACGATCTTCGAGTGTCGCGACCCAGTGATCGGCATGGCGTTCTGCGGAAACCAGTTTTGTTCGGGTGCAGATCTCGGCCCCGCGCTGGGCGGCGTCCATCGCATTGAGAACGACGAGGCGGCTGTCCTGCACCCAGCCATCTGAATATTCGAAACCACGCACATAATCGGGTCGGAGCACACGTCCTGCGGCTTCACGCTGCAATCTGAGGCTGCGTGTTTTGGGTAGGGTCATCGTACGGCACAGATTATCGTAGATGAATAACCCGGCACGAAGCAGCCACGCGGGACGCAGCATTTTGGAATGGGGCAGGATGAAGCGCAGAGGCCAGATGATGTGCGGCGCTATTTTCATCAGCCGCTCACGTTCGTTCAGTGCTTCGCGCACCAGACGAAACTCGTAATATTCGAGATAGCGCAAACCGCCATGAATGAGCTTGCTGCTGGCCGATGACGTGTGACCCGCCAGATCGTCCTGCTCAACCAGCAAAACCCGGAGACCTCTACCTGACGCATCACGCGCGATCCCGGCGCCGTTGACGCCCCCGCCTATGATCAGGAGGTCGTATGTCGCATCGGCGCTGGTCTCAGGGATGTCGGTGAAAGAGGCGTTCGGCATGGCAGAAACCTTCGTGGAGAGCACTACGAAGATTTCACTAGAACCAAAACGAAAAAAAACGAACACAAAACATCAGAAGATAACGGATTTGTGTTATATTTCGTCGGTATAGAACTCAAATAACGTGAAGTGTCACATTGTTCGTCTCAAGATGTGTCTGAAATTCTTCGGAAGGGGCGCGATCTGTGACGAAGTCGTCGATCATCGAGAGATCACCCACGCGCCCTACAGGCTTGCGCGTGAATTTCGTATGATCGGCGAGAAGAATGACCCGTCGCGCGTGACGGATAATGGCGCGGGCACACTGGATTTCATCCAGATCGAAATCCAGAAGCGTGCCGTCTTCTTCAATCCCGCTAATGCCGATCACCCCGAAATCCGCACGGAAACCCGAGAGTGACTCGGTCGCGCCTGCCCCGACAATGCCGCCATCATGGGGGCGCACCAGCCCTCCGGCCAGCACGGTGCGAAAATCGCGCCGGGGGGAGAGGGCGGCAGCAACATGCAGATTATTAGTGATGACATGCAGATCGCGATGTCCGGTCAGGGCACGAGCGAATGCTTCTGTGGTGGTGCCGATATTGATGAATAGCGAACTGCCATCCGGGATGAGAGCCGCCGCGCAGGCGCCAATCGCATCCTTGGCGCGGGAATGAAGTGTCTGGCGTTCACCATAAGCGATATTCTCGGTCGAGGATGTCGGGCTGCTCCGCCATGATACCGCGAGACATGTCCGGTCTCGGCCAGGGTATTGAGGTCTCGGCGGATTGTCTGCACGGTCACGCCCAGATGCTGGGCAAGGTCTTCATTCGACATGAAGCCATGTGCCTGAACGAGGGCAACGATCTGTCTGTGGCGTGGTGTGCTGAGAATGTCGTGCATCATGAACCTCTGTCTGTCATGGGGCGTTGTCGCCTACAATCCCGCTCTTGTGATGACGTTACTGAAGGCCCATTTCCAAGCCATGGCGACACCGACCCGATCGACAATGGACGCAATCCCCGAGCACCGTCTTGTGGGGTTCAGGCCCGAACGCCAGCCCGTGAAGGAGAAGCTGCGTCAGCTTGTCGTCAAATCGGAATACGATCCTGCAGGAGATCAGCCGACGGCGATTGCCGAGCTGGTACAGGGCGTAAGCAATGGCGAGGTCGATCAGGTTCTGCTGGGCGTGACAGGCTCGGGCAAGACTTTCACCATGGCCAAGGTGATCGAGGCGACCCAGAAACCGGCGCTTATTCTCGCGCCGAACAAGACACTCGCGGCCCAGCTCTACGGCGAGATGAAGCAGTTCTTTCCGGATAACGCGGTAGAGTATTTCGTCTCTTATTACGATTACTACCAGCCCGAAGCCTACGTGCCGCGCTCGGACACCTATATCGAAAAAGACAGCCAGATCAACGAGCAGATCGACCGGATGCGCCATGCCGCGACGCAGGCTCTGCTCGAGCGCAACGATGTCATTATCGTGGCCTCGGTCTCGTGCATTTACGGTATCGGCTCGGTCGAAACCTATTCGCGCATGGTCGTCAAACTTGAAGCTGGGGGCAGTATCGATCGGGAGCGGCTGATCAAGGCTCTGGTCGAATTGCAGTATCGACGCAACGATGCGGCGTTTGAGCGCGGGACGTTTCGCGTGCGGGGCGAGCAGGTCGACATCTTCCCTGTCCAGAACGAAGACCGCGCTTGGCGTGTGTCGCTCTTCGGTGACGAGATTGAAGCCATCACCGAATTCGACCCATTGACGGGTAACAAGACGGCCGACCTCACAGAAATCAGCGTCTATGCCAACTCGCATTATGTCACGCCGCGCCCGACGCTCAATCAGGCGATGATCGGGATCAAGGCGGAGCTGCGTCAACGGCTCGACGAGCTGAATGCGGCAGGGAAGCTGCTGGAAGCAGAGCGTTTACAGCAACGGACGATTTTCGATCTGGAGATGATCGAGACAACGGGCGCGTGCAAAGGCATCGAAAACTATTCGCGATATCTTTCCGGGCGTGGACCGGGCGACCCGCCACCGACTCTGTTCGAATATCTGCCAGAAGATGCCCTGCTGATTGTCGATGAAAGTCACGTTACCGTGCCTCAGATCGGTGGCATGGCGCGCGGTGACTTTGCGCGTAAATCCGTGCTTTCCGAATACGGGTTCCGGCTGCCTTCCTGCCTCGATAACCGACCGTTGAAATTCGAAGAATGGGAAGCGCTGCGTCCTCAGAGCATCTTCGTCTCGGCCACGCCGGGCCCGTGGGAGATGGAGCGGACGAGCGGTGTGTTCGCCGAGCAGATCATTCGACCGACCGGATTGATCGACCCCGTGACCATCGTGCGACCGGTAGAAGGCAGGTGGATGATCTGCTCGCCGAGGCGCGTGAGACGATCAGTGCGGGTGGGCGCATTCTGGTGACGACGCTGACCAAGCGCATGGCAGAAGATCTGACCGAATATCTGGGCGAGGCCGGCATCAAGGTGCGGTATCTGCATTCGGACGTGGATACGCTTGAGCGGATCGAGATCATTCGTGATCTGCGTCTCGGTGCTTTCGATGTTCTGGTCGGCATCAACCTGCTGCGAGAGGGTCTCGATATCCCCGAATGTGCTCTTGTTGCGATTCTGGATGCCGATAAGGAAGGCTTCCTGCGCAGCCGGACATCGCTGATCCAGACGATTGGACGCGCAGCACGTAACGTCGATGGGCGTGTGCTGCTTTATGCTGACAGGATGACGGGATCGCTCGAGTTTGCGATCGACGAGACGGCCCGTCGCCGTGCGCGCCAGATTGCGTTCAACGAGGCCAATGGCATCACGCCGCAGAGCGTGCGCTCGCGTATCGGTGACGCCATGTCGTCTGTCTTTGAGCAGGACTATGTCACGGTTGGTCCGGATGCCGCAGGGGACACCCAGGAATTTGTCGGCAAGTCACTGGGCGCATCGATTCAGGATCTCGAAAAGCGGATGCGTGCGGCGGCAGCCGATCTCGACTTCGAGCAGGCTGCGAGGCTGCGTGACGAGATCAAGCGTCTCGAGGCGATCGATCTCGGGTTGGAGCCGCCCCCCTTGCCGAGTTCGACTGCGGGGCGTAGCTCTTTCAAAAGCAAGGATAAAACTCCCCGCCCACTGGGTCCGGGGGGCGGTGGATACGATCCGTCGAAGAGGCGGGGCGGCAGGAGAAAAGCAGGATGATCGAACTCAAGCTTGGGGACGCCCATCTCGGATTGCTTCCTGCTTTGGGAGGAAGCGTTGCCTTCTGGCGCGCAAAGGGACGTGACCTCTTAGTGCCTGTCGCCGATCCCAATCTCGCAGCACAACGCAATACACCGGTCGCCGGTTATCCGCTCGTGCCTTATTCGAACCGGATCGGGGACGGCCGATTTACGTTCGAAGGCGTCGATTACGCTTTGACCCCGAATTTCGGGGGGGAGAACCACGCGGTCCACGGCAATGCATGGGAGCGGGAATGGACGGTCGCACAATCTGCTGAAGAGCGTGCGATCATTTTCCTCGATCATGATCCGCAAAAGGGAGACGACCCGGCCCAATGGCCTTTTGCCTATCGTGCCGTCATGTCCTTCGTCCTGCATCCGGACGGTCTGACCGTCGAGATGCTGATTGCGAACCGCGACAGCCGTTCGCAACCCGTCGGCATGGGGTTTCATCCCTTCTTCGCGCGCAGTGACGACATGACGCTGGCATTTGCGACGCGCGCCATGTGGGAAAGCGGTCCTGATAATCTCCCGTCGGTTGAGCGCCCTTGCGACGGCGCCCTGAATTTTGCGTCTCCCCGCGCGGTTCAGGAGACCCGTCTCGATAATTGTTTTGCCGGTTGGACCGGCGAGGCGCGTCTCGACTATCCCTCCGCAGGGTATGCGGTGGAAATCGAGGCTGATCCGGTCTTCCAGCATCTCGTTGTTTTTACTTCGCCGGAAAAGCCCTTCGTGGCGCTTGAGCCGGTCACGAACATGAACAACGCGGTCAATCATCCCGACCTGCCCGAAAACGGTCTGCATATTTTGAACCCGGGTGCCAGCGTGTCTGGTCGTATTCGCTACAGGCTGGTTGAGTCGCGTGGCTGAGGCTCCCAAGACCCCTCTTTCGCATTACCTGACGCCTCAGGGGGCGGCACGGATGCGCGACGAGCTCAATACGTTGATGCAGGTGGAGCGTCCCAAGATCGTGGAGATCGTCTCCTGGGCCGCGGGTAATGGAGACCGGTCTGAAAACGGAGATTACCTCTACGGCAAGCGTCGCCTGCGCGAGATCGACCGCCGGGCGCGTTTTCTGAGCAAACGTCTGGAACACGCGCTGATCATCGATCCGGCGTCTCAGACGACGCGTGATCGGGTCTTTTTCGGCGCAAGCGTTTCCTACATCGATGAGGACGATGTCACTCATGACGTTGTGATTGTCGGATGCGATGAAGCCGATCTGGCGCGCCGTGAAATCAGCCTTGTGTCACCCGTCGCGCGCGCGCTCATGCGCGCCCGGGTGGGAGATGAAGTCAGTCTCCAGACACCGGGCGGCGCCGTCATGCTCGAAATTACGGCAATCGCTTATCCCTGAAGCGGAGCGCGATCCCGGTTGAAGCCGGGGCTGCAGCGCCAGCACTTGAATCGCACAAGGGCTCTGCTAGAGCTGAAAACACTGCCCGCCCGGATGAACCGGTGAGGGGACGATCCTCACAACGAGGTTCTCACGACCGAAAGGACAGAGTCGATGGCGCTCAGAATTGCCGTGCAGATGGACCCACTGGAACACGTCAATATTGACGGGGACTCGACATTTGCCCTGATGCTCGAGGCACAGCGCCGCGGACACGATCTTTTTGTCTATCCCGTTGACACACTCTGCCTCGGGGAAGGGGGCGCTGAAGAGGCGCTCGAGCTGGGACGTCTTTCGGCAAAGGCGCGTCCTGTCACGGTGCAGCGCGTCAAGGGAGGGCATGCGACCTTCGGTGAGGAAGCGCGCCTCGATCTCGGCACGACAGATGTCGTGCTCATGCGGCAGGACCCCCCCTTCGACATGGGCTACATCACCGCGACCCACATGCTCGAGCATGTTCACGGTGTTGGACCGGGCAAGACACTCGTGGTCAACGATCCGAAATCGGTGCGTGATGCGCCCGAAAAGCTTCTGGTGACGCATTACCCCGATCTGATGCCGCCGACGCTGGTCACCTGGGACCGTGAGGCTTTGGCTGATTTCCGCGCTCGTTTTGGCGATGTGATCCTCAAGCCGCTTTATGGCAACGGCGGCGCGGGGATCTTCCGCATTCGTGAGGGGGACGAGAATTTTGCCTCCTTGCTGGAGCTGCATTTCAGCCGTTCGCGGGAGCCGCTGATGATCCAACGCTACGAGCCCCTGGTGCGTAAGGGCGACAAGCGCATCATTCTGGTCGACGGCAAGCCGATCGGTGCGATCAATCGTGTACCGGCAACCGGAGAAGCCCGGTCGAACATGCATGTCGGCGGCAGAGCCGAAGCGGTTGCTTTGACGAAGCGCGATGAAGAGATCTGCGAGCGTATTGGGTCACATCTGCGTGACAACGGTCTGATCTTCGTCGGAATCGATGTGATCGGCGACTGGCTGACCGAAATCAACGTGACGTCGCCCACAGGTCTTCAGGAACTTGATCGCTTCAACGACATGAATAGTGCCGGCCTGATCTGGGATGCGATCGAAGCGAAGCTGGGATAAGGCGACGCAGTCGGTCAGTCCTTTTTCTCGGTTTCCGCTGCTGTCTGAGGGGTGTAGCGGAACGGGAGAGGGACTTCCGGGATTCCTTCTTCCGGGATCTTGGGCGGCGGAGAGGGGGCAAATCGATTGACGAGCCAGTCGCGAAGGTCGTCCTTGAATTTTACGAGGAATATCGACGCCCATAAGCCGAGAGCAAGGAAGACAAGACTGATATTCATGATCGACATTTCTTGTCCCCCTTCGCTGCGACCCGACCGACACTCCGGCTGTTCTTGCGTCATTTAGGCGGGACCGGATCGGAAATGCAAACCGCCTCTCGCCAGTGCTGACGAGATGGTTTAAGAGCGACCTGACATTACGACGCCTGTCCAAGAGCCTGACCATCAGGTTGATTTTGAACGGCCCTCGCCAAAAGCGGGGGTATGAAGCAGATATCAGGATGGAATTGATTACTGTGCGCGACCGAACGAACGAAGCCTGATGACACTCCCGGACCCCTTGACCGAACCGACCGCCTCTCTCGACGATACCCATCCCCGCCCGCGCTCGGCTCTGGATGCCGATGCGGTGCGTGCGGCGTATCGTCGCTGGGCGAAGGTCTATGACTCCGTCTTCGGCGGTATTTCCGCCTTCGGCAGGCGTCGCGCCGTCGCTGCGGTGAACGCCCTGCCAGGGCAGCGCGTCCTTGAAGTAGGCGTTGGCACCGGACTGGCTCTGCCGCATTACAACCGCGACAAGCACATCACCGGGATCGATCTCTCCGAGGCGATGCTGGAGCGTGCGCGTCAGCGCGTCATCAGCCAGCAGCTTGGCAATGTCGATGATCTGCTTGAAATGGATGCTGAAGCGACAAGCTTCGAGACCGGAAGTTTCGACATTGCCGTCGCCATGTTCGTCGCGTCTGTGGTGCCCAGCCCCCGTCGTCTGCTGGGTGAACTCAAGCGCGTCGTCAAACCGGGCGGGCATATCCTGTTCGTGAACCATTTTCTGGCCACGGGCGGTGTTCGCCTTGTTGTCGAACGTGGCATGGCACGCGCTTCGCGCTCGCTCGGCTGGCATCCTGATTTTGCAATTGAATCTTTGCTGCCTCCCGAAGATCTGCGTGTTGCGTCTATCGTTCCTGTGCCGCCGGCAGGGCTGTTTACGCTCGTGACATTGCCGCTCGACGGGACTAAATAAAGACGAGATGGCCCTGGTTGCCTGACACATACGTGCCCGACACTTGAAACCAGACTGGCCTTGATTACGGGGTCCCGCGAAGCGCTGCGTTGGTGGGACCTTCAGGACTGTATGAGGAACCGGGCTTGTTGAATCGATCGATCACGGGACGCTCCCACGGCCAGAAGCTTCAGGCAGATGGCGCCGCCTTTCTGGGTCTGTCCCTTGTTTGCGGCCTTGCAGGTGGTTTTCTGGGAGCGATTTCTCCGGCTCTCAGCCCTTTTCATGCTTTGAGCCACGGGCTCCTTCTGGACCTGTACGTTCTTATCCCGGCATTTCTGGGTGGGATGGGGCGTCTGGTCCTTCCCGGTGAGCTGACGACGACACCGAGTCTGATGGCGCGGTTCGATCGTTTTGCCTTCCTCTCCCTGCTCCTTGGCGCCTTCTTCGCGGTTTCAGGGGCCTGGGAGCCGCGCGTGTTCATCGGATCTCTCGCGCTCTGGTGCGCTGGCACGACCCTTCTTGCGCTCTCAACCATCGTCAAATGTCTCGAGTGCCGCGTCGTTCGGTTTCGGGATCTCTCCCCGTTTACCTGGTCGCAGCTCCTCGCTTCACTCGGCCTGATCGTTGTGACACCCGTCCTTCTGGCTGGTCTGGTTCATGATCTTGCTGCGGGTCATGCAAGCTTTTCCACGGTGCAGTATTGGCTCGGCAGGATCCAGATTCCCGTTCTGGCCCTTGTGATCCAGCTCGCTCTGGGCGCGATTGCCAATCTGGTGTCGTTCCATTCGACACGTCTCAAGATTTCCTTGCCGCTGTTCCTCGCAGTTCCCAGCCTCGGGGTCCCGGTGGTCTGGGCCCATGGCATCACCGTGCCGGGTCTCGATGACGCATGGGTGCTCGCTCTGGGCGTGGCACTCCCGAGTTCCGGTGTCATGGCGATGATCTGTGCGGCGCTCTGGCGTCGTCACTACGAATTGACTGCAGCGCTCTCCTGGAGCTTCCCGGCGTTGCTTCTGCTCTCGGCAGGCTGGGTGCTGAGCCTGTTTCCCGTCCATCCGGCGGCCTTTCATTCGGCAATGCTGTTTGGCGCCGTCTTCGCCCTGTTTGGCTGCTATTACCGCTGGCAGGAGCAGTTTCCTGCGCTCGCCGTGCCTCATTGGCTGGGACGGGTCCATCTTGTCGCGATGGGGGTTTCCGTCCTTGCCATGATGCCCTTTCTGCCGCTGCTGCGTTATGGCGGTGAGTTCGGGATGATTGTCTCGCTTTTCTGCGTCGCGGTGCTGGGAGCAAGGATGCTCGCCCCGAGGCAGGTTGCTGCCTCTGAGGCTGTCGCGAAAGCCGATTTCTCATGAGTGCCTCCCAGTCTTTGCCGGTGGCTGAAAGTCGTTTCGACAAGGAAGAGGGGGCGACACTCAAGGACTGGCTGGCGCTTCTCAAGCCCCGCGTCATTTCGCTGGTCGTCTTTACCGGTGTGGCTGGGATGGCTGTCGCACCGCAATGGCCGTCCGTGCCTCTGGGTCTCATCGATATGCTGTGTATCTGTGTTGGGGCCGGCGCAGCGGGCGCCATCAATATGTGGTACGATCGCGATATCGACGCGATCATGAAGCGCACGTCGGTTCGTCCTATTCCTGACTCGCGCATGGATGCCGACGGTGCTCTGATCTACGGCATTGTCCTATCTGTGGCGTCGGTTGCGCTGCTCTGGCTGGCGAGCAATGCGCTGGCGGCTGGCATTCTGGCGTTTTCGATCTTCTTTTACGCTGTCATCTATACGATGTGGCTTAAGCGCAGCACGCCCCAGAATATCGTTATCGGGGGGGCTGCTGGTGCGTTTCCCCCCATGATCGGCTGGGCTGCTGCGACAGGCTCAATGAGCGTTTTGCCGGTTGTCATGTTTGCGATCGTCTTCCTGTGGACGCCGCCTCATTTCTGGTCGCTCTCGCTCTACGCGTGTAAGGACTACACCAAGGCGGGCATTCCGATGCTGCCTGTGGTCAAAGGGGCGCGCCACACGCGCTGGAATATCTTCGTTTACACGCTGATCTTGCTGGCGGTCTCGCTCGTTCCGTCTTTCCTGAATTTGTGCAGCAAGACCTACACGATTAGCGCCACGGTGCTCGGGCTCGGTTTTGTGGGTTTTGCCTTGCGTGTCCTGTTCGACCGTCAGGATGAAACGGGCGTGAGCCTTACCGCCGATAAGCCTGCGCGTCATGCGTTTCGCTATTCGCTGGCCTACCTGTTCTTTCTGTTTTCCGCCCTGCTGATCGACCGGGTGCTCTTCGCATGAAGAAGGGACTTGCCTTGACTCGACGTCAGGAGCGCATCCTTGGCCTGCTGGGAGGACTCTCCCTCGTCATGGTCTCGCTGTTTGCCCTGACGTATCTGCGCCTCTAGAACGCGGCTCAGACGAGGGCCCCTCGCATCTTCAAGGTGATGGGGTGTGAGGGACGTTCGCCGATATGCGTCTGGGAGCTGATCAGAACGTGCCCCGTTGCGGCATTTCTCGCTAAAATGACCGTGCGACGTTCGAATGAGGACGAGAGGCGCTATCGATGTGGCGGCTGGTCGGGTTTGACACGGCCATAAGCTTGCGACGAGTGGTCTGGAGAGGGGCTATCGCGTCATGCGGCGAAGCGCCTTCCTAAAACCGGACATGAACAGCTCGTCTGAGAGTGCCTACCTTGCCGTTTTGCTGTTTTGAAGGAGAGCCCAGATGGCCTCTCCTTCAAATGCGTTCTCAGCCGACCTGCTGGATCGCAGAGAGGATCCAGTTGCCACGGCCATCGGCCCGGACATAGGTCCAGAGTTCCGTCACGACCTGACGTTCCGTCTTGCTTCCATCGATGACATTACCAAAGGAGTCCGTGGTGACGTCATAGAGCGAGTACTGCATGGCGACAGTCGCATAGGTCATGGAACCTTCGCGCCAGGCTTCCGAGAGATCGCCGCGCATGAACTGCACGTCGGAGACGATATTGCGTGCGCCACGGCTCGCATAATCGGCCAGCTGCTCGTTGAAATACGAGACCATCTCAGGCGTGGCCATGCTCGACAGGGCCCGCATGTTCTGCGCGCTCCAGGCGGCCTGAATATCCTGCAAAAGCTGCTGGAAATTCTGATAGTCGTTATTGTTCAGCGTGACATTGGCTGTCCCGGCACCACCCGAAAAAGCGGGGGGCTGATTGGAGGCCGATCCGCCATTACGGCGATTGCCGAGCCAGCGCAGAACCATCACGATGATAAAACCGAAAATTGCGATCTGGAACAGAAACCCGATAAACGAGGTGAATCCGCCGCCCATGCCGCCAAAGAAGCCGTGTCCCGACAGCATGCCGAAGAGACCGGCACCGAGCAGGCCACCAGCGAAGCCGGTCAGGAAGGGACGGCGCTGGGCGAAGCTGGAAGGCTGATTCATCGGGCGGGAGAAGGGCGCGTTCATCCCAGGCGACGGAGAGCTAGGCGCATAGCTGCGTTCCATCGGACGCGCCTGATACGGGGCCGTCTGCGTCATGGGAGGCGGTGAATAGGTACGGCTCCCACGGCTTCCCATGGAACGCCCGCCGCCTGGCCGGGCATCGGCAGGCGAAGCCAGAAGCGGGGCCAAAGCCAGAAGCAGCAGAGAGGCACGAATAAGGGGGCGGGACATGAAAACTCCTTGTAAGGGCGTCACCAGTTCAGACGGTGGCATCTGAGCGAAGGGTGGCTCAGCTTCCTGCAACGCTCATTGTGTCAATTCTGAGTGTCGGTGCATCAACGCCGTGACGGTATTCGAGATCATCTGCCGCACGCAAAGAAGCGAACATATCGATCAGATTACCGGCAATGGTCAGTTCGGCTACGGGCTCGGCCAGCTCGCCGTTGCGGATCATGAAGCCGGATGCGCCTCGGCTGTAGTCACCTGTAAGGCCGTTGATCGACGATCCCATCATCTCGGTGACATAGATCCCCTCGGAGATATCGGAGAGGAGCGCCTCGCGCGAGCCGATGCCACCCGTGAGGAAGAAATTGCTGACCGAAGGGGAGGGCGGTCCGCCGACGCCGCGTGAGGCGCGGCCGTTATTGCTCAGATTAAGCTGCTTTGCAGAGCGGCTATCCAGAATCCAGTCCTGCAACACACCTTCCTGAACGAACGCAAACGGGGACGGCAGAAAGCCTTCAGCGTCGAAAGGCTTCGAGCGCAGGCCGCGACGACGGGTGGGGTCGTCGATCACGCTGAGGGCTGCGGGAAGGATGCGCTTGCCTTTGTGCGCGGAGAGGAACGACGTGCCCCGTGCGATGGAGGCCCCGTTGATCGCTCCCGCCAGATGGCCCAGCAGACTCCCTGACACGCGGCGATCGAACACAACCGGGAAGGTGCCGGTACGGGGTTTGACGGGGTTCATGCGGGCAAGGACGCGCTCCGCAGCTTCTCGACCGAGGCTTTCGGCACTCTCGAGATCGGAGAGGTGGCGTGCAGAATGGCCCGCATAATCGCGCTGCATCGTCGGGCCATCGCCCGCCAGCACGCTGATCCCGTGGCTGTGGCTGGTCTGGGTATAATGGCCGGAAAAACCACTGCTCTCGGCGAGAGCGATATCGACCTTGCCATAGCTGGCAGAGGCGCCGTTGCTGTTGGTGATGCCTGGAAAGGCGAGGGCGATCTCTTCTGCCTCGCGGGCGCGCTGCAACAGGGTCTCGAGGCTTGGCGCCGTGTCAGGATCGACCAGATCGAGCGCCGCGATATCGTAGATCCCCTGTCTGGCGGGATCGACCTGACTGGTAAAGGCGTCTTCTGGCACGACATGCGCCATGGCAACAGCCTGTTCCGCGAGCGCAGCAAAGCGGCTGGGTTCGAGCGCTGTGGCCGAGACACTGGCGGCACGGTTACCGATAAAGACGCGCAGACCGAGCTGGATGGTTTCCGAATGTTCGAGCCCTTCAGGCACGCCGCGACGACACATGGCCGAAACCGACCGCGAGGCGACAAAAAGGGCGTCGGCCCGATCCGCTCCAGCGCGCTTCGCCGCTTCGATCAGTTGAGTGAGGCGTTCCTGATCCTTGCTCATGCAACAAGCCTCTGGCTGATGGCGTCGAAAGACGGAATGGAGCCGACAGGCCCGATCGTGGCCAGCGTCGGGCGGGCACGGAACAGGGTCTCTGCGGCGCGGATCATGGCAGCCTCATCGACAGCCTCGATCTTGGCGACGGTTTCGCTCGTATCGATGATGCGCCCGAAAAGCTGCATCTGCCGGGCGATCTGCTCGCAGCGACTTCCGGTGCTCTCAAGGGACATCAGCAGAGACGATTTCACCTGAGCGCGCGCACGGGCGATCTCCTCAGCGCTGATCCCGTCGGAAATGCGACGAAGTTCGTCGAGGAGGACCGGCACGAGTTCGGCTGCTTCCTGCTCGCCCGTTCCTGCATAGATGCCAAACAGCCCGCTATCGAGGAAGGGCAGGGCGAAGGAATAGACCGAGTAGACCAGCCCGCGCTTTTCCCGGATTTCCTGAAACAGGCGCGAGGACATGCCGCCGCCGAGCACGGTCGAGAGCAGCATGACTGCGTGATAGGCCGGGTCGTTATAGCTCACCGAAGGAAAGCCGAGCACGAGATGAGCCTGATCGAGCTCACGGGATTCGCGATGCTCTCCCCCGAGATAGGTGCAGCCCGAACGCGCAGGAGGCTGATGGTCCGGCAGATCGCGGAAATGCTCCTGCACCAGATCGAGCACCTGATCGTGATGCAGATTGCCCGCAGCGGCAATCACCATATTGCGTGTCGTATAATGCGTCTGCATGTAGCGCATCATGGTGTCGCGCTTCATCGAGGCGATGAGAGACTCTGTGCCAAGCGTGGGGCGGCCCATGGGCTGGTCGCGAAACGCCGTTTCCTGAAAATTGTCGAAAATGATGTCGTCAGGCGTGTCGTTGGCCTGACCGATCTCCTGCAGGATGACCCCGCGCTCACGCTCAACTTCCTGCTCAAGAAAAGTGCTGTGCGTCAGGATATCGCCGATGATATCGACGCCGAGCGGCAGATCTTCCTTGAGCAGCTTGACGTAATAGGCCGTCTGCTCGCGTGCCGTGTAGGCGTTGATATGGCCGCCGACATTCTCGATTTCTTCGGCAATGCGCGCGGCACTGCGGCGCTGCGTGCCCTTGAAGGCCATATGCTCGAGAAAATGCGAGACGCCGTTCTCTTCAGCGCTTTCATTGCGGGTTCCCGTGGCGACATAGGCACCGAACGAAACGGTTTCGACGCGCTCCATTCTCTCGGTGACGACGGTAAGGCCGTTGGGCAGTGTGGTGACGGTGATCGGATCTGTCATCGAGTGGTGATGGTCCTGAGAACTTAAGAATAAGGGCTGACGCAGACATGGCGCGTCGAGGGGAGGAATCCTAGCCCCCTCGCGCATTCCAGATGGGGTCAGCGTGTGTGCTTATGGTTGCTGACGTGACGTCGCACCGCGTCTTCAATGATGTTCAGCTCATTGGGAAGCGTGTCATAACGCTCTTCGCGCGAGAACAGATCGGCAAGATGCGGGGGCAGAGCCGGATCTATACCCGTCGCCTTGCGCACGGCATCGGGGAATTTTGCCGGATGGGCGGTGGCCGCAACAATCATTGGAACGCCCGGTTCCTGTCCCTTTCGCCCTGCGGCGAGGCCAATCGCCGTATGCGGGTCGGCGAGATAGCCAGACCGGTCATGCAGGGCTTTCATCTCGGCGAGCGTTGCCTCGTCATCGAGCATGAGTGCGCCGAAGCGTTCATTGGCCCGTGTCCACACAGCCTGATCGACCGTCATGCGTCCCGTCTGACGGAAGGTGAGCATCGTGTCACGGCAGGCTTGCGGGTCACGACCGAGCAGTTCGAAAAGCAGGCGCTCGAAATTCGAGGACACCTGAATATCCATCGAAGGCGAAAGGCTCGGTTCGACAGCGCGCATGCTCATGTCGTTGCTGGTCAGGAATCGTGTCAGAATGTCATTGCGGTTCGACCCGATGCAGAGGCGATGCACGGGGAGCCCCATCTGGCTGGTCGCCCAGGCAGCAAGCACATTGCCGAAATTGCCGGTCGGGACAGCGAACGAGATTTCGCGGTCCGGCGCACCCATCAGCAGGGCAGCGCGCACGTAATAGGGAATCTGAGCCGCAATACGTGCCCAGTTGATCGAATTGACGGCCGAGAGGGTGACCTCGTCGCGGAACGGCGTGTCGGCAAACATCGCCTTGACCAGATCCTGGCAGTCATCGAACGTGCCTTCGACGGCGATGTTGAGGATGTTGCCTTCCTTGACCGTCGTCATCTGGCGACGCTGCACGTCGGATGTGCGCCCCATGGGATGAAGGATCGCCACGGTGAGGTGCGGGCTGCCCCGGAAGGCTTCGATGGCGGCAGACCCCGTATCGCCCGAGGTTGCGCCCACGATCGTGACCCTCTGGTTGCGCTCGGTCAGCACGTGCTCGAAGAGCTGACCCAGGAGCTGCATCGCCATGTCCTTGAAGGCAAGGGTCGGGCCGTGGAAGAGCTCCATTGAGAACAGGCCGTTTTCGACTTCGACGACCGGAGCGATGGCCGCGTGAGAGAACCCGGCATAGGCCTTGGCGCAAAGACGCTGAAGGGTCGGCAGGTCGATGCTGCCTTGCGTGAAGACCGAAAGGATCTTCGCCGAGAGCTCGGGGTAGGAGAGGCTGCGCATCTCGCGCCACTCATCGGGCGTGAACTGCGGCCAGCTCTGCGGCATGTACAGCCCGCCATCTTCAGCCAGACCGGCGAGCAGAATGTCTGAGAAAGAGCGCGGCTGCGCGTCGCCGCGTGTGGAGCTGTACTGCATGATCGCTTCATGATTCAGGGTCGTGAGAGAAGAAAACGGGCGGCAAGAGGGCCATGGTTTCAGGGCAGGTCGATACGCAGCAGGGTATGTCCTGCGGGGATGTAGAGTTGCCCCGATGCGTCATCTGCGCCCTGCGGTTTCACCCAGCCGGGAAGACCTGCCTGGATGAGTTGAGGTGACGAGATCAGGATGTGTGGCAGGCGCTGCGCGTCGAAGCTCAACACCCGGCCATTTTCGATATCCGTCAGATAAAGCGTCGCCTTGTCGTCGATTGTCACCCCGCCCACGGTGGGGGTGCCGCGCCATTGGGTAACGCCTTCCATCATCTCGGATGGTGTCACTTCAGGATCTGTCAGCAGGTCGGTCGAAAGGCGAAAGATCGGGCCGGTCGGTGTCAGCTCATACAGCCATTTGCCATTCGCCTCGAGGGCGAGGAAAGCAATATCGCGCGTCAGGGGATGCCCACCGGGGCCTGAGATCACTTTATGGTCGATCACAAGAGGCGCATGGCCGCGCGAGGTCGGATACCCTGCGAAAAAGCGCATGGCCTGATGCTTGCGAGATCGAATACTGTAAGCGAAACGCCGCCTTCGTCAGCGAGATACGCCGTCTGTCCGTGGACAACGAGGCTCGTAAACCGGCTCGTCTTCGTCACGCCTTCGGAAGGAAGCGGATACTCAGCCAGAACCTTGCCGGAGAGCGGCTCGAGGTGAATCAGACGGGGCGGGAACGCGCCGCTTGCCTGATCAATGAGCCATAATCCGCCCCGGTCGTCGGTGGACAGGGCGGTCGGGGCGAAGCTGGTTGCACCACGTTCGCCTGTATCAATGCCGGACCAATCAGGAAGGAGAGGGACGGTTTCACTCGCGCCCGGTACCAATCTGGCCAGAAAGGGCGTGTCGTCTCCAGCACTCTGCTCTCGCAGAAGAATGACGCTTCGATCTGCCAGCGGCACCGCCTGCCGCCAGACAGCCTTGCCGGGAAGGGCAATGGTCTGGGCGATATGCGCTGCGGGCTTGTCGGCAAGCCACGGGCGCTCATGGGCGGCTTGCGCCGGGGCAGCGTGACCGAGAACGGCCAAGGCTACGGCGACAATCAAGGAGCGTCCCGCGCTGCGGTGCAGGGTAAGAGGAAAAGCGACCATGCTTCCTTGTAAGCCCATTGAGACCCCGTGCAAGATTGACGAAGGACCCAGACGCTGTTTTTGAACAGGATGACGGTTTTCATCAGCGGGATTTCCCCGCTGCAGCGCGTTTCTTGAACAAGGCTCCTCATGCTTGCGCTTATTCTCAAATCCGCCCTGTCCGGCATCATGATCGCGCTCGCCTCGACCTTGGCGCGCCGCTATCCGGGTTTTGGTGCCCTGATTGCCTCCCTGCCGCTTGTTTCGGTTCTGGGGATGATCTGGCTTTGGATCGACAAGCCGGATCCCGCCAATATGGCCGATCATGCAGGGGCGACGTTCTGGTATGTTCTGCCTTCCCTGCCGATGTTTCTGCTCATTCCGGCGTTGCTGCGACACGGTGTCGGTTTCTGGCCTGCGCTCGCGGCGGGCTGCGTCCTGACGATTGTGCTCTATCTCGGCGTCACCTGGATCGGACCGCGTTTCGGTCTCGTGCTCTGATCCTGCTACGAGGTTGTAAGCCCGGTCTCGACCCGTCATGATTGGGTCATGAGTTCTTATACGTCGCGTATCGACACGGCCCTTGCCTATCTCGCAGGAGGGGACTCCGTTCGTTCCGAGAGCCTCTTTCGGGCCGTGCTGGCTGAGGCGCCGGATTATGCGGCTGCGTGGCACGGTCTGGCCTGTGTGGCCCGTCACACCGGGCAACCCCGTCTCGCGATCGCCTCGGTTGCTCATGCGCTCGGTCTGACATCGCGTGACGACGAGAAGGCGCAGTTTCATCTCACTCTTGCGGCGGCTCTCGATGAGGCGGGGCATCTGAAAGAGGCGCTCGCAGCGTGCCAGATCACGATTCTGCTCGAACCACGCGATTTCAGGGCAAAAACGTTCAAATCGGAGCTGCTTTATCGAGCCGGGAGACCTGAAGAGGCGTCCCAGCTTTTCCGTGAAGCTGTTGCGCTTGCCTCTGACCCGATCCCGCTGCTGCTGCGTCAGGGGACATTCTTGATGGAACAGCGTCGTTTTGCCGATGCTATTCGGGTTTTCACCGATCTCGTTCGCCACTGTCCCGACAATGCGCAGGCTTTGGCCAATCTCGGTGCTGCCTGTTTCGAGCACGGAGAGATGAAGGAGGCTCAGACAAGCCTGCACAAAGCGCTCTCCCTGGGCGCGCCCAGTGCTGCCACACTCAGTAATTATGGGCTCGTCTGTCAGGCATTGGGTGAGTTTGCTCTGGCTCTCTCCGCATTCGATCAGGCTCTTGCACTTCAGCCGGATGATCCTGTCCTGCGTGTCAATCGGGCAACGCTCCTCACCGAGATTGGCAGACAGCGTGAAGCCGAAACGGTCTTCCGGGCTGTCATGCAGGAGAGTGGCGCTGTTTCAGACAAGGCGCGTTTCAATCTCTCCATGCTGGAGCTTGCACGAGGGGATTACGTGCAAGGCTGGGCCAATTTCGAGGCCCGTGGCGTCGTTTTGGGACTGTCATCTGCATTACCTCTGTGGGATGGCAGTGCGACCGAGACCCCGGTGCGTATCGAGGCGGAGCAGGGATTGGGCGATATGATCCAGTTCCTGCGTTTCCTTCC
The DNA here is from genome assembly GCF_000613845.1 of Asaia astilbis JCM 15831. GTDB lineage: Bacteria > Pseudomonadota > Alphaproteobacteria > Acetobacterales > Acetobacteraceae > Asaia > Asaia astilbis. Next base: position 123,001 of record NZ_BAJT01000005.1, read on the forward strand.
TCAGGCAGCGGCGCGTGCACCGCTCGTTCTGGCTTTGCCCGACGACGTGATCGCGCTTCTCGCATTCATGCCTGCCTTGAAGCCTCATCTGGCATCTGGTCAAGTAAGGGTCGAGGGCGAGGCTGCGTTGTCCTGCTCTTTGCTCAGCCTGCCGCACAGGCTCGGCATCACAAGTCGATCCTGCTCCCTATCTCGACTTCGGGATCGCGACCCAACCCGGTCATATCGGGATCTACCACGCAGGCAGGGCGACCTACCGTTTCGATACGAGACGTTCTCTTTCACGCATGCAGATCGCGCCTCTTGAGGCTGTTCCCGGTCTGATTTTCGTGAATTTGCAGCAGGGCGAAGCATCGCCCGATATGCTGCAGGGCGTGGGCGAAACTCTGCTCGAGACAGCAAAGGCGATGGCAGGGTGCGAGCTGGTGATTGGGGTCGACACAATGCTGGCGCATCTCGCTGGCGCCAGTGGCACGGCCTTCTGGCTTTTGGACCGCGAGGGTGGCGACTGGCGCTGGCAGGGGCCGCAATGGTACGCGACAACCCGTATGTTCAGACCGGAGGGGCTCAGGACACCTGCTGAGGCCTGGCCACCCGTGATCTCACGCGTGGCGCAGGAACTCCGCGCGTTTTCAGGCGGCGACCGGCGTTGACGGAGAGCTTGCCCCATCGGCCTGAGTGTCGTCAGAAGGGCTGCACGGATTTCCGCCATGCGGGTTTCGGACGTCACTTTCGTCCCCACGAGATCGCGCACGTAAAACACGTCGACGGCGCGCATGCCATAGGTGGTGATGTGAGCCGATGAGATCTGAAGCGACTGGTCACTGATCGTCCGGGTGATTTCGTAAAGCAGGCCGGGGCGATCGCGGCCGTTGATCTCGATCACGGTATGGCGGTCCGACGCGCGATTATCGATTACCACGCGAGAAGGCACATGAATGGCGCGCATCCGTCTGGCGGCCCGTTGATCGGCTACACGCTCGAGTTCCGAACCGATGGCAAGACGGCTTGAGAGCGATTGTTCGATCAGACCGTTCAGACGGGCAAGCTGAAGTGCGGTCTCGAAGGCCCGCCCGTTGCTGTCCTGAATCCAGAATGTATCCAGCGCCATGCCGTCGCTCAGCGTGTGGATGCGCGCATCCACAATGGAAGCGCCTGCAACAGCGAGACCGCCTGCGATCTGCGAGAAGAGCCCGGAATGATCGGCGCTGAAAACGGTGATCTCGGTGACGTCGCGCTGGGGGATGGGCGTCGCTCGATGGTGAGCGGCGACGCATGCGTCTCCGAATCCAGAACGAGGCGCGCGTGACGCAGATGGGTGTCGGCATCGAAGCCAAGCCAGTAGCCAGCATAACCCAGGCTGAGGAAATGATCGGCCTGCTCTGCAGAATTACCCTGCTGGATGAGCCCGTCTCGCACCAGTTCCTTGGCGTGGCTCACACGCTCGTCGCGCTCGGTGGCGGCCAGTCCACCCTCCAGCACTTCTGCGACGCGTGTGTAGAGCTCACGCAGCAGCGTCGCTTTCCACGCATTCCACACATTGGGGCTTACGGCGCGCATATCGGCAATGGTGAGCAGGAGCAGCAGACGCAGTCGTTCGGGTGACTGGATGATGTCTGCGAGATCGAGAATGGTCCGCGGGTCATCGATGTCGCGCCGGAATGCGGTCTGACTCAGAAGCAGATGATGTAGGATGAGCCAGGAAACGGTTTCGGTTTCCTCGGACTCCAATCCGAGTTGCGGACAGACCTTCTGGGCCACTTCCGCCCCAAGCACCGAATGATCGCCCCCGCGTCCTTTGGCGATGTCGTGCAGCAATGTCGCAACATAGAGCGCGCGGCGCGACTGCATGTCCTGAGCCAGATCGTAAACGAGCGGAATTTCGTCCGCCATCGTGCCGGCTTCAATCCAGCCCAGCATGCGCACGGCTTCGATGTTGTGCTCGTCCACTGTGTAGATGTGATAGGTGTCGAACTGCATCTGACCGACGATGCGCGACCAGTCGGGCAAGAGTGCGCCCAGAAAACCGGTATCGTTCAGGATTGTCAGCCAGTCAGCCCCGCTGGGACGGGCTTGCTCGCGGTTCATCTCCGTCGGCTGCATCAGCAGGTTGAGAAAGACGCCCATGGTCATCTTGTCGTCGCGCAGCGTGGCGATGCGCCGTTCATTGCGGATCAGTTGCTGGATGGCGGTCGGATGCAGAACCAGGTTTTCGCGAAACGCGGCGTCGAGCATCCTGACCATCAGGCGCGGTTCGTCATCGAAACAGGCACTGTCGGCAGGAGCGATCTGCTCGTTGATCAGTCTAAAATGACGGGCATCCTCTGCGTCGAGGGTCGTGCCTTGATAGGCCGCCTCGCGGATCGGTCCCTGCAGATGCTGCATGATGCTGGGTTCGATGATACGGCCGAGGCGCATCACCTCACGTGTCGTGAGGAAGTAGTGGCGCATGAAGCGCTCGACGCCCTGTTGTCGACCGTGTCCAGCATAGCCATACGCCCGCCGATGACGGGCTGAACATCGAAAGAGAGGCGCTCATCAGCCCGACCGGCGATGTAGTGAAGGTGGAGCCTGATGGTCCAGAGAAAATTCCAGGCACGTCGGGCGCGATTGGCTTCCTGATCGGTCAGAAGCCCCAAAGATGTGAAGGCCGGGTCGTGGAGGCGTGATCGCACAGCCGGATTGAGGCCGCTCGTATCCTGAAAAACGCGCGTCATCCAGTTCAGCGTCTGAAGGTCGCGCAGGCCGCCACGCCCTTCCTTGATGTTCGGCTCCACCATGTAGGGATTATCGCCAAAGCGCTTGTGACGCTTCTCGCGTTCGTCAATCTTGTCATGGATGAAGGAGAGCGCGCTTTCCTCTCCGTCACTGAACCGGTGGCCGAACTCGGTAAACAGCGTCTCCGTCCCGACAATGCGCCGCGCGTCCAGAAGGGTGGTGCGAATGGTCAGATCTTCACGCGCAGCTTCAAGACATCCATCGATGGAGCGTGTGGCATGCCCCACGCGTACGCCCAGATCCCACAGGAAATAGAGTATGTATTCCACCTGGGCCGTCGTCTCCGGCGCAGGCGACGCAACGGTCAGGAACAGAAGATCGATGTCGCTGTACGGGGCCAGCAGGCCACCGCCATATCCCCCTGTGGCACAAAGACACAACTCGGAATCGGCTGCGCCCGTAGCCGCCTGAGCGAGGGAGAAAAGGCTCGAGATTGCCCCGTCCATCAACCGGGCAAGCGTCGTAGCCGCGGCGATGCCCTTGAGCTGACGCCCTTCGAACAACCTGCGGATCTCGCCGTGATGCCGCCCGATATGGCGGCGAAAAAGGCTGACAGCATCCTCACGCGAAACAGAGCCATCCTCCCGCCGTGCACGATCAAGTGCAGAGGCAAGAGCAGCTCGCATGTCGGTTTCTTTGAGGGAGATCGGTTCGCGCATTAAGATCCGTAGGTCTGGGGGCATTGCAGGCAACCTGAGAAAGCCATTCTCAGGTCAAATCGTTCTTGGATTCAAGCGCAAGTTTACGCAGCTCATAAAGGGCTTCGAGTGCGGCTTTGGGAGAGAGTGCGTCCGGGTCGATCGCCTCGAGCGCGTCACGCAGCCTATCAGGTTCGTGACGGGGGGCTTCGACGGCCTCAAAGAGAGGGAGTTGAGGCACGCTGCGCCCCTGATCGCGTTCGAGTGCGGTCAGTAGGCGCGTGGCGCGCTGAACCACCGGCATTGGCACTCCGGCAAGCTGGGCGACATGCACCCCCCAGCTTTTTTCGCAGCACCCTTGCGGACTTCGTGCTGGAAAACGACATCGCCCTGCCACTCACGGACCGCCATTGTGTAGGGAGTGAGGCGCGGCATGGAGTCAGAGAGGCTGCAAAGCTCGTGAAAATGCGTCGCGAAAATTGTGCGCGATCCGAGTTGCGAATGCAGGGCTTCGAGCGTTGCCCAGGCGATGGCAAGGCCATCGAGCGTCGACGTGCCCCGACCGATCTCATCCACGACAACAAGCGAACGCGGACCGGCCTGACGCAGGATCGCGGCTGTTTCGGTCATTTCCACCATGAAGGTCGAGCGACCGCGTGCGAGGTCATCGGCCGCACCGACACGTGAGAACAGACGGTCGACGATACCGATTCGTGCCTTTGTGGCCGGAACAGGCAAGCCTGCCTGTGCCAGAATGACGGCGAGGGCCGTTTGGCGCAGGAAGGTGGATTTTCCGGCCATGTTCGGTCCCGTCAGCAGCATGACGCGCTGGTCGGGCGGAAGAAGGCAGTCATTGGGGATGAATTTCGTCGAACGCTCCAGAGCAGCCTCGACCACCGGGTGACGACATCCCTTGAGCTCGAAAGTCTGATCCTGCGTCATTTCCGGGCTGCACCAGGCGCCGCCCTGAGCCAGTCTGGCGCAGCCGGTCAGGACATCGGCCGTAGCAAAAAGCTCGGCCAGTTCGGGTAGAGCGGGATGGGAGACAGTCTCGGCAACCAGAGCGGCAAAGAGTCGGCGCTCGATGACGGCAGCGCGGTCTGCTGCTTCGAGAATGGCGCGATCGAGCTCGAGCAGCTCATCGGTTGTAAACCGGACTAGATTGGCCGTGCCCTGCCGAAACGATAATTCGGGCCGGTCCCGAAGCTTCGCTGCGTGGAGGGCAGAGGTTTCGATGATGTAGCCAAGCTGGGCGTGATGCTTGATCTTGAGCGTTGCGACGTTGAACTGCTCGGCATAGCGCTGCTGTAATGCCGCCAACGTGCGTTTGCTGTCGTCACGCAGGCCGCGATAGCGGTCGAGATCGGGGTCGAACCCGGTGGCGATGGCGCCCCCGTCTTCGATACGCGCCGGAAGGCTCTCAGAAAGCGCTTTCTCAAGTGTCGAGAGCAGGGAATCCGCCCTGCCATAAAGACCGGCAAAGAGCGTCCGGATCAGGGCGGGGGTGGCTTCGTTGCACAAGGGCTCCAGCAAGGCCACCAGGGCATCGGCGGCCTGAAGCAGATCGCGCGTTGCAGCGAGATCCCGCGGCAGGCCGCGCCCTGTGGAGAGCCGTCCGAGTGCCCGCGCAAGGTCGGGTGCGCGTTTGAGAATCGGCGTGAGCGAGGCGATCAGGCCCGCTTGTCCGGCAATCCAGCGCCAACCGGCCTGACGTCCCTCGATAAGCGCAAGATCGGTCGAGGGTGCAGCGATCCACTGGGCAAGCTGACGCTGTCCAGCGGCACTCACGCAACGGTCGACGGCGGAGAAGAGCGTGTGGGTGGTGGTGCCGTCGCGCGCCTGTATCAGATCGAGGCTGGCGCGCGTGGCAGGGTCGAGGCCTAGTGTTTCGGCGTCCCCACGACGGAGAGGGCGGGCGATGCGCGGCATGGCGCCTGCCTGGCTCCGCTTGACGTAATCGAGAACGAGGGCACCAGCCGGATTTCCTCTTCGGTAAAATCTCCCAGAATGGCGAGCTGAGCCACGTCGAAAGCCTGAGCCATGCGTGATCGGGCGGGATCGAGGCCAGGGAGGATGATATTGGGCGCGACGCGGGCGGTGAAAGGATCCGGGATGAGAGCAGGATCTGCGAGGATTTCGGAAGGGTCGAGCCTTGCGAGCAACTCCTCAAGCTGAGCCAGGGGCAGGGATGCGGTCTCGAAAGAACCGGTGGAAATGTCGATCCAGCTGCGCCGCATGCCGTGGTCTGTCGGTTTTTTTTTGTCGGGGCGGCGAAGGCGAAAAGAAGATTTTGACGCCCGGCTTCGAGAAGTTCTTCTTCAGTCAGTGTGCCCGGCGTGACGAGACGGACAATGGCACGGGCGAGGGGCCCTTTTTGAGGAGGCTCGCCAGGTTTTCGTGCCTGTTCGGTCTGCTCTGCGACCGCGACGCGAAATCCGCGTCGGATCAACCGGGCCAGATAGGCCGGGGCGGCTGCAACAGGCACGCCGCACATCGGAATGGGAAGGTCGCCATGCTTGCCGCGCGTGGTGAGACTGATGTCGAGCGCCATGGCGGCCGTCTCGGCATCGGCAAAAAACAGCTCGTAGAAATCGCCCATGCGGAAAAAAAGCAGGGCGTCAGGTTCCTGAGCTTTGAGGGTAAACCATTGCGCCATAGCAGGGGTTGCCCCCTCAGCCGAGGGAATAAGGCCGGTGATCTCCGGAGTGGTCATGATTGGAAAACTCGCCGCATACCGCCTGTTCTAGCTTCCCAAACTCTCACTGTGAACAGCAAGTCAAGCACTGTGAGACGATGGGAGTGCGGTCATGATAATTTCGCAACGCCTTGTTCGCTAAGCGGAAAGATTGCCCGTTCTCTCCCAGAAGACTGCACAAAATTCTCACTATTGTGAGGCACGCTTGCGACGCAGGAGTCGATTCACGATACGGTCAGGTCTTGCTACGCCGAGCGCCCACAGCGCGCCAAGATAGATGATCCCGGCGATCCCCATAAGGACACTGAGCATGCCTGCGCGTGTCAGGCCGCTCCAGCCCACCAGTCCGGGAGCGATGAGGCGTGTCAGGATCAGAGTGGCAAGCGCCATGACGACAGAGGCAGCCACGACACGGAGCAGACGACGGATGAGCGCCCGGTCGGGACAAAAGACGTCCCGCCGAAAAAGAATGACAGCCAGAAAGGCCAGATTGACGAGGGCTGCGATTGTGCTGGCCAGAGGCGGGCCGACATGAACGAGCGGCTTGTAGAGCAGAAGGTTGAGGCCCAGATTCAGCACCAGCGTGAGAAAACCGATCCTCACCGGGGTTTTGGTGTCGCCATGAGCGAAAAATCCGGGAGACAGCACCTTGATGAGGATGAAGGCCGGCAGGCCAAGGGCGTAGGCGCGCAGGGACTGAGCCGAAGAAAGCGCGTCCTGTGTCGTGAATTTGCCGTAGCCGAACAGCGTGGCCATGATTTCCGGCGCCAGAGCGAGTAAACCGAAACAGGCCGGAAAGGTAAGGATCGCGGCGTAATCGATCGCCCGATTGAGTGTCTGTTGCCCGCCCGTCGCGTCACGCGCCGCGACATGGCGCGTCAGGACGGGCAGGAGCGTGGTGCCAGCTGCTGCGCCCAGAACACCCAGAGGTAATTGATTGACCCGGTCTGCAAAATACAGCCACGAAATCGATCCGGCTGGCAGAAGGGTCGAAATCAGCGTGTCGACTGTCAGATTGAGCTGGGTGGCGCCGGAGCCCAGCAGGCCGGGCCAGAGCCGACGCAACATGTCACGCATTTCCGAAGTCAGGCGTGGTTTTGGCAGAGACAGCCGGATGCCGGCGCGTCGGACTGACCAGAGCAACAATCCGAGCTGTACAAAGCCGGATATCGTGATGCCGACCGCCGTGCAGATCACCGTGTCATGAAAGACAAGCGCGCCAAGAAGAATGGCCGCGATGCCCACGATATTGAAGGAGACATAAGCTCCGGCAGCCATCGAAAACCGATGCAGCCCATTGAGAACGCCGGCCACGAGGGCCGCGGTACAGATCAAGATGAGATAGGGGAAGGTGATCCGGGTCAGTTTGACTGCGAGATCGAACCGCCCCCCGGCATGATCGAAGCCGGGCGCAATCAGTTCGATGATCCAGGGCATGAAAACTTCGCCCAGGATCGTGAGGCCCAGCAGCCACGCGCTGAGACAGCTCAGGGCCTGCGAAGCAAAACGTGTCGCATCTTCCTCGCCTCGCGCCGTGAGCTTTTCGGTAAAAAGCGGGACGAAAGCCGCATTGAAGGCCCCCTCGCCGAACAGGCGCCGAAACATGTTCGGCAGACGAAAGGCGATTTGATAGGCATCCTGAACAGGTCCTGCACCCAGAAACGCTGCAAGAAGCTGGTCGCGCACCAGACCGAGGATACGAGACAGCATGGTCCAACCACCAACGGTGATCAGGTTACGGAGCATTCCGGGCTTCCAGTCAGAAAACGAACTTCACAAAGGGGGCTTCTTAAACGCAAGGGCAGGGAACAGCCAAGGCAGGATATACTCTCTGGATTGCGGACAGAAGACGAGAGCGAAAACCCCGCTTCGTCAAAGACTTAATAAGTAAGATGGATTATGGCTTAATTGCGTTTTCCGATAGTGTAATGCCAGTGGTTTTCAAAAGGTTTCCGGTCCCTCAGGCTCACGCGTCCGCGATTGCGGAAGGGCGATGCCTCTGGCAGAAGACGCAAGGCGTTGCCAGGGAGGTCAGACCTCTCAAACTCTTAGAAAGGCAGACCCCATGAGCCCGATCCTTCTCTCCCTGACGAGTTTCGTTCTGGCAGCTGGCGTGTTCACGCTCGTGCCGGGGCTCGACACGGCGTTCGTGTTGCGGACCTCGACCCTGTCAGGCCCGCGATCCGGGTTCGGGGCGGCTCTTGGGATAACTCTGGGCCTGTTCGTCTGGGGGATTTGCGCCGCGTTTGGGCTGACGGCGCTTCTGGCTGCGTCGAAAATGGGCTTTCTGATCGTCAAATGGGTGGGCGCGCTCTATCTCTTCACGATCGGCATCAGGCTGCTTTTGCAACCGCGCACGGCCCTGCGCGATGAAGAGGGCAGCTCGAACCCCAACAGGCAGTCGGCCCTGAGCTGTTTTCGTCAGGGATTGCTGACCAATCTGCTCAATCCGAAAGTCGGTATTTTCTTCATTACCTTCCTGCCGCAATTCATCCCGCATGATGTCAACGTGGTCACGTTCTCATTGCTGCTCGCCGGGATTCAGGTCCTGCTGACTCTGAGCTGGTTCTCATTGCTCATCATGATGACCGTACCGCTCGGCGCGTTCCTGTCGCGTCCGCGGATCGTGAAAATTCTCGATCGTGCGACAGGAATGATCTTTGTTGCTTTCGGGCTCAAGCTGGCATTCGAGCGGCAGGGATAAGGCAATCCATACCGCTGATGGCGTTCAGTGATCCATCACGGCGCGCATGACCGAGGCTTTCATGCGGCTGGAATCGGGTGACGTCAGCGGTGTGAACCATTTGACGAGCTCCCCTTCGCGCGAAACGAGATATTTATAGAAATTCCAGCGCGGCAGGGCCAGCATGCCGCCCTCCTTGGCAAGCCAGCGAAAGATGGGCGTTGCTCCTTGCCTTTGACCCGTGATTTGGCGGCCATCGGAAAACTGACGCCGTAATTGCGTGAACAGGTCGTTTGGATTTCGGAAGCAGAGCCCGGTTCCTGCTGGCCAAAATCGTTGCTCGGAATACCGATGACAACCAGACCCGACTGACCGTACTTGCTCCAGAGATGCTGAAGCCCTTCGTACTGGGGCGTGAAGCCGCATTTGGAGGCTGTGTTGACGATCAGAACGGCCTTGCCTTTGAAGTCAGCCATGGAGATGGGTTGGCCGCACAGGGCCGGGATGGTGAGGTCGTAGAAACTGTTCGTCATGGTGATCCGTCGCGTGATGCAAAGAGCGTTCTTCATTATGTGGCTTTGCGCTGGACACTCTTCAAGCATCTCGACACATTGCCTCCTTGCGTTTTGTAAACGGTTCGTGTCTTTCCCGATGCGAGAAAGCGTTACAGCGTGTTTGCTGGGGAGCCATTTCGTTGCAGCGCCGCAGACGCTTGCGCGAATTCAGCGAGGGGAGAAGACGCGTCGATGTCACTGCGCGGTTTGATCGGTATTGCAGTGCTCATTGCGCTCGGTGTTCTCTTTTCGACCAATCGAAAAGCTATCAATGTCCGTCAGGTCGCGATCGCCCTTGCCCTGCAATGCCTGATCGGGGCGTTGGCCCTCTTCTTTCCCTTGGGGCGACGCCTTTTCGGGGCTTTGGCCGATGGGGTCGGTGCAGCCCTGGCCTATGGTCAGGTGGGCACGCATTTTCTGTTCGGCGGATTGTCCGGCCCGAAAATGGAGGCTCTCTTCGGTCAGGACAGCTTCATCTTTGCGTTTCAGGTGCTGCCTGCCATTGTCTACGTCTCTGCGCTGATCTCCCTTTTCTATCATTGGGGGGTCATGCAGGCATTTGCCCGTCTGGTCGGGCAGGGGCTGCGTCGCCTCCTTGGCACGACGGCCATTGAATCGTTTTCTGCCGTCATGACGGTGTTTCTGGGGCAGAGCGAAATGCCCGTCGTGCTGCGCCCTTATCTTGGCAAGCTTAAACAATCGGAGCTTTTCACGATCATGAGTTCCGGCACGGCGTCGGTGTCGGGCTCGGTTCTGGCTGGCTATGCCGGGCTTGGCGTTCCCATGACCTATCTTCTGGCCGCGTCCTTCATGGCCATTCCGGGCGGACTGCTTTTTTCAAAGCTGCTCTGGCCAACGCCTGAAGACACGCATGCAGGACATGAGCCCATGCCCCGAGCCGTCCTGGAGACAAACGGGCTTTTCGATGCGCTGGCCGAAGGGGCCATGAGTGGCGCGCGGGTGGCTGTTGCCGTCGGGGCGGTGCTGGTTGCCTTTGTCGGGATCACGGCGCTTGTCGACGGTGTGCTCCATGGCGTCGGCGGCTGGATGCATCTGCCCGGGCTAAGCCTGTCCACGGTTCTGGGCACACTTATGGCGCCGCTTGCCTGGTTGATCGGTATCCCCTGGTCCGAGTGCTTCCAGATCGGTGGTTTTCTCGGGCAGAAAATCGCGTTCAATGAGTTTGTGGCCTATGTCGGCCTCTCTCCGCTTATCCATGCCCATGCGCTCTCGGCGCATGATCTGGCGATCGTTTCGGTCGCTCTTTGCGGGTTTTCCAATTCCTCCAGCGTGGGCATTCTGATTGGTGGTTTCGGCAGTGTCGCTCCGGAGCGCCGGGCCGAGATTGCCAGGATCGCCTCGCGCTGTGTGATCGCAGGGACGCTCTCAAACCTGATGAGTGCCGCCATCACCGGGCTTTTTATCGCCGCGTGAGGGAGGCGGGTTCAGCGATCAGCGTGATGGTTGTAACCCTTAGAGTGTTTGGCCCTGTCGGATAATCATGGCTTGCGTGGTCGGGAGCTCGATGACGTGCTCCGGCTTGTCGGCGAGGTATTCGGCAAAGGCTTGAGACACCCCGTCGATGATCGAATAATCATGGGTCAGAATAATGCCGCCCGGGATCATGCGTGGGTAGAAATAGGCCAGACCGGCAAGGGTCGCCTCGTAAAGATCGACATCGAGATGAACAAAGCTGTAGCGCTCGTCTCCAAGGCTTGAGGCAGAATCGGGAAAGAAACCCGGGTGGAATGCGACATTTTCGTACCCTGCAAGCTTCTGCCTGACGCTCTCGAGAGAGCCATGAAACTCGCCCTTCGCGAAAACCTTGCCTTCCTTACCTTTGGGGGCGGGAAGTCCCTCGAACGTGTCAAAAAGGTGGAGCGTCCGATGAGCCTTGACCATGCAGAGAAGCTCGGCTGAGGCACCGCGATAGACGCCGAATTCGGCAAGATCACCCTCATAGACCGCCTGAGCATGGGCCAGCTCGTGCAGCACGAAAGCCTCGTCGCTGCTGAGAAGGGAGTCGGTGCCCGAGCGTGCCTTGTTCAGGCGACGCAGGGTAACGGGGTGCTTGTGTCCGCCGAGAAGCTTCATCTGCAGGGCGTTATGCAGGCCGAATGTCAGAAAACGCACAAAACGGTTGCGGCTGACGAGACGGCGCATGGCTTCATTACGCATCCACATGAGACTGTCCTTTTACGGTTCTTCTTATTCGACCGTTATCGGTCGTTCCAGGAGCTGACGTCGTGCTTGCGCCAGATCGATCTCATTGTCCAGAAAGGCGGAAACGGTCTCGACAATCGGCATCGCGATGCCGAGTTTTCGTGCTGTTGCAGCGAGGGCAGGCGCCGTGGCGACGCCCTCGGCAACCGTGCTGCGCGTCTTCAGGATATCGGCAAGGCGGACGCCCTGACCGAGTTCGAGACCGAGGCTGTAATTGCGCGATCCTGCGCCCGTGCAGGTCAGGATGAGGTCGCCCAGACCGCTCAGCCCTGCAATTGTGGTCGCTCTTCCGCCCAGAGCGGCTGCCAGCCGACCGATTTCGACAATGGCGCGTGTGATGAGGGCCGCGCGTGCATTTTCGCCCATTCCCGCGCCGATGGCGATACCGGCGCCGATGGCGACAACGTTCTTGGCAGCCCCAGCAATCTGCACGCCGATCGGGTCATCGCTCGCGTAAAGTCTGAAATCCGGCGATGAAAGCAGGGAGACATAATGCCGGGCAGCGTCGAGTGAGGAGGCTGCAATCGTTGCCGCAGCAGGCGCGCCTCTGGCGACCTCGATGGCGAAGTTAGGTCCCGACAGCACGGCGTGAGCACGGTCGGGCTGGGTCTGTGCGAGGATCTCCAGAGGGAGCGCGCCGGAGCCGAATTCGAGCCCCTTGCAGCACACAACGAGGGGAGAATTCCCTCTCAGTTTTGGCGCTATCTGACGCAGGGTCTGCATCGGCACGACGATCAGCGTCAGATCGGCGTCTTCCGGCAGGGTCGAGGTCACGGTAACAGCGTCAGGCAGGGTCACTGCAGGCAGGCGGGGCAGGTTTCGGCAGGTCGGATCGATCTCTGAGCGCGACCAGAGTGTCACCTGTGCTCCGGCTCTTGCGGCAGCGCAGGAAAGGGCGATGCCCCAGGCGCCAGCGCCGATGACGGCGATATGGGTGGTGCTGGTGCTCATTCTTCCACGATCCGTCTGATGTCGATGCTGCCTTCCCCGTCTGGGGCGAGGACGGGCAGAAGCGCTTCGAGCAGGGACTGCGCCTGCGTCTCGAAACGATAGGGGGGCGAGGCGACCAGAAGCCCGCATCCGTTCAGGCGCGTCGGGTCGGTCGGTGAGCGCAGAAGCAGGCTGCAATCGAGGAGATCCCGCACGCCGGAATCGCGAAGGGCGTCGTGAAACTGGCGAACGGGTGCCCGGTGTTTGATGGGATACCAGGCCGCGACGATGCCCATCGGAAAAAGCTTCCGGCTTGTCTGGATGGCCTCAGCCAGCCGGGCGAATTCGTCCCCCTTCTCGAAAGGAGGGTCGATGAGAACGAGCCCGCGTTTCAGGTCGCGGGGGGGCAAGAACGCTTTCAGAGCGGTATAGCCATCGCGTTCATGCACCGCGACCTGACCTTGCAGGCGGAAAAGCTGCTTTAATGTCGCGGCGTCTTCAGGATGGAGTTCGCAGCAAATCAACCGGTCCTGTTCGCGCAGGAGCGAGGCGATCAGGCTTGGCGAACCGGGATAGCGTGTCGGGGCGCCCAGGGCGGTAATTGTTTTCAGGTAATCGACGAGTTCGTCCGGGCCTTCGGGAATTGCGTCGAAACGCCCGATACCCTCGCGCCATTCTCCGGTTTTCTGCGCCTCGATAGAGTCGAGATCATAGGCGCCGCATCCCGAATGCGTATCGAGCACGCAAAAACCGGCAGGTTTGCGGAGCAAATGCCGCAGGATCACAAGCATGAGCCCGTGTTTCATCATGTCGGCGAAATTGCCCGCGTGATAAGCGTGCCGGTAGTTCACAGCGTGTCGTGCCTCTAAAGCTGGTCGGTGGACAAGGAAGGGCGCGGCCCCAGAAGATCGAGCAGCGCATCCTGCTCCGGGTGGGGAGCAATGGCAATTTCACCAAAGGGTGCACAGCGCAGCGCTTCGCCGATCGGCGCCGAAAGCGCAAGGGCCGGTATCCGGGCAAGCGGAGCGCGATCCGGGCCGAAGGCGTCGAGAAAAGCCCGTGCTGTTGCAGCAGAATAAAAGAGGATGGCCTTGACCTCTTCCCTCACGATCATGCGCGCGAAACTTGGTCGAGAGGGCCGGTTGTTTCTGTGCGGTAGACGACGCGTCGCGTCACGCGGTGCCCCTGGGCGCGTAACTGGGCGGCCAGTTCCAGACCGAGATTCTGTCCGGTTGCGAGAAGAAGCCGCTCGCGGGTACTGGCGACACCGAGATGGGCGACAAGAGAGCGCGCCGTGCCTCCTGCGTGATCGACTGAGGTGAAACCCAGAGATCGGGCACGTTCTGCGGTGCGTGCGCCGACTGCCAGCAGGGGAACGTCGCGTGCGACAAGGGTGTTGAGTGCGCTCAGGCTTTGACCGCTGGTGACGATGATCCGATCGATTGCCGAAACCGCCCCGAGAGCGAGGGGGACGATCCTGAGCATGGGTGCCGGATGCGGCGCCCATCCGAGCCGCTCGAGGCTGAGCAGGTCTCGCTCAGACCTGGCTCCGGCCTTGTGACAAAAACCGTTCGGGCAGGCGTGTCAGCCATTGTCCTCGAAGATATCAGCCGGGGAATCTGCGCGAAGTGAGAGCCCGAGCTCGCGTCCCAGTCGAAGAGCCTCGGTCGGCTCACCGCAGATTTCACGCTTGAGATAGAAGGAGCCGTCTTCTCGCGCGACAAGTCCGGTCAGAACGAGTTCCCGATCGCCAAAATGCCCTCTTCCTGTCGGTTGGGCCTTGGCGCGCAGACGCGCATAACCGCCAATCGGGGTGCGGCACGACCCGTCGAGCACTTCGAGCAGGGCGCGCTCGGCAGTGGCGACAGCGCGTGCTTCAGGGTCTTCAATGGCCGAAAGCAGATCGAGCAATTCCCGATCTTCCTCGCGCACCGTCACACCCACAATGCCCTGACCGGCAGCAGGCGTCATGAGCTCGGGGTCGAGGATCAGATCGGCGCGGTCTTCCATGCCCAGACGACGCAGGCCAGCCAGCGCAAGGAGAGTCGCGTCACAGGCGCCGCCGCCCAGCTTGTCAATTCGGGTCTGAACATTGCCACGTAGCAGGCAGAACTTCAGATCGGGACGCCGATGCACCAGCTGTGCCTGACGCCGCACAGAAGAACAACCTATGGTTGCGCCAAAAGGCAGAGCATCGAGCGGAGAATGCCCTTCCGCAACGAGGGCCTTGGCCTTGTCGCGCAGGGCAGGGCTCAGGATCAGCACATCGCGCGCATCTTCACGCTTGAGCGTGCAGGCCAGCGTCAGACCCGCTGGTAGCGTCGTCTCGAGATCCTTGAGGCTGTGCACCGCGAAATCGATCTGGCGCGCCAGAAGAGCTTCGTGAATCTCTTTTGCGAACAGCCCTTTACCGCCGATTTCAGCCAGACGGCGGGACAGAACCTGATCGCCGGTCGTGTTGATCGGGTGCTCCTGAAACGCGCCCATGTCGCGCAGCAGGGGGCAAAACCGCGTCAGCCGCGTCAGAAACGCACGGGTCTGAACGAGGGCCAGCGGCGAGCCGCGCGTGCCAACCCGCAAGGGCAGGGAGTGCCGAGAGGTGGGGGGATGAGGCGAGGCCTGGCGGCGCATGGCTTCGGCAGCGACCTGTTGTAGTTGCAGGCTCTGAGACATGAGCGCTTGGGGCATCGTCATCTGTTTCATGGTTGATCTTGCTACTCTACCGCGTGAACCGTGAAAAGAGACCGCTCGCCTCCTGCGTTCCATCGGGCTATCAAGGGAAATGGCTATTTTTTCACTAACAGCCCCCGTTCTGGCGATTGAAACCAGCTGCGATGAGACAGCTTGCGCGATCCTGAGCCCTCAGGGCGAGGTGCTTGCCGAGACCGTGCATACCCAATCCGGCCATGCGGCTCTCGGTGGTGTCGTGCCCGAAATTGCGGCCCGTGCCCATCTGGCTCTTCTGCCCGAAATCGTCTCGGAAACACTGACGAAGTCAGGGCTGTCTCTGCGTGAGATCGGCGCGTTCGCTGCCTGCACGGGGCCGGGTCTGATTGGCGGGCTGATCGTGGGCAGTAATTACGCAAAAGGGCTGGCCATTGCGATGGATCGCCCTTTTATCGCAGTCAATCATATCGAGGCTCACGCCCTGACGGCGCGGCTGCCGGGCGTGTCCGCTGAGCAGATTAAATTTCCGTATCTTTTGTTGCTGGTCTCGGGCGGACACTGCCAGTGCGTTGCTGTGCGAGGGGTCGGCAACTACGAAAAACTCGGCGGTACAATCGACGATGCCGCCGGTGAAGCTTTCGACAAGGTCGCAAAGATGCTCGGGCTCGGTTGGCCCGGTGGCCCCGCTCTCGAGAAGCTGGCGCAAGAAGGCCGTGCCGATGCTGTTGCGCTGCCAAGGCCTCTTCTGGGGCGTGCGGGATGCGACTTCTCTTTCTCGGGCCTCAAGACGGCGGTGGCACGCCAGATTGCGTCTTACGGGATGGAGGCTCTTCCGCGTGCTTTTGCTGCCGATATCGCAGCCAGTTTTCAGCGCTGCGTGTGCGATGTCATGACGGATCGTGCGCGCCATGCGCTGGCTATGCTGCCAGACGCGCTGAGCATCGTGGTTGCCGGGGGCGTGGCGGCCAACGGGACGATCCGCACAGCACTTGAGAAGGTGGCGAGTGAGGCAGGCATTGCTTTCGTCGCGCCACCTTTGCGTCTGTGCACCGATAACGCGACGATGGTCGGCTGGGCCGCGATCGAGACGATTGAGGCCTATGCTGCGGCAGGGCGTCCCCTCGACGATGGAATTCCGACAGCGCCCCGTCCGCGATGGCCTCTGACAGAGGTTTCTCCTCCGGGCGCGACGGAGAGTGGCGCTGCGGTGTTGAGTGAGGTCTCGGTTTAAGCCTTTGGCCTGTTACTCGTAGACCGGCACCGCGAGGCCCGAGAGGAGGAGAGACGCCCTTGGCGAAGAAAGACGATTTCTGGTTCAACTCTGATGAGGATTTGAAGGATCTCGAACGCCGGGCAGGGATAGAGGGAGGTGAGCCGTCAGTGGGGCGATTTGTTCTCTCTCTTTTCCTGCCCTGTCTCCTTTTCGGGATTTTTCTGCTCGCAGTCTTCTGGGCGGTGATCTTCAAATTCCGCCTTCTTGGTTAGGCGTAAAGCCAGCACGAATTCCTGATTCAACCCCTCTTGCATCGCGAGGCGAAAGCAGGCAAAGAGGCGCCACTTGCCTCGCTCTTTACAGAGCGTGATGCGGGAGAGGTGGCCGAGTGGTTGAAGGCAGCGGTCTTGAAAACCGCCGTGCGTGTGAGCGTACCGTGGGTTCGAATCCCACCCTCTCCGCCATATTCTTCACTGCGCAATTTAATCTGTTAGTAAAAGCAAGCCAGGCGCGGGTACCCCGCTCATGTCGCCGCACCGACGCCGCGTTATCGGACCTCACACGTCAGATGATTTTTGGCGGACGGGTCGTGCACGAGGGAGACGCCTCCGATAAAAATCAGCGCTAGGCAGAAGTTTGACCGGTTGCGAGAGTTGCAGTGCCGTCTGGGGGACAACTGACTTCCAACCGCCAAACGTGGCCCAAGCTCGTAAACAACACGGCTGAGACGCTTCAACTACATTACGTTGGAAAATTGTCCGGTCTCTCGGTCTAACGCGAAAGTGCCGGACTTTCCTTTTGCAATCGCCGCACTCAAGATTTACGGCGGTTTCAAGCGATGGCTTTCGATCAGCTGGCGATTGCTGAGATCGCGTCGCTACGAGATTGCACCGCCAAAGCCTCGCCGAGAGCATGCTCGACCGTCGTTTCCGAGAAGACAGCCTTCACGTAGTCTTGGCTGGTATTCGCGAGCGCGGGCAGGTTGTCCGAATTATGCAGCTCGACGATCTTTCGGGCCATGTCCTGCGCCGTTTCCTGCACAAGCTGACCCAAAGTCTTAGGAAGGTTCATGCCCTCGGCGGCAACCGGGGTCATGATGCAGGGTGTTCCTGCGGCGAGACTCTCCAGAACCTTACCCTTGATGCCTGCACCGAAGCGGAGCGGGGCCACGCTGAGACGGTTCTGCTGGAAAACCCGGGTCAGATCACGCACATGCCCGAGCACGCGCACGCGCTCACCTGCCAAGGCATGGATGCTGTCCGGCATGTCGGCACCGACGAGAGTGCAAGTAATGGTGGGATCCATTTCCCAGACTGCGGGCATGATTGCCTGCACAAGCCAGCGGGCGGCATCTCCATTCGGAGCGTGGGAGTAATTCCCGACAAAGAGCACGCCCTTACGTTCGGTGGTGTCAGCAGGTGTCGTGTCGATCGCCCATGGGACGACATGCACATTTGCCTGCGGGATATCCTTACGGAGCTGAGCTGCTTCAGCAGGGGAGTGGGTCAGAACGATATCGGCCTGAAGCGCGGCGCGATATTCTGCGACGCGGATCTGGTTGGCTTTAGCCGTCAGCTCGGGGCGACCCTGAACGGCGGCCTGACGGGCCAGACGCAGGAAATGCAGGTCTGCGACACTGTAAACGAGTTGAGCCTTGCGCTGATAACGGCGCACCAAGGCCATATAGCGTGTCGCGATGTCTTCCCGATGAAGATAGACAAGGTCGAAGCTGTCGATCTGACGCTGCAGTACGTCCTCGACCGACGAAAACATAGGCAGACTCTGGACCGTCACAGAAGGACGATCTTCGAGCGCGAATGAAATCGACATCTGATCCGCAGCGACGAAAGATACGCTGTATCCGAGATTTTCGAGGGCCGCCATATGCGACAGGATCGCCTGCGAGCCCGCATCGCGCACGGCGCTTGGGCGTGCACTGTCAATCACAAGGGCACGCTTGCATTGGGGTGTGCTCAGCGTTGTCATGCCAAGCGGCGGCGAGAGGCGTTCAGCGTCTGGCTGCTGAGGCCACTGACGGCGTGGGCGCGCGACTGACGAAGTTTTTCGACCTGAGCGAGCAGGAACGACAGGACCTGGTCGCCCGTCTGATTGTCAGCAACGGCTTCGACAGCACGGCAGACGGTCTGTTCCATATCTGTGTCGAAGGCGTTGACCGGCTCGAGCACGCAGGGTGTGCCGAGGAGTGCGCCATCGCTTTCACGACGGATTTCCAACACATGACGCGTCAGGGGAGAGAGGCTCCCCGGAAAGATCACATCGAACCCGCACAGAACGGGATAGCCCGATCTGGCGACATCCGGTCTGCGGCCATTGGCGACAATGGTCTTGAGCACAACGCCATTATCGATGATCTGCAGGGTCACGGCATCTTCGGGCGTGTCCAGATTGGCGGCCCAGCCAGCGATTCGTGTGCGCGACGCGATGTCAATGGAGCCGTCCAGCGGCTCTTCAGGGGCCTCGATAACGATGGCGATCGGGGTGCTCTGCTCTTTTTGATCCATCATCCACGGCGTGTTGCCCAAGGGGGCGTCATCGGTGACGTGATGGACTTCCAGAACGTGGCGCTCCAGCGGTGATAGGCCCCCGGGAATTTCGAAATGAAACCCGAATTCCCCACCGAGATCGGGCCGCGCTTCATTCGCAACGACCTCACCGAGAACGACACCATTATCGCTGATTCTCAGACGTGCCGGTTCGCTCTGATCGGAAAGGCGCGCCCAGCCGGAGAGATGGCTGTGCGTGACGGTATCGACATAGCCCTCAAGCGCGCTGTTCGCTGTGCATGCTTTGTGAGCCAGTGCATTCAAACGGGCGCGGATCGTTTCGAGTGCTGCGCCTTCCTCGAGGCGCGGTGCGCAATAGCGTGCGGGGGCGGGCTCCTTGTTGGGATAAAGAGCGGCGTAGTCAGCGGCATTATGGAACATGTCGCGTGACTGATCATCGACGAAAGTCTCGGATTCCGCACCATTGGCGAAGAGGATGTCGTGGCTTTCCAGTTCGATGTGAAAATACGCGACTTCATCCATCTGCTCGGCCTGCAGAATGCTGGTGCCGTTGACCAGAAGCAGGGCAGGGATCAGCTTGCCGTCCAGATACATCGCGTGAAGCGGCGAGACGGAGAGATCGCTCTGGGGCAGATCATAACCCAGAGCGCCCTTGCGGAAAATGACCGGAAGAATGTCGCGGTTGCCGTTGGCGAAGGCGCCCGTGTAGCGGCGTCGACCGATCCAGTGAATTGCACGCAATCCGTTCGAACGCGTCTGGATCAGATCGCCGATCTTAAGATTCTCGACCGGAATTTCGCCATGGTCGGTGCGGATCAGCGTGCCTCTGCAGTAACAGGGAGTGCCCTCTGCAAGAAGAAGCGTGCCCCCCGTGCTGTCGCGCCGCAGGGTGAAGAAATCGGAATCATAGGCCTTATCGAGTGCGATCGTGTAGCTGTCACTGCCATTGGAAACGACCAGTGTGGACGGGTCTATCAGGGTCGCTGTGGCATTCGACGACCAGGCCATTTCCGGCAGGTCGATCTGAGCGCCGTTATCCAGGCGGATCCCTCTCGTGGTGCTTCCGGTATAAAGAGCCAGACGGCTCCCTTCTCCGACAGTGATATTGGATGCTTCACTGCCGCTATGGACGGACGCCGTCTGATCCTTGGTCAGGGCGACATCGGAAAGGGCTGCGCCATTGCGGGCGCTGTAATCCGTCATTTCCAGCAAGGTGACGGAAGGATCGTGATCCGAGACGCTATCGAGGCGGCCAGTATTGATATGAAGGGTCTGAAACTGCCCGGCATCGGCAAAGCCGGCGGTGCCGATCGTGTGGTCGAGAGACTGGGCATTGCCCTGAAAGATATAGGTGTAGCGGTTTTCTACATCTTCCTTCGTTTCCATGTCGACCAGACCGGCTTTTGCATAGACCTTGTGCGCGTCGCTCCATGCCACGTCGTTGAAATCGCCGAGGATCCCGATCTTGGCGTCCGGCTGGTTCGCCAGAATTCCGTTGACGTATTTGGTGATATATTCAGCCTGAGAAATCCGGTTATTCGGCGTGGCTGTCGTGCCGCCATGACTGACAGGCGGCTGTACCGACCCGTAAAGCTGCGAGCTGCCTGCTTGTGAGGAGAGATGCACGTTGATGAGCGTGACGTCCTTGCCGTTGAACTCAAAGGTTCCGACAAGGGGGAGGCGGGTATTCTTGAACGTGCCGCTCAG
The DNA here is from genome assembly GCF_000613845.1 of Asaia astilbis JCM 15831. Classification (GTDB taxonomy): domain Bacteria; phylum Pseudomonadota; class Alphaproteobacteria; order Acetobacterales; family Acetobacteraceae; genus Asaia; species Asaia astilbis. The sequence continues at coordinate 143,614 of NZ_BAJT01000005.1, forward strand.
TTCTTCATTGCCGATGGTCGTGGCCGGTGCCTTCAGCGTGACGCGGTCTGCGTTGTAAAGGAAGACACTTCGGATATTGCCTCCCGAAACGCCGCCCTGTGTCCCATTGCCGGGATCGACCTGAGACCAGGAATAGGTTGGGCCACCTGCATCGGCGATCGCCCTGACGAAGGCTTCGATATTCTTCTGAGCGCTGACAGTCCCGTCATTTGCAACGCCGCTATCGTCCTGAATTTCCTGAATGGCCAATACATCGGGGCTATCGAGCTTCTCGACGATGATTTTCACAGTCGCTGCCATGCGTGCCGCATTGGCAGGATCGAGCGCGTTGAAATTCTCGATATTATAGTCGCTGACGAGGAGATTCTGCTCGTCTTTATGGAACGACGTTTTCGGGGCTTCCTGCACGGTGTGGATCACAGTGACCTGCGTGGTCGGCACAAGTTGGTAGACGCCGTTATAATAGGACAGGATCCCCGTCACGTCCCCGAGCTTGTCCCCAAGCTCGGCGCTGATTGCCGAGCCCGGAGTGACGCCGCTGTCGTAATAGAGGGCGACACGCTGGGTGTTGACGGTCGTCTCGGTGCCCTGAAGGGCTCCAGTAGGGGTGAGCTGGCCATTACCGCCATCGGGAACGATCCAGGTCGAGTTCGACGCTGTTGCCCCCGTCGCGACGACATTGTGGAGAGTGATGAGCTCACCGATATGGCTGCGGTAGAAATCCAGAGCGTTGGAGTTCGGGTCGAGCGAGGCCGTGCTCTTGTTGAGATCGATCGCCTGCTGGAGATCGCCAAGATAGGAAGCCGCTGGAACCGTGAGGCCCCCTTGACCGATGACGGTGGGAGACACTGACGTGTAGATCGCTCCCGTATCGGTGTAGGAGACGGCGTTGATCTCCGGAAGTGTGAGAGATTTGCTCCAGGATTTGCCAGAGTAATTGATGGCATTGCCCGTTACGGAGACCGTTGAGCCGACCTTGGGCAGAGTGGCGGCATTGCCCGTGTAAATGAACAGGCCAGAACTGCCGACATTGCCCGTATCCCGGGCTTCCTGCTGAATCCAGAAGCCGATACTACCGTTTGTGTCGACCGCCGTGACGACGCCCGTTGTCGTTACGGAGCTGCCAGCAACCGGGCTGTAATAGCCGGTGCCGTTCACCTGCTGGATCGTCATGACCTGCGGTTGCGGCGTTGTTGTTGAGCCGCCGCTGGAAGTATCTGACCCAGTGCCAGTGCCAGTGCCAGTGCCAGTGCCAGTGCCAGTGCCAGTGCCAGTGCCAGTGCCAGTGCCAGTGCCAGTGCCGCTCTCACTTCCGCCAGAGGCAGGAGGGGACGTTTCCGGTGTTGTGGGCGTGGCCGGTGTTGTTTCAGGTGTGCCAGCGCTTCCTGTGTCATTAGCAGCGCCAGGCGTGGCCAGTACTGTGCCGGCTGCTGCCGTGGTCCCATACCCGGGCGTGCCAGCAAGAGACGGATCATCGATAAGCCAGCTCACCTTGCCGTCAGCATCGGTCATGCGAGAGGCGCCTGCGGCCACTGCGCCGGTCAGGACGGGCGCGTTGGCATAGGTCAGATCGCCTTTAGTCCCGTCGGAAACAGCGAGCGTGTCACCGATCTCGGACCAGGGTGTTGACGTGAACGTGCCGGTATTCCCTGCGTCGAGATCTGTACCGACAGCGCCGGTGAAGTCTTTGACGAGAAGTATCGTCTGCGTACCGTTTTGTAACGCATTCGTCTGGTAAGAGGTCATCCAATAACCAGCGCTATTAGTTGTGCCTAGCTGAAAAATATTGTCGACCCTCCCGGAGACAGAGCCGTCCCCGTCGACAACAATAAGAGACCACGCGCTATAGTCGGTATTTGGGACACCCTTTATTTCGATGAACTCATTCGGATCCCCCGAAACGCTGGGATTGAACATGAATTCATTAATAATGGGGGAGGATGTCATCGTCCAATACCTTAAGGCGCGAAGTGAGGGTAATTATTAAAAAAACCTTAAGGGAGATAATGATGTAACAGTGGAATTATCAAGAAATATAATATTACCTTTGTGTGACAAGGGCAAAACATGATCTTCTGCGATATTTATTTAACGAAGTTAATGCAGCTAAAGTATACACATAATAAAATAATATACATATTTCAACTCAACTCGAACCTTTGGGTTTATAACAAAATCTTCATAATAAATACATTGTATTCAAGGAAGGTAAGAACCCCGAGTGGGTTGTTTTGCCGAATTCTTCCGCGCAAAAGGTGAGAACACTGTGCGACGGTCATGTCCATCAGGTAATAATTTCAATAATGATGCATTAAACAAACAATAATATTTGCACTTATAAGCATAGTTTGGTATGTTTCATAAGGTAAATATATAATAAACTATTCATGCTAAAAATCTGAATCACTGATTTTTATAATTGGAACAATGCGGATCTCTTTCCAAGGCAGGAAAGGGAATTCGATAAGATCTGCGTTACTTTCTGAGTGCGAAAACAACCAACACAGGCATGCAAGTCGGCGAAACTTCAAGCAAGATGCCAAGGCTTGGTTTTCTCAAGTGATAGGTTAGCAGTAGATTGGGGCTCCAATCATGGTTGTCTCGACACGAGCCCTGCTCTTTTTTGAGGGGGAGGGTGCAGTAATATCGGTCTTCATCCTTTGCTGCGTGCAAGGTACCGCGCTCCATTCTTTCCAGTATCTGTACGTTCCTTTGCGAGTGTAGAGTCTGCGGCTAGGACGGTGAGACAACACCTGTATTTCTAGGGATGGGGCCAGACCAATTGTTCAAGAACTCTCAACTGGAGACCGTCAAGGCCTGGCTCGTAAATCCTGCGCATGCAGCGATGCCGCGTCATGCGCGGATTCAGCGAGCAATCAGGCAGCTGATTCTGGACAGCGTTCTCGGGCCGGGGAAACCTCTTCCTGCCTCGCGAGCGCTGGCGACGTCTCTCGGCGTGTCGCGGGATACGGTCGAGGCAGCTTACACCCAGCTTCATGCTGAAGGCTTCATAGAACGGCGGGTCGGGAGCGGAAGCTTCGTTGCCGAAGTGACAGAGTTCGGTCTCAAGGATCGTCGCTCAAATCGAGATGTTCGGGCACGCAGGCAGGAGGCTGATCTGAGTGGGCGCGGGGCGGCCATCGTCGAGGGAGGCGGCATGCGCACGATGCTGTCTCCGATCGCGTTCACGCATGGCATGCCCGAGACACGCAATTTCCCAATCCAGCTTTGGGAGCGGTTACAGCGTCAGGTTCTGAGGGAATACGGTACTAAGGCGCTTCTCCATGGCGATCCACAGGGTGCTGAACCGCTCAGGCGTGCCATTGCCGATTACGTCAATCTTGAACGCGGCGCGCGCGCCACTGCAGATCGTGTGCTGGTGCTCACCTGCTCGCAGCAAGCCATGACCCTTTGTGCGAACATGCTGCTTAATCCGGGGGATCGGATCTTTATCGAAGATCCTGCCTATCAGGGCGCGCGCAAGGCGTTCAATGCGGCGGGTCTCGATTGTGTTTTTGTGCCGGTTGATCGTCAGGGCATGGTCGTCGAGCACATCATGAATGATCCGCTCGGCGCGAAAGCTGTGTCTCTCACCCCGTCTCATCAATTCCCGACCGGAGCGAAGCTGTCGCTAGACCGCCGTCTCATGCTGATCGACTGGGCAGAGCGTCACGGGGCCTGGCTTCTGGAGGACGATTACGACAGCGAGTTTCATTATAATGGCAAGCCGACGGAGTGCGTGCAGGGGCTCGATCCTCATGACCGGACGATCTACATCGGCACCTTCACCAAATCCCTCTTTCCGAGCCTACGGATTGGTTATGTCGTGCTGCCGCCTCAACTGGTCGGACCCATGACGATCGCGCGCAGTTTGCTCGACGGCCATACGTCGGTGATTCCTCAGCTTACTCTGGCCCGCTTCATGAGTGGTGGACATTTTGGGGCGCATATCCGTTCCATGCGCGGCCTTTATGCGGAGCGCCTCGAAGCCCTCACACATTTCGTCAGGCAGTATCTCTCCGACTTCGTCGAACCCTATGTGCCTTTCGGCGGTTTGCAGATGCCGTGCGTGCTGATTTGTGATCTGTCAGAGCGCGCCATAATCGATGCAGGCCGCCGGGAGGGAATTGAGCTTTTCGGTTTGTCGTCCCTCAATGCCTCTCAACACGCCCAGACAGGGTTTCTCCTAGGGTTTGCTGCCTATACGCCTCCTGAGCTGGAAGCCGCAGTAAAGAAACTAGCCGATTTACTGCATGGAATGAGCCGGCAAAAGGCGGCGCCAAGCATCACCCATAGCTAAGGCACTCAGATAATTGGCCTGTCTATCCAAGGTAGATTGGATGGGCGCAACATACCATTGAGTTGCTAAGCCCCCGCCCGGAGCATGCCGTCTCACTTCGATACGGCAGCGACTCTTGTGCCCTCGCAGCAGGGAAAGATCAGGGATGGTAGCGATGGCCGTGCACTATGTAGAGAAGGACAAGACCGAAGGCATTATTCGAGGGGAGGACCTTCGCAGCGTCGACACTGCGATCTTCTCAGCGATCTCGAGAGAGAGATCGTCAGCTCAATTCGATTGAATTGATCGCCTCGGAGAATTTTGTCAGCCCCGCCGTAATGGAAGCACAGGGCTCTCTTCTCACCAATAAATATGCCGAAGGGTATCCTCATCGCCGTTATTACGGCGGATGCACTCATGTGGACGTGGTCGAGGACCTCGCAATTTCTCGCGTCAAGCAACTCTTCGGGTGCGATTATGCCAATGTCCAGCCGCATTCAGGCAGTCAGGCGAATCAGGCAGTCTTTCTCGCCTTGCTCTCACCGGGAGATACGATCCTCGGTCTCGACCTGAAGGCGGGCGGACACCTTACCCACGGTGCGTCGGTCAATATCTCGGGGCGCTGGTTCGATGCAGTCAGTTACGGCGTTAAAGCGGACAGCCATGTCATCGATATGGACGAGGTCGCAGAACTGGCCCGGACGCATCGGCCCAAACTTCTGATTGCCGGCGGCTCCGCCTATCCGCGTATTCTCGATTTTGCTCGGTTTCGCCAGATTGCCGATGAGGTGGGCGCTATCCTGATGGTCGACATGGCGCATTTCGCCGGGTTGGTCGCGGGAAAAGCCTATCCCTCACCATTTCCGTTTGCAGATGTCGTGACGTCGACAACGCACAAGACGCTGCGTGGCCCACGCGGCGGCTTTGTTCTGACCAACGATGCTGCTATCGCCAAGAAGATCAATTCAGCGATGTTCCCTGGCCTCCAGGGAGGTCCGCTGATGCATATCATCGCCGCCAAGGCTGTGGCCTTCGAAGAGGCATTGCGGCCCGATTTCAGGTCCTACGCGCATCGCGTCGTAGAAAATTGCCGCACATTGACGGCCACTCTCTCCAGAGGAGGCTTGGCGATCACTTCGGGCGGGACGGACTGCCATCTTGCTGTCATCGATCTTCGTTCGATTGGCGTGACGGGCGATGTAGCCGAAAAGGAACTCGAAGCGGTCGGGATTACCGTCAACAAGAACGCCATCCCGAACGATCCGGAAAAACCGATGATTACATCTGGCATCCGTGTGGGCACAGCGGCGGGAACATCGCGTGGGTTCGGTCCGGAGGAGTATCGCCTGATCGGGCTCCTCATCCTGCAAACCCTGCGTCTGGTTCAGACAGGGACGATCGACGCCCAGAGAACGGCCATAGAACTGCGCGTGCGTGAGTTGGTCGCACGGTTTCCACTTCCTTATTATGAACCCTGTTGTCAGGGGCTGGCCGTCTAGGAATCTGAAAGAGACCATCTCTCGTTTCACCGGGACCGATGGTCTCTCTCATCATGTCATTGCAAGTAAATTCATGGGCTGTGAGAATGGAAAAGGTTTTTCAGTTCTCACTTGGCCGATGCAACGACATCCTCCCTTGATACCCTATTTGCGCGCGCTGCTCGTTTCACGTTTTTCGGTCGGGCTGTTTGATCGTCTTCTGTACGCGCGACTGTCACTTAGTCTCTGCTGAGTTTCATCCTGTAGCGCACGAAGTCATCCGCCTTGACGAACTCATCATAGAGATGACGGGCGGGATTGGACTCTCGCGTGTGCCAATACAAACCTGACCATCCCTGTGCCTGTCCAAGATCAACGAGATCTCTGATCAATTGTCTTCCGATGCCAAGTCCGCGGCAGCTGGGATCGACGAAGAGGTCTTCGAAGTAACAGAGTGGTGTATCAACCCATGTGCCTTCATGAAGAACGCAGAGGCTGAATCCGACTGGCGTGTCACCGAATAAAGCAAGGCGTCCCATGAGAGGGGAGGCCGGATCGAGAATACGTTGCCAAGTGCGTGACGTGACTTTGGGAGCGACGCATGCGTCGTAGAAATTGTTGTATCCGTCCCACAGAGCGCGCCAATCGGTCTCGTCGACCGGCAGCATGTCGCGGATCATGATCTTTTCGCTGACCCGGGAGCCTTTTTTTCGCGGACCCTCGAGGGTAGAAGCAATGCTTTCTGAACTTTTTTGCGCCTTTTCAGGAAGCCTTGCCCTGTTGCGTGAGAAAGGGGGCTTGAAGGCCGCGTGTGACTGCAGTGTCGCTTGGGCGACGAAATTTCCTGCACAATCAGGACAGGACGTCCCGGCAGATCCGGCGCATCTCTTACAGGGAACCCATTCAAAGGATTGATAACGGCCATTCTCCCCCGTCGATAAGGTTGTCTGGCTCTGGTTTTGCGGGAGTTCAGTCATGGAGTGTGCCTTTGGTGTCTTTTTATTCTTGGCCGTGATCGTTGCGACGAGACTGTCTCTTGAAGACCGAGCCGTAATTCGCGGTTGGTCAGAATGGTCGACTAAATTTCATCGGTCGTTTCTTCATCGCGGCGTTCAAAAACTGGGTCTGGACTCATGAGTGACGAGAGATCCGCGCCGGGAAGGGCTTCGGCCGTGTAAGAGAAGGTGCCTGCGTCTCGTATTTCCCGGGCTGCCCGCATCAGACCACCCAGAGCCGCCCGCGCGAGCGAACCGCCGACGCTGATGCGGCGGACGCCGGCCTCTTGCAGTTCGGCCACCGAATAGACCGGACCTTTGAGACCCATAACCACGTTGACCGGCTTATCGACGGAGCGACAAACTTCTCTGATTGCGTCGATGTCCCTGAGACCTGGTGCGTAGAGAACGTCAGCACCCGCTTCTGAGAATGCCTGCAATCGCCGGATCGTGGCATCGAGAGAGGCATCGCCATAAAGCTGGCTTTCGGCTCTGGCCGTCAGGATGAAAGGCAGATCGCGGGCTGCCTCGACCGCGGCTTTGACGCGGTCGACGGCATGACCAAAATCGTAAATGGGCCTCTCCGGGTCGCCGGTTGCGTCTTCGATCGAGCCTCCGACGAGGCCGATGGCGCTCGCCAGACGGATGGTTTCAGCACATGTCTCTGGATCCGCGCCAAAACCATTTCCGAGGTCTGCGGAGACCGGGAGATGAGTGGCGCTGACGATGGCGGCGGCGTTGGTCAAAACGTCCTGACACGCAAGGGCTGTCAGAGAATCCCGTCGTCCCGTTGAAAAGGCAAAGCCGGCACTTGTCGTCGCCAGAGCCTCGAAACCAAGGCTCGTCAGGAGGCGTGCCGAGCCAGCATCCCAGGGGTTTGGCATGACAAAGGTGGTTCTGTGCTGATGGAAAGTTTTGAAAATCTCGTATTTCTGCTTCTGAGCTGACATGAGCTTCCCCCTTCTAGGTCTGGATCGAGCGTGTCGGCGCTCTCAAGGCTATTGTGGCGGCGAGCAAAATGGCGGTGAGACCTGAAAGATCACACCAGGTGGGCTTTTCGCCGAGAAGAAAAGCGGAAGCCCCCACGCCGAATACCGGAACAAGGAGCGTTCCCAGTCCTGCAGTGCTCGCAGGAAGCCGGTCGATGACGTTAAACCAGAGGGGGTAGGCGAGAGCGGTTCCTGCAAGGATACCATAAAGAAGCCCGAGCCAGGGCAGAAAGCCTGTCGAGACATCAACGCCGAGCCCAGTCACCATCATGCCGATGAGGGAGACTATACCCCCCGCAGCAAGCTGATAGATCGCGGTGGTAAGGGGGTGTACGACGACCTGCGCCCATTTGAGATAAACGATGCCAATCGCCCAGCTGACGGCAGATCCAACGGCTGCAAGCGCGCCAAGTGAGCCGCCATTTTGTATCAAGGGCCAGAGCAACACGAGAAGCCCCGCTCCGCACAGAATGAGGGAAATCGAACGTGCGATTGTCAGAGGCTCTTTGAGGACAAGACGCGCTCCGACGGCGACCCATATGGGCATGGTGTAGACGCAGATAGCCGTGCGTCCCGTTGACGTGTACTCGATGGCCAGGGCCGAAAGAGCGCCAAAGCCACCACAGGCAAATAAACCGGATATAATCAGGTGCATATAATCGAGAGATCTGCTGACGCGGAGTTTTGTACCCAGTCTTTGCGCCAGTAATGCCAGAACAGCGGCTCCTGCCAGATAAGACAGGGCGCGTAGTGTCCAGGGCGAGAAGGCGCGCAGCCCAAAATTGGTTGCGATGTAATTGAGGCCCCAGAGGAGCGCGATCAAAAGCAAGGCAAGTCTGGCTGGCAACGCATCAGGGGGCTGCCTGTCAGGCCCGGCGGCGAAGCTCAAGGATCGAAGCTCAGTTTGCTCAGCTGCTGGCCTGAACTGTCAAAATTTGCGGGGTGCAGCCAGCGTTCGAACCCGGCTCGCAAACGCGGCCAGTCACTATCGGTCATCGCGAACCAGGCCGTGTCTCTGTTGAGCCCTTTGATGACCATGTGCTGACGGAAAACACCTTCGAATTGAAATCCGAAACGCTCGGCCGCACGACGGGAGGGAAGGTTGGCGTTGTCACATTTCCACTCGAAGCGGCGGTAACCGAGCTCAAAGGCGTAGCTCGCCATAAGAAAAAAAGCCTCTGTCGCGACCCGCGTCCGCGTCATCGCCGGTCCCCACATGACATTGCCGATCTCGATGACACCATGGACGCGATCGATACGCATCAACGCCTGTCGCCCCTCGGCTCTTCCAGTTGTCCTGTCGATGACCGAGAAGAACAGGGGGTCGCTACTTGCCTCGGCTTTTTCGGCCCAGAAGCGCAGCTCCTCGAACTCTGCAGGAGCATGATCGAACAGGAACCTGAAACGGTCCGGCGCACCCGGTGCAGACGCCGCTTCGAAGAGGGATCGCGCATGACGCTCGACGCTGAGCGGTTCGAGCCGCGTAAAAGCTCCCTCGAGGATACAAGGCTCCGGCTTGGGAGTTCCGTTCCAGTTATTCAGTTCCATGTCGACACCGTTGGGAAAGTGCAGAATCTGTTCCGCGATTAACACTCGGGTGATGATTGCATGAAAATGGCACGGTTTTACCTTCCACTTATAGAAGATAGGGCAGGCCAATTGGTGACGGGGAAAGTCGTGTGGCGGCTCGCCTCTTCGTTGAGTGGCGTGAAGACGGTTTCGAACCTGAGCAGAGACGCTCGGGAATTTGTCTGACCATGGCTAGGCGTCATGGAAGCGGGGGATAGAGCTGGAGGGGATATGCGTTCAGACGCAATTCTCTTGGGCGCCGGAATTTAATCCCGGTGCGTATCAGCCAAGGTTTGCTCCGTTAGAGCGACAGCAGCGATAGGGAAGGATAGAGACGGTTTGCCCGGAAGAGACACACAGCGTCGGAGGTTTCAGGCCTCGGCGTGGAGCCGGGAGATCGTCGTTTTGGAGACTGTGAAGGGCTTGGCGAGGATCTGGTTTTAGGTGGTTTGTCGTTGTAACCGGTCTTGGGTCGTGCTGCGGGAGAGAGGCCTCTCCCGCAGACGGAAACTTCAGGCGTTGCCTGCGGTCTCGGGGAATTGTTGGGCGCGCTTGGTCTGCCACAGAGCGACGAAGTCGATCGGCTGCAGAACGATCGGCGGGAATCCACCATCGCGGGTCACGTCGCTGATGATGCTACGCACATACGGGAAGATCAGACGCGGAACCTCAACCAGCAGGATCGGCTCAACCAGCTCTGCAGGAGCATCGGTCAGGGTCACGATGGCAGCATAGGTCAGCTCGGCGATGAACACCGTGCGGCCGGGCTGTCCGCCCTCGTTTTCTGGCGATTCGGTTGCTTCGGCGCGGATGGCCAGAGCGACTTCGAAAACCGGCTGTGCTTCTTCAAGCCGATTGGCCTGCACGTCGATGTTGACGGAAATCTGCGGCGCGGCGCGAAGCGATGCAAAAATGGCGGCGCCTGCCGGAACCTCGAAGGACAGGTCCTTCGTGTATTGCAGGTTGACCGACAAGGGCAGGGCGGGCGGGTTGCCTGTTCGGGTGCCGGGGTCTGGGCGGTATCGGACATGGAGCCTCGCAATCAAAGTCGTGTTACACAGAGCCGAGAGCGGCTGCATCGTGTGCCTGACAGGCGGTAGCATGATCATCTGCACACGCCAACACTCCCTGATTCCCGGCGTAATTGTGACCGGGATTTGAAGTCAGCCTGAGGCGGGGGAGTTGTGCGCCCGGGAAAGCCGCTTTACCAAGGGGCCATGCCCTTTGAGATCAAGAATAGCAAGAAGCTGAAATCGTGATGTCCGTTCTCGAAAACATACCGTACGACATCGTCGTCTTTGCGCTGCTGAGCCTTGTTCTGGTCTGGCGGCTGCGTGCAGTTCTGGGAAGACGTATTGATGTCGGCCCGCAAGCCGTGGGACCGGTTCCGTCTCCCGTCAGGCAGGAACGAGCTGAGACTCCTTTGCCCGTAGCCGAAGAGCCTGATGCCCGTTTTGACATCCCGCAACCCGGGACGCGCGTCGGTCAGGTTCTTGCGGAGATCGGGGCCTCACAGCCCGGCTTCAAACCTGAAATCTTCCTTCAGAACACCCAAAAAGCCTTCCGGGCTGTTGTCACGGCGTTTGCCGAAGGCGACCGTGTCGCGCTTCGTACCTATCTGACCGCTGAGGCTTTCTCCAGTTTCGAGGCAGCCATCGTGGCCCGTGAGGAAGCTCGACAGAAACAGCGCACGGAGATCGTCGGCCTCAACAGTCTGGCGATCGTCGATGCGTTTTTCAGCAGCATCAATGGTCATGAAAAAGCCCGGATTGATGTCCAGATCGTTTCGCGCCAGATCAGCATTCTCAATGACGTCGGGGGGCAACCTCTGATTGGGACGGAATCCGTCACCGAGTTCTCGGATCTCTGGCAGTTCGAGAGCGAAACCGGTCGCGATCTTCCGCCCTCGACCTGGCATCTTGCTGCGGCGCGCGCAGCCTGATCTTTCCCTGTCGGAGCGTGATTTGCGTTTCCGGCACGCCGCGAAGCCTTCAGGTGAAGGGCGTGCACCAGACCCGGTTCGTTATGCATATAGCTTCTCGTTTTACTCTTGGTTTCAGTCTCCTCCTGCTCGCCTCCTGCGCTGAGCCACAGCCGGAGAGCCAGCTTGCGCTGACCCCGGTTTCCTATGCGATGCTCGATGGTTGGTCGGCCGAAGCACCAGAAACCCTGTTGCCTCAGCTCCGTAGTGAATGTCACCGTCTGATGCGCCTGCCACCTGAGACCCATCTCGGAGGAGAGGCAGGCTCGATCCCCAACGGATCGTCTGCGGGAGACTGGCAGGGTGCCTGCACCGCCTTGCAGAGCGTTGGCGGGACATCCGAGGCAGCGAGAACCTATTTCGAGCAATGGTTTGCTCCTTATCTGGTCTCGGATCAGGCGCGCTTTACGGGGTACTACGAACCGCAGCTTTACGCATCGTCGGTGAAGCAGGGCGCCTTTCAGACGCCTCTCTACGCCCAGCCTGCCGACCTCGTGCGGACGAAGGATACGGCGGGCGAGACGGTGACCGGTCGTTGGGAGGGCGGCAAGTTTGTTCCCTACTACACGCGGGCCGAAATCAACCATGGGGCGCTCGCTGGACGTGGGCTTGAACTTGCCTGGCTGCGTTCACCGGAGGATCTCTTTTTTCTGCAGATTCAAGGCTCCGGCCGCCTTGTCATGACCGACGGGTCAGTGCGTCGCGTCGGGTTCGCTGCAAAGAACGGCAGTCCCTATGTTCCGATCGGTCGGGTTCTGGTCGAGCGCCATGAGATGGCAGCGTCGGATATCTCGTTGCGCAGCCTGCGTGACTGGCTCGCGGCGCATCCTGATAAGGCTCAGGAGGTGATGGAGCAAAACCCGGACTACGTCTTCTTCAAAAGCGTCGATACGATTCCGCTGAACAGAGGCGCCCCCGGTGCGATGGGAGTACCGCTTACGCCGGGTCGTTCGGTCGCGATCGATCGTGCATTGTTGCCTTTGGGCGTTCCGGTGTGGATCGATACCCGCATTCCGCTCGCGCAGGGTGGGGAGGGGCATTGGACCCATCTTACCTTCGGACAGGACGTCGGGAGTGATATCAAGGGGGCCGGGCGTGCAGATCTGTTTACCGGTTGGGGCGAGGAGGCTGAAAGCGTGGCAGGAAAGCTTCGTAGCCAGGGGCGCATGATCGTTCTGCTGCCCCATCCGCCGGCCTGATGAGTCAGGAGAAAGTCAGGGCGCGACGAGAAGCGATTGGCCGTCATGCCTGATCAGGGGCGACGCCATGAATGTGATGCGTCGTATGGAGGCGGGGTCGGTTGACCTCGTCGTGACGTCACCCCCGTATAATATCGGCATCGCTACCGCACCTATAAGGACAGTCTTGCCGAGCAGGATTATATCGGATGGATGCAGACCGTCTGCGCCCAGATTGCGCGCCTTCTGAAGCCAGACGGGTCCTTCTTTCTCAACATCGCCGGGTCGTCGTCACAACCCTGGCTTCCTTTTGAGCTGATCACGCGTCTGCGCGATCTTTTCGTTTTGCAGAACCATATCGTGTGGATCAAATCTGTCGCGATCGACGAGAAGACGTATGGGCATTTCAAACCGGTCAATTCCCCTCGTTTCATCAATCATAATCACGAACACGTCTTTCATCTGACCCATAGAGGAGATGTCAGGCTCGAGCGTCTTGCGGCTGGTGTACCGTTTACGGACAAGACCAATATCGCGCGCCGCAGCCATTCCATTGACCGGCGGTGTCGGGGAAATACGTGGTTCATCCCGTATGAGACGGTTCGCCATCGCAGGGAAAAATTCCTGCACCCGGGGACGTTTCCGGTTGCATTGCCCTCAGCTTGTCTGACGCTGCACGGCTATAATGACGATACGGTGTTGCTCGATCCGTTCATGGGCACCGGAACCAGTCTCGTCGCTGCACAGGAGCTGGGCGTGCGGGGGCGTGGGTATCGATATCGATACGCGCTATGTCGCGGTCGCACGGCGTCGGCTTCGGCTCGCGCTGGACGGCGAAATCATGGGCACCGAGGAAGCCATCCGCTCTTACGGACAGTGAGCGGGAGACGGGGGAATGCCCTTCGACGCAGGCGTATAAACGCAGGATCGGAACGATCACTTTGACTTATCGTTAGAGGATCGTCATGTTCCGGGCGCTCAGGTCCATAAAACGGAGATAAGTCGTTGTCGGTCACCGCCACGAGAAAGAATCTTGTCAAGAAATCACTCGCCGGATTGGCCGCCATCGGTGTCGTCGCCTATGGCAGCACGATTGCGTATCTGACCCATTTTGATCATCAGGGTGCGCCCAGACTGCCAACAAGCAGTGCCACCTGGCATGATCCCAAGGCGCTCGCGGCGTTCAACGCTTTCCGCGAAACTCGTTGTGACTATTGCCACACGAAGACAGCCGATCTGCCTTCTACTTCAAGCTGCCCTTCGCCAATCAGATCATGAAGCGGGATCTGGTCGCTGGCCAGCGTCATTTCCGTATCGATCCGATCCTGGCAGCGTTCAAGGCCGGCACGCCCCCCTCTGTTGAGCAGCTTTCACGTATCGAGGAAGTCATCCTCCAGAACAGAATGCCGCCTGCGGCCTATCTGTTGATGCATCCGCACGCGTACATGACTGAAAAAACGCGAAGCGACGTTCTTGCGTGGATTGCGGACCAGCGCCGTCGCTACTACGCGACGCCGGGCGTTGCCCCGCAATTTGCCGGGGAGGTCATTCAGCCAATCCCGGAAAGCATTCCGGTAGATTGGGCCAAGGCGGCGCTGGGGCGGAAGCTCTTTTTCGATCATCGCCTTTCGGGTGACGGCAAGCTGAATTGCGCAAGCTGCCATGGTCTCGACAAGGGCGGCGTCGATAATCTGGTCACGGCAAAGGGGATCAATGGGCAAACAGGTCCGATCAACGTCCCGACCGTCTATAATGCAGTCTTCAGCATCGCACAGTTCTGGAATGGCCGTGCAGCCGATCTCGCTGCTCAGGCAGCCGGGCCGGTGACCAATCCGGTCGAGATGGGCGCGCATGACTGGGAGGGCGTCGCTGCGACGATCGCTGCAGTGCCGGAATACGATGCGGCATTCTCGAGCCTCTACGGCGCGCAATCGGTCAACCAGAAGACGGTGACCAATGCGATTGCCGAATATGAAAAGACCCTGATCACCCCTGACAGTCCGTTCGATCTTTATCTCAAGGGCGATAACAGCGCGATCACAGCGCAGGAGAAGCGGGGCTACGCACGCTTCAAAGAAATTGGCTGCGCAGGATGCCATAGCGGCGTTGCAGTTGGCGGGGACGCCTACGAGGTAATGGGCCTCGAAGGCCCTTATTTCACCGATCGCAAGGCGCTCTTGACAGCTGTCGATTCCGGACGTGAAGGATTCACGCATGCTATTGAAGATCATCAGAAATTCAAGGTGCCGAATCTCCGCAATATCGCGCTGACGGCTCCCTATTTCCATGATGGCAGTGCCGCTACGCTTGATGAGGCGGTGCGCAAGATGGCGCTTTATCAGACGCCTTATCCCTCTCTGTCGCAGCGTGATGTCGATGACATTGTCGCTTTCCTGAAGACGCTGACCGGGAAATATCAGGGCGTCCCGCTCCAGCAGGTGGTGGCAGAGCCGCCGTTGAAGGCTCCGGAAGCACAGTGACATCGAGCCTCGTTTCCGGCTCGATGTCCTGAAAAGGGAAAGCAGTGGTCCGACGCAAGCTGAATGCGGATGAGGAGAGCCTTTGGCAGGCTTTCGCCCGGAACATCCTTCCTCTGCGAAGCCGGTCAGCCTCTGCACCACGCGCTCGCAAGACGAGCGCAGGGGCGTCGCTAGAGGTCACGCTTTCCGCCGACCAGGCGGCTCAGAGTGTCTCGAAGCCTCAAAAGGCGGGAGGCCAGCCTGTCATGGCGTCAGTGCGAGTCAGAGAGGTCTTCAAGGTCAAGGTGGAGGCGACCAAATCGGTCAGGATTCAGAACCGACTCGAGATTGATGGACGCCAGCCCGGGCTGGACACCACCTCATGGAACGCCCTTGCGAGCGGCAAGATGAAGCCGCAGAAGCGGCTCGACCTGCATGGTCACTTCGCGCAGGACGCATTCTACAAGCTGCACCATTTTCTGCACATGGCGAGCAGTCAGGGGATCCGATGTGTCGAGGTCATCACCGGCTGGGTAGCGGTCAGGAAGGAGGGGTGATCCGTCAGGAGCTCCCCCACTGGCTTGATCGTGGCGATCTCAGGCCGCTCATTCTCGCCGTCGTGCATACGCATAAGAAGAACAAGGGCGCAGTTCGCATCCTGCTGCGCGCCCGCAACCGGGTCTGACCCGGTCGGTATGTCCTCGCAGGGCCGTCCGATCAGGTCGGACGTGTTTCCTGACCCAGACGCCATCTCGGCTGATTGTTGTTGATCCATCGGCGCAGGGCAAGCAAGGCAGTCAGCTCAGGCTCCAGCTGGTTCAGAAGGGGGGCTGCATCAGCGCCTGTCGTGACAATGAGGCGCTGTGTTTCGTTCCAGCTCACGAGCTCAGGAGTTGCCGCCGCCTGCTGCGCAGCATGGCGCCATCTGGCAATGGCCAGAGGAGGGGTCAGCATAGGAAGGGCAAGCACCAGAGCAGTGGCCGAGGCATTGGCGACTGTCTGCCAGGCCTGAAACAGGGCGCCACCCGGAGCGTGACCACGAGCCATCATATAGGTGGCTTCAAAATCGGGAACACCGGGGATCACAGGGCCGGAATAGAAGATCGGTTTGATCCCCTGAGGCGCAGAGGCGATGTCGGCCGAGAGGTCATCGCCCGGGCCGGGTGTAAGCTGCACCGCATCGACCTGGCCGGATTTCAGCGCATCGAGCGCGGCCGATTTCGATGCATAGCCGGGCACTGGCAATGGATGGAGGCCAAGCAGCGACAGACCGAGCAGGCTTGTCAGTTCGACACCCGTCGGGTGCGAAACAGCAAGTCTTACCGGGCGGTCATGGAAAAGGCCACTTAGCCGTGAGCGGATCGTACGATGCAGTTCGGCGCGCGCCAGAGTGACGACCGGACGACGGGCGAGCATGAGGGCAGCCCAGCGTGAAAAGTCGAAATGAACCCGACCATCGCCGGAGAGCGACGCAATCAGCGCAGCCCCCGGGGCCAGAATGGCGGTTCCCCCGTCGGCTTCGGGGCTCACTGTATCGAACAGATTGGCCGCAGTGACACCATCGCGCCCCAGATCGTAATGGGTCTTCACCGGAACCGGAAGGGCGAGCCCTTTCGCAAGGGCAGCGGAGAGAAGAGGCGCAGCCTGCCCAGGCAGGGAGTCCGGCCCGCCTCCCACGATCAAGCGGGGAGAGCCCATCGGAGAGGATGTATCTTCCGCCCGGTCATCGGCCTCAAGGGCGAAGGCAGGGCAGATTGCGGCCAGATTCGATGCGGCGAGGGTGGAGAGAAGGAGGCGACGAGACAGCGGGCGCCCGGTCGCGAGGGTTGATTTCCTGGTGTTCACGTCTTTCCCTCTACCGTCAGATCGCCTGACATGCGCGGATTAGCCAGATGAATACGGCTAAATAGTGACCTCTTTATTAAGGCCACTTTACCTCCGGAGGCATGCTCATAAGGATGGCTTCGGTGTTGCCACCGGTCTTGAGGCCGAAGACGGTTCCGCGGTCGTGGAGCAGGTTGAACTCGACATAACGCCCACGACGGATCAGTTGCGCTTCGCGCTCGGCGTCCGTCCAGGGCTGCATCATGCGGGCACGCACTGCTCTGGGGTAAGAGTCGGAGAAGGCAACACCGACATCTTTGGTAAAGGCGAAATCCTTTTCGACATCACCACTGCTGTGATGGTCGTAGAAAATGCCGCCAAGGCCGCGAGGCTCCTGGCGGTGGGGCAAGTAGAAATACTCGTCACACCATGCCTTGAAGCGTTCGTAATAGCTCGGGTCGTGACGGTCGCAGGCGTCACGAAACGTCTCGTGGAAGGCTGCAGCGTCAGCCTTCGCCTCGTCGCTCTTGGGGAACATCGGGGTGATGTCGCCACCGCCACCGAACCAACCATTGCTGGTGATGATCATGCGCGTATTGAAATGCGCGGCGCTGACATGCGGATTGCAGGGATGGGCGACGAGCGAGATACCGGTTGCAAAAAAACGCGGATCCACATCCGCGCCCGGCATTTTCTTGCGAAACTCCGGCGAGAACTCTCCCCAGACGGTCGAGACATTGACGCCGACCTTCTCGAACACGCGCCCGCGCATGACGGACATCACACCGCTGCCATGCAGGCTCGTATTGGGGTCGTCCTTCTTGTCCCATGCGGTACGCGTAAAGCGGCCTGCCGAGTGCCGCTCACCGAGCACTGGTGAGTTCTGGGCAACAGCTTCGTCTTCGATCGCTTCATAGGAGGCGCAAATTCTGTCACGAAGGGTTTCGAACCAGCGTCGCGCTTCTCCCTTGAGGGAATCATGGGGAATATGGTCACGAATGAGGGTGCCAAAGGCTCTCGGATCCAACGTCTCGCTCATTGCAAGCTCCGCGTTCTGTTTCCACCGGTCTTCCGCCGGCCTGAAGCTCAAAGCCTATAGCAAACTGCCCGCCTTGAGACCATGACACGCCACATGAAAATTAGGCACAGGTTGCGATCCGCGCCAAACTGGTGTTCCTGAGCAGTCTTGAGAGAATTGACGAAAAGGCAGTACGACATGACTGAAAATGTGACGATCGAGCCGGTGATCGGCCTCATTGGCGGTTCAGGCCTGTACGATATCGACGGCTTAGAAGAAAAAGAATGGCGTCGGGTAGAAACCCCCTGGGTGAACCGTCAGACGAGTTGCTGTTCGGCCGTCTGAACGGTGTGCGCTGTGTGTTCCTGCCTCGCCATGGACGGGGTCATCCCATTCCGCCTTCAGAACTGAACTTTCGCGCGAATATCGATGCACTCAAGCGCTCCGGCGTGACCGATATCGTGTCGCTCTCCGCTGTAGGGTCTCTGCGTGAAGACCTGCCCCCGGGACAGTTCCTGCTGGTCGATCAGTTTATTGATCGGTCCTTCGCGCGTGAAAAGACCTTCTTCGAGCGTGGCTGTGTGGCTCATGTCGGCATGGCCGACCCGGTCTCGGCACGCATGGGCGATGTCATCGCCGAGCAGGCCGAAAAGATAGGCGTCGGCATGGTCCGCGGCGGGACTTATCTCGTGATGGAAGGGCCCCAGTTCTCCACGCGTGCGGAGAGCGAGCTTTATCGTCAGTGGGGATGCTCGGTGATTGGTATGACGAACATGCCTGAAGCCAAACTCGCTCGCGAGGCCGAGATGTGCTATGCCAGCATCGCTATGGTGACCGATTATGATTGCTGGCATGACAGCCATGATTCCGTCACGGTCGATGCCGTTATCGCGGTCATGACAGAAAATGCCGCCAAGGCACGCGCGCTGGTCAAGGCGATCATTCCTGAGTTGGGCAAGAGCCGCGGCCTGTGCCCCTCGGGTGCTGAGCGGGCTCTGGACCATGCAATCATCACCGCCCCCGCCTCCCGGGATCCGAAGCTGCTGGCCAAACTCGATGCCGTGGCTGGTCGCGTTCTGCGTTAACTGAAAAGACCCTTGAGCAGGCAGGCTTCTGTTCTGCCTGCTCAAGGGGTCACGGATTTAAAGAACCCGCTTGCGTCTTACATCTGTCCGTTCAGGACTTGGTGTTATCTGCATCGGGGAAGTGATCGCGCTCGCCCTGATCGGTATGCTTGTCGGGGAACTCCCCTAAATTCTTCTGAATTTCGGCATTTTCGACCGGCGCATTCGCAAACTGAGCATCGGGCAGCGACGTCACCGGAATTTCGCCTGCATCGGGGTGTTCTTCCATACCGACCAGATCGGCGGCTCTCTCGCGATAGGCTTCCGGGCCGCCGTCGGGCTTGCCTTCTGCCTGCCAGAGTTCCTGGGCTTTGGCTTTGATCCGGGCAGTACGTTCTGGTGTCTCGATCAGCGGGTTGGTAGGTGTCTGGTCTGCTGGCATGGGTATCAGGTTCCGATTTTCAGAGATGAGCGTTGAAGAAGGCGACACTGCGTGAATGAGCAAGGTCGCGGGCCGTTCTGTTGAAGCTGGGGCGATCTGTGCAGCCAAAGCCATGTCCTGCCTCGTCATAGACGAAGATTTCGACCTCAGGTCTGTTGTCGCGGATGGTGTTGATCTCTGTGTGAGGAATATGATCATCCTCGCCACCGAAATGCAGCTGCACGGGGCAATGGGGTTTCTCATGGCTCACGGCAGCGATCCCGCCGCCGTACCATGCCGCGGCAGCAGCAAACTCGCGGGTTCTCGTCGCAGCTTCCCAGGCAACAAGCCCGCCCCAGCAGAAACCGATGATCCCGACGTTTGTGTGACCATGCTTGACCAAAGCCTGTGCAGCCGCACTGACATCGGTCAGAACGGCGTCGATGCCAATTTTGGCGCGCAAATCGAGCCCTTCGGCGATGCCTTCTGCGTTATAAGGCAAAATGGCATCGCGTTTGGCGCGGTCGAACAGGGCAGGGGCGATGACATGGTAACCATGATGGGTCGCCAGTTCGTCACAGACGGCACGGATGTGATCTGTCAGGCCGAACACTTCCTGAATGACGACGATGGCGCGTTCGGCGCTTGCGTCGCCAGCTTCATAGGCTGAGAAGTGATGGGTATCCGAGGCAGTCAGGGATATAAGATGTCCCATGGAATGATCCTCCTTAGAGTCTAGGCACAGTATCCGGGGACCAACGATCGGCATGGCAGAAATCGTCAATCTACGTCGTGTGCGCAAACGTCTGGCGCGTGAGAAGGATGCCCAGAGCGCTGCGGAAAACCGGGTGCTGCATGGCCGTACCAAAGGGGAACGTCTGCGCATGGACTTCGAGGCCACGAGACAGACACGGGATCTTGATAATGCCCGTATGAAGCCAGACCTCAACAAGGAGAGCCGCGATGACGGACCCCTTGATGACGCAACCATGAAAAGTGAGCCGGGTATCGGCGACGACCCTTGACGACGGGCAGAGGCTCTCTTAACTCTTTGGCACTCTCGCAATGGGAGTGCTAACGCGCTGCGGCTTAGCGGGCGCGCAAACCGGTGGCGTTGCTTTTGAGCAAGGACGCCGCCTTACAGATGAGTGGAGCAATCCATTATGACAAATTTTCGCCCTTTGCATGACCGTGTCGTCGTCCGTCGCCTCGATGGCGAACAGAAGACGGCCGGTGGCATCATCATTCCCGACACCGCCAAGGAAAAGCCCATGGAAGGCGAGATCGTCTCCGTCGGCCCGGGCGCCCGGAATGAGCAGGGTCAGATCGTAGCACTGGACGTCAAGGCTGGCGACCGCGTGCTGTTCGGTAAATGGTCCGGCACCGAGGTGAAGATCAACGGCGAAGAGCTGCTGATCATGAAGGAAAGCGACATCATGGGTGTGATCGGCTGATTTCAGCCTCCCCGTTTTTTCGCACACTGAACCTCTACTGGAGATAAGATTATGGCTGCCAAAGAAGTAAGATTCGGCGCTGATGCACGTCAGCGCATGCTGCGTGGCGTTGATATCCTGGCTGATGCTGTCAAGGTCACGCTGGGTCCGAAGGGCCGCAACGTTGTTCTGGACAAGAGCTTCGGCGCACCGCGCATCACCAAGGACGGCGTTTCCGTCGCCAAGGAAATCGAACTGGCTGACAAGTTCGAGAACATGGGCGCCCAGATGGTGCGTGAAGTTGCGTCCAAGACCAACGATACGGCCGGCGATGGCACGACCACCGCAACCGTTCTGGCACAGGCCATCATCCGTGAGGGTGCCAAGGCTGTTGCTGCTGGCATGAACCCGATGGATCTCAAGCGCGGTATCGACAAGGCTGTTCTGGCCGTTGTTGCCGAGCTGAAGGCCAACACGCGCAAGATCACGACGCCTGCCGAAACGGCACAGGTCGGCACGATCTCGGCAAACGGCGAGCATGAAATCGGCGAGATGATCTCGCAGGCCATGCAGAAGGTCGGTTCCGAGGGCGTGATCACGGTTGAAGAAGCCAAGGGCCTGCACACCGAACTCGACGTTGTCGAGGGCATGCAGTTCGACCGCGGCTACATCTCGCCGTATTTCGTGACCAATGCCGAGAAGATGCTCGCCGATCTGGATAACCCCTATATCCTGATCCACGAGAAGAAGCTCTCTTCGCTTCAGCCGATGCTGCCGCTCCTCGAGAGCGTTGTTCAGTCCGGCCGTCCGCTGATGATCATCGCAGAAGACGTCGATGGCGAGGCTCTGGCCACGCTGGTCGTCAATAAACTGCGTGGTGGTCTGAAGATCGCTGCTGTCAAGGCTCCTGGCTTCGGTGACCGCCGTAAGGCCATGCTGGAAGACATCGCCATCCTGACGGGCGGCCAGGTCATCAGCGAAGACATTGGCATCAAGCTCGAGACCGTGACGCTTGACATGCTCGGTCGCGCCAAGAAGGTGCATATCGAGAAGGAAAACACCACGATCGTCGAAGGCGCTGGTAACTCGGACGACATCAAGGGTCGTTGCAATCAGATCCGTGCGCAGATCGAGGAAACGACTTCCGATTACGACCGTGAGAAGCTCCAGGAGCGTCTTGCAAAGCTGGCTGGTGGCGTTGCCGTTATCCGCGTCGGTGGCAGCACCGAGGTTGAGGTGAAGGAGCGCAAGGATCGCGTTGATGACGCGCTTCATGCAACCCGCGCCGCTGTTGAAGAAGGCATTGTCCCCGGTGGTGGCACGGCTCTGGCTCGCGCTTCCGTCGCTCTGAAGGACCTGTCCTTCCCGAATGACGATCAGCGCGTCGGTGCAGACATCATCCGCAAGGCTCTGCAGGCTCCGCTGCGTCAGATCGCGTTCAACGCGGGTGAAGACGGTGCCGTCATTGCTGGCAAGGTGCTCGAAATTGCCGAGTACACGCACGGCTTCGATGCGCAGAATGCTGAGTACAAGGATCTGGTTGCCGCTGGCATCATCGATCCGACCAAGGTCGTTCGTACGGCTCTTCAGGATGCAGCTTCGGTTGCCGGCCTGCTGATCACGACGGAAGCCATGGTTGCCGAGAAGCCCGAGAAGAAGGCCGCTCCGGCCGGTGGTCCGGGTGGCATGGGTGGCATGGGCGATATGGATTTCTGATCCAACGCCTCACCCCCAAGGTGATAAAAGAGCCGTCCTGTCGAAAGACAGGGCGGTTTTTTTTGATTTTATCTAGGCTCAGGTCTCATATTTAGAACACGCCGGTGGCGGCGAGGCAGATGGCGGAGAAGAACATAGTTAAGCATCTCTCGTAGCGGGCGGCGACAGGGCGCCAGTCCTTGAGCCTGCCAAATATGATCTCGATACGATTGCGCCGTCGATATTTTCGCCTATCGTAATTCAGGGCGCACGCGGAATTTCTGGCTCGGGATACAGGGTGTGACCCCTTTCCCTTCAAGCTCATCTCTGAATCAGTCGGCGTTCCAGTCGTGCTCGGCCAGAAGCCACTTCGCCGTGGAAGGACCGTCCGGCAGGGCCGCAGTGCCGGTGTAATCGCTGATCGGACCAACCGTCAGGAAGAAGCTGAGCGGTTGGCCATTTGTGTCTGTCACCGCGTGCTGCGTCGTGTTCATGCCGCCTTTGGTTCGTCCAATCAGGCGGTCCGCATCCCCTTTCAAACTGCAAGCTCGATGCCGTCCATGATATGGGTAGAAATCCCGACAGCGTTCCATCGCTTACAACGATTGTAGAGCGTCTTGTGCGAGCCATACGCCCGTGGCGCATTTCGTCATCGCAGTCCTTTGCGGTTCACGAACACAATTCCGCTCAACACCTGACGGTCATCGACAGGAGGCCCATCATGGCTTTTCGGAAAAAGCAGCTCCAGGTGGGCCATTTGCTCGACCGTCAGCCAATACAGGTCGCTCATACTCAGTCTCCTCACAGAGCCTGAATCCGGTATCTCCGCCCGAATTTATGGGTCCCGAGCCTAGAAGGAGCCTACGCCCCGCGTAATCAGTTCTTTTCCATCGCGGAGCATTGCCGGGCCAGGTTATCGTCTCCCAATCCTTCGCAAATCACACTAAGTTTGAGCGAAGAAATACCATCCTTTGCCTGCCGAGCATTTTTGATTCTGTATGGTAGAAATCCAGTATTGCTCATCGCCTTCTGTTCCTTTTCCATATACGCTTCGGCCTCTCCGGTTTTCCCGGCCGCTGACAGAGCGGTGCCCCAGGCGACAGCAATCGGAAAAGTTACGTCGTCGCGTTGCGCTGCAGTGGCAAGTAGCCTTTGCGCCGAGGCACTCTGGCCGGTCTGCATGGCGACCTGATAGGTCATCAGTGCATAATAGGCGCTCCCTGCGGCGGGCTGTCTGACGTGGGCAAGAACCTGGCGGGCCTGGCCCCATTGAGATTGCCCGATTAGCGACGCGGCTTCTCCCAGCAAGTCCACCCCTTTGAGAAGGTTAGTCACGGGTGCACTTTTCACCCATTCCTGAAGAGGCTTCCGGGTAAGGGTGACATGAGCACGAACAGGGTATGCTTGCCGCAGATAGGCGGCTAGAGCGAGACGTCGCTCTCGTGCATGAGGATGCTGTTGTGCCGCCGCTCTCAGGGCATCCACAATGGCTCTGTCGATTTCATCTCCAGCTTTTGCTCGAAATGTGAAAGAATCCGCAGTGAAGCTCGTTTCCTTTTGCGCCTCTGCTTGTGCCAGACGCGCTATATCCTGGTCTTCAGAACTGATTAATACATCCATGACATCGGTTGCGGCACTAACCGAATATCCCGTTCGTGCCATGAGATCGACGGCGAGAGCGTCTGCTTCTTCCTCCTGCCCACGGGACCATGAAGGAAACAGAGCTGTATCGAGAAAAGCCTTCGCGCCCATTGATGACAGGATGGCTTTCGACACGGCATCGGTTGCGCCGCTCCCGGCAGAAAACCTCCCGACCATGGAGCCCCATTTCATAGCGCTGAAAACACCGTTCTTCAGTGCCTTGTTTTCGCGCTGGGCGGCCGTATGCCCGAGAAGGATATGAGAGAGCTCGTGGGCGAGAACGAATGCGAGGGCGTCTTCCTTCTGGATTTCGGGCGCGTCGTGGAAATAGCGTATCAAGCCGGTGTTGAGGAAAATTGCTCCGCCGACCGAGACGTCAGAAGTGAACGCGGTGTCAGGCGTTAGCCATATGCGAGCATCAGGCCGAGAGCCGGTCCAGCTCGCCAGAAGACGGTCGACAATGGCCTGAGGATAATCTGACACCTCGGGCGCCTCTATTACACCTGAAGCAAGGGTGTTGGCCGGCGCGAGGAGGCCTTGCACCTCGGTTGCTTGAGCGTAGTTTTGAGATGGATGGACTTGGTCGATCAACCGACCGTTGGTCGGCACGCCGCCTCCACCGCCGTCACACCCAGAAAGAGCTGCAGCAATGGAGAAGGCAGCCGGCAATATGGCGAAGCGTCTCATCATTCAGCTTCCATGACAATTGCGACCGAGATTGTTGGTGCTCCCGCCGACCTCGTCGGCAGAAGCCGCACCGATTTGCACACATTGCGTTGGCGTCGGCGCGATTGCCCTGATGTTGGCTTCGACAGAATCTTCGGTGACATAGACGAGCCCTTTATCTGTCTCGACAGCAAGCATGTCCGTTTCGGCGTCCTTCGCGATAATGCGACGCCCGGTCAGAGACGCCGCATCAATCTGTGTCCGAGGCTGTCCGTTCCGATCATAGGTCTGGATTGACGGAGTGTTGTACGTTCCTGCAATAACCGGCGCCTCGACTGCGAGGGCATGGTTGAGCAAGCCAGTCAGAAGTCCAATAGCGAGAGGCGAGAGAACTGCATTAGTAAGAATGCGGGCGAGAAACTTGCTTGGCATGGATATCTC
This sequence comes from Asaia astilbis JCM 15831, assembly GCF_000613845.1. Classification (GTDB taxonomy): domain Bacteria; phylum Pseudomonadota; class Alphaproteobacteria; order Acetobacterales; family Acetobacteraceae; genus Asaia; species Asaia astilbis. Next base: position 168,745 of record NZ_BAJT01000005.1, read on the forward strand.
CGTTCAACAGGTCTAGGGCATGTTGCTGAAGTTGCGGAAGCAGGCGGTCGACAAGTAGGGGACTTATCGTGCACGGCGGGGGAGAAGCCTCCGACCCACTTTGTGGACTGCGATCGGTAGGTCGATTGCTCGGTTCAGTATCCTGCAAAGGGGTTGGACAAACCGGTTGCGCTCGTGTTCCTCCTCGGCACTGGCCGCGAGCCATAGCAGGAGCAGTCCAATCCAGTCCGCGTTCGGCCATCTTGGTCCTGCCTCGTTGAGTGCGAAACCGATGGCGGAGAGGCTGGCTAGAAAGCAGAGCTGAGAAACGAGGCCGCGTTCACCATCTTCTTCCTTTTTCGCGCGCGCTGCGCGAACCGTGGGCAAGGTCCATGCACCGAGGAAAAGGAGTGTGACGAACAGCCAGATGACCGCATGGTCGAGCAGCAGGATTGGGGTATGGTTTCGCAGGGTTGGTACGGCGACGATTAGAAAAGCGCCAAGCATGCAAGCGAGTGTCCGTCTGCGTATACTGCTTCTTGCCTGGTGCTTGCGATGTTGTCTCGTAGTGCAGGCCACATCATCGCCGGTGTATTTTCCCAGCGGTTTGGATTTCGGGCGCATGATGAGCGCTATGCTGCACATGAGCCAGATCAAGGCTTCCAGCAATTCGGCCTTGTCGAGGCGTAGCCATCCGATTTGCGCCAGTTCGGGAGGTTCGTGGAAGTATCGCGCACCATAGGTCACGAGATTGTCGAAAGCCATGGCATGCGTCACGACGCCCGGCACCCGGCCGAGCAGTGGCACAACGGAGTCATCGTGTTGATCACGGATGTCTGAGCCGTAAAATACCGCACGGTCGGTTAAAAGCGCGGCCAGAGCAGGACTGCCGGGCAACGTGTTGCGGCTGCTATGACCCAGCTGTTCGGCCCCGATTACCAGGGGATAGAAGGCAAATTGCTTTTCACTGCCGCGGGAGTGGAGGAACAAATAAGCCAGAGCGAGGCGTGAAGCTGCTGTCAGACGCGTGCAAGGGCCTTCTCTCCATATAGCGCAGTTACTCTGCCAATAATCTCCCTGATTGCTGACCAGACTTTGCGCGGGATCGGGAGCCAGCCCCCATCTGATCACCATTGGTCGGTCAAAATTTTCCGCTTGAATATCGCCACAACGTGCCGTCCAGGCATTACGACATAATGTTTCGTAGAGCGACCAGGCCGGGTTGACTGCTTTGGACGTTTCAGTTGCCTCGTCTTTCTCTTCGACGAGGGGATAGCTTCCGGTAGACTCCAGCCCGTTGCTGTAAACCTGATCAGGTTTAAGAATGGGCGGAAGGGAAGGCTGTTTGTCTCCTGCTTCTCCTCTCGCGAAAAGAAGGGGTACATTCATGGAGTGCGCTCGTGCGAGGAGGGGCGCAAAACTGTCGAGCGTCTCCCCCGGCTGTTCCCTCATCATTCGAAAATCGACGAAAACTGCTGCGGGATGTGCGTCGAGTATCTGGTTCAGTATGGCGATATGACGCGTGTACGAAAGCGGAAACGCCGTACCAAAACGTTCCAGGCTTGCATCGTTGACTTCGACAACAGCAACGTGCCGGTGTGTGTTCGCGTTATCTGCGCCGTAGAACGGTGCCGTAAGAGCGTTGAACAAGCCGGCTGAGGTCTGTTTGGTCGCGCTCTCAAGGCCAAGCGGGTCGAGTACCTTGTAGATAAAGAAGAAGCTCATCATTGCCATGATGTAAACAAGACGTGTGCGAAGGTGCGCACCACGCTTAGTCGCCGGTTCTCGTTTTTCCATTTCACTCGCCCAAGCTTATCTTTTCCCGTCAGCTCGCAGGCGCGGAAACAAGCACGTCACCATGCTGCAAAATGTTGCGAAAAAAATTTGTCACGTTTTGTTGACGGAAGCAACACTTCTGTTGATCGCGTCACAAAACCCTGCAAGGCGTGGTATCTTGATCCCGCTTCAGTCCGAGGAAGCGTGCTGGCTCGTGGTATTCATGATCGACAAGATTGCTCGATCTAGATCAGTCGGTGATCCCCCCCCCACACAGCTGAAGAGGCTGACGTCGACGCCAGTCGCACTAGACGCAGCAGGATTATCTGATCGACACTAGCGGCGCGCGCCGCCGAATTGATCTGCCATAGCCATAGCCATAGCCATAGCCATAGCCATAGCCATAGCCATAGCCGTAGTATCAGGAGTATCGCGTGTTGCGTGTCTCCAACTTCAAGCATCACTTAAACCGGCTTCATGCAAACGAGAGTGCTTGTTTTCAGGTCGGTGGTCGAAGCGGTTCTTACAAGGACGTTTAACGGTTCGAGAAATCGCTCGGTGTCACGGCTACCTTCCCTTCGACGTTTTCCTCTGACATCACGAAGCGCTGTCTGAAAAGGCCGAATATAGGTCTCCCGCCCAGTCCATGAAAACACGCAGACGCGGAGAAAGCTGGCGATTGCTCGGGTAGAGTAGGGACAGCGGGGTCGGTAGGGGAGGAAACTCCGCGAGCACCTCGATCAAGCTCCGGATGCCAGATCGTTCTGGAAACGATAGCGCGGTGCCTGCGCAAGGCCGAAGCCAAGGCGCGCGGCTTCGGCGCAGGTCTCAGCACCCGATACCAGGAGACGGGCCGGGATCTCACGCTCGATCACTACCCCGTTTGCTGTAAATTCCAGAGGCAGCGGCTGCTGGGTGCGTGACGAGACGAAGGCGATCATCTGATGGCCGTCGAGATCGTCCGGAGTGAGCGGAATGCCGTGACGTTCGAGATAGGCGGGGCTCGCGACAGTAACTTCCGGAAGTTCGCCGAGGGAGCGCACAATCATATCGCTATCGGGTAAGGGGCCGCCGCGTATCACGCAATCTACCCCTTCGCGCAACAGATCGACCAGACGCTCGCCCTCACCGAGATGGACCGAAAGACCGGGATGGCGGGAGAGGAAGTCGGGCAGGGCGGGCAGGAGTACGACGCGTGCCAGATGACCGACCGTGTCGACCCGGATTGTTCCGGTGAGAGCTGCGCCGATCATGCTGTCTGCATCGTCGATCGCCGCGAGAATGTTCTGGCAGCTCTGATAATAAAGGCGGCCTTCCTCGGTCGGGTGCACATGTCGGGTCGAGCGCTGGAGGAGCCGTGCGCCCAGCCGTCGCTCCAGAGCCTGTATGGCGGCGGTCGCTACAGAGCGGGAAATCCCGCAATCCGTTGCGGCTGCGGTGAAGCTCGCCCGCTCGACGATGCGCGTGAACAAGGTGAGGGTCGCTAGTCTGTCCATGGATATTGTTCCGGATTTCAGAACAATGATGACAGAAACGAGCGGCTTATCGCAAGTCGGTCGGCATGGTCATTTCCTCAGGTCAGTGAGACAGGAGAACATCATGACAGGCACAACGAAGATTGCCTTCGTCACCGGGGGAAGCCGTGGACTGGGACGAGCGACCGTCGAGGCTTTGGCCAAACGTGGCGTCGGCGCCATCCTGACCCATCAAAATAATAAGCAAGGGGCAGAGGATGTCGTCAGTCTCTTGAAGGAGGCTGGTGTTCCGGCGCGAGCGATCCAACTCGATGTCACAGAGACGTCCAGCTTTGCGGGGCTCGCGTCGGAAGTTCGCACGCAGCTTTCCGAGTGGGGGCTGAGCCATTTCGATTATCTCGTCAATATGGCGGGATCTTCTCATACCGGGACGCTCGCCGATACGAACGAAGCTGAGTTTGATCGGGTCTATGCCGAACATCTCAAAGGCCCGTTCTTTCTGACGCAGGCTCTCCTGCCGTTGCTGCGTGACGGGGGGCGTATCGTCAATATTTCCACAGGGCTGACCCGCATCCTCTATCCCGGTCGGATCGCTTACGGCTCCATGAAAGGCGCGGTCGAGGTCATGACGCGGTACATGGCCAAAGAGCTCGGTTCGAGGCGGATCGCGGTCAATACGGTCGCTCCCGGTGCCATACAGACGGATTTTTCCGGCGGTATGGTACGCGATAACCCCGAGATTACCCGTCATATTACGGAGGCGACAGCTCTGGGTCGGCCTGGAGTGCCCGACGATATAGGCCCAATGATCGCTTCGCTTCTGGGTGAAGAGGGACGATGGATCAACGCGCAACGGATTGAGGTTTCCGGCGGGCAATCGCTCTGAAACTAGAAAAATCACTTGCCGTCACGGCCTGGGGGAGGCGCCTGAGAAAGGCGTTTTCTCCATGAGCTGATCGAGAAAGCCGCACACTGGAACAATGTGTCGATTATCCGTGACGCAGGAGACGGGAAGCAGCAAAGAGGCGCCGACTGACGCGCCCGGTGATTCTTGCGCCGTCAGTTCGAAATCGCTGTCGAGCTTGCACCGTCAATTCATCGTCAAGCATTGTTTTCACCTTTGTACGATTGTTGACGAAATGTTTCATAAATAAACCTAAAGTATTTTATACAATCAAAATATATTATACGTAAGTTACGCTGTGTCTTTTGTGCAACCAGAGCTTTTTTGTCAAACTATACTAAAATAAAACTCTGGACGTGGTTTCGATTGTGAAATCTTTCTGACATCAGAACGCCTGATGGACGGTAAGAACACATGATTTCAATCGGTAAAAAAAGAACGCTGCTATTGGCTTCCGCTCTGGGAGCCGGTCTCGCTTTCGCACAGACGGGTCTGGCTCAGGCTGCTGCCACGCAGACCACGCATACCCACAAGACGGTCAAGAAAAGCAGAAAGAGCGTTGCTCAGGCAGTAGCGCCCGCAGTTGTAACGCCAGCTCCCCTGGCCGCATCCACGTCTCGCACCGTCGCTGCCCAGCGCACGGATTTTGCTCCGGTGACAGAGAGCGGTGCGCGTGGGGGGAGCGAGAATATCGTTGTGACGGGTTCCGCGCTCAGCACGTCGAATAACGCCAATGCAAACCCGGTTCAGATCGTTACGGCCAAGCAGATCCTCCAGACCGGTGCCACAACGATCGGCGATTACCTGCAACGTCTGCCCTCGGTCGGCTCGTCCGGCACATACAACTCGCAGACAAACGGTACGGGCGGCTCGTCCTGCGTCGATCTGCGTAATCTGGGTCAAAACCGCACGCTGGTTCTGATCGATGGCAAGCGTACGACACTGAATGGCAATAACAGCTGCGTCGATCTCAATACGATCAACGTTTATCAGGTTTCCAGCATCGAAATCCTGAAGGATGGTGGGTCGGAGCTTTATGGCGCTGATGCCGTGGCCGGTGTGATCAACATCAAGATGCGCCACGACCTCAACGACGCCAATATCACGGTTCGAGGCGGGATCAGCGATGTCGGTGACGGCCAGACCGGTCAGATCTCCGGCTATAAGGGCTGGAATTTCGACCATGGGAAGGGAAACGTAACGCTGTTCGGGTCATACATGACCAAGAGCGGCATCATGCAACGTAACCGCGCATGGTCGAAAAACGTCCAGACAAACGATCCCGTCGATGCGTCCGATCTGCTGTTTGGTTCATCCATCCCTACAGCGGGCAAGTATTTCACGGATGAGGGGACTTATGTCCCGAATGCCAGCGGCTCGGGCTATCACACTTCCACGTCAGCTGATCGCTATAATTACGGGTCGCAGCAATCCCTGACCAACTCGCTGCAGAACTCGACCCTGTCTTTCGATGCGCATTATGACGTGAACCCGCATTTCACGCCTTATGCGAATTTCCAGTACAGCCATCGCACCTCCAGCACCATGCTGGCCCCTGAGCCGATGACGGGCAGCATCTACCGTCAACCCTTCCGTCGAGCCTCGTGATCCCGGCGAATGCGCCGTACAACACGTTTGGCGAAGATGTGCTGATGTACAAGCGCTACGGAGAATGGGGCAATCGCCGCACGGAAACGGCGACCGACACCTACACCGCCATTGCCGGTGCCAAGGGTGAAATCATCCATGGTTGGATGTACGATCTGTCCTACACCTATGGGTGGAACCAGGTCATGTCCCAGATGTCGGGCGTTGGCAATTATGCCAAGCTGCTTCAGTCCTACGGGCTTGAACAGGTCGACCCGACCGATTCAAACAGTGCGCTCGTCTATAATCCGTCTGTCTGTCAGGCATCCTCGGGATGTGTTCTGTCCGATCCGTTCAAGCCGCTCTCCTCGGCAGCTGCGGCCTATTCGAACTACACGAGCCACGATCATTATTATTATCAGCTTCGCGACCTGAACCTGCGTATCCACAACAACCATGTTGCGACCATGCCCTGGAAGGGCGGCGGGGATGTTGGCTTTGCGCTCGGTATGGAGCATCGCGGCGAACAGCTCTCCTATCATCTGATGCCGTTGTGGCGTCTGGTGATACGCTGACCAATTCAGCCTCCTATACGGGCGGTGGATTCAACGTCACCGAGGGCTATCTCGAAGGCAAGGCGACCTTGCTGCGCGATGTATTTCTCGCGAAGGATCTGACCATCGATGCTCAGGGACGCTACTCGTCCTACAGCACCTTCGGTGGCACCAAGAACTGGAAGGCGTCGATCAACTGGGCACCAATTCAGGATATCCGCTTCCGCGCCACGATCGGCACCTCCTATCGTCAGCCGAACGTGTATGAGCTTTACTCGGGCGGAAGCCTCGGTTACGCCTCGGCGACCGATCCTTGCGCACAGGCCAGTGCCTACGGGTCGCTGTCGGCTGCGGTCGTGGCCAATTGCGCCAAGCAGGGCATCAATACCTCAAGCTTCGTTGCTGCCAATTCGGGTCAGATTCCGACGCTTTACGGCGGAAACGCTGCGCTCAAGCCGGAGACGGGTCGCACCTACACGGTTGGCACGGTTATCACGCCGCGCTGGTTGCCGGGACTATCGGCGTCAGTTGAATACTGGCACTACACCGTCAAGAACATGATCGCCTATCTAAGCTCTCAGTATATCGTCGATCAGTGCTACACTGGGGCCGATACCAAATATTGCAGCAACATCACGCGCGTTTCGAGCACGAACCAGCTGAACTCCGTGACGGACTACTATGCCAATATCGGTGGCTTGCGCACGAGCGGTATCGATTTCGATCTCGATTATCGCATCCGTGTCACACGCCAGGACGTGGTCACGCTGGGCAATAACTTCCAGCAGCTCGTCAGCTATCTCCAGCAGAACGAGCCGGGTGGCCAATGGTATAATTACGCAGGTCGCCTGATGTACCAGTCAGGGACGGGTCAGCCGCGCGTGCGCGACTATGCAACCGTCAACTGGCAGCATGGCAACTGGGGTGTCACCTATATGATGAAATATACCGGAGGCATGGTCTGGAATAACGGATCGCAGGATCTCAGCACCGAACTCGGTTATGGGCGCTACAAGACCCCTGGCATCTTCTCGCATGATCTGACGATCGATTATCGCCTCGATCGCTGGAAATTCCAGGCGGGTGTAAACAATCTGTTCGACAAGCAGCCGCCTTTCGTGGCTGACGCCTCGACGAACAGCGCAGCCGGTCTTTATGGCGATCTGTATCTGGGTCGTTATGTCTTCCTGCAGGCTGGGGTTAATTTCTGATCCCTTTCTTCCCGGCGCAATCGAGCGCCGGGAGTAAGCTGCCTGTCAGATCAGATAGGAATCATTGCCTGTTACCAGAGTTGTGCGAGCGGAACGGTAGGTGCTCCCGCTCCGCTCACGATGGCTCTCGATCCTGGAATAGATGAGGCCGTCCGTTTCTGAATCGAAGACCCGATGCGCAAAGCGTTCGCGCACCGGATGGATGGCCTTTGTATAGGCGTGAGGACCGGTGATGTTGAACGTGGTGACGGCGCCTGCGCCGTGCACCTCCGCGCGATAGGTCAGAATTTTGGTCATCACGAGCTGGATGACCCGGCGCAGATAAGGATGACCGGGTCGGGCGATCAGAAACCATTGCTGATATTCGCCGCCCTTAACATGCGCGATCGACGCTCCTAGACCCCAGCCAGCATGGAGATTGGAGCCCGACATGTTCCATTGCGACAAGAGGAACTCGTCATTCGGGCGGATGATGGCATCCAGAGGTCGGGATGTTGAGGATTTGAGATCCAGATACACGCCCCCGAGACGGTAGATCAGCAGATAGCGAAAGAAATCGGCTTTGGCTGCGCCGTATTCTGCCCCGATCATGAGATAGATCTTGAGCACATCCCATCCATAATGATCGGAGATGAACTGAAAGCGCGCGGCTTCGTCCCAGAGACGCAATTCCCAGCCGGGGTTGAGTGCCGAAGTCTGAGCGATATTGGCCGCAAAGGCCGGATCCAGCGTCGTCCGATCGTTGCAGATGAAATGCAACAGGCGCGGCACGGCTGCGAAGTCTTCGGAAGAGGGCGCGATCTCGGGGAAACGCTTGAGCGCAAGACAGGAAAGCTCCCCCCAGCTGGAGCGCTTGAGACTAAAATCGCGGGTGCCGTCCGGAGAATGCGAATAGGGAGCCCCCGTTGCATCGCGGAGCTGATACACGTGAGGCCGCAACGCCATAAGGGTGTAGGAGGGCGGCGCATTGACGAGCTGCCCTCGGCCCAGATCGATCCCAAGGAAGTTCGTGTCGCGTTGCTCGAGCACGATCCCCTCGAGGAGGAGCTGTTCGTCGCCTCGGCACGCGCCACCAACGCATCGCCAAACATCGTGATGAGCGCTGTTTCGGTCATGGGGTGAGGCTCCTCAGGTGTCGTTCTCCAGAAGGGGCGTTGAGACATCTCCGGGCAGGAAGGCCCCGATCTGACGAACGGCTTCGGCAAGGCTGACGCGCTCGACAGCAACCCCTTCAGGAAACGCCGAAAGCAGACGTGAAGGCATGCGTCGATCCAGAATGACGAAGACGCCGCGATCATCGCTCTTGCGGATCAGACGACCGAAAGCCTGTCGTAGTCTCATGCGGGTGAGACGATCGTCATAGTCGCGCGGATCGTCGGGGGAGAGCGCCTTGCGGCGTTCCCGATGGAGAATGTCAGGACGGGGCCAGGGCGTTCGTTCGAACACCACAAGGCGCAAAGCCTGGCCCGGCACATCCACCCCATCCCGCATGGCGTCCGTACCCAGCAGGCAGGAATGGAGCTCTGTGCGAAAAATATCGACCAGCGTTGCGTTATCCATCGTATCGACATGCTGGGCGTAGAGCGGCACGCCAGACTCTTCCAGAGCACCAGCAATGCGCTGATGCACTGCGCGCAGGCGTGAGATCGCGGTGAACAGTCCCAGCGCGCCGCCTCGTGAAGCGAGAAAAAGAAGGCGATAGGCGCTCGCCAGAGCGTCCAGATCGTTTTGCGGAATATCCGTGACGATCAGGGCCCTTGTCTGATGGGCATAATCGAAGGGGCTCAGGAGCGAAGCGCGAAAAGGCGGCTTGATGAAATGCGGGGTGCCAAGGCGTGTTTCGGCAGCGTGCCAGGTCTGTTCGACCTGACGCGGGTCTGGTCCGCTCTCGCCTGCTGCCGGTGTTTGATCGCGCAGCGTCGCGGAGGTGATCAGCATGCCATGGGCGGTTCCCTGCATGACGGACGCGAAAGGGATCGTCGGGTCACGCCAGTGACGATGCAGCCCGATATCCGTCTCCCCCTGACGGCCCGCAATATAGTCTGACCGGATCAGATCGATGAAGGCTGTGCTGGACCCAGCCTCGCTTTTGAGCACGGTATCGAGCATCGCAATCCAGCCCTCAACGCGCGTAATCGCCCGTCTTCTGAGCGAGCGGATCATGGCCTCGATCCGCAGGCGCTGCGCGGCTTCAAGAGCGTCATCCGGTTCGCTCAAAAGGGCTTTGAGGCGCTCGACCAATGTGTGGAGCGGTGCGAGCAGGCGTCTGAGAGCAGAATCGAGAGGAGAGGCGGCCTGACGCAGCGTTTCTCCAGCGGGGTGAAGCTCACATTCAGAGCTGTCCTGCCCCTGTGTGCCAATTCGCCTTGCGTCCAGCTGGGCCCTCAGCGCCTGAAAAAACTGTTCCGAGGGATTGACGATCAACTCGGGGACGCTTGGCTGCGGCGCTGTGTCCTCACCATTCAGTCGTCCGAGCCAGCCGGGTGCGGGGAGGGAATGGGCCGCGCCAAGGATCGCCTCCATGGGGGATTCAAGCGCGGGAGAGGTCGCGACCAGATCTTCGATGCGCCGTCGCAGGCCTCTCGCTCTAGAGCGGCTCCCTTCCGCGCCCAGCAGCCAGCGACGCAGTTCGGCGGCCTCGAGGCCGGAGAGTGCGAGGGAAAAGGCGCTATCAGCCGCTTCAGGGAGGTGATGGCCTTCGTCGAAAAAGTAACGTGTCGGCAGCTGGTCTTCGTCTGGTACATCGTCTCGCGCGAGACTGGCCCAGCTGGCTTGTGAGAGCACAAGCGCATGATTAGCGATGACGAGCCGTGCTCCGCGCGCGCGCCGGATCGAATGTTCCACAAAACAGGTCTGGTAGTGCGGGCACGCCCCGTGGATGCATTCGCCTCTGCGATCGGCCATGCCGAAGAGGGTCCCGCTTCCGAAGATATCTCCGAACCAGCCCGGCAGGTCGCCCCCCATGAGGTCGCCGTCTTCGGTGGCCTCCGCCCAGCGGGCCAGCATCGAAAGCCCGATGAGTGCCGATGGAGACGGAGAGGGGCGGGAAGCGAGCGTGTTGACCGCATCTTCCATGTTCAGGAGGCAGAGATAGTTTTCACGCCCCTTGCGCAGAACTACGGCGTCGCGGCGCTCGGCGGGGTCTGGGTAGAGCCGGTGCAGTTCCTGCTCGATCTGCCGCTGCAGATGGCGTGTATAGGTCGAAACCCAGACAGGTCCGTCATTCTGCTCGGCCCAGACGCTGGCCGGAGCGATATAGCCGAGTGTCTTGCCCGTGCCCGTTCCCGCTTCGGCAAGGACGATCTCGGGAATGCCGGCGCCTTCGCGGGGGGCCAGTGCCTGTGTGACCGCCGAGGCGTAATCGGCCTGTCCCGGACGTGTTTCGGCCCCCTCGCCAAGGATGCGTG